>JBDTVP010000006.1:0-70132 GCA_040007175.1 Spartobacteria bacterium
CGTAAAGTTCGAGTTCTGTAACCGGCGTAGAGAGTTTGAGTTTGCCCGCCGACGTGGCCTTACTCTCCTTGACCAAGTCAGCCCGCACTGCCTGGGCCTCCTGGTCAGTGATAAGACCTTTTTTTACCAATAACTCTAGTAAGGCTCCGTTGTCCTGGGCGTGCGCGGCGGTTCCGCGCCAGATGAGACTGACGGCCAGCGCAACAAGGACCCAATTTTTACCAGACATATGTTTCTCGTTTCTTAATGCGAATCGCCGCGGCTTTCCAATAGCCAGAATCACGTGAGAAGTAAACAGGAAATGTCGGCTTTTGCCGCAGGCGCGAAGTCTTAGAAGACCATCACCAAGATCCAGCCAACGAAAAGGAAGAAGACGGAAAGCGATGCGGCTAAAGCCTTGGACGCATCGCGGCACAGGTAAGTGGTGGGGATGAGGCTGAAGGTCCAAAGGGTCATGGCGAACATCATCACGTAGCCGGCGCTCACGCCTTTATGCAGTAGTCGAGCCGGGACATCACGTCGAGCGCGATCGGAATCGGCATAAAGACAGAGATCATGCTAATCAGGCCCGCCTTGAGCGCGGTGACTTCCCACAGCAGTGTGTTCCACGGGACGAGCACAAAGAGAGCAGAAGAGACCACCGCTGCCAGCACCATCAGGGTGATTGTAGGCTTGGTTAACATCCAGATATCCCGGCCCAGATCCCGGGCGAGTACTGCGAACACGGTGGTGAACCTTTCCTGTCAATCTTCGGCGGTGGAAGAGGGATTGTGCAGGCTTCTCCGTCACCCACTTGAAGACCGGCAACGGTTTGTCGCGTTCCAGCCACTGGAGCAACGATGGCACGACAAAGAGAATGACGGCGAGGACAATGGCGTATTTGGTCAGGCTCCTGGCCAGCGGGAGCGCGGTAAAGGTCATCATGACCACAACCGGATTAAAGATGGGCGAGCTGAAAAGGAAGCCTAGAGCCACCTCGACCCGACCGTTGTCGCGCGTAACGCGACAGGCGGCTAGGACAGCGCAATTTGCGCAAACTCCCATGGGAACACCGACAAGCGCGCCCTTCAGTGAGTTAAGATAAGGGTTCTTGCCGATCTTAAGCGGGTCATAACGCAATCTAGTGTGCAAGAGCGAAACGAGAGCACGCTAAGGTCATTCCAACTTTCATGCCATTCAACCAGTTGACGCTGGCGGCGAGGATTCGCAGAGCCTCGGGGGCGTCCGGGGCAACGGCCCACTAGACACTACCATAGGCAATACTCGGTAGGGTCTTACCGATGTGCGCGGCTTTACTGAACAGCGCCGGATAGCGTGACCCGAACCAGAACAGGCAGAGAAGGAGCGCTGACCAGGATAATGGGTCGCCAATGGCAGCTCATCGGAGCCAGGGTGAAGCGCGGGCCGGAGTTATTGATTGTGGTAGTGCTAACAGGAAGAATTCGGAACAGCCGGGGTAAGGTGGTGATTACTCGGTTAAAGGTTTAGTTCGTCACTGGCATGGCGCAGCAGGAGTCCACTTTCGTGGTATCGAGGTTCGCGACTTTGGCTCCCTCTGGTGCCGCAAACGTCTGCCCTCCGGCGACTTTCTGGACTTCGGTCTTTTCGATCCACTCGTCGCTGACGCCGTCGAGGTGCGCGAAGGCGCGTTTTGTCAGTTCCTCGACGTTGGTGTTAGGAGCTAGCATGCCGGCGGCGACCATTTCCTTGGCCGCGGTAGCCACGGAGGCTTCCGCTCGCGAAACGCTCGGAATATAATTCAGTTTCCCGAGCGCGACTGCGTTCATCTTCGGGTTGGAAGCGAGATACTTTTTGTCGACTGACATCTGAGCCGCTGCCGCCGGATTGGTTTCGACATACTTAGCTCCCTTCAGCAACGCGCGGGTAGCTGCCGCAGCGGCTTTCGGATTGGCGGTAAGCCATTTGCCATTTGCGATCACCTCGCAGCAATACTCATCCTTGTCACCTTCGTCGACCGCCTGGTCGGCGATATTTCTCACCTTACCGCTCGTCAGTAACATGCTGCCGATCGGTTCGGAGTCGGCTACGGCGTCGACTTCCCCCTTGTCGATAGCCAGCCCCAATTCACCAACAGGGAAGACCTTCCATTCAATTTCCTTACTGCCGTCGATACCGTGGCGTTTTAGGACGCGGTTGGAATAAACGAAAGGAGGCGTGCCCATCCCGGGAACGCCGATCCGTTTGCCGCGCAAGTCTTCCACGGTCTTGATCGTACTATTGGCCGCTGCCTGGATGCGCAGGCAGCCGGAGTGAATCCCGCCGGTGAACTTCACGTCGAGGCCTTGCTCGATCGGTTTGAGAAAATACATCACGAGATGTTGTGTGATATCGTAGCCGCCCAAGGCGAGAGTGTCTTTGTAGTTCTTCCAATCGCATTTGATCAATTCGACCTCGAGGCCTTCTTCCTTGAAGTAACCATTCTCGACCGCACTGAAGATGGAAGCTTCACAGGTGAGACCGATGTAACCGACCCGAACCTTGTTCGATTCGGTGCCTGCGGTTTGCGTATTCTTTTTGCAGCCGGTGAAAGCGGCCGCCAACAAGAAGGCCATTCCGGTAACTCTGATGATGTAGTGTTTCATAATGTCTTTTTTTTCTGCTGTCGTCGGAGGCTTCTAGAAGTAAAACTCGCTCTGGAGGTAGAAGAAGTTGGTGTCGCTCGATGGGCCAGTTTGTTGGATGAATTTGCCCGCAAAGAAGCGGCTGAAGCCCGCCTCGACCGTGAGGTGAGGGTTAAAGCGGTAGTTCGCCACCAGATCCAATTCTGTGCCGACGGTTTTGGAAGTACCCGGGGCGCCGCGGCGGATGACCGCCCCGCCGGCGTTGTAGAGCGCATCGGCCGCTTCGGCCCGCCAGAAGAAGTGCCCCTCAGCTTTTAAAGTTAGTTTGTCAGCGGCGCATTTGACTGAAAGGCCGGGGTGCAGATCCACAATGTTCTGGCGACCGATGGCGTCGATGTAGCCGAAGTAGGCATGCCCGAGCGGAAATAGCTGATTGAAGGTGCCGACGTCGCCCCCGGCGCTGTCGTCGCCGCTGGCGTAGTCGAACCCAAGCCACAAACGCGGTTTTAGAAAGGCGTCCTTAAGGGTGTATCCACCCTCTGTGGCAAGCATCCAGGCGCCGATATCGCCCGCGCCGACATGCCCAAATTGGAAGGCATTTTCCAACTCGTAATCGAATCCATGCGAGGCTCCGAAGAGGCGTCCGCCAATCGTGTAGCGCTCTTCATCGCCGACGGTGCCGTTGAAAGCCACCGGATCGTTTTTATCGAGGCCCAGAAAGTAGAGGTCGTAGCCAAGCGGGTCGACTGGCTTCCCGGACGTGGCATAGAGGCCGTAGAGTTTGGTCTGCCCGTCGGGATTATCGAAAGTGTATTTGTTCACCGGTGCGAACTCGCTCCAGAATCCAGTGACGTTCCAACCATGCGACTCAACAATGGCGGTGAATCCGTCCCAATGCCGGTAGGCGTTACCCCACGGCAGTGGACTGACCAGGCGCTGTTTGCCAAAGGAGAACGACTGTCGACCACCGCGCAAGGTCAGGTTGCCGCCTTCGAACGGGATCGCGAGGTCGAGAAAGGCCTGGTTCAAGTCGAGCGCGTTAACGTCCGCGGGGCGGAGGCCGCCCGGCAGGTCGCGCTCTGTATGCTCGGCGTCGATCCCTTCCACATAGACCCGCACAAAATTAGTGATGTGAAGATCGCCGTGGAGGAGGAAATGGTAGAGGAAGTAAGTTGCGTCGTTGGCGGGGTTGAAGTTGAAGTTAGCGAAGCTCTCCAAACGACCCCGCACCGCGCCGCCGAAGCTGAGATAGACGGAACCATCCGCGTTGAGCGGGATGAACTTGATGGGGTCGAAGAAATCCCCAGTCTGTGAGCGATCCCTGCCCCTGAGCCCCGACCAGTCCTCCTTCCAGCGCGAAACGGGATTGTAAGCCGGTCGTTTGAACTCAGCCTTTTTTTCGTCGGTGGTGGTGGTAGCCTGATTTACTCGCTCCGAGTCCGCGCTTTCTCCGCCGCGGACCAATGGGCCGGAGGCAAGAAAAAGGGAAGCGCATGCGCCAAGTAAAGTGAGTATCGTCCACTTTTTAGAAGGACGATGTGAGGTGGTTTTAGGAAGGCAAATCCCATCCAGCAGCGGGTTTGCGATCGTTTTCGTAACAGTCATAAACAGATTTTTGATCAGTGGATTTCAAAATACGACAGTAAGATGAGCTTATGGAAGGGAAATCTTGTAATTATTTTGTAACCGATCGGACAGGTTTTTCTGGTTATTGCTTTCCCTAGCATATTTCACTCCATGCAGGAACCGTTTGAGATTCGCCAATTACGCTACTTCCTCGAGGTAGCGGATGCGGGCAGCTTCAGCCGTGCCGCCAAGCGGCTCGGTGTTTCGCAGCCAGCTGTCTCCCAGCAGATGCGGGATCTTGAAACTGGCCTCCGTAGCGTCCTTTTTCAGCGCCGCGGAAAGCGGACCACCCTCACTTCCGCTGGGTTGCTCTTCCAAGAGCACGCCCGGACCATCCTGCGCCAGATCGATCAATCTTTGCAGGAACTAAGCAGCGAACCAGCCGAGCTAGGTGGGACGCTGCGGGTAGGGGTGATCCCCTACCTCGACGTCGCTTTGGTGCCGACGCTGCTCGGTCGCTTTGCCGAGGAACATCCGGGAATAAACCTCAGCATCATGGAAATTTCATCCACCGACATCGAGACCGGACTGGAGGAAGGGCGAATGGATGTCGGGTTGGGGTGGGTTACCCGCCACTCGCCGAATCTGCGCTATGAGCATCTCTGCGACGATGAATTCAATGTGGTGGTTGGAGAAGGGCATCCTTGGGCAAAACGTCGGGTGATCGAACTCTCCGAGCTGCATCGCCAGCGCCTGGTGCAATTACCCGACACCTATGTCATGCGCCGGATGACCGACGAAATGTGCCGGAATTATCGGATTCGCCCACGGACGATCGCCGAGATCAACTCGATTGAAACGCTTCTGCGTTCGCTCGGTCCCCTCAAGGCGGCAGCTCTGATGCCACGGATCTCGCTGCGCGAGGCCGGGAATCTGAAATTGAGGGCCATCCGATTGGAGGGAAGAAATTTGGGGTTGGAGATCGGACTTCTGCGCCTCGTTGATTCCGGGACAAACAGCTCCGTGGCCGCTTTTACCAAGTTGGCCAAGGAGCTCGTGCCCAACATGGTCAAGGCTCGAGAAGCCTGATCTCCCGGCAAATAAGTTAGGATGTATCCTGGCTTCCGGCGGTGGCGGTGGCTGCCTAAGCTTCCGCGCCTTCGGATTTCGTTGCGATCAATGCGCCCAAGCTCTGCATCGTCTCAAAATTCTCGGCCACGAGTTCCTCGTCCTCAATCCGGATACCACAGTCGCTCTCCATAAAGGCAACTAATCGAATCAGGCCAAGCGAGTCGATCTGGAGTGGCTCTTCCGGATCGGAGACCGGCGGCAAAGGAGCACGGTTCTCGTTGATATAGTCTTTGAGTTTCTGTGGTATTTCCATTTTGGCTTGGTGATTCGAGATTATTTAGGCACTGGAGTGGTTCTGGATCCGGCGACCCATTCCTCCGTCGTTTCGACCGGCGAGTCAGGCGCCCAGAGCGCAGCTCTTTCGGGATGATAGCGCGATCCAATCGGAATGGAATAGTCATCCGCGTCGGCGTATTCCCGCTCGCGTTTGAGCAGCTTGCGAAATTGCATGATCGCTTTCGAAGGCTGGTGCTCGCTTTCGTAGACTCGGCCGGCGAAACAATCCGTTAGCTCGGAGCGATAGCGATGGTGCACAAAAGTGGAGAAGGCAAAAGGCTGTTCCCAAAAGAGGTCGACCATGTCTTCCAATACGTCAGTTCCCTTCTCGCAAAAACGCTGGTGCGCATCGAACGGATTTTCTTCGTCCCGGCCCTGACCTTTGAGGTAGGCGAGAACATGCGGAATGGCGAATTCCGCCTCCCGCAGGGTGGCGGACAAGCCGAAGGAAAAAATCGGATCGATGAAGCGGTGGGCATCTCCGATACAAATGAACCCTTTGCCGCAGAAACCGCGGACCTGGTAGGAATAGTTAGGGATAACGTGGACCTGTTCCACGAACTCCAGGTCCTGTGTGCGGCGGTCGAGATCCGGATGAATCGTCGGCAGGTAGCTGCGGAAAAATTCCTCCGGCGTCGTTTTTTGCGCCACGAATTCCGCGGTCGGCACGACCAAACCCAGACTAACGATTTCCCGGTCGACGGGAATGAACCACGACCAATGAAACTTCTTTTTGTAAAAGATAAGGGTGTTACCCGAGGCCATCTCTCCATTCGCCCCCGGGTCGCGCAAGGCGCCTTTTACGTGCGCAAAAAAGGCGATTTGCTTGTCATAGCTGCCGATATACTTCGGGCCGGTCACCTTCTGATTAGCGAGGAAAGTCGCCATGCCTGAACAATCCAGTACCACCGTTGCCTCGATCTCCTCGCTGCTGCCGTCAGGTAACTGCACGACCGCGCCCTGCACCGTGCCATCTTCCGCCCGCAGAGCCTTCGTCGCTTTTCCCCGAACGAGGGTGGCGCCCCGCTTTTGAGCTTCGCCGAGCATCATCTTGTCGAAATCGCTCCGGCGCACTTCCCAAGTCGTGCCGGCTTGCAGATCCCAGTTTTCGTCCCGGCGCGCAACTGGAATGAACCAGGCGGCGCTTTTCCCGAAAACTCGCACGCCGTGTTTCACCGGGTAATCGCGTTCTTCCATGACCTCGCCCAGGCCGAGCCGGCGCAGCAGGTTGGCCGCTTCGCCGGTCATTGATTCGCCGATGTGGAAACGGGGAAATTCCTCCTGCTCGACAATGATGGGATTGATACCTTCCTTGCTCAGGAACATCGCCGCGGCGCATCCGCCGGGACCGCCGCCAATGATTAATACTTCAGTTTTCATAGGGAAATTTTGGAACTTGCCGTTAAGGAACTCCGGGCTTTTCTCAGCAGGTTACGAACCAGAGGCCAGTCCTTCGAGTAGACGACTGGACGAAAGTTTTCTTCAAATTATAGTAAATCCACTCCTTCTGGAGTGGTAATGACGATACTGTTAGATTTGGGTCCGCTTGTAAAGAGATTTTCTCCTTTGCCATCGAAAGCGTAGCCAAATCGGTGGTGCGCGATACAGGGTTCGAACCTGTGACCCCCTCCGTGTCAGGGAGGTGCTCTACCACTGAGCTAACCGCGCGGAAAATGAGGAATGACAAGAGACGAATCACACGCCCCGAGTCAAGCGGGAACAAAAATGCGGCCGGGGTAAGGAAAGACGAAAGCCCGGACTACGAACGAGACGTTTCGCCGTGTGTCGTTACACCGCGTCGGTGATCAGGCGGCGAGTTTGGTCGCTTCTTTGTGGCCGAGAATCCGGACCGTCTGTTTGAGTTGGTCCACCTTCAGCGGTTTTTTCAATACGGTGACGGGCCCTTTGGCGAGAATCCGATTGAGCATTTCGCTATCGGGATAACCCGTGATGACCACGATCGGCAGCATTGGGTCGACTTCTTTCGCCATCTCATAAACGTCATCGGCCGGGCCATCGGGCAATTTCAAGTCCAGAAAAAGTAAATCGAAACGCTGCTTCTCGAGTGCAGCGATCGCTTCCCTCACTGTGCCGACTACGACCCGGCTGAAGCCGATCTTCTTAAGGAAAACCTTAAAGAGATTTTGCAGGCTGACATCATCGTCCACCACTAACACGGTGGGCTGCCCGGATCGTTCTTCCTTGAGGACATCCTTATCGAGGGAATCCTTTTTTATCCGCCACCGTCCACCAATCTGGATTGCCGGTAACTGGCCGCGCTGGACAAGATAGTAGACGGTCGGAAGTGGAATTCGGAGGTATTTCGCAGTCTCTTTGACCGTCAGTAAATTGTGCATGGCGGGGTTGGCAATAATTGTTCGCTATCGGCAAAGTCTATTGCCAAACCTCAACAATTATAAATTTAAGAAAACGTGTCAATCACCTAATTCTCACCTTTTTTGCTATTTTTCGACTGCTCAGATTAGGAAGATTCGGCCCGAAAAACGCCTTTCCTGGCAGTGGCCAGAAACGATCTCTCCGATTGCGCCGCGACCCCGCGATGAGATCGTCACTGGACAAGGGGTGACCCGGGGTTCACACTTCGCAACTTTATGAGCGCATTGTTTTTCAAACGGTTTTTGCAAAACCCGTTTCGAATCGCTTCCATCATCCCCAGCTCCAAGGCGCTTGTGGACCGGGTTGCGGGCAAATTGGATTTCAGCGAACCGCGAACGATTGCCGAATACGGGCCTGGCGAAGGAGTCCACTCGCGCGAATTAGCCGCGCGGATGAGCGCGGATTCGCAGCTCTTCCTTTTCGAATTGGATCCCGCCTTCTGCCGTGATCTCGAGCGCCAATTTGCCAACGATCCCCGCGTGCACGTAATCAATCGCGACGCCGCTAGCTTGGCCGAGGAACTCCGGCGCCATGGCATCACCCAGTGTGATTATATTCTCTCCGGCATTCCTTTTAGTATCCTCGAGATCAAAAAGAAACGCGCCCTGCTCCAGGATACCTACGATGCGCTGCGGCCCGGTGGCGCCTTCGTCATTTATCAAGTGACGAACGAACTCCGGCAGCACGCGACCTTTTTCGATCGCGCCGAATCAGAGTATTGCCTGCAAAATATTCCGCCCATGTTCATCACGGTTTTCCAAAAAGCCGTGACCCGGAATGGACATGCGCGCGTCGCGCCGGCCACCGCCAAGATTACGGTGCAACGCACGGCATGAGCGACTGCAAGACCCGGATCGAGAAGGATTCCATGGGCGAGATGTCCGTCCCGGAATCCGCGCTTTACGGCGCCTCGACCCAGCGGGCGGTTTTGAATTTTCCAGTCAGCGGCTGGCGTTTTTCGCGGCCGTTTATTCGCGCGCTCGGTCTGTTGAAATGGGCGGCCGCGCAAGCCAATCACGACCTCGGTTTGCTCGATGCGGAACGCAGCGCGCTGATCGTGCAGGCCGCCGAGGAAGTGGTCGAAGGCAAACTCGACGAGCATTTCCCGCTCGATATTTTCCAGACTGGTTCCGGCACGAGCACCAACACCAACGCCAACGAAGTCATCTCCAACCGTTGTTGCCAGCTTGCCGGCCAACCGATCGGCGCCCGCACCCCGGTTCACCCTAACGATCACGTCAACATGGGCCAATCGAGCAACGACGTGATCCCATCCGCCATTCACATCAGCGCGGCCGAGCAACTCCGGACCAGTCTCATCCCGGCGCTCGAGAAATTAGAATCCGCGCTGGCCGGCAAGGCGACCGAATTCCACGACGTGATCAAAATCGGCCGGACCCATTTGATGGACGCGACGCCCGTGCGGCTCGGCCAGGAATTCGGCGGTTACGCGCAGCAGATTCGTTTCGGGAAACGCCGTGCCGAGCAATCCATCGCCGCGCTCCAAGAACTCGCGCTCGGCGGCACTGCGGTCGGCACCGGCCTGAACCGGCACCTTGAATTCCCCGGGAAAGTGATGCGCCATCTCGAGCAACGGACTGGCATCGCTTTTCGCGAAGCGGAAGATCATTTTGAAGCACAAGGCGCGAAAGACGGCGTCGTGGAAGCGAGCGGCCAGCTCAAGACGATCGCGGTGAGTCTCTTCAAAATCGCAAACGACATTCGCTGGCTCAGCAGCGGCCCGCGCTGCGGTCTCGGCGAAATTCAATTGCCTGCCACCCAGCCCGGCAGTTCGATCATGCCGGGCAAAGTGAATCCGGTGATTTGTGAATCGGTCATGATGGTTTGCACTCAGGTCATCGGTGCGGATACCACCATCACTTGGGCGGGCGCGAACGGAAATCTCGATCTTAATGTGATGATGCCGGTGATGGCGCACAACCTTCTTTGCAGCATCCGGCTGCTCGCCAACGCCGCCGAAATGTTTGCCGATAAGTGCGTCAGCGGCATCGTTGCGAACAAAGAACGCTGCCAGGAGTTGGTCGAACTCTCGATGGCGATGGTGACCAGCCTGGCCCCCAAAATCGGCTACGATCGCGCGGCCGAGATTGCCAAGGAAAGCGCCAAAACGGGCAAGACCGTGCGGGAAATTTGCCTCGCCCAGAAGGTTCTGCCGGAAGCGGAGTTGAAAGCCGCGCTCGATCCCGTGGCGATGACGGAACCCGGCGGCGAAGGATCTGGCGGCGGCTGATTTTACTTCGCGCTTCGTTTGCCTGACGAATGGCGAACCCAGCAAGAAGCGCGCGGATATTCCTATGGTCGCCAATGTGAACAGCCCGAATTTCTCGGGCGGCGCGAACATCGCCATCAAATGCCCGTTCCATACCTACGAGCAGACCGTCGCCTTCTACCGCGATACCCTTGGCCTGCCCGTGATCGAGGAGGAAGCAGAAGGCTGCATCTTCCAGTTCGGACCCGTGCGGCTTTGGATCGACCGGGTGCCGAACATCAGCCATCCCGATATCTGGCTCGAGTTAGAAACCAACGACACCGAGGCGGCCGCCGCCTATTTAAAGAATCACGGCGTGGCTCGCCGCGATGAAGTAGAGCAACTGCGCGAAGACTTCGACGGGTTCTGGGTCTCCGACCCGGCCGGCATCATTCACCTCGTCGTGGGCGACGAGGATTAGTCGTTAGGCGTGATCGCGGCCGTCGTCTCGAAAAAGAGGCTTTCGAAGGTCGGCTGAAAAACGCCCCCGCGGGTCGCGCCGATCGCAAACCGCGGGCTGATCTCCGATTGCGCTGCGCAAAAAATCTCGATATCGTGCCGGCCGCATTTTTCCAATTCCTCTCGGACCGTGCGGGCGGCCAATTCTGGTGAATTACAGTCCCGGCTGAGATGCCCGAGCACGACGCGCCCGATCTTACCCGGGAGCAACTGAGCGATGACCGTCGCGGCGGCAGCGTTGGAAAGATGGCCGTGCCGCGATTGGATCCGTTGTTTCACCGGCCAGGGCCGGTGCGGATCGTTCTGCAAAAGCTTTTCGTCATGATTGGTCTCAATCACGAGCGTTTGCACCTGGCGCAGCCGCTCGATCGCCAGGCGGGTGGCGTGGCCGAGGTCGGTGATGTAACCGAGCGCGTTCGCCCCGGCGTGGAAAGTGTACCCGACCGGTTCAACCGCATCGTGCGGCACGGGGAAACTCTCGACTGTGATATCGCAGATCGAGAAAGTTGCGCCCGTTCGGAAAATCCGCCAGTTGCGGTGCTCGCCTAACGAGCCGTAACGAATCGCCTCCGCGGTCAGGGCATTGCAATAAATCGGGACCTGAAATTTCCGACAAAGCACTTCGAGGCCGCAGACATGATCGCCATGTTCATGCGTCAGGAGAACGCCATCGAGTTCGTTAGGGGTAACGCCGCAGAGCGCAAGGCGAAGGACGAGCTGGCGCGCGCTCAAGCCGCCGTCGACCAGCAGCCGGCAATGTTCCGTCGCGATCAGCGCGCTGTTTCCCGCGCTGCCGCTGCCGAGCATGGTCAAACTGAACATCCCCGATAACTAGCGAGCGCGAGTCCCCTGCACAAACGGAAAGGAGACGGCGCGCGTTTTGGCGGTAAACAATTTCGACAGCGGCGCGGTCTCGGCTACGCTTTTGCTGGAATGGATGCGATCGATCTGGCCGGTCTCCGGCGCGAATATGAAACGCAGGGTCTGCGGCGGGCTGATTTGCATCACGACCCGATCGAGCAATTCGGCACCTGGTTTTCGACCGCAGTGAATTCCGCTTTGCCGGATGCGAATGCGATCAGCCTCGCCACCGCCGCGCCCGATGGGACACCATCCGTGCGAATCGTCCTCTTGAAGGGATTCGACCAGCGCGGCTTCGTTTTTTTCACTAACTATGAAAGTGGCAAAGGCCGCGAGCTCGAGGCCAATCCGCAGGCGGCTTTTGCCGTTTATTGGGTACAACTTGAGCGCCAGATCCGTGTCGCGGGCCGGGCGGAAAAGACTTCGCGAGAGGAATCGCAGGCCTATTTCCACGCGCGACCCCGCGGGAGCCAGCTCGGCGCCTGGGTTTCGCACCAGAGCGAGGTGATCGACGCGCGCCGCATCCTCGAGGCCCGCCACGCGGAGATGACTGAGCGTTTCGCCGACGAAAAAGAAATCGAGTTGCCGCCCCACTGGGGCGGCTATCGCATCGTGCCCACAACGATCGAATTCTGGCAGGGGCGCGCCAACCGGTTGCACGACCGGTTCCGCTACACCCGCCAGAAAGACGAATCGTGGACGCTCGAACGGCTTGCGCCTTGATCGTTAGGCTGGCAAGCCTTTTTCCAGCCTAACGATTCCGGGTCGAGGTCGGCGCTTCCGCTTCGTTGCTTTCGCCGTCCGCCCCAAAAACGTAGGAGAAAATCGCGAAGACCTGGACGCGCGGCGAATCTTTCGTCACCCCGAAAAGTGGCGTCAGATCGAAACGCATGTGCGGTGCAGGTTTGAACGAAACGCTTGGGCCGATCGAAAAACGGTGGATCGGTGAGCCGCGCGTGTCTTTGACCGTGAAGTTTTGGTATTGCATCTCCAAGCCCGCCTTGAGGCGTTCGCGTGGGAGGAGAATCGGTGTCTGGATGCTCTGGGCAAAACCCCATTCGCGTCCCCGGTCGCCGGTATTTTCCCGCTCGAAGAATGCGTTAAAAGCCCATTCGAACCGGCCACCGAATTCCTGCGAAAGGAGAAGCCGGAATTCATATGCGTCCGGGCGATCGGGCGGGCCATCCTCTGCGGCGGCTTCTTCCGGCGGAGGCGGCGGACCTTCTTCGTGCAGAATCTTGCCGGTGCCGAACTTGTATTCGGCAAAGATCGTGGGGTTAAGCGGGATCTTGCCCCAATCGGCCAGCGCGTAGCGGCCTTCGATGCTAAAAGACGAGTTTTCCGTGTCCCCGTTGAAGTGTTCGATCCGGTTTTCCAGCGCCAGACCGAAACGATAGGGCAAACCCACTTCGACCTCCTGAGTGATGAGGTGATCCGGTTTCCCCTCCCGGAAAGCGTCGCCTTCATAGATCAGGGCCGCATAAACGGAACCTGGCGGCAGCACGTAGGCGGTGGTCAGCGGCGAGAAACGGCTCCGGGAGAAGGCTCCCGGCGCGCCGTAGGCACCCGGCAGCTCGTCCCCTGTGATGGTCAGAGTCGGTTCGACTCGGGTCGTCTCTCTGGTCGAGGTCGTCACGACCGCGGGTTGATCCGGCCCGGCTGCAGTTTGGCCGGGGACGACGGCATTGGTTACCGCCACTTGGGCGAGCACGCTGTGCCCGGTGCCAAAGACGCCGAGGAATGAGGCGGCGGCACAAAGGCCGAGACCCAGAGTAAAAACGCCGCACCGAGAGCCAGCGCGCGACGGGAATATGTGAAGCATGCTGGGCGTGTTATCTGAAGGAAAATACCGTGACAAGGAAAAACTGATAATTTTGTCATATCGGGAGAAATGAGAGAGCCGCACCCTAGATGTTGGCGGTTTTCTCTGGCCCGGGAAGCCGGAGCGTGACTCGTGTTCCGCGCCCTGGTTCGCTGGCTACCTCGATGGAGCCCCCGTGTAAATCGGAGATTGATTTTACGAGGGATAACCCGAGACCGGTTCCCTCGGAGCTGCGCGAGGCATCGACCCGGTAAAAACGATCGAACATGCGGGGAAGATGCTGGGCGGTGATGCCGCAGCCGGTATCCGCGACCGTGATTTCCGCCCCGGCCCGGGTCGTCACAAGCAAGAGATCGATGCGGCCGCCGTCGGGGGTGAAGCGGACCGCGTTGTCGACCAGGTTGCTGACTGCCCGGCCGAACAGAAGCGGATCCGCGAAGACCTCGCCTTCGCCGGAACAGGTCATCGTGAGCTGACGTTCCTCGGCGATTGCCTCGTTATACGCCGCGATTTTTTCGATCGCTGCCCGGCCATCGAAAGTGGCGTGTTGCACCTTGCTTTCGGCCGCCTCGGCGCGGGCCAGGAAGAGCAGGTTATCGATAATCCCCGCGAGCCGGGCGCATTCCACCACGCTTGATTCTATCACGGCTTGATACTCGTTAGGCGAGCGCAAGCGGGTCAATGCCACCTCGGCCTCGCCCCGGATGTTGGCCAGGGGCGTGCGCAGTTCATGCGCGAGATCGGCCGAGAATTGCGAGAGCCGGGTAAATGAATCTTCCAGCCGGTCGAGCATCTCGTCGAAGGCCACCGCCACCGGTTGGAGCTCGCGCGGCCAGTCCTCCGGCGGGACGCGCTCGTGCAGTCGCTCCGGCCCCATCCGCTTGAGCGAGCGGGTCATCGCCCCGAGCGGCTGCAAGCCGCGTTTCGTCACCGTGATCGCGATCATGGCGGAAGCAAAAATTCCGCAGACCAGAACCACCGCCACGAGCAGGCCAAACTGTTTCTCAAATTGCTCGTCGACCGACCGGTCCTGCGCGACTTGGATGGTGTAGGATTGGCCGTTCACCACAGTCACGACCGAGACTAACGAAAAGAGCCGGCCGTTCGCTTGATGGTTGGTCAGTTCCACCTCGCCCCCGGCGTCGGCTGGGGCACGAGAAAAAAGTCCGGTTGGCAACAAGCGATTCATCCCGGGGCTCTCGGCGACGGCGCGCCCGGCCGAATCGAGCACCCGCACCAGGTAGGCCGTCCGTTCCCCGCCCTGCAGCGTTTTCAATTCCTGGTTGAGCAGGCGCGGCCCGTCGCGCGAATTCAGGTCGGCGCGGATCGTTGTCACTTTGTCGAGGAGGACGGCCCGGTCCTCCGCGTAAGCGTGCCTAACGACGATCAAATAAAGGACGCCGAGGCCGCAGCAGAGGAGAAACGCCGCGGCCGGCGTGAAGAGCAAAACCAGTTGGGAAGCGATCGAACGCGGTTTAGCCGGCTTTGAGGACATAACCGGTGCCGCGAACCGTGTGGATCAGTTTTTTCGGGTAGGGGTCGTCCACCTTGGCGCGCAAGCGCCGCACCATTACGTCGAGCACGTTGGTCCCAGTTTGGAAATCGATGCCCCAGACGTGATTCTCGATTTCCTTGCGCGAGACGACGTCGCCGGCCGAACGAACAAGATGCGCGAGGAGGAGAAATTCCTTGGCGGTGAGATGAAGCGGGCGACCGGCGCGAAGCGCGCGATTGCGATGCATATCGAGTTCCAGATCTTCAATCCGCAGCTGTTCGTCCGGTTGCGTTTCACTCCGTCGCAATAGCGAGCGCACCCGGGCGATGAGCTCGGAAAACGCGAAAGGTTTGACCAGATAATCATCCGCGCCGAGCTCCAGCCCTTTCACCCGGTCGGGCACTCCATCACGCGCGGTCAGGAATAGAATCGGCGTTTGCACGCCTTTGCCGCGCAACTCCTCGACCACCGTCCAGCCATCTTTTTTCGGCAGCATCACGTCGACCAGAAAAAGGTCGAAGTGCGCGGCGAAAGCGAGCCGCAGACCGGCCTCACCATCGCGCGCGGAGTCGACTGTGTAGCCCGCTTCTTCCAGGCCCTTAACAATAAACGCCGCTGTTTTTTTCTCGTCCTCGATCAGCAGTATGCGCATTTCCTGAGGTATAGAGTCTGCCGCGCGACGCATCAAGCTTGCGTCGTCACCTTCGTGCTATTCGAAGAATTTTTCTTCGTTTGGCCGCAGATCGAGTTCGAGCGTCCAAGCGGCTCGATGCTGGCCGGCGAGCTGCCAATACGCCTCCGCCATCTGCTCCGGATCCAGTTTCGGATCGCCCGCCACGGCGGCGGCGCCGGCCGGGCCGATAATTCCATCCACCACCACGTGGGCGACGTGAATTCCCTCTGGCCAGAGTTCGCGGGCGAGGGATTGCACCAGCCCGCGCAAAGCGAATTTCGCACTGCTGAAAGCCAGCCAGCCGCCGCCGCGCACACTGGAAGTCGCGCCCGTAAAAATCATCGCGCCCTCTCCGGCTGCGATCATGTCGGGGGCCGTTTCCCGCGCGCAAACAAAACCGCCTAACGTTGCGATGCGCCAAGAGCTTTCGAATTCTTCCGGCGTCGTTCCGAGCAGCCCATCGCCCGAGGAGGCGCTCGCGTTGTGCAGGAGGACGTTGATCTTTCCCAGCTCCAACCGCACTCGCGCGACGGCGGATTTCACTTCTTCCGGTCGGCTGACATCGGCGACGACGGCGAGCGCTTGGCTGCCCGCAGCGGTCAGCTCCGCGGCCAGTTCCCCGATAAAATGCGGATGCCGCGCGACGAGCGCGATCGCGAAACCGGCGCGCGCGAAACGCCGCGCCAGGGCCGCGCCCAGGCCCGGTCCGACTCCAGTGACGAGAGCGACCCGCGTTCCGCTCACGGTTTTCCTCCGAAAGTGACGAGGTCATCAAGATCGATCAGGTCCATCCAGGTTTTGATATCCTCCCGCGTTTTTGTGAACGAACCGAGCCGCCGAAAAAAGAAGACGAGCGTTTCCGCGTCGCTCTCCGGCGTTCGTCGCACCATGTAGTCGCTCCATTGCTCGATCTCCCACGGCGCGGGTTTGCGCTTTGCGTGGATCTCGAGCCAGGCAAGAATTTCTCCATCGCCTTTTCCGGTGGCGAGCTGCTCGAGCAACGCGGCCGGCTCGAACTCGAGGAAGTTGATCAAGTGCTGATCGATCGGTGCGTCATAGACGAACTCACCGTTCTGGCCCGCGACCGTGGCGCGCCCTTTATCGAGCAGACGCGGAAGGATGACGTAGCCGCCGAGGCGACAGCGCGGGCTGCGCGGCGGGCGTTGGGTGAGATCGGGCGCGGAGATTTTCTGGTTCATGATAATTTTCGTCGATAAAAAACAGCATGCCGCTCGCGCGGGTCGAGGGCAAACGGCGCCCGCTCCACGGGCCGCGCGTAGTTTGTCCTCCCGCCCTAACGAAGTGAACGCGGGCACTCAAACGCAGGGACCGGCAAGCTCGTGGTCGCGCGCAGCGCGAAACGACGCTAGAACTTCTGATGTCGTTTTCTGTTTCGTTACGCCGGGTTTTGACTGCGTTTGGTTCCGTCGCGTTTTTGAGCGCGTCCGTGCTGGCCCAGGAAAACGAACTGGCGCCGAATGCTTCGCCGCCGCCCGCGCTCGCCACGCCTTCGGCAGAACCTTCCGCCACGCCCGCGCCGACATCGGAATCTTCCCCGGCCCAGCCGGCTCCCGCGGCCACGCCGCTGCAGCTCACCGATGTCCTTTTCAAAGGAATCAAAGCGCGCACGATCGGGCCGGCCGTGATGGGCGGCCGCGTCTCGGATATCGCGATCGACCCGCGTAATCCCGCCGTCTTCTATGTCGGTCTCGGGACCGGCGGCCTTTTTAAAACCGGCAACAACGGCGTCTCTTTCGATCCGATTTTCGACAAGCAAACCGTCCTCTCGATCGGCGCGGTGGCGGTTGCGCCTTCCGATTCCGACGTCGTCTGGGTCGGGAGCGGAGAGGCTAACGATCGCAATTCATCGGAATGGGGCGATGGCGTTTATCGTTCGACCGACGGTGGCGGGACCTGGAACAATGTCGGGTTGAAAGAAAGCCGTGCGATCGCGCGGATTGTGGTCCATCCGACCAAGCCGGAAGTGGCTTATGTCGCTGCGATGGGACATCTCTGGAAAGACGGCGGCGAACGCGGGCTCTACAAAACAGTCGATGGCGGCAAGACCTGGAAGCTCGTCTTGCAGGCCCCTTCGCCTAACGACGCCCGGACCGGCTGCGGCGACGTCGTGCTCGATCCGGCCAATCCCGAAATCCTCTACGCCGCACTCTACGCGCGGCAGCGCACGGCTTGGTCGTTTGCCTACGGCGTCACCGCGACCAACGGCCAGGATGTCGGCGGTATTTTCAAGAGCAGCGACGGTGGCGCGACCTGGAAAAAATGCGCCGGCGGCCTGCCCGCCCTAACGGGCCGGATTGGACTGGCCGTCTCCGCGAGCAAACCAAAAACCGTCATGGCGATTGTGCAGAGCGATGAGGGCGGCGCGAGCGACATCCGCGACATTCACAGCCGGCGCGGCGGCGTTTTTCGCTCGGACGACGGCGGTGAAAAATGGACGCGGATGAGCGACATCAATCCGCGCTCGTTTTATTTCAGCCAGATCCGGATCGATCCGGCGAACGACCAGCGCGTTTACGTCCTCGGGATGGCGCTGCTTGTCTCTGATGAAGGCGGAAAAAATTTCCGGGAGGATCTTTCCGAGAAAGTGCATCCCGATTGTCATGCGCTCGCTATTCAGGCGGGAAGCGCGCCCGCGCCGAAAGCCGCGAAACCGGAGGACAAAAACAAGACGCCGAAACCGCCGGTCTCGCAGCGGCTTGTCCTCGGGACAGATGGCGGGGTTTATCAAAGTTATGCCGCGGGGAAAGCCTGGGATCATCTCAACAACATTCCGGCCGGCCAATTTTATCGGATCGCGCTCGACGACTCGCAGCCGTTTTACCGGATCGCCGGCGGCTTGCAGGACAATCTGAATTTCGTTGGCCCGAGCCAGGTGGCGAGCAAAGAAGGCATCCGCAATTCCGATTGGACTTCGCTCGAAGGGGGCGACGGATTTTATGTCGTGTTCGATCCGTCGGATCGCGATATTTTTTACGCTGAAAGCCAGGAGGGTTTCATCCATCGGATCAACCTGCGCACGGGCGAGAAGCGGGATCTGCGTCCCGAAGCGGCCGAAGGCCAGGAACGTTATCGCTTTCATTGGAACGCGCCGCTCATTGGCAGCCGCCACCAGCCGGGCGTGCTTTATCTGGCCGGGAATCGCATTTTTCGTCTGACCGACCAGGCGGAGCATTTCAAAGTGATCAGCCCGGATTTGACTCGAAACGATCCAACCCGGATCAACACCACCGGCAGCGGCGCGGAGAATTATGGCGTTATCTATTCGTTAGCCGAATCGCCGGTTAAGGCCGGGCTGCTCTGGGCGGGCACGGATGACGGCCGCCTCTGGTTGACTCAAAACGACGGCGCGAACTGGGCGGAGCTGACGGCGAAGCTGCCGGAACCGGCGCGCGGCCAGTGGATCGTGCGAGTTGAGCCGGGCGCGAAAGATCCCAAGATCGCTTACGTGGTCACGAACGCCTACCGGAGCGGCGACGATCGGCCGATGATTTTGCGCACCGCAGACCTCGGCCAAACCTGGCAGAACGTGACCGGCGAAGGCCTTCCGCCTAACGACCCGGTGGAAGTGGTGCGAGAAGACCCGGTTAACTCCAGCTTGCTCTATGCCGGGACGCACCATGGCTTGTTCGCTTCTTTTGACAGCGGCGCCCGCTGGCTGCGGATTGGCGATTTGCCTAACGTCCGGGTGGACGACCTCCAGATTCACCCGCGCACCTCCGATCTGGTGATCGCGACCCACGGCCGGAGCATCGAAATTCTGGATGACACCCGGGCCTTCCGAGAGCTGATCCCGGAAGTGATGGCGAAACCGGCGCACCTCTTTCCGATCGCGCCGGTGAAGGGCTTTTATCGCCTCGAGGGGTTTGCCGACTGGAACGGGAAAGGTGTTTACCGTGGAGAAAATCCGCCAGAAGGCGCGCTCCTCACTTTCTGGGTGCGAGAGTTTACCAGCGACGAAGTGAAACTCGCGATCACGAACGCCGCTGGCCAGCCGGTGGCGAACTTGAAAGCGAGCGGCACGCCGGGCCTCAACCGGGTGAACTGGGATCTGCGGCCGACGGAAGACGTGCGGATCAAGTACGGCGGCGACGACCCGAAAAAATTTGTCCCGAGCGGCGAGTACACCGCGGAATTGAGCTACGGGAAGGAAAAGCTGAAACAGACCTTCCAGGTGGAGATCGCCGCGGGGATCACTACTCGTTAGGCAAGCGTCTCGTTCTACCTAGGTGATCTCCCTAGGAACGAACGCACCCTCCCCCCGATTGTCGGTCCGGGTCGGTCCGCGAAATTGAACTCCCAGCCGCGAAGAGCGCGGTTTGGGTTCTTCAATTTCGCATATGATCCAACCGCTGGTCGATATGGCGGGGCTTGCAGAAGCTTCCGACGAAACGCTCATGCAGGCGATTACCGAACGGCACCAGGTCGCGCTGGGCGAACTCTATCAGCGTTACCGCAAAACACTGAAAGCCGTTGTCGCGCGCGTCGTTCATGAGGAAGCGGAAGCAGACGATGTCCTACAGGAAATTTTTCTCCAGATCTGGAAGGAAGCGCCTAACTATTCGGCGAAAGCAGGCCGGCCCCTGGGCTGGGTTGTGACCCTCGCGCGTCGTCGGGCGATCGATCGTCTCCGGCGCCGCCAGGCCTATGGTCGCGCGAAAGACCGCTACGAGGCACAGATCGAGCCGCAACCTAATTCGGGAGCCCAAGGGATCGACAACGACTTGGTCCGCGCGGATCTGCGCCGTTTTCTCGGGCATCACCTCGATCTCTTGCCCGCCAATCAACGGGAAGTGATCGAGCTCTCTTTCTTCGAAGGAAACAGCCACCGCGAGATCGCTGCCCTCACCCGGACGCCGTTAGGCACGGTCAAGACGCGCCTTGAGCTCGGGCTGCGCAAACTGGTCAACGGCATCCGCCCCTTGCGGCGGAAAATCTAACCGCGGCTCAATCCTCCGCGCTCTCGTCGGCGTCCTTGTCTTCCTCGATCTCCTCGTCTGCAGACGAGAAGCGACGCTTGCGTTTGGCCGCGGGCAGAGGCGAAAGGGTCATCGTGATGTTGCGACCGGCAGCTTTCGGTTCCATCTCCACCTGCGCCATGGTCGCAAGATCGTCGCGCACCTTGTACATCAGCTTCATGCCAAATTCCTGGTGCGCCATCTCGCGGCCGCGAAATTGCAGCTGCACTCGCACCTTGTTCCCCTTGTCGAGGAACTGTTCGCCGTGCCGGATTTTCGTCAGGTAATCGTGCCCGTCGATGTTTACCCGGAACTTAATTTCCTTCAGCTTCGTGCCGGAGGCTTTCTTCTCTTTCTCCTGTTTCGAAATGTCGTAACGGAATTTTCCGAAATCGACGATCTTACAGACTGGTGGGTTGGCGGTCGGCGAGACCTCGACCAGGTCGAGTCCCATCCCCTGAGCCTGCTTGATTGCCTCGGATAATTTCATGACCCCGAGCTGTGCGCTCGTCGATCCGAGGATGACGCGGACTTCGCGCGCGCGAATCCGGCCGTTTACACGAATTTGTTGTTGCAGAATTAATAATCTCCGGGCCGGCGCCGGGGGAGTGAGACCGCCGCCGTCATTCTTATTTTCGCAATTACCCGGCGTGTTTCCTGAAACGCGCCGCACTCGGAAATCTTCGCGCCTGCGGGAAGCGCGCCGACCGGTTCACAGCAAGGCCCGAACCGAGGTGAAGTTGTATCCGACATCGGTAAACTCGCAAGGTGTTTCTGCGCGGGGAGCGATCCTTCGCGCGGCGGCCCGCCGGGTCACGCCGGCGGCGCGCCGAACTGCGCGGCGTACGCTTCATAACCGACCAGGTCATCGAGCATCGCGTCGAGCGTCGTGCGGAGCGGCGCAGCTTTCGCAAAACCGGAGAAGACTGCACGATCGCCAATCGGTGTATCGATCACGAACGTCGGCCGCTGTGTTACCTGAAGGGCGTGAAATTCCGCCGTGCTTTGGCGGATGCGTGCCTCGATCTCTGGCGCCTTGGCGCGCTCGAGCAATTGCTTCTCGTCCAGCCCGGTCGCGGCCACGACGATCTGCGCCGCGAGATGCCAGTCGTTGATTTTTTTCCCCTCGCGCAGCTCGGCGGTGCTCAGGGCGATCCAAGCGCGATCATCTTCCACACCGAGATCGCGCGCCGCTTCTGCGATGCAGTTTGGCGTCACGTATTCCGTCGCGCCTTCTTCCACCCAAGCCGCGCTCAACTGAACCGGCGAACGCATCAGCATGCCACTACGGCGGTAAAACCATTCCGTATGCGCGCGTGTCGGCGGGAGGCCCGCTTGATCCATAAGCGCGATCTTCCAGCGGAAATCGACCCGATCGCGGTATTGCTCGCGCACTTCCTGCCAGGCGGGAATCGCCCAATGACACCAGGATGAAATGACATCGAGATAATTCGTGATCGTGAGTCGCATGAGGAGAATATGGCGGCCCGCCACCGGTTTGACAAAAGAGCGAAACAACGGACCTGCAATAGCCGGTCTCCGCGCGCGAAAAATTGCTCGACCTCAATCACATTCTGCTCTTCATCGCGGTCGTCTCGCCGTTGATCCTGCTCGTGCGCATCGCGCGGTTGAAGAACGTGCGCAATCACGGCTGGCGCATTGCCGCGGTCGTGGTCCTGGCGGCCTGCGCGCTGGCCTGGCTGGTTTATCCGTCATTCGCCGGTTTCATTGGCGGGACTTTCTGGGGCCTTTTCCTGCTCGCGCCGTCCCTGGCGGAGCGCAGGATCGACGGCCTTCTCCTCGCGCAGCACTTCGCCCGCGCCCGCCGTCTCGCTTTCGTTAGGCATCTGCTCCATCCCTGGAACGACACGCCCTATCGGCCGTCCCTTCTCCGCTGCCTTGAGCTGGCGAGCACTGGCCGGCTCGATCGCGCGCTCGACCAGCTCGCGCGCGAACGGGACGAGGCTACCCCGGCGGGCCGTTTCGCGACCGCGCTGACTTTTGCCCTAACGGAGAACTGGCGCGGCCTGCTGGAGCGCTGCCGGCAGGACCGGAGCCTGAAGGAAAACCCGGCCGTTTTTTCGCTTTACCTGCGCGCGCTCGGTGAAACCGGGGCGCTGGATGATTTGCTCTTCGAGTTCACCTTCCAGGCGAGAGATTACGAGCCCTGGTCCAAGGCGAGCGCGGCCTTGGATTATCACCTCGCGCTCGTCCTCGCCTTCAGCGGGCAGACCGCATTTCTCGTTAGGCACCTGGCCGGTCGCCTCCGGCAAATGCCGGCCGAGTTGCAGCAGTTTTGGCTTGGCACGGCCGAGTGGGCGGAGGGAAAACGCGAGGCCGCGCGCCAACGGCTCGAGAAACTGGGCGCGACGACGCGGGACGCGATCCTGCGGCGGTCGATCGAGGGCCGCCTTGTTTCTGCGCCGGGTGTGAGGTCGCTGACTCCTCCTCAGGAAAAGCTCGTCGTTGGGCTGGTCACCGGCAAAAGCGCGAACCAGCCGCTGGCCCTCCGTCGGCATGCCGGGGGCACGCCGGCGGTTTGGGCGTTGATCCTTTTGAATCTCGCAATGTTCGGCGTGGAATTGATCTCCGGCGGCGCGACTAACGTGCAAACGCTCCACCAACTCGGCGCGCTCGAGCCCGATGCCGTCCTGCTTCGCCACGAATATTGGCGGCTTTTGACCGCGCTCTTCCTGCATTTCGGCGCGCTCCATGTCCTGTTTAATCTCTACGCGCTTTACCTGCTCGGGCCGGAGCTGGAGCTCATCATCGGCTCCTTCCGATTTACCATCAGCTACCTATTGGCCGGTCTCGGCTCGAGCGCGGGAGTGGTGCTTTTGTACGCGCTCCATTTCACGGAAGCGGATCTCTTGGTGGGCGCTTCCGGTTGCGTGATGGGGATCATCGGGGTGTCTGCGGGTCTGCTTTTACGTCATCGACAATCGCCGCTCGCGGGCCGGCGATTGCGCAATATCGTTGTGATCG
This sequence comes from Spartobacteria bacterium, assembly GCA_040007175.1. Classification (GTDB taxonomy): domain Bacteria; phylum Verrucomicrobiota; class Verrucomicrobiia; order Chthoniobacterales; family UBA10450; genus Palsa-1392. The sequence continues at coordinate 23,493 of JBDTVP010000006.1, forward strand.
TCGCTCTCCAGACGGCGTTCGATCTCACCACGCCACAGGTCAGTCTCGCTGCGCACTTGAGCGGCTTCGTCACCGGGTTGGGGATCGGTATTTTGCTCTCGATCCAGCAAGACCGGCCGAAACCGGCCTAACCGCTCCCGGTGACGGCGAGTGCCGGGGGCAAACGGAACGCTTGCTGCTATTCATTTTGCTGCCAGACTTTCGCCTCTCTTAACGGGCAAGCTCTTTTCGTTTCATGCCGAACATTCAGACTTACAACGTCATTCCCAATCTACCGGCCAAGCTCGAGCCGTTGCGCGAGATGGTCTTCAATCTCTGGTGGACCTGGGAGCCTTCCGCGCGTCGGCTCTTTCGCCATCTCGACCCGCAACTCTGGAATCGGACCAATCATAATCCGGTCCGGATGCTGCAACTCTCGCGGCAGGCGCGGCTCGTCGAAGTCGCCGAGGACGAAGTCTTCCTGCGCGAACTGGCGGAGGTGCACAGCAGCTACAAGAATTATCTCGCGCGCAAGGACACCTACGGGAAAACAGGCGCGGGCCAGGCGATCAAAAAACCGATCGCCTATTTCTCCGCTGAGTTTGGCTTTCACGAATCGATCCCGAATTATTCCGGTGGTCTTGGGATTCTGTCGGGCGATCACTGCAAATCCGCGAGCGACCTTGACCTGAATTTCGTCGCGGTCGGCCTTCTTTATCGACACGGCTATTTCAAGCAGCAGATCAACAAGGACGGCTGGCAGGAAGCGATCAGCCTGAACCAGAACTTCCATCACTTGCCGATCCGCGAAGTGTTACGCGGCGACGAGATTCTTGTTGTGGCGGTGCCTTTGCTCGGGCGCCAGGTCTTTGCCAAGATTTGGGAACTGCACGTCGGGCGGGTCAACCTCTACCTGCTCGATACGGATATCCCGGAGAACACTGCGGAAGATCGTTTGATCACGGCGGAGTTATACGGTGGCGACCTTGAGATGCGGATGCGGCAGGAGATCGTGCTCGGCATCGGCGGGGTGAAAGCACTCAGTGCGCTGGGTCATGAGGCGGAAGTCTTTCACATGAATGAGGGACATTCCGCGTTCCTTTCGCTCGAACGCATTCGCCTCCATGTGGTGGAGAACAATCTCGACTTTCATTCCGCTCTCCAGGTGGTCGCCTCGGCCAATGTCTTTACCACTCACACGCCGGTTCCGGCCGGGAACGACGCGTTCCCACGCGAGATGATGGTCCGTTACTTCGGCGATTTTTCGACTCAACTCCGGATTCCGTTCGACGAACTTTTCCGCTTCGGTCAGGCCACAACGGATCCGACGGCGAACTTTAGCATGACGATTCTCGCCTTGCGCATGAGTCGGCACGCGAACGGCGTGAGCAAGCTGCACGGCGAAGTCAGCCAATCACTCTGGAAAGGAGTCTGGGCTGGAGTGCCGACGCACGAAGTCCCGATCACCAGCATCACAAACGGCATTCATACCAAGACCTGGATGGCGCCGGAATTTTCCGCCCTTTACACCAAGTATCTCGGCGATTGGGAGGAACATCTGACCGAGCCGGATTTCTGGCGCGGGGTGACTGAAATCCCCGACGCAGAACTCTGGGAGACTCATCAGAAACTCAAGCTTCGCCTGGTCCACTTCGTGCGCGACCGGGTCCGCGCGCGCCGGGAGCGGATCGGCGAATCACCCGAGGCGATTCGGGCGGTTAACTCCATTCTTGATCCCGAGATCCTGACGATTGGTTTCGCGCGGCGCTTTGCCACTTACAAACGTGGTGCCCTCCTTTTCAGTGACCCCGACCGACTCTTGCGCATGTTGAACGACCTGGCCCGGCCGGTGCAGTTTATCTTTGCCGGCAAATCCCATCCACGCGACGAGGGCGGTAAGGCGCTTATCCAACAAGTCTACAAATTGACCCGCGAGATGGGGTTCCAGGACCGGGTCGTCTTTGTCGAGGACTATGACACCTACATTGCCCGCCGCCTGGTGCAGGGAGTTGATCTCTGGTTGAACAACCCCCTTCGCCCGCTCGAAGCGAGCGGGACGAGCGGGATGAAACTCCCGCCTAACGGCGGCCTCAATCTCAGTGTGCTCGATGGCTGGTGGTGCGAAAGTTACAACGGCAAAAATGGCTGGGCGATTGGTGCTGAGATTGCCGACGGCGACAGCGATTTCCAAAATGAAGTCGACGCCTCCAGCCTCTATCAACTTCTCGAGAACCAAGTCATCCCCCTCTACTACGCCAAGCCGGATGGCAAGCTGCCTCTGGCCTGGTTGCAATTAATGAGGGAATCGATCCGCAGCGTCACACCCATCTTTAATACTCATCGGATGGTAAAAGAATATACCGAGCGCCTTTACCTTCCCGCCGCCAAAGCGCATGCCGAATTCTCCCGCGACCATTGGAGCGCCGCCACCGTCTTGAGTGAGTGGAAAGCGCAAATGAGGAACGATTGGCCGAGAGTGCGAATCAGCGACGTGCAGATCGGAAATAAGGATCGGCAACACATCCCGGTCGGTGACTCGCTGCAGGTGTCAGCCCGGGTGCACCTCGGCCCGCTCGATCCCAACCATGTCCGGGTCGAGGCTTATCACGGGGAAGCGGATAATGATTCGTTGCGCAATCCTACGGTAACAATGCTGACGAAAATCCGGCAGGAAGGCAGCGATGGAGACTACGTCTACGAAGGATCCATTCCCTCACCCGATAGCGGTACCTATGGGTTTAGCGTGCGCGTGATTCCGACCTACCCGCATTTAGTCCAGGCCCACGAGCTTCGGCTTATCGCCTGGGACTAACGTCCGGCCCTTCGGTCCAATAGCTAGGCTCGCGCTCCGGAAGGAGAGAGCATTTCCGTGCGGCGAGGACCTAACAATTTCTTTTGCAGTTAGCGCAAACACCGCTTGCTCATTCTCGAAGTTGGCTTATAACTGCGCCATGGACTTATCTGTCAAACAATTGGAAGAAGCAGTGGCCGTTAGAAAACAAATTGACCAGCTGCAGAGTCGACTGAGCAGCCTTTTAGGCGGTTCCAGTGCATCAAGCAGTGCGCCCAGCTCATCCTCCTCAAGCACCGGCGCCGCACCGCGCAAACGTCGGGGTGGTCTCTCCGCCGCCGGTCGTGAACGCATCGCCGCCGCCGCCCGTGCGCGTTGGGCTCGGGCCAAAGCCGGCAGTTCGTCAGCCGCCAGCACGAAAAAATCGAGCGCGAAAAAATCCGGCTCCAAGAAAAAGGGCGGAATCAGTGCCGCTGGTCGCAAGAAGCTATCCCAAATGATGAAAGCTCGTTGGGCGGCTCGTCGGAAAAACCAGGGTTAATCCCTTTTACCATCGTTCGCACGGGAAGGTTGGCGTGAGTTAGAGCGCCGCGACCGTCCGGATAAACTCTCGATAATCCGCGGTGTCGCGGGCTGCTGTATTCAGCGCCGCGAGCCGCGGATTGTCATTTGGCTGAGCCAACCGCACACGGTGCTGAGCGCTCCCGTTGCTAAAGACGATCTCATCCCATTGGATCGACTTAATCTGGGAGTTAAATCGCGCCACGGACCGGCCTCGGAAGTAGGCCCGCGTATCCTCGGGCGGGGCAAAGATGGCCTCTTTGATCTCGGCCTCCGTCACCACTTGCCGCAGCGCCCCTTGCCGCAACAATTCATAGTAGAGACCCGTCTCTGGGTTGATGTTGTGATATTCCAAGTCGATCGATTGTAGCCAAGGATCGGTCCACGATAGTTTTTCTTCGTTGAGCAACGCCTCGAGCAGCTCCTTCTTGGCTACCCAGTCCACCCGATCGCGACAGAGCCGAAAATCGCGCTCCAGATCATGCAGGACCATCTCCCATTGTTCGAGTAACCATTCGGTTTCGGCGTTGTCCGCCAAGTTCGTTTTCCTCGCGGCCGCCAGGTAGATCCGTTGGACGTCGATTGCGGAAATTTTGCGTCCGTCGGCTAGTTCGATGATCCAATTGTAGGTCTGGTCGCGGCTGATCGACTTAGTCGCATTGACCGGTTGTGCGATCTCGAGCTGTGGCGCGGCACCGCGTTCGATCAATTCGAGGACGAGCGCGGTCGTCCCGACCTTGAGCGCGGTGGCCCATTCACTCATGTTGGCGTCGCCCAGAATGACATGGAAGCGGCGGTGCTGGCTGGAATCCGCGTGTGGCTCATCGCGGGTGTTGATGAGGGGCCGGCGATTCATGGTATCGATACTGACGAGGACGGCGAAGAAATCAGCGCGCTGCGAGATCTGGTAAGTCCCTGGTTGGCTGGCGGCTCCTTCCGCTTCGATTCCCATCTTGCCCGCGCCGGCGAAGATCTGCCGGGTCACCAGGAAAGGCAGCATCCCTGCGACAATCCGATCCCAAGGCACGTCGCGGCGCATCAGATAGTTGTCGTGGCAGCCGTAACTATGCCCGGAGAAATCCGTGTTGTTCTTGTAGAGCCGGACGGCCTGCTCGTTAGGCAGCTTGAGATTGCGGCGGCGGGCGCATTCCGCCAGGATGCGTTCGCCTGCTTTGTCCTGCGCAATCAGGTCGCGGAGCGAAGTGCATTCCGGGGTGGAATATTCGGGATGAGCATGGTCGTTATAGAAGCGCGCGCCGTTACTGAGGACGAGGTCGCTCTTGATTTCCTCGAAGCTGAGTGGTCGGTTGCGATCGATTTCGAAGTAGGCTGACTCGTCGGTATCCTGGAGTAGTTCCGCGGCCCGGAAACCGCGCGCGTCGCGATGCGGGTCTTCCAAGTCGTAATCCCACTTCATGTGCGCGCCGTGTTCCGTGTAACCGCGCACCAGTTCGATCGACTCCGCGACCACGTCGACCGATTCCGCCCCGTCGACCGTGATTCCGTATTCCGTTTCCAGACCAAAGACGCGCTTCATCGCCTTTCAACATACACAGACCGCGCCTGACGCTCCCGCGCGGAGTAGCCTGCTGCCGCCTAACAAATACGCGGCAACTGCTCGCCAGTCAGCATGTCGACGACGCGCGTGCCGCCGACCCGCGTCTTCATCGTGACAAAACCGGGGTGATCGCCCACTACCTCGCCGATCACGGCGGCGTTTTTGCCTAACGGATGATTGCGCATCGCCGCGAGAGCGGCGTCCGCTTCTCCCGGGGGGACGACGGCAATCAGCTTGCCTTCATTGGCGACGTAGAGCGGGTCGAGCCCGAGAATTTCGCAGGCGCCTTTTACTTCTTCGCTAATCGGGACGGCCGCTTCCTGCAGGAGAATGCCGACGTTGGCCGATTGCGCGATCTCGGTCATGACGCTGGTCACACCGCCGCGGGTCGGGTCGCGCAGGACGTGGATGTCGCTGCAGGCTTTCAGGATGTCCTGCACCAACCCGTTCAGTGAGGCGGTGTCGCTCGCGATCTCGGTTTCAAATTCCAATCCTTCGCGCACCGACATGATGGCGATGCCGTGAACCGCGATCTGGCCACTAATGATGATCTTGTCCCCGACCTGGGCGCGTGCCGGTTGGATGTCGACGCCCCTTGCGACCACGCCGATGCCCGCGGTGTTGATGAAAATTTTGTCGGCCTTGCCGCGGTCGACCACCTTGGTGTCGCCGGTGACGAGTTGCACGCCGGCTTCGTCCGCCGCCGCGCGCATCGACTGCACGATCCGCCAGAAATCTTCCATCGGCAGTCCCTCCTCGAGGATGAAACCGACGGAGAGATAGAGCGGCTTCGCGCCACACATCGAAAGATCGTTGACCGTGCCATGCACCGCCATCCTGCCAATATCACCGCCCGGGAAAAAGATTGGGCTGACCACGTAGGAATCGGTGCTGAAGGCGAGGCGTTCGTTGCCTAACGAAAAAATGGCGCCGTCGTGCATCGGCGCGAGCAGTTCGTTGGTGAACTGCGGCACGATGATCTTGGAAATGAGACGGTGACTCAGTTTCCCGCCGCTGCCGTGGGCGAGCACGATCTCTTTGTAATCGGTGATCGGGATCGGGCAGCTCGCCGTGAGCAGATTCCCATCCGCGGCGGTCTCATCAGAAGTGCTGGCCGTGGAAATTTCGTTAGGTGACATCCTCTGCCCCTAACGCGATGTGCACTAAATCCCAAATGATATGCACCGCGGTCGCATGCGCTTCCTGGATGCGATGAATGCTGAAGGAAGGCACGATGTAACAGTAATCCGCCACCTCGGGAAAACGTCCGCCGTCTTTGCCGGAAAAGGCGATGCTGAGCATCTTCTTGGCGCGCGCTTCTTCGAGTGCGTAGATCAGGTTGGGCGATTTGCCGCTGCTGCTGAAGACCATTGCGACGTCGTTCTCGGTGGCCTGGAGCCGGAGCTGGTTCACGTAAACCCGGGTGAAATCGATGTCGTTGCTAATCGCGGTCATGGTCGCGATATCGGTCATGAGTGGGACAGCGGGAAAAGCGATCCGCTTCTCGATGATCGGGTGATTGAACTCGACCGCGATATGAAGCGCGTCGCAGAGACTGCCGCCATTCCCCATGACAAAGAGCCGGCCGCCCTTCTGGAATCGTTCCGCCAGCGCGCGCGACATTTCGTCGAACGAGTCGGCATAAGTGGCGAAGAACTTCTCCTTCGTCTCCATGCTCTCGGCGCATTTGCGCAGGACTTTTTCCCGGAACGGCTCCGTCATCCGGTCGGTCGCCGTCTCGATCGTCACGCTCATGAGACTACGTCGATTCGGTGAGCACTGGCTCCTGGTAAGGAACGGGCTCGGGCGACTCCGCCGTCGCCGGCTTTTGCAAATGGCGCCCGTAAGCGTAGTAGGCCGCGCAAGCGCCCTCCGCCGAGACCATGGTCGCTCCCAGCGGCTTCTCTGGCGTGCAGAGCGTGCCGAAGGCCGGACAATCGTGCGGCTTTTTCACTCCGCGCAGGACGAGCCCGCTGATGCAAATCTCCGGCTCTTTCGTGTCGATCTCTTGCACGTCGAAAATACGGTCGGCATCGTGGTCGCGATATTCGTAACGAAGTTTGTAACCGCTCTTCGGGATCATGCCGACGCCGCGCCATTTGCGATCTCCGACTTCGAAGACTTTGTAGATCAGGTCCTGCGCCACCTTGTTTCCCTCGCGACTAACGACACGCGGGTATTGGTTTTCCACCTCCGCCTTCCCGGCTTCGAGTTGGCGAACGGTCATGAGCGTTCCCTGCAAAATATCGATCGGCTCGAAACCGGTAATGACGATCGGAACCTTGTAGCGCGCGGCGAGGGGCTCGTATTCGCGATAACCCATGACGACGCAGACATGCCCCGGCCCGAGAAAACCCTGCACGCGGTTGAGCGGTGACTGGAGAATGGACGCGATCGAAGGCGGCACGAGCACGTGCGAGACGAGGATGGAAAAATTCTTCAATCCCTGCTGCTGCGCCTGGAAGACAGACATCGCGTTAGCCGGCGCGGTTGTCTCAAAACCAATGGCAAAGAAGACGACTTTCTTGTCGGGATTAGCGCGCGAGATTTTCAGGCAATCGATCGGCGAATAAACAACGCGCACATCGGCTCCGCGCGATTTTAGAATCAGCAGATCGCAATCCGATCCGGGCACGCGCAACATGTCGCCGAAGGAGCAGAAAATCACGTCCGGCTGCTGGGCGATGGCGAGCGCCTTGTCGATCATCTCAAGCGAAGTGACGCAGACCGGACAGCCCGGGCCGTGCACGAGCTCGATCTCTTTCGGCAGGAGACGGTCGATGCCGTATTTGACGATCGAATGCGTCTGCCCTCCGCAGACTTCCATCAACACCCAAGGTTTCGTGACGATGCGGCGGATTTCCGCCACGATTCCGGCAGCGAGCGCTTCGTCGCGATATTCGTCGAGGTATTTCATGCGGCTTGGGAGACAGACTCGGGCGGATCCTCCACTTCGGGTATATCCGGCGTCTCCAGTTCGCCCAGTTGCTGCATTTGCTCGAGCGCCTTGTAGGTGCGAGCCGCTTCGGCTTCATCGACTTTGCTCAAGGCAAAACCGACGTGGACCAGGACGTAATCGCCCATTTCGACTTCGGGGGTGTACTCGAGACAAACCTGTTTCACGATCCCGCCGAAATTGGCCTTGCCCATGCGGACGCCGTTAGCGTCGGTGCTGATTTCAGTGAGCTTTCCGGGAATTGCCAGGCACATGTTATTTCTCCCTTTCGCTGGATGGATCGACCTTGCTGATCGCTACCCCATCACAGATTAAAAACTGTATCACCTTGGGCCGCGTCCGTCAGGAGTCCGATTGGAATTTTTTTGGTCGCTCCATGGACCCGGATCTTGCCCAACCGGCAACCCGTCCTCGCTCAAAACCTCCAGGATCTCGCCGGAGACGAGGTTCATGTGACCTCCTCGATGGAACTTGTGGCCGCCCAGACTTGTCCGAGGGCGATCCCGCCGTCGTTAGGCGGGACACGCTGCGGCCAGTATGGCTGGAAGCCCTCGGCCCGGAGTTGATTGATTACGCGCTCGGTCAGGTAGCGGTTTTGGAAACAGCCGCCGCTCAGGGCGACCTTGGTTTGCGCGAAATGCCGCGCGACCGCGAGGATCGCGTCCGCCAGCATGTTGTGGAAACGCGTTGCGATCACGCCGGCCCCGATATTTTGGAGACGATCTTCGAGCAGCGCGCGCAGGCCCGGCTCCCAATCGATCACCAGCGGCTTCGTTTCGCGGAGCGTAAATGGATAGCTTTCCTCGCTCCCGCCAACGACCGCGAACTCCAGCTCCATCGCCGCCTGGCCTTCGAAGGTTGAGCCTGGACGCAACCCTGCGAGCGCAGCGACGCCGTCGAAAAGGCGGCCGGCGCTGGAGGTTAAAGGAGAGTTCACGTTCTTCCGCAACATGCCGCGGAGCGTTTTCAATTCCGCGCTGGTGAAGTTGGCTAACACCTCCGGTTCTGCCCACAATTCCTCGCCGAGAATTTCGTGGAGCAACCCGAGCGCACTGCGCCGTGGTTCTCGCACCGCCGCGTCGCCGCCCGGAAGGCGGAAGGTCCGAAGGTGAGCCACGCGGCGGTAGGAGTTTTCCTCGATGAGAAAAAACTCACCGCCCCAAATCGTCGCGTCTGTTCCGTAGCCTGTACCGTCCCAAGCGACGCCGAGGAGCGGGGGCTCGAGTTCATTCTCCGCCATGCAGGAAGCGATGTGCGCCCAATGATGTTGCACACCCACTTTTCGCCCCGGTTGCTGCAAGGCGTGCTTGGTCGAGAGATACTCGGGGTGGAGATCGTGCGCGATGAGATCCGGTTGCGCATCGTAGAGACGGGACAGGTCCGCGACCGAGCGAGTAAAGGCGTCGTGCGCTTCCCTGGTCGCGAGGTCGCCGATGTGCTGACTCACGAAAACGTTTCGCTCGACGCTGAGCGCGACGCAGTTTTTCAAATGCGCGCCGACCGCGAGCACAGTCTTCTGAGAACATTTCAGCGTGATGGGGAGCGGCGCATAACCGCGGGCGCGGCGCATCACCATTTCCCGTCCGGCCATCAATCGAACGATCGAATCATCCACGTGCCTAACGATCGGCCGATCGTGGACCAGGAAGAAATCGGCCAGGCCACGGAGCCGTCCGAGCGCTTCGTTTTCCTCGATGCAGATGGGCTCGTCGCTCAGGTTTCCGCTCGTGGCCACGACCGGAAATCCCAGCTCGCGCAGTAGCAAATGATGCAACGGCGTGTAGGGCAGCATCACCCCGAGATTAGGATTCGCCGGAGCCACGGCCGGTGACAATTCTCCTGCGGCGGATCGGCGCGAAAGAACGATCGGCGCTTCCGGCGAAGTGAGCAGTTGCTCTTCAAGTTCCGTGACTTGGGCGCAGGCGCGCACCTGATCAAGCGACGGGAACATGACGGCAAATGGCTTTTCCTCTCGCTGCTTGCGCGCGCGGAGGTCAAGCACCGCGTTGTGATTGCGCGCGTCGACTAAAAGTTGGAAACCGCCCAAGCCTTTGAGGGCCACGATTTTTCCGGCGCGAATCTGTTTGGCGGTCTCGCGCAAAGCATCGTCCACTTCGGCGACGGATTCGCCTAACGAGTTCCAAAGTTGCAACCGCGGGCCGCAAACCGGGCAGGCGGTCGGCTCGGCGTGAAAGCGGCGGTCGCCTGGATCGCGGTATTCCCGCGTGCAGTCCGCGCACATCGCGAACTTTTTCATCGAGGTGTTGGCCCGATCGTAGGGGAGCGCCTCGATGATGGAGAAACGCGGACCGCAGTTGGTGCAGTTGGTAAAGGGGTAACGGAAGCGGCGATCGTTCGGGCTGAGAATTTCCCGCAGACAATCTGCGCAGGTCGCGAGGTCGGGCAGGATGAGCGCGGTTTTGCCGCCCCCGTCGGTGCTTTCCCGGATCTCGAAGTTGTCGTAACCAACGGCATCGAGATGCGACGACTCGCAACTCTGGATGATAGCGCGGGCCGGTTTCTCCGCTTTCAGCCGGCGGGCGAAATCCGAAAGGGATTCAGGCGCGCCTTCGATTTCTATGAAGACGCCCTGCGCCGAGTTCACCACCCAGCCTTGGAGCCCGAGTTCCATCGCCATCCGGTAGACAAAGGGACGGAAACCGACCCCTTGCACCGCGCCGCGCACAACCATCTTCAGGCGGCGGCGGACCGGCGTGACAGCCGGATCCGGCGGCTTCACTTGACGAAGAGCCCGTCGACGAAGCCGATCTGGTAGGCGAGGAACAAGCCGAAGCCGAGACTCAGGAACCCCGCGGCGGTGCCGAGATGCCGCTGCAGAAATTTGAAGCGAGTCGAATAGGAGATCGGCACCGCAATCGCCGCCGTGATGAGCATCATGCCGGCAATCGTGCCCACGCCAAAAATGAGCAGGTAGGCCATCGCCCAACTCGCGTCGTGGATGATCGGCAAGACAAGCAACGCGACCGCGGCCGAGCCGGCCAGTCCGTGCACCGTGCCGATGACCAGCGGTCGCAGCACTTGATAAAATTTCAGGCTTCCGAAGCAGAGATCGAGTTTGGCCGCTGGGACAGCTTCAGCCGAATGCCCGTGCGAAACGCGGTCGTGTCCGTGGGAATGGTTGTGCACGTAATCGCCGTGTTGATGCGCATGCTGGTGGGTGGCCTCGACGACCTTCTCCACCGAAAGGAAGGTCGCGCGCAGGTTCAAGGTCCCGAGCAGGATGAGCATCAGCGCGACGCCAAATTCCAGGCTCATCCCAAGGCGCGCCGGCACGACAATTCCAAAAAGGATAATTGCCCCGCCGACCACCCCAAGCGTCAGGCTGTGCCCGATGCCCCAAAAAATTCCGGTCCAGGCGGCGCTCCCGATGCTGCGCTGCCGGCTCACGATTGTGGTCACCGCAACGACGTGATCGGAGTCGGTCGCGTGTCGCATGCCGAGGAAGAAACCGAGGAGCAGGATGGGAAGAAAGGTGGTCATGCCGTGGCCTCTACAATTTCGTTAGGCTGGGTGAAACGGACGGAGCGAATGGCGCATTCCTCGCCTTCGGTGATGCGCGCAGCTTTCCCGCAGTCGGGGCATTCCAAGGTCGCGACCGGTCCGCCGTGTAGGGCGCCGTCCCAATATTTTGGAGGTCCGCTGTAGGAGCAGTTCGGGCAGGCGACCTTGGCGAGAACCGATTCGATCAGCAAGGTCGAGCCCGCGATTGGCATCTCGGTGATGATCGACTCGTAGCAGAAGCGTAACTGTTCTTCTTCGATTTGGGTGAACTCGCCGATCGCCACCCGGATTTCGACGATTTTCTTGTCCGGATTGGCGCTCGCGAAATCGAGTAGTTTTTCGACCAGCCCGGATGCGATCGAAAACTCGTGCATAAGGAAAGCGTTCCTAGACGGCGAGAAGGGCTTCGACCACTTCGTCGAGACCAATACCTTTTTTGCAACTGGTCGGGATCACCTGCAAGTCGGGCTTGAGCTTGTGCACATCCGCGATCAACTGGTCGACACTTACTTCCATCGCCTCGGCGAGATCGATCTTGTTGATCACCACCAGCTGCGCCCCGAGAAACATGTGCGGATGTTTGCGCACCATCCACGGGCCTTCGGTCACGCTCACGACCACGACGCGGGCTTTCGAGCCTAACGGAAATTCCGCCGGGCAAATCAGGTTCCCGATGTTCTCGATGAAAATCATTTTCAACTTATCGAGCTCGATCTGCTTCAAACCTTTGCCGACGAGGTTGGCGTCGAGATGACAGCCGTTGATCGTCGCGATCTGGATCACCGGCACGTTCTGCGCCGCGATCGCGTCGGCGTCGTCGCTCGTGGTCGCGTCGCCGTTAAAGACAGCCACGCCCATCCGGTCTTTCATTTTCTCGACCAGCTTGGTGATGAGCGTGGTCTTGCCGGAGCCGATCGCGCCCATGAAATCGATCGAGGTGACACCGTTTTTATCGAGCAGCGCGCGATTCTCTTTCGCGAGCTTGGCATTCGCCTCGAGCAGGCTGTGCTCGAGTTCGATGTCGTAGATTTCGTCGGGCTGGGCTTCGATAATTGGAATCATAAAGGACTAACTTAGCAGGAGATTGGCGCGGTTCCGCAAGGTGAAAGAGACTTGATCGCGAATTGCGCCGCAATTCGGAACTGCCTCACCCCAGATTGCGACCTGAGGTGAGGCCAGATTCACGTCGCTCTTACCTCGCCAGACCAGCCAGCGCGGTCGGGGTATGCATCTGCTTCAGCATTTTGCCGCCGCCGAGATACATGTGCACTCCGCACGGGAGACACGGATCGAAGCTGCGCACCGCGCGCATGATGTCGATGCCCTTGAAGTTGTCCGGGCCGTTCTCCTCGAAGATCGGGGTGTTTTGCACCGCGTCTTCGTAAGGCCCAGGCGTCCCGTAAATATCGCGCGGATTGGCGTTCCACGGAGTCGGCGGATACGGATGGTAATTCGCGATCTTGCCTTTACGGATAACGAGGTGATGCGAGAGGACGCCGCGGACGGCTTCGTGGAATCCGCAGCCGATCGCTTCATCCGGAACTTTGAACGGAGTGAAGGTCGCGGTCCGGCCAGCGTGGACTTCTGCCATGGCTTTCTCGAGGAAATGCAGCGCGCAGCAGGCCGCGTAGACCTGGAAGTAAGTGCGGGCACGGTCGCGTTCGATCGCATTGCTCCATTGCGGAATTTTCCACTCGAACTCTACTTCGCCTTTGAGCGCGGTTTTCGGGAGCCGCATCTTCACGCTGTGACCGGTGGATTCGACGTAGCCGATGTTAACCAACTTGGCCAGCGCGGTCGCCCAGAGCCGGGCGATCGGGCCGCCACCGGTATCCATTGCGAGATGATCGCCAGTCCGTTTGTCGAGCCAGCGCGGGGACATGACCCAGGTGTAGTTCCCGCCGAAATCGCGCCGTTGCGGTTTCGGGATGGTGGTTTGGTTCCACGGATGCTTCTTGTCGACCGGGTTGCCTAACGGATCGTTTTTGACAAATGTTTCGGAGTTATCCCAGTCGTCATAGTAAGACGAGCCGAGCAGGATGCGGATGCCGAGGTTGATATCGACCAGGTTGGTCGTGACGAGCTCGCCGTCGATGACGATGCCCGGCGTAACGAACATGGCATTGCCCCACTGTTCCATCGTCTTGTAGTCGTAATCGCAGACGTCGGGATCTTGGAACGAGCCCCAGCAGGCGAGCAGGATGCGCCGGCGCCCGACTTCTTCGTAACCAGGCAGCGCCTCGTAGAAGAAATCGAAGAGATCGTCGTGCAGCGGCAGGCACCTCTTCATGAACTCGATGTAGCGCATGAGGCGCACGGTGTAGTCAGTAAAGATTTGGATCGAAGGTACCGTGCCGACGCCGCCAGGATAAAGTGTGGATGGATGAACGTGGCGTCCTTCCATCAAACAAAACATCTCGCGGGTATAGCGACTAACGTGCAGCGTCTCGCGGTAGAACTCACCGGTGAACGGATTCAGCGCCGTCATAATGTCGGCGATCGTCTTGTAACCGTGGTCGTCGGAGTGCGGAGCGGGCGTATTCTGCGCCTTTTTCCAGACACTCGGGTTGGTCTCCTTCACCATCATCTCGCAGAAGTCGACGCCGACCAGGTTATCCTGGAAGATGTTGTGGTCGAACATGTATTCAGCCGCTTCGCCCAGGTTAACGATCCATTCGGCCAAGGCCGGCGGCTTGACGCCGTAAGCCATGTTCTGCGCGTAGACGGAACAGGTCGCGTGATTGTCGCCGCAGATACCGCAGATACGACTGGTGATGAAGTGCGAATCACGCGGATCTTTGTTCTGCATGAAGATGCTGTAGCCGCGAAAGATCGATGAGGTGCTGTAACACTCGATGACTTTCTTCGAGTCAAAATCGATCTTGGTATAGATGCCTAGGCTGCCGACGATGCGCGTGATCGGGTCCCACGACATTTCGACAATGTTCCCCGATGGCGCGGATGTTTTGGTGGCGGGTGCTGTTAGGATATCAGGCATAGTTTTTTCTCAGTTGAGTTGCGATTTTGAGGAAGCCATTAGTTACGAGCGTAGTTCTTAGGTTCATAACCAGTTGTGAGCTCCGCCCGCGGGTGGCGCCATTTCGGTTCCTTGTTGACGGTTGTGTTGGTGATGGCGCGCAGCTTGCGCAGGACGCCGCCCCACATTCCGACGACCTTGGTCGAAAGCGCGGATCCCGGAGGCGCATCCATGAAGGGCATGAACTTGTCCGGGAAACCAGGCATGGTGCAACCAATGCAAATGCCACCGACGTTAGGGCAACCACCAATGCCGGCCATCCAGCCCCGCTTGGTCACATTGCAGTTCACGACCGGGCCCCAGCATCCGATTTTGACGAGACACTTGGGTGAGCCGTATTCGCGGGCGAAATCGCCCTGCTCGTAATAACCGGCTCGATCGCAACCTTCGTGCACCGTCTTGCCGAAGAGCCAGGTGGGACGCAACTGTTCGTCGAGCGGAATGAGAGGCGCGAGACCGGCCACCTGATAGAGGAGATAGAGGAGCGTCTCCATCATGTTATCCGGCTGCACCGGGCAACCCGGAACGTTGACGATCGGGAGACCGGCTTTGGAGCGCCAGCCCCAGCCGAGATAATCAGCCAAACCCATCGCACCGGTCGGGTTTCCTTCCATCGCGTGGATGCCGCCGTAAGTGGCGCAGGTGCCGCAGGCGACAATGCCGAGCGCTTTCGGAGCGAGACGATCGATCCACTCGTTAGTCGTGATCGGCTGACCCGTGTCAGGATCAGTCCCGAGCGCGGCCCAGTAGCCTTCTTTTTTGATCTTCTCGTTTGGGATGGAACCTTCCATCACGAGCACGAACGGGTCGAGCTTCCCGGCGGCGGCGTCGTACCAATGCTTCATGAACTCATCGCCGACCTCATAGGCGATGACCGGATTGTGCACATGCACCTTGGGCAGGCCCGGGATATTCCCCATGACCAGATCCTCGATGCTGGGTTGTGTCGCGGCCGTAATCGAAACGGAATCTCCGTCACAACCCAATCCCGTCGTCATCCAGATGACATGGATCTCTTTCACTGCCGACTCCCGATGCTTGAAGGGTTCGTTTGCTGCTACCATAGGTTTATTCTCCTCGGCGCCGCGACCGGGAATCCGCCCCGGACGTGCCGCTAATCTGTTCAACTGCTACTTACATACGGATAAAATTGGTGATGAAACTGTGCGTCGTCTCTTACATGCTGCGGAGCCGGAAATAGCGCCGCATTTCCGGGATCATGGAAAGGAAGGAGATGACCGCGACGAGGACGATTCCGCCTAACAAAGCCAACCAACAAAGTTCTGCTGTATTCATGTCTTGTTCTTTCATTCGGTTTATTTAGGAAATCGTTTCACCCTCGCAATTCAATTGTGGCAGCCGGATTCCCGGCCTCGTTGAAAATTTCCCGAATGAGCGACTCGATCATCTCAATCGCCGGCAGAACGGCGGCCTGCACTTTTTCGCTGAGGCCCATCGCGCCTTCTTCAGCTTCGAGGATCGCTGGTTCGCAGCCGACGACACGGAGATACCCGGGCTTGCCGCCTAACGAGCGGACCAGTTGCAGAACGCGAACCGGATTCATGCTATGAGCATTAACGGCCTCGTCCGGTAACTCGTCCAGTTTTTTTATGTCGGGCTCGATTAAATAGATCGTGCCGGGCGCGTTGCCCTGCGGACTCGCGTCGACCAAAATGGTCGCGTCGTAATCCTCCATCAGCGCGTAGGCGAGATCGTAACTGCGTATTCCAAAGTCCTTTACGTGCACCCCCTCCGGGAGCTCCCGGCGCAACATTTGGCTCGCTACCTCACAGCCAAACGCGTCGTCGCCGAAGAAAATGTTGCCTATCCCGGCAATAAGAATTTTTCTCATGCACCCTCTTTCACCGGTTCAACTTCATCAGTGCCATAGAAAAAACGATGGCCCGGTTGACGCATCATCCCGAGGTCGCGACCGGGATCATCTTCAATCACCAAGGCGAGCTGCACGCCGCCTTCGACATCTTGTTCGACCGCTTCGATCACGGCAATTTTTCCCTCGAGCGCCATGTCCATCACATCCGCGCGCTTCTTCGGGCGGATGCGGACGCGATCGCCCGCTTTCACTTGCACGTCGCCGACCGTGGCACTCTCCAGGCGGACGGTTGGGTTGAAAAAATCTTCGTTCGAGGAAGGCGTGCTGCGCATCACGCCGTGCATCTTGAGCAGATGATCGTTCGACATGTTTTCGGTGCGTTCGAGAATTTTTCGGGCCTGTTCGTCGACCTGGCGCATCTCGATTTTCTCGGCATCGCTCATCGCCATGACGCGCAAAGTCAGGATCTCGTCGATCTCGAGACCGTCGAAGAGATCGCCGGGGCTCTCCGGCGCGATCTGCGGATAATCATAAAGAATGATCGGAGACGAAAGCATCGCGTCGCGTTCGCCTTTTTTCTCGTCGCCCACGAGGACGGGCCAGGTGTGAAGATTCTTGCAAGCCGCCGTTGCTTCCGCATAGGCCGCCGGGGGATCGGTCAGGGAAAGACATTCGCCACTCTCGGCGTGCAGGATGGTGTGGGTGGAAGTGAAAGTGCGCATGATGATTGCGCTTTGTTTTTCGAGATCCTCCGGCGGAACCGGGGTGCGATTCAAAATGCGGACGGTGATTTTGAAGACCGCGTCGTCGATCGGTTGGGCGACGACTTCGATCACCCCGCAGACGGCATCCTGGCGACGCACGAGCAGGGCGTTGATTTCTCCCTGCTCACTGCGAATCGGTTCGAGCGAGCGCGAGGCGGGAAAGTCGAAGGGATGGGAGATCTCCGCGGCGGCGCGCAGGTCGAGCGGCGGCAACTCGACCTTCTGTTCCACCACTTCCTGCCAGGTTTGATAAAGTTGCTCGCCGACCTGTAAATCGGGCACGACTTCGAAGGCAGGCGGTTCTCCCGCCGGCATCTCTGCAAGCGGCGTCGCGAGCAGACCGACTTCGCGCGCCATCGGATGGAGAAAACGGACGCTGACCTTGAGACGCGCGTCTTTCGACTCGTTGCGCACCAGACATTCGGTCTGCATCAGGCAGGGCTCGGCGCCCTTTTGCGCGATGCTGTAATCCTCCGGATAAACGCGCCCGAAGGTGAAACGTTCGCGGTTTTTCTTCGAAGAAGCGCGGTAGGGGTAAAGAATGTAGCCCTCGTAGAGAACGGCATTGACCACTTTCTCGACGAGGGCGGGATTCATGTTTGAAGCGCGGGTGGTTGGGCCGCGGAGGCGGCCGATTCTTCCGATTCGTTAGGCTGAAGCAGCAAACGTGCGATTGTTTCCTCCCAATTTGAGCAGCCTTCCCGTCGCCGATAGGCATAAAGGCGATCGAAGAGTTCGCGGTCGAGCGAGAGCCACGCGGTGTTGGGATAATGTTCGTCCATCATCTCCTGCCAGACGGCGATCGGCATGCGATAGGCGCATTCCTTATTCCACGACACCTGCTGAATTTGCAGACGATCGTCCTCCGCCTTGTAGAAAATGGTGCCGCTAAAAAGAAAAAGCAGCGGGACCTCGCCGCCTTCAAGCGCGTAGAAATATTTCGTGGCCGAGACGTTCAGGTCAAAAGTGCACGGGATGGAGAGGACGACTTCCGTCGCGCCGGTGAATTGCCGGACGGTTGCGCTGGCATGCGTCCAAAGGCGCGCACGCAGGGTCTGGCCCCAGCGATCGGGTGTCCCGAAGAGTTCGCCTAACTTTTCTTTTTCCGCCGGTTCGTAGGCGCGCTGGGTCGATTGGAGCTGGATCTGCGCCTGCAAGAGGACGCTTTCGATTGGCTCGTTCTCGGGCTTGTTCGTCACCGCGAGTTTGAAATGGATCAGCGGGACGATGCCATAAACCGCGGCTTCCACACCGGTGACGGTGAAATCAAGATCCGGCATCAGCTTTTCAAGCGCGCAAAATATTTGTCGATCTCCTGCCAAACCTCGTCGCCACCGGAAAGTCCGCGCCAATGCACCCGGATGAGACCGACCAGTTCGAAACAGACATCGATCGGAGCCAGGAAATAATCGCGGTGGTCGTTCACCCGATTCACGAGCAGCGTTTCGACGTCCGGTTGCATGTCGCGCAAATTGGGATTCGCGACCATGAGCGCCTCCCAGGCGGTCAGCGGCAAAAGCGATTCCGTCGCCCCGGCCGGGCTCGGGTAATAGGCCGCCATCTTTTTGTTAGGCGTATCGTAAAAGAAGAACGCCAGACTGATCGGCAGGGAGAGGCCTTCCCATTCCAGATCGGTCATTTGGAAATCCGGCAACGGCCGCGCATCACGCGGGATGAGCTTGAATTTGCCGTCGAGCACGCTTTCGAAACGCAGTGCGCAGGGATCGCAAGAGCAAACGATCCGGCGGGTCGCCATCTCGAGGAGGTGCCGATGGATCGGCCCCAGGCGAACGCTGCAAAGCTCGCAAATCTCTACTTCCGGCGGCGCCGGCGCGGCGCCGTTATTTTTTGGCGTGCCCGCGTAGCGGCGCAGAGCAGCAAAGGAGGAAGATCTCACTTTTCAAAAATAGGACGCAACGCCGAGCCGTCCCGGCACGACGCAACCGACGTCGCACGTCCTTAAAATTCGTGCGCGATATTTCTTCGCGGCGGCCTACGAAGGCTGCAGATGCGGCATATCGGGATGGATCGGCGCCCGCGCCTCCGGATTGATCCCGGTCGCATCGCGCGCTGTGGTGTAACTTTTCCCGCCTTCGCCGCGTCCCGCTTCCTTGGTATCGAGGGCGAGTTCCTCGCCCTTCACAGTTCCGGGGATATGCACTGGTTGTGGTGGTTTATTCATATGGTTGCTCCTGCGGTTTGTCCGTTGCCATTAGGAAGCGGACAGTCGGTAAATTTCGGAACTGGAGCAGGGCTATCGGCGGCCAGCTTCGGCTCTTCGTCGGGGAGACCTTCCACGTCGAGCCCAGTGAGATCCGGCGCCGCCGCGTAGAGCGCTTCTTCGATCGAAAAACGGAGGGTGAGACGCGAGGAAGGACATTCGTGGCAGTTACCCTGCAACTTCAACTGCACCCGGCCGTCCGGCGTGACGCCAAGCAGATCGACGCTTCCGCCGTGCAGACCGAGCCGCGGTTTCACTTCTTCGATCGCGTTGCGGACCCGCGTTTCGAGATCGAGCGGATGGAGCCCGTGCAAAAGGAGCAAACCGGAAACCAATTGATCGCGACTGAGATCTTCGATCATCGCCGCGCCGCCGCCGGCGGCATCGTAGACCACGCTCAGGATTTGCTCGAGCCCGGTGCCGTGGAGTTCGAGCAAGGTTTGGATCAGCTCGCGGACCTGCTCGCGGACGGCCAGGTCGGGCGTGCTTTCCAGCGCCGTGATGATCTCTTCCACGCGGTTGAGTTGTTTTTGGAAATCCTGGTTGCTCGGTTTGTCCATGGTCTTCCTTTTAACTACATCGCGTGATTCTCCGACCCAATACGCCGTTAGGACGCAGAAAGTTATTACGGCGATTCTTCGCGCGTGGCAATGCAAGACTGAAACTACGCCGCCAAAGATTCGTTAGGGAAGAGCCTTCCACGCTGGATGATATCATCGTGCGCGGCTCGCTGGCCTAACGTTTTCCGAATTCGTCCAAAGCCGCGCCCAGTCTCTCGAGGCTGGGCTGCAACGCCGCCGTCTCGCCGCCGATCCCGAGCCGAAAGTGGCGCGGCGCTTCGAAGAACGCGCCCGGCACGACGGAGGTTTGGTATTTCTCGCGCAGCAGTTTGAAAAACGCATCCGGATCGCCCTGTGAAAGCCGGGGAAAAAAGACCGAGCCCGCGGTCGGACGAAAGTATTCCAGGTCCGGCCGCGCATCGAGAAAGGCTTCGACCAGAGGACGATTGGTGCTCAATAGTCGTTGGGCGCGCTCGCGAAATTGGGCGAGGTGATCAAACGCCGTAACCGACATGCGCTCCGCGGGATGAGCGGCGGTCGCGGCAAAAAGATCGTTCAACCGCCAGATGCGATGTGCCAATTCCGGCGCGGCCAGGATCCAGCCGCAGCGCAGGCCGCTCAGGCCATAAGCTTTCGTCAGGCTGCTGGTCACGAGAAAAGTTTCGCCTAACGGAAAAGCGAAAGGCGGCGCATCCTCGACAAGCATTTCGAGATACACTTCATCGACCAGCACCCGGGCTCCGGCGCGCCGCGCCATTTCGCCGATCGCGCGCAGCGTCTCGATGGGGATCAAAGCGCCCGTCGGGTTATGCAGGTTACTCAGCACGACCAGCCTCGTGGCGGGCGTAATCGCCTCCTCCATTTCCGGGAGTGCGAGATCAAAATTATTTTCAAACCGGCGCGCGACCCGTTTCACGCGTGCGCCCAGGTAATGCAGAACGTCGAGGAGCAGCCCGTAGGTCGGTTCTTCGAGCACGACCTCGTCGCCTCGTTCGACGAGCGCGGCCATGGCGAGGTGATTTGCCATCGAGGTACCGTCCGCGGTTACAATGCAATCGACCGGCGCGCCGGTGTGCCGCGCGATCCGCTCCAGCAAGGGTGCGTAGCCGTAGCCGCCGCCGGTGATCTCCAGTTCCTCGACCTGGAGGGGAAAGTCCGCCAGCAGGACGTTCGTTAGGCCGCTGGTCGCGAGATTGAAGGGCGCGGTCGAACAGGTCTTGGCCCATTCCATGTAGCGCGAACGTTTCCTTGCCGACGGCTGTTGCATTCGCGGAAACTAGACCGGCCGCAGGAGCGACGCGAGAAGCCGAATTGTAGGACAACCGCTCCGGTTGCCGGCATTGGTGTGGTGGCAGGCAGAGCGCCCGCCCTACAATCTGCCGCGCCAGAGGAAATAAACCGGCAGCCCGGCGAGTGCGATGCCGAGCCCGATGAAGGCGCGCTTCGGATCGTGCGCAAAAGTGCTGAGCACGATCAGCCATTGCGCGGCGATGAAGAGCAGCGTCGTCCAGGGATGCCCCGGCACGCGGTAAGCGACCGGTGCGCTTTCCCGGCGGCGCAGGACGAAGAGGCAGACCGCGGTCAGGCCAAAGAAAATGCAGTCCATCGCGATGACGTAATTCACCACCTGCGCGTAAGTCCCGGCGAGCGCGATCACAATCGCCCACGCTCCCTGCAACATGATCGCCACTACCGGCACATGGCTGCGCGGATGGACCCAGGCCACGCTGCGAAAGAAAACGCCGTCCTGCGCCATCGCGAAGTAAACGCGCGGCGCGGTTAACATCGACTGCGCGAGAAAACCGAAAGCCGAAATGGCGATGCCGGCCGCGATCAATTGTCCGCCGCGCGCCCCGAGCATCTGCCGCATCACGGAGGACGCGGGCGTGGTCGCCTGCGCCAGACCAGCGGCACCGAGCACATGGAGGTAAACAAAATTCACCGAGACATAAACCGCGATCACGCCGAGGACGCCTAGAATCAATCCGCGCGGCAAAGTCCGGCTCGCGTCGCGCACTTCGCCGCCGAGAAAACTCGTCGTCTGCCAGCCGCCGTAGGCGAAGAGGACCGGTGTCATGGCCGCGCCGAAAGCGAGCACGAGAGGCATCGAGACCGGTTGATCAAGCACCGGCCGCCAGATAATTTGCGACGGCCCGCCGCGCCAGAAACTGACCACCTCGAGGAGTGCGATCGCGCCGATCGCAATCAGGGTGAGCGTCGATTGCAGGCGGCTGCCGGCGCGCACGCCGAGGCAATTAATTGCGGTCAGCAACCCCAGCGCGCCGGCCGCGACTAACGAGTCGCGCAACGGCCATTGCGTGAGCTCGAGAAAGTAGCGGGCAAAAGTCACCGCCACCGCGGCCATCCCACCGGTCTGGATCACGAGCAGCAACACCCAGCCGTAGGTAAACGCGACCGCCGGATGAAGTGCCTCGCGCAGATAGGCGTATTGGCCGCCGACGACCGGCATGCGCGCGGCCAGTTCCGCGTAAATAAATCCGCCGGCGAGCGCGATCAATCCGCCGATGATCCAAGCCCCGAGGATGAGCGGCGCGGTCTGGACTCGCTCCGCCACGATGTAGGGATTGATGAAAATTCCGGCGCCCACGATGCCGCCCATCACGGCCATGGTGGTGCCGAAAAGGCCAAGCTGGCGGGACAGCTTACCGCGCGCGCCCGCTCCCTTCGCCGGTTCCGAAGAATTCATCGACCAGCGAAAGCCTAACGAGCCATTCGTTGGCAAGAAGATTCGCGCGGACTAGAAATGGAAGATCAGGTCGGTCGTGACCCGCTGCTCGAAGATGCCCTCGGGTGAGGTCACGGCGTGTTCGTAGATGACGCCGAAGTCCAGGTTCTTGAAGAGCTGGGAACGACAACGAGTTGTCAGCCCCTCCAATACGCTTGTTTAACGAACTCTCCGAGCGCCTCCCTGGAGAGCCGCTCTGCGACGCCATTAATCTTCTTTATCCCACCACTTGGAGAGACGGGCGGACGGAACGGAAGGCACCGTGTGTTCCGCGGTGCTGTAGTGTGAGGTGGAATTAAAGAGAGTTAGCCGGGAGTGAGCCGGGTCTTTGAAATCTACGATATTTAACGCGGCCGGGCTTTGGTCGAGGTTATCGCGATAACGTCGCGGATCGAACCCGAGGAGAGAGCTGAGGAGAAGGCGGATCGTGGCCTTGTGTGAGATGATCGCGATCCTCCCGCCGCGATGCGACCTAACGATCTCAAGCAAGAGAGGGAGGGCACGCGCCGTCACCGCCAGCCCGCTTTCTCCGCCTTCGGGCGCGAAGGTGTAGGGATCTTCTTCCCAGGCGGCCGCTTCCTCGGGATATTTTTTGTCCACTTCCTGCCGGGTCATTTGTTCCCAGTGGCCATGCGAAATTTCGCGCAGGCCATCGCGCCTAACGACTTCGAGTCCGTGCGGCTGGGCGATAAAGCCGGCCGTCTCGACCGTCCGGCCTAACGGCGAAGCATAGACCGCGGTCATCTTCGCGGGGCGGAGACGTTCGGCCAGCAGCCGGGCCTGTTCCCGTCCTTCATCCGAGAGCTCGACATCGGTCGCGCCGGCGAAACGATCTTCCGCGGTCAAGACCGTGGCTCCATGCCGAATCAGAAAAACGCGAGTGCTCATGCCGGGAGGTTAGCGGGAAGCCCGGGAAGTGAAACGGGATTTTCGCCGAGGAGGATCGGTTGTCCGAGCGGACCGCCGGATTTGCGTTACCCGGTTCTAACGTGAAACGGGCGGCTGAGTTTTGGCGGCCTACATCCGGGGCAGGCGCGCGGGAGCGGTCGGGGCGGGCACCGGGGGCGTGGGCGTCGGTGGCTCTTCCGTGCGCATCGGGGAGAGCTCCGCTCCGCGCAGGGTGGCCACGACGAGGGTGGATTGGCGGGGACTCCAGCGGTAGCCGATGCCAAACTGGAGCGGCGCCGGATTGCTCTGCTGATAAAGCCCCTGCAATTCCGGCTGGTAATATTGTTTAAAGAGATCGATCGGGCCGGCGTAGCTGCCGAAAAAACGGAGCAGCCATTTCCCCGCATCGAACGCCGCGATCGGAATGCCGGAATCGTCCTGCACGATCGCTTTGCTGTGGTTGAGGAGAAATTCGCGGACCGTGCTGAAGCCGTTCTCGAACATGAGATAGGACGCGGACTTGAGCAGGCTCCCGCCGACGCCGTGCGCCGCGCAGAATTTAAGAAAGCCGGGCTGCCCGCGGATGCCTTCATTCGAAAGATCGGTCGTGAAATAGAAGAGCGTCTGCGGCGGGCCGCCGGTCGCGCTCGTAAAAGTGACGCGGACTCCGGGCGTTGAGCCCTTCGACTTGTCGTTAGGCGTGGTCGTGTGCGGCTGGCCGCTTTGGTCGAGCGTGACGAAAGTGATGTCGGTGATCGTTTTCCCGGCGCGCGCGAGGAAGACGTAAAAGACCGGCAGCGTGCCGTTCAATTCCTGGCGCTGCAGATCGGTTTTCATATCCTTGGTGATGAAGAACGAAAAACGGAGCACGCTGTTGAGCGAGGTTTGCAGATTCCGCAGGACTGGATCAAGTGACGGCCCGGCGAAACGGAGGACGTCGGGGAGCGGCCCGATCGGTTCCGTGCCGGCGAGAATGTAGGTGCCGGCGTTTGGGAAAAATTGGTTGGCGTAGAGAAAATCCGGGCCGCTGAACATGTAGTAAACCACCGGCATCGGCTGGGTCGCATCAGGCAGATAATTCTCCTCCCAGTCGCGGATGCCGACGAACTGGCGCGCGGCCAGTTTTGCCCAGGCTTGGTCGAAAAACGCGGCGTGCTGCTGCCAGGCAGGATCGCGGGTCAGCGCGGCCAGGGGCGAGCCATCGGAAACGCGGAGACCGGCGAGAAAATAGGCCGTGTCGTTCACGCCGGCGGAAACGCCCGGGACGTTAGGCGGAGGCGCGGGCGGCTGTGGTTGGGACGGCGCCTGGGTGGGCGCGGCTGTCGGTGGCTCGACCGGGAGAGCCCGGCGGATCTCCTGCGCGCGGACACCATCCGCGCCGAGACAGAGAAAGAAAAAACTAAGCCTAACGAGTCGGAAAAATTTCATGTGCTTGCGGGTCGCCGCGGGCGACTGCGTTAACGAGTCACCTCGGCGGTCGGAGCGGAGCTCGGCGGGGTGCGCGCGATCCGTCTGCGCAAGCTCATCACTTCCGAAATCATCCGCAAGCTGTCCTTCACGATGTGCACCTTGCTTCCTTCGTAATGATCCCAGCGCACCGGCACTTCGAGCATGCGTAGCCCGGCGCGACGCGCGAGGAAGAGCAATTCGACGTCGAAACCGAAACCATCGATCTCCGCCTGCTCGATGAGCGGGCGAGCGGCTTCCATCCGAAAAGCCTTGAAACCGCATTGCGTGTCCGAAAACGGCAGGCCGGTCGTGAGGCGAACGAGCGCGTTAAAAACCTTGCCCCCTTGCTCACGCCGCCAGGGCTGGCGCCGCCCGATCAGGGTGCGATCGAGGGCGCGCGAGCCGAGCGCGATGTCGCAGCGTCCGGCCTCGATCGGCTCGACTACCTTTTCCAGCTCGGTGATCGGGGTGGAGAGATCGGCATCCGAAAAAAGTGCGATCGGCGCCTCGGTCGCGAGTAACCCAGCGCGGACCGCATGGCCTTTGCCGCGATTCTCCGGGTAGCGCAGGACGCGCGCGGCCACGTCGGGTCGCCGTGCGAAAAGTTCCTGCGCCGCCTCCGCGGTGCCGTCAGTCGAGCCATCGTCGACCACGATCAACTCCGCCGTCGGGCGATAACTTTGCAGGTAGCCGAGGAGAGTGAGGAGGTTGTCGGTCAGGCGCTGCGCTTCGTTGTAAGCGGGGACGACAACAGCGAGCGGTGGGATCTTCATGCCTAACGATTATTTACCCAATTGCGCCAAAGGCCAAGCCCAGACCGTAAGTCACGACCGCCTCGATGATGCCGACCATCGTCATTTCGAAACCGGAAGCCCACCAGGAGCGGATGGTGATGAGTGATTTGACCGCTCCGACCGCGAAGTGGGCGATGATGCTGATTATAAAGGCGGCGATTACGGCCGGGAAACCGCTCATGAAAAAGAACGGGATGATTGGAATGAAAGCGCCGACCGCAGTCGAGAGCGCGGCGGAGAACGCGGAGGTCCATTGATTCGGGAAATGATGCTGGGAAAGGCCGAGCTCGCTCTGCGCCATCGCCTGGACCATTTGTTCCGGCTGCTCGGCGAGACGCTCGGCCATCCGTTGCGATTCTTCCGGTGAGAAGCCCTGGAGTTGGTAGAAGAGCGCCATCTCTTCGATTTCTTCCTCCGGATGTTCGTCGACCTCGGCTTTCTCGCGCGCGATCTCGGCTTCGTAGATTTCCTTTTCGCTCTTGTTCGCGAGATAGGCTCCGGCGCCCATCGAAAGGGCCGAGGCCATCATGCCGGCGAGCCCGGCGATGAGGATGACGTGCTGTTGGTTATTCGTCGCGCCGGCCACGCCGGAGACGATGCCGAAGACCGCGCCGAGACCGTCGTTCACCCCGTAAATCGCATCGCCTACCCAGCCGCCGCCGCGCCCGTGCCAGCGCTCGCGTTTCAGGATCGTGTCGAGCAGTCCTTTCGGGCCTAACGAGATGGTCGCCGGGCTCATCGTGTGTAAAATCCGGGAGTGCGCTTTCTCTTCCAGCGCGGTCTGGCGGAGGAATTCCTTGTCTTCCTCGGTCCCGCCGAGCTCGCCCTCGCGCTGGGCCTGGTAACGTTCCTTGTCGCGATCCTCGGCCGCTTCCATCCGGCGAATGGCGACGTCGGCGCCGGCGTTCCGGTTCCACCAGCGGTTGAGTTTGCGCCGCCAGTCGTTAGGCAAAACCGGCGCGGCCGCGCCGAGTTCCTGCAGTTTGTTTTCCCAACGGACCGCGTGGCGTTCCTCTGCTTCCGCCATCCGGAGGAGAATGCCGCGGCGCTTTTCATCCGCCTCGTTGGCGGCCAGGTCGCGGTAAACCAAGGCGGTTTCCCGCTCCGCGCGCCAGTTGGCCTGGAGGGCGGCGACCGCTTTGGCATCTTCCGGCTTCATTCGCTTATCGTTCTACTAGCTGTTTTCCCTTCGTTTCTGCAACTCCCGGCACGCGTGGTGCGCCGATTTTTCCCCCGTTTTGCTGTCCGGTAATGACGATCGCGACTGATCCGATAATCACCGCGGCCGCCACCGCGGTGCGGACGCTCAAGGTTTCACCGGCAAAAAAAGCGCCGAGGATGACGGCCACGACAGGGTTGACGTAGGCGTAGGTCGCGACCTTCGACGGATCGCAATGCCGGAGCAGCCAGATGTAGGCGGTGTAGCCAACGATGGCGCCGATCAGGATTAGATAAATGTACGCGCCTAACGAGACGGTGGTGACCTGGCTGAAGGAAAATCCGCGCGTCTCGCCGCGCGCCAGGCCTGCGATGATCATGAGGGCGCCGCCGCAGAGCATCGTCTGGGCGGAGGAAAGGAGCGGCGAGGTGGAATTGCGCGCCCGGCGCGAATAAAGCGAACCGATCGACCAGAGAAGCGCACCGAAAAGGAGAACGAGCATGCCGAGGCCGGCGTGCCCGGAGGCGTTGATAGGCGGCTTCGTGAGGGCGGGCCCCACCAGAATCCCGACACCGGCGAATCCGCCAGCCAGCCCGAGCAAAACCAATGGGCGCGGTCGGGGCGCGGCGCCGGTCAGCCAGGCGAGCAGTGCGATGTAGATCGGGACCGTCGCGACGAGCAGCGAAGCGAGACCCGAGGGCACCCATTGTTCCGCGATGGTCACGCTGCCGTTCCCGAAAAAGAGCAAACAAGCGCCGACCAGAAAAGCGGTGCGCCATTCCGCAAACGACGAGCGCGGCGCGCCCTGCCAGAGCGCGATCAGATACATGATTACCCCGGCCAGAAAAAAGCGCGTGCCCGCCATGAGGAGCGGCGGCATCGATTCAATCGCGAACCGAATGCCGAGATAGGTCGAACCCCAAATGATGTAGAGCGCCGCGAACGCGAGGATGATCGCGCTCCGGCGCGGGGCGGGAGCCGGTCCGCTCACGAGAAGCGGTCTTCCGTCCAGGGGTCGGCCGTGTTGCTGTAGCCGCGCACTTCCCAGAAGCCGAGTTTGTCTTCGGCCGCAAACTCAATTGCCTTGATGAACTTCGCGCCTTTCCAGGCGTAGAGCTTCGGGATGATGACGCGAGCCGGGCCGCCGTGTTCGCGGGTGACCGGTTTGCTGTCGAACATGGTCGCGATCAGGACATCGTCATCGAGACAATCGGCCAGGCGGACGTTGGTGGTGTAGCCGTCGTAGCTGCTGAAGAGGACGTGTTGCACCCCCGGTTTTGGCCTAACGAGATCGACGAGGGTGAAAAAGGCCACGCCGGTCCAGCGGCAGTCGAATTTGCTCCAGGTGGTGACGCAGTGGAAATCGCTCACGTCCTCGAACGGCGGGAGAGCGTTAAACTGTTCCCAGGAAAAAGTCTGCGGGTTCTCGACCAGTCCGCCCACCTCGAGTTTCCATTCGCCTAACGAAATCTCGGGGCGCACTCCGAGATCCAGAACCGGGAAACCGGGCGTGAGATGTTGCCCGGGCGGGAGCCGACTTTCCGAGCGCACGGCAGGCTTGGCTTTCCCGCTCATTTTGCGGGCCCAGCGTTCCTTGCGCGCAGTCAGGCTGGAATCGGAATTGGACATCAGGGTTGTGAAGAGCCGCCGCGCTGGCGGAGCGAAGGGACAGGAGCTAGCTAGCGCCCGACTTCGGGCCCGGTCTTGATGCTGCGAATCGCGTCGCGCAATTCCGCAGCGCGCTCGTAGCGTTCGCCCTGAATCGCGCGTTCCATTTCCCGTTCCATCACTTCCAGTTTCGAGAGAGGGCGCTTGGCGCGCACTTCCTCGAGCCATTCCTCGAGAAATGCGATCTCCGAGCTCTTCGCTTCCAGCTCCGGGAAGGCCGATTGTTGGTAGAATTCGCAAATCCGGTCGCGCCCCTGTTCGATCTGTTGGATGGCGTCGGCAAACTTGCCGTCGGCGAGCAGGATGGAAACGCGCGCGCGAGTGTTCATCATCTGCACGTAGGGGCGGAATTGCTGGAAACTCCAGACCATATCTTCCCGCTCGCTGTGTTCATCGACGAAGGTGAAAAGATCCAGATTGCGCTGCGTGTCACGAATGACGCCGTCGAAATCGTCAATCTGAAAAAGGCTCAGGTAGCGGTGATAATATTGAATGCCTTCCTGCTGCAATTCGCCACATTGTTCCGCGGTGAGATCGTAGTCTTCGCCTCGTTCCGCCGCTCGCAAGGCGCGGCGCTGGTGGTAAACGAGGTAGGATTCGCAGTTATGCGGCCGCAGGCCGTCGGGGCGGCCTGCGATTTCCATCTGGAGCAGCCCGAGATCGATCCGGAGCTGGAGTTTGTCGCGGCCATCCAGACCCGGAACCTTTCGGACCTTGATCGCGCCGGCTTCGTGCGGCCAGTCATGCAGGAGGCTGTTCAGGTCGAGGCTCATCGCTGGAAACAAACGAGTCCGAGCCTGCTTTGTCAACGCAAGGCGGGATTGCATGCGGCGCACGCTTTGCGGAAAGTGCGGGGTGGAACAGGAGATCGAAAACTTCATTCGCTTCCTCGCGGTGGAGCGTGGTCTCTCGGAAAATTACCAG
This sequence comes from Spartobacteria bacterium, assembly GCA_040007175.1. Lineage (GTDB taxonomy): Bacteria > Verrucomicrobiota > Verrucomicrobiia > Chthoniobacterales > UBA10450 > Palsa-1392. Next base: position 52,904 of record JBDTVP010000006.1, read on the forward strand.
CTCTCGAACCAGCGTTCGTTAGGCGAATTTGCCGCCTGGTGCGCGCAGCGCAAACAGATCACCCGGGCCCGCGACGTCGGGCTGCCGCTGGTCAGCGAGTATCTGGCGGAACGTAAACGCGGCGGACTCTCGGCCTCGTCGATCAAGTTGATCGTGGTCGCGCTCAAGATTTTTTTTCGTTATGCGACCGCGCAGGGGGCGGTCACGCGCGACCCGACCGAAGCCTTGTCGCTCCCGCGGATCGAGCGTTACCTGCCGGAAACGCTCAACGAAATGCAGGTCGAGCAACTCCTCGAGAGCGCGGACGACACCGCCCCGCTCGGCTTGCGCAACCGCGCCATGCTCGAGTTGCTTTACGCAAGCGGGCTGCGCATCTCGGAGTTGGCCGGGGCACGGCTGGAAAATCTTAACCTGGACGAAGGGGTCGTGCGGGTGACTGGGAAAGGAAACAAGACGCGGCTCGTGCCGGTTGGGCGCAAGGCCTGCGCGGCGCTCGCCACTTACATCGAGGAAGAGCGGCCCCGCCTCGTTAAGCGACGAACCGGGAGCGAAGTCTTCCTTTCCAACCGGGGCGCTCGCCTAACGACGGTGCGGATTTGGCAGATCGTGAAGGCGGTGGCGCGCCGCTCCGGGCTGGAGGTGAACATCTATCCCCACCTGCTCCGGCACAGCTTCGCCACCCACTTGCTGGGCAACGGTGCCGACCTGCGCATCATCCAGGAAATGCTTGGGCACGCCGATATCTCGACGACGCAGGTTTACACCCACGTCGACCAGCAGCGGTTAAAGGCGGTGCATCACAAGTTTCATCCGCGCGCCTAACGAGCGGCAGCCACGCCTTGCCCGCTAAGAACAGGGACGGGACGGCGCCCGTCCCTCCAGCCCGCGCTATTTGCAGAAGAGCGCGATCGACGCGGTGTAACCGTGCAGGTAACTGGCGCTCCCGATCGGCCCGATCTCGCCGTTGCAGAAAAAGCCGGCGCTCGGGACCGGCCCGAAGGTCTCGGCCAGGATCGTGGCATCGTGATCCGGCACGCCGAAAAAGCGCTGGCCGCGTCCGTTGCAGGAAAAAATGAGGGCGGCAAACGGTTCGCAACCTTCGAGCCCATTGCTTTTCGCCAATTCGACGAGGTCGGCGTGCGCGGTGATTTTGTCGCGCAGCTGATATTGCAGGGTTTGCCCGGTCCGAGCCCGCGCGCCGATCGCGACCGCACCGGTTTGGGGATCCGCGCCTAACAAATTGCGGACCAGAAAATCGCCGCGTTTGAGATCGGCCACATACTCGGAGGCGGCGAGACCGGCGAAGAGGTTGCCGCGGGCGCGTTCTTTCTCCTCCTCAGACAAGCCGTTGAAGGTCTCGCTCAAGACCTGATAGGCGGGCCGGGAGCCGAGGGCGTAAACGAGATTGTCTTCCGCGTGGGTGATGGTGAACGGTTCGCCCACCGGTTTGCAGCCTTGGCTTACGATGGTGCGGACTTTTTTGCCCTTCACGGCGAGCGCGAGGACGGCGGCATTGGTAGTTTCGCCGTCGAGCAGAAGCAGGTTTTCGCCCCCCTCGTCGGCCCCGCTGGAGAGACCGCCGATGCTCGGCGCGTGCGGAAAGGCGGCGTTCCATTCTCCGAGCCAGCGTTCCAGATCGGGCGCAAAGGGATTGGCGAGGACGATCCAGGAATCGACTTCCTCCGCCCCGAGACCGACCTCCGTCTGCCAGAAGGCGGGACCGGTCGAGGCTTCAATCTGCTCGTTCGAAATCAAGACCGGGGTCAGCTTCGTCTCCGGCAGACTAACCAGAAGGAGGGACATGCCGGCGGCGCCTTCGGCTTCCTGGCCGCGCCCGATGAGGCCTGCGCCGACCGAGCCGATAAGGAGGGGAATCCGCCCGTGGAGGCGGACGAGATCGAGCACCTCGTGGATGTGCGGGAGCCAGCTGGCCGAGAGAAAAAGAAAGCCGCAGGTCGGTTGGCCGTTACATTCAGCGAGCGCTTCGGAGGCCGCGGCGATGACAGCGCTCTCCCTGAATTCGCCCAAAATGAGCCGGGAACCTGCGCACTGTGCCATGCAAGGAGATCGTCGATGCAGGGAGAAAAGTCGAGCCCGGACGCGGCTCGCGACCGGGCGGATTGCTGCGTAGACTTTGCCGATGAAGAAATTCCTCGCTGTGATCGTGGCCGCGCTGCTGGTCTCGGCGGCGGTCTGGGTGATCCTGCGGGTGCAACTGGCGAACCAGCTGGCGGCCGTGCCCGAGTTTCTGCCGCCGACCACGCTCTTGCTGTTGCACGCGCCCGATTTCAAGCACACCCAGAAACGCTGGCACGAGAGCGACCTTTACCAGATCTGGCACGAACCTGCGGTGCAGGCGTGGCTGGAACAGCCTCTCAGCCGCCTCCCGCAGAGTGGTCGCGGCGGGAAGATCGTGGAGGAGTTCCTTCAGCTCGGGCCGAAGCACGGTTTCGTGGCCCTGACCTCACTGGAGAAGAACGAACCGAAAGTGCTGGCTGGTTTTCATTTCGAAGGCGGGCCGGAAGGCGCGAAGGATTTCATGGCTCGGCGCGAGGCCGAGTGGTTGCCGAAATCGACCGCCGCGAAACGCGAAACGATCGTCTACGAGCAGCACAAGATCGAGACGGTGAATGTCCCGCACCTCTTCCTGGCGAGCGTTTACAGCAATCACTGGTTCTTCATCTCGAACGATATCGCGGCGTTGAAGGCGCTGCTCGACCGGGCCGATCATCGCCAGGAAAAGGCGGAGAAATCGCTCCAGGTCGATGCGTCCTTCCGGTCGGCGACGAAACATTTGCCGGCGGAATATGCTGCGATGATTTTCGTCGATCCGCGCCCTTTCGTCGAAAAGTTGGCGCCGCTCATCGCGCTGACCGGCCAATCTCTGCCGATAAATCAACTGCAACGGCTCCAACGGGTCCAGAGCCTGGCGGCCGCGATTGGTTTCGATCACGGGAAAATGCGCGAGACGGATTTCGTGGCAATGCCCCGGGCGGGCGCGGAGAAAAAGCTGGTGCGTCCGCTCCTGGCTGCGGCCGGTGCAGACACGTTTTTCTATTCCGCCTCGCAACTCCACTGGTCGGAGAACGTCCTTTCTCCTTCCGCACCGGCGGCGGCCGGTCTGCCCGCGTTTGTTCAGCAGTTCAGCGCGGCGTTGAACGCGCGCGGAATCTCGCCGGTCGATCTCCGCCAGGCTTTCGGCGAAGAATTGGAGATCACGGGTGATTGGGGGGCGGGAGCGCCCTGGCCGGCGCTGCTCGCGACGATCGCGGTGACCGACGCGACGCGGGCGCGGAAGATTGCTGACGCGTTGACCTCCGTGGAAATCGCCGGAGCGCCCTGGACGAAGAGCGAAAGGAACGGCGCCACATTTTACAGCGCGGAACCGTTTGGCGGATTCGTGCCGCTGCATCCGGCGATCGTCATTTCGGACAAGATGGCTTTTATCGGCTCCGACGCGGCGACCGTCGAGGGCGCAATGACGCGGGTTGCCCAACCAGGCGGCGAACTTGAGAAGAGTGAACCCTTCCGCGACGCGGTAGCGCGAGTGCCTGCGCCGGGCTCCGCTTTTAACTATGTGGACGCGCGTTTGCTCTTCGAACGGGCCGATGCCGCAATACGTCCGATCGCTCTGATGGGCGCGACGTTTTATCCCGCTTTGGGCAAAAGCATCGACCTCAAGAAATTCCCGCCGCCGGAAACGATCGCGAAACACCTTTCGCCCATCGTCATGTCGCAACGCTATGAAGGCGACGGCTACGTGACGGAGTCGGTCGGCCCAGTGACTTTTCGCGAGGCGACGATCGGGCTGGCGGGAGCGATCGGCGGGTTGTTTATTTATCTGCAGGAGGGGCTGAAAGCCGGTGGATTGGTGCCAGCCGCGGCGCCGCCCTCTCCCGTGCCGGTGATGCCTTCGCCAGCTCCAACCGCGACCCCGTTTTGATGCCATTTCGGCGCAGTTGAGCGGGGGGCGCGGCGGCGGCGCCAGGCGATGACTTACTTTTCCCGCGGAACGTGAATTGTACTGCGATCACCCCCGGACATGATATCGTGTTCAGTCTATGGCAATCTTAAGAAAGAACGCTTTTTCACGGCGAGTCCCGGACCTCGTGACGGAGGAGTTGGTTGCGGTGCTTTCTCGACGCACCTCCTTTGAGTTCAAGCAACTCTTTGACGTTTTACACGAGAATCTGCGGGCGCGGAATGCGGCCGGCGGTGGCGAAGAAATGTTACGCCTGCGCTCCTACGAAAAGCTGCAGAACTTGGTCGCCGGCGGCATGGTCAAAAAAACGGGCAAAAAATATCGCGGATTGCCCTCCGTCCTGGCGAAAGCTTTGCTCCCGCCGAACGGGCACATCCCGACGCCGGCCGGTTCCCGCTAAAGCAGTCGCGGCGCTGCGGACAACGACCGCGCGAGCGCCTTTACCACTGTCATGATCAAAGAATACATCCCCATCCTACTCCAGGCTTTGGTGGCGGTGGGTTTCGCCGCGGGCGCTCTCATCGCCAGTGTCCTTTTGGGCAAATCCGGCGTGCGGACCCGGGCGAAAGACTCGGCCTACGAGTGCGGGATGGTGGCGGAAGGCGAAGCGCAGCCGCGTTTTAGCGTGAAGTTCTATCTCGTCGCGATGCTCTTCATCCTTTTCGACCTGGAGATCGTATTCATGTATCCGTGGGCGGTGGTTTATCGCGAGGCCGTCGCGCACAGCCACGTCATCCTCTGGAGCATGTTGAGCTTCGTATCGATCCTGATGGTCGGCTACGTTTACGCGTTGAAAAAAGGCGCACTCGACTGGAAAAAGTAGCCCCGCGTGGCCGCTCGGGCGCGAATCAAGAGCGTGTCCGCCTTGGCTAGTTTGCGCCGGCGATTCTCGCTTGCGCCATCCGCGGCCAACGCCTAATAGCTATCCGTTCATGGTTCATCATATTGGCCTCTACAAACTGAAACCGGGGATCACACCGGAGGAGAGCGAAGAGATGATGATGCGGGCGCGGATGCAGCTCCTGAAGATCGATGAGGTCCTCAGCATCAAGTGCGGCAAACGCGTCGATCCCAAGGTGCCGTGGCCCTTTTTCATCGCGATCGATTTTGAGTCGATGGATAAACAAGCGATCTTCCGGGAAGACCCGATCTACATCAAATTCGTCGAGGAAGTGATCAAGCCGAAGACCTCGGAATACGTCGCCTTGGACTATGAGATGGACCCGGGCAAAGATGTGAATCTCTCGTGAAAACGCTGATCGAAGCGCGCCCGCCGAGGAGCGAATTTCGGATTTCGTAGAGGAGGTGCTTCCCTTAGAGCGGGCCTTCTTCCTGCTCCAATTGTAGTCTCGAACCGGTTTCCAACTCCGGCTTCGCCTCATGCGACTCGCTTATCTTTATTCTCGTTACCCGGTCATTTCGCAGACCTTCTGCGACATGGAAATGCTGGAGCTGGAACGGCGCGGTTACGATCTCGTGATCGGCTCGGTTCATGCGCCGCTGACCACTTTGCGCCATGAGCATTTCACGCGCTTCCGATCCCCGGTTTATTACGCGCCGCCCGCGCCGGTCACGCGGCTTTGGGAAAAAAAAGTTCGGGAGAGCGCTCGCTGGCCGCGGGATCTGATCGAACGGCACGAGCGCCAATACGGGCCGGATTTCAAAGCGGCTTTGCGGGCGCGCAACGCCGCTTATTTTGCCGAGCTTTTCGCCCGGCACGGGATCGATCATTTCCACGTCCATTTCGCTAATCGCGCCGCGCACACCGCACTTTTCCTCAAGGAGATGTCCGGGATTCCGTTCAGCATTACGGCACACGGGCAGGATTTTATGTCGGACCTCGGGCAGAACGATCTTCTGCGCGAGATCTGTAACGCGGCCGAGTTCGTGGCTGCCGAAACCGATTTTAGCCGCGATCTGCTCCGGGAACGCTGCCCGGAGGCGGCAGAGAAAATTCACCGAGTCTACAACGGTCTCGACCTGGCGAATCTGCCGACCCCGCGTCAAGGCGAACGACCGCCGGGTCCAACCACGATCCTGAGCATCGGTCGCCTGGTTGCGTTCAAGGGTTTCGAAATCCTGCTCGAAGCCTGCGTGGAGTTGAAAGGGAGCAACCTCGATTTTCACTGCGAGATTGTGGGCGACGGTCCGCTGCGCGAAAAACTCGAGTCGATGATCAGGAGCCTTGGGTTAGGCGATCGCGTGACGCTCTGCGGCTCACTTTCGCAGGAGGACGTTTACGCAAAGCTGCGCAGTTGCGACATCTTCGCGCTCGCCAGCGTGGTCGACGCGGTAGGCGCCAGCGACGTTTTCCCGACCGTGATCATGGAGGCAATGGCCTGCGCCCGCCCGGTTGTCTCGACCAAGCTGGCCGGCATTCCGGAATCAGTTGTCGAGGGGCTTACTGGCTTGCTGGTTGCGCCGGGGGATTGGGAAGATCTTGCGCAGGCGCTGAGCAAACTGGTGCGCGATTGGGCGCTGCGGGAACGGTTAGGCAAAGCCGGTCGGCATCGGATGGAAACGGATTTCAACGTGACCAAGACGATTGAGCCTTTAGATGACCTCTTCACCGCCTGCCTCTCCACGCCGGCAGTGAAACGTCACCCCGCGCCCGCCGTCGCCGAGGGCTCGCAGGCGGCTTATCTGATCGAACGCTGGCCGGATAAACGCCTTCCTTTTCTCGAGCTGGAACTCCGCGCGCTGCAACGCAATGGCGTCGCGCATGTCCTGTTCGTGCTTCATCCGCCGGCGAACTCGGAGTTCCCGGCTAAGACGCAGGATCTCGCGCTCCAGTTTCAGTATCTGCCCGACGCGATGGTGGTCGAGGCGGAGTGGCAGGCGAATCTCCCGCTCCTCCGCGAGTTGGAAACTCTGCGCGCGAGCCAGAAGAATCGCGCCCCGGCCCATCTTTTCCTGGAGCAGGCGCGGGCCGCTTTGATGTTGCGCAGGTTATTTCTGCAACACAGAATCGGCCATGTGCACGCCACCAGCTCGCGCACATTGCTTTGCGCCCTTTTGTTGCAGAAACTTGTCGGCGTGAGCATCAGCGTAGCGATCGAAGAAAAGCCTCTCCTTTCGGAGAAGTTCCTTCTCGACGCGCTTGATCAATGCATCGGTGCGCGGAGTAATAGCCGCGAGTTGCTGGCCGGCCGCGGGAGCGGTTTTCTCTTTGATCAAACGCTCGAAAAACCTTCCGTGAACGATATCGGCCCGTGGTTGACGCGGAAGGCCCGGATCGACTGGACGGGCGGGCGTCCGTTCTGGCAGGAGTGGTCGGAGCAACTGATTGGATGGAACCAGCGCGCATGAGTAAGAAAGCAATCCTCCTCGCCGGCGGCGCGGGCACGCGGCTCTACCCGCTGACTAAGATAGTCTGCAAACAACTGCTCCCGGTTTACGACAAACCGATGATCTGCTACCCGCTCGCGACTCTCATGCTCGGCGGTTTACGCGAGATTCTCGTCATCTCGACCCCCAAAGATATCCCGATGCTGCGCGACTACCTCGGAGACGGCTCGCAACTCGGGATTCGTCTCGAGTACGCAGAACAACCGGAACCGAAAGGGATCGCGCAGGCTTTCCTGATCGGAGAAAATTTCGTCGGCGACGACGGGGCGGCGTTGATCCTGGGCGACAATATCTTTTACGGGAAACTCGACTTCCTGCGCGACGCCATCGCGCTCGAGCAGGGCGCCTGTATTTTCGGCTACCAGGTGCGTGATCCGGAACGCTACGGCGTGGTCGAGTTTGCGCCCGACGGACGGGTGCTTAGCCTCGAGGAGAAGCCGAAGAAACCTAAAAGTCAGTACGCGGTCCCGGGCATCTACGTTTACGACAGCCACGTGGTCGAGCATTGCAAAAGTCTGCGGCCTTCAGCCCGCGGTGAGCTGGAAATTACCGACCTCAACTTGATCTATCTCCGCCAGAACGCGCTTCAGGTGCGCCTCCTCGGGCGCGGCATGGCCTGGCTCGATACCGGCACGCAGACCAGCCTGCTCGAAGCGGCGAACTACATTGCGACCATCGAGCACCGGCAGGGTTTGAAAGTCGCCTGTCTCGAAGAAGTGGCGCTCCGGATGGGGTTCATCGACCAAGGCCAACTCGAGAAACTGATCGATGGACTTTCGCGGAGCGAATATCGCAGCTACCTGCAACTGGTTTGCGAGGAAGGGCCCGATTCCGTCGCCGGGCCGGAGCACTGAAGAAACGGTTCTACCTGACGCGACCGAACGCTCAGTTGCTTCGAGGACGCTCGTTAGGCCGATGCCTCACGGCTGTTCCCGTCGCAAATGGCTCACATCCGCGAGCAGCCGAGTGACGGCGTCCGCATCGGTCGCATCGTAATACCCGCGGATCATATTGCGGCGATCTACCAGGACGATGCGCGTACTGTGGATCGGCCCGGCCGCGCCACCCTCGCCGGAAGCGAGCTTGAATCCGTCCCGCGAGAGCCGGTAAATCGTCGCTTTGTCCCCGGTCAGGAAATGCCAGCGGCCCGGTTGGGCATTTAGTTTTTCGGCGTAATCGCGCAGTACCGCCGGGGTATCATGTTCCGGATCGACGCTGAAAGAGACGAGTTGCACGCCAGTATCCCGGAGCGGCTTCTGCGTTTCACTCATCCGGCTGCTGATCATCGGGCAAGGCCCCGGGCAGGTGCTGTAAACGAAATCGGCAATCCAGATTTTTCCGCGCAACTGCTCGGAGCCAAACGACTCGCCATTTTGATCGATCAGTTGGAAGGCCGGAACGATTCCGTCTTTCGGCAGCTCGTGCCGGGCAAGGCGCGCCACCTGACTTTGGCGAAGAAAAAAGAGGCCAGCCGCGGTCAGCAACGGGATGAGGATGAGCGTGGCTTTCCAGGCCAGCGACCTCCCGGAGAGCGGCGCCCGCGTCGGAGACAAAGTGGAGGCGCTGCTCATCGTTTTGCGAGCACGAGCGCGCCGAGCAGCAGAGGCAGATAAATGATCGACCCGAAAAATAACTGCCGCGCCGTCAGCAGGCTGCGCTGTTTCTGAAAACGAAAAGCGAGCGCCAGGAAAATCGCGCCTAACGAGAGCGCGATCGGCAAATAAAGAATTGAAGCCAGACCCAGCCAAACCGGCGTCACGCTCGCGCCGAGGAGGAGGATGGTGAAGAAAACGCTCTGCCGACCGGTCCGCGCACCTTCCAGGTCGCGACCCGAAAGCATGACGAAGCCGGCCCGCGCGTAGTCTTCCCGGTACATCCAGCCGATCGCGAAAAAGTGCGGCAGTTGCCAGAAGAAGAGGATGGCAAAAAGTGTCCAGGCTGGGAGCGCGAGGTCGTTGCGCGCCGCCGCCCAGCCAATCAACGGAGGCAACGCGCCAGGGATCGCACCGACGAGGGTGTTGGCAGTGCTGATCCGTTTCAGCGGCGTGTAAGCGAAAAGGTAAATCCCGATGGTGGCCGCGGCGAGAAAAGCGCTGATCAAATTAACGGCCGCGGCCAGATAAACGACACCACCGATTCCCAAAATCGTCCCTACAATCAAGCCCTCGCGCGGTGACATCCGGCCCGATGGAATCGGCCGGGATTGCGTGCGCACCATGATGGCGTCGAACTTGTGTTCCCACCATTGATTCAGCGCCGCCGCACCCGCCGCCGCAAGTGCCGTTCCGAAAACCGCGTGCCAGAGCGCGACGAAATCCATCGGTCCCTGCCAGCCAACATAAAAGCCGACGGCGGTCGTGACCAAAACCAGAAACGTGAGACGCGCCTTCACCAGCTGCGCGAAGTCTGCCATCGTCCAGCCGCGCTCGAGCGGGACGGCGGGTGCTTCGATCACCGCAGTTTTCATGACGCTGCGACCTCCGCGAATTGGGCCACGGGGAGCGCGGGCAATGCGGCCGGCGCCGGATGCCGAAGACGGAAGAGGACCGCGGAAATGATGATCCCAGTGGCAAAAGTCACCGCGCCGACCGCGACGTGCGCGGTGGCGATATCGGCGGCTTTGTTACTCCAGATCGTCCAAGCCCCAAGCGTAATCTGGAGCAGGACCAAACCGAACCAAAGATTGGAAAGCTTGTGCAAAGCGGAGGCGGCGAAATCTTTTCGCCTAACGATAAACCAAAAAGCCGCGATCCCCGGGCCAATCAACGCCGCGCCAAAGCGGTGCGCCATTTGCAGCCAGATCTGACCGGCGGTGACGTCGGATAAAGCCTGTCGGTCACGCACCTGATTAATCCGGGCGATCGTTGCAGGATCGGTCGCCGGAATCACCTGGCCGTAGGCGAGCGGAAAATCCAAAATGGAAAGATCACGATGCTGATGCCGCATCGTCGCCCCGAGGCCGAGTTGACCGTAGATGAGGCCGGAGATCAGCAACGCAAAAATCGCCAGCGACCGGCTCGGAACGCGCGCCTCGGATTGGGAGAGCCGTCGCCAGATCGGCGAAGTGGCGAGCGCGATGAGGACAAGCAGCCCGAAGAAAGCCTGGGCCAGACAGGCATGGAAAATCCCGATCTCATCCTTGAGCAGAGTCACGCGCAAACCCCCGAGGATTCCCTGCAGGACGACCGCGCCTAACGATGCCCAGCACAGCACCTTGAGCCAGCGCGCGACCCGGGAACGCCAGAGCCAAACCGCAAGAATGATGGTGAGAAACCCGATGACCGAAGCGATTAGCCGATGGGTGTGTTCGAAAAAAATCCCGCCGACCCACTTCGAGATCGGGAAGAAAAACATGTTATAGCCAAAGGTCGTTGGCCAATCGGGCACGGCCAGGCCGACCCCTTTACTCGTCACCATCCCGCCGCTGCAAATGAGCAGGAGCGTGGCCGCAGCCGTGAACCAGGCAAAGCGATGGAGGTAAGGATTGGTCTCAGCAGCGGGCGTGCGCATCGAGTCGTGGGCTGATTCCGGCGCGAAGCCGGTTCCCCTTTCTATCCGCCGCCCGGGTTTCCTGTTTTCGGGGCGCCCGGTGGCGCGACGGTGCCGGGCGTCGGGCCGACCGGAGGTTCGCCTGCGGGACGCTCCAAGGCGGGCGGCGCACTTTGGTTGCCGGAAAGTTCGACCCGTTCCTTCAACCAGGCCTGATATTCGTCGGGCGTATCGACCACCACGCTTCCCTTCATGCTGTAGTGACCGAGACCGCAAAGCTGGCCGCAGACTACCTCAAAACTTCCCGTCTTGATTGGCTTGAACCACATCGGGATGATCTGCCCAGGAATCGCATCCTGCGCGATGCGCATGCCAGGAATGCAGAAATTATGAATCACGTCCTTGGAGGAGAGATCTATGATGACGTTCCGATCGACCGGCACGTGTAGTTCGCCCAGCACGACGAGATCATCCTTCGCGGCAGGATCGGATGAATCGAGCCCGATCGCATTCGTGTTGCTCATCAAGTCGATCTCGCGCCGCCCGAAAACACCGTCCGGGCCGGGCAGATGGAAATTCCAGTTAAACTGCTGACCAATGGCATGAACCAGAATCGCGTCTTTGTTTTCCGGGAAAGCGTTGACCCGTTTCGCCCAAAGCGGGATCGCGAATCCAACGAGCAGCACGGCCTCGATCAGGACGACCGCAAATTCCAAGTGCGTCGAGATGCCGCTGGTCACGCCTTCATGGCTCGCCACCGGGTTGCGGCTCTTGCGGAAACGGAGGAGCACGTAAACGAAAAAGGCCGACCACCCGAGGAAGAGCGCGCCCATGAACCAGTGGCTGAACTCGATGATGTGATCGATCTGGTAGCCATGCTCCGAAGCGTTCGGCGGCAGGCCGATCAGCTCGTTGATAAAGGCAAGACTAGTCATATTTCTCGAGGTCCTCGTCGATCAATTGCTCATGCGGCTCGAGCGGGACGCTCGAGTGGCGCCAGAGATGCACGCCGAATGCGCTCACTCCGCCGAGCACGCCCATCACGGCGCCGATCATGACCCAGATGGCGACCGCCATGTGCGCGGTGGATTTGGAATCTTTCGCGCCCATGCAAGTCGCGCAGGCCAGCGCCTGTCCGGTCGGCGAAGCGAGCAGGAGCATGAGTAAAACGATCAGTTTGGTTTTCATCAGATTAAACGGAGCCGCTTCATTTTCCGCCAGAACCAACAACCGTAAACAATCAGCGCCACCGCCGCCGCAAACGAACAGATCGCGCCGGTCAGGTAACCAGTCGTGGTCGTTCCCATGCTGTTGATCCAAAGGCACCAGATCCCGATCCCAAACGCGAGCAGCGTGGAGAAGGTGATGAAGACGATATGGAAACCTTTAAGCGACATCTAGTGAGTGATCGGATCGTACCACGCCAGATAAGTTAACCAGAAGAGCGCAAATACGAAAATCGCGGTGAAGAGAAGCACTCTATAGATTAGTTTTTTCTCCGCCGACAGATGCATGAAAATGTAGGCGACAAGGCCCGCCTTGAACGTCGCCACCACCATCGCGACCGCCACATTCGCCTTCTCCGAACCGAAGTTTACGTAGGAGAGGAAGACCGTCAGCGCAGTGAAAAAAAGGAGCGCGGCGCCCACCATCAGGTAGCCACGGACGTGTTTGCTCACGTCATGCGCGTAATGCTCCGTCTCGTGTTCGGCCGGTGAAACGTCGGGCGGATTATTCATCAGTTAGAGCAGATAAAAGAGCGGAAAAACGAAGATCCAAACCAGATCGACAAAGTGCCAGAACAACCCCGCCACCTCAACTCGATTCGCGAGATGCTCGGGATTCTGTTTGTACAATCTCGTTCCAAACGGCAGCCAGAGATAAATAAAGACAATCACTCCGCCAAGGACGTGCAAACCGTGCAGCCCGGTGATGGTGAAATAGGTCGCGAAATAAGTGCTGTGCGAGGGAACAAACATGGTGGCTCGTTCCACATCCGCCTTGTCGATGTGCGCGATCTTATCCGTCGGCGGCACGTAAAGAAAATGCGGCCGATCCATCTTCGGATTAGTCGGGTCGGTGAAGACCGGGTCGAGCCCGACTTCGTATTCCGTGATCTTCGGATCGTTTAGCGCCTCGTGATTATGCAGGTGGCCAGTGATCTCGACCCGCGGCGCGAGGCCTTCGGAAAGGAGATGTTTGTTCCCGAGATACTTCTCGTACTTCTCCATCGCGCTCGGCTTTATGTAGGCGCCGAAGTGGTCGAACTTCTGCGGCCATTCGAAGTAGAGTTTTACGAAAAGGAAGACGATGCCGCAGAGGATCGTGATCCCCATATAAACCTTGTAGGCCATCAAGCGCCGCATCTTGAGCGAGGCCCAGGCGAGCACGACCGTGACTGAGGAAGCGATCAAAATGGCGGTGTTCATCGTCCCCACCGGGACATTGAGGAGGCCATGCGGCCAGTGGCCGCCATCGGCGTCGAGCCGAAGGAAGATGTAAGCGGAGAAAAGCCCGCCGAAGAGCATCACTTCCGAGGCGAGAAAAAGCCAGATGCCGATCTTGGCGTTCCAAAGGCCGGTATCCGGCCGCGCGGTGACTGTGTAAGGAATTTCCATTTCTAAAAAATCGTTAGGCGAGTGAGACAGGGTTTACTGGATTAACAGGATGAAATCCCATCCAGCGAACCTCTGTTTTTCCCATCCCGTAAATCCAGTTTATCCTGTCCAAAGATGCCGCCTTAGTGTCCGAGCGACATCGTCGGTTCGTGCGGCGCCCGCTCGTTAGGCTGGACCGGTTCGGTCTGCATCGTGAAATCCTTCGCCCGGCCCGGCAGGCTGTATTCGTATGGGCCGCGGTAGACCACCGGTGCTTCCAGGAAGTTCCCGTGCGGCGGCGGCGAGGGCGCGGTCCACTCGAGGGTGGTCGCTTCCCACGGGTTGTCGTCCACTTTTTCTCCATGCTTGATGCTCCAGAAGAAATTGATGATGAACGGAATTTGCGCCAGGCCCATCGTCCAGGCCGCGATCGAGATCGGGGTATTCCAATGGAACCCGCTCAAGCCCCAGACCTTTTCCGAGGCGAGCGTCCAGCCTTGGCCACCGTCATACCAGCGGCGATGCATCCCGAGCATGCCCTGCAAAAACATCGGCAGAAAAATCGCGTTCATGCAGATGAGCGACGGCCAGAAATGCACCTTCCCCCAGAAGTCGTTCATCTTTCTCCCGGTCGCCTTTGGATACCAATAATAGATCCCGGCGAAGACCGCGAAAATCGTCCCCGGCGCGACGATGTAATGGAAATGCGCGATCACATAATAGGTGTCGTGCAGGTAGAGATCGGCGCTGTTGAAAGCGAGCGGGATGCCCGTTAGGCCGCCGATTCCGAACATCGGCAAAAAGGCCGTCGCGAAAAGCATCGGCACGGTAAATCGAATCGACCCGCCCCAGAGCGAGATAAAAAACGCGCTCAAAATGATGACCGACGGGATCGAGATGATCATCGTCGTGGTCTGGAAAAACGCGCTCACGACCGTGCCCATGCCGGTCAGCCACATGTGATGCGCCCAGACGATGAAAGAGAGAAAACCAAGCACCAGTGCCGCGAGGACGAGCGACTTGTAGCCCCAGAGCGGCTTGCGCGTGTTGTTCGCGATAATCTCCGCGACAATGCCCATGCCCGGCAGAATCAGCACGTAAACTTCCGGATGCCCGAGGAACCAGAAGAGATGCTGCCAGAGGAGTGGGCTACCGCCACCGCTGATTGAGACGGCCGCGCCGTTCACAACCAAACCGCTCGGGAGAAAGAAACTCGTGCCCGCGATTCGATCCATCAACTGCATCACGATCGCCGACTCGAGCGGCGGGAACGCGAGGAGGAGGAGGAACGCAGTGACAAACTGCGCCCAGACGAAGAAAGGCAGCCGCATCCAAGTCATCCCCTTGGCCCGAAGTTGGATGATCGTGGCGATGAAATTCACCGCGCCGAGCAGCGACGAAGTGATCAGCATGATAAACGCGATCAACCAAAGAGTTTGCCCGTTAAAAATGACGTGATAAGTCGGCCCCTTGTCCGCGATATCGGCTAGGGGCGTGTAGGAAGTCCAACCGCCCTTGGCCGCGCCGCCCGGGACGAAAAAGCTCACCAGCATGATCAGGCCGCCTACGAAAAACGCCTGGTAGCTCGCCATGTTGATCTTCGGGAAAGTCATGTCCGGCGCGCCGATTTGCAGCGGCACGACGAAGTTGCCGAAGGCCGCGAAAGCGACCGGCACGATCCCGAGGAAGATCATGATCGTGCCGTGCATCGCGCCTAACGAGTTGTAAAACTCCGGCGTCATGACGCCTTTGTTCATGGCCCCGGGGCCGAGCATGCGCTCGATCAGGTTACCGATGAACGGCAGCTCCTTACCCGGATACGCGAGTTGCCAGCGCATCAACATCATCAAGCTGAAACCGAGGAAGAGAAAGATCAGCCCGGTGATCAGATACTGCAGCCCGATCACTTTGTGATCGGTCGAGAAAACGTATTTTTTCCAGAACCCGAGTTCGTGATGATCATGCGCCTCGTCGTGCTGATGGTGGTCGTGCGCGGTGTGCGAGACGGAAGAAGATGCGTCCATAAATGCGGAACTGACACTCAGTATCCGGGGGAAAATTTCAAGAGGAAAGACTCAAAATTATCTACGCCTCCGCGCGTGCCGGCGGATGCGCTCACCGGATTGTGCTCGCAAACGAGCCACGTTTTTGCGATTTCGAAGCGATGAAATGGCTGCTCTACTTCGTCGTTTTCATTGGGGTCGTGGTCGGGGGGACTTTTCTTGCCGGCTACGCTTTGCCCGCCCGCACCACGATCGCGCGCTCGATTAATCTGCCCCAGCCGCCCGAGACGGTCTTCGCCCTCCTCGCCGATGTCCGGAACATGGCGCAATGGAACCGCAACACTCTGAAAGTGGAAATGCTCCCGCCGATCGACGGGAAAGAAGCGACCAAACAAACCTTCAAAGGTGGAATGGCGATGACCATCATCACGACCGAAAGTAGGCCCCCGCATCACCTTGTCCGTGCTCTCGGCGACGCGAACGGTCCCTTCCTCGGCTCCTGGACTTATGAGATCTCGCCCACCGCGCCGAACGGTTCCAAGGTTGTCCTGACCGAGATCGGGGAATTCAAAAACCCGCTCTTCCGCGTCATGACCCGCCTCTTCGGCCAGACCAAATACATGGACGAACACCTGGCCGACCTGGCCAAAAAACTCGGCCCGCAGTAAAGCGGCTAGATCTTCTCCGGCACCGTCTTTTCCTCCTCCAGCTGCACTTCGCGAAAACGCCGGAGCGAATGGTTCGCGATGCTCTCCTCGAAGAGATCACGATTGATCGCCTGCGCCGCTGCCGCGCCCTGGCCCGCCGCGATGATCATTTGGCAGTTCGCCGGCGTCACGCACCCGGCCGAGTAAAGCCGCGGCACATTCGTGCGCATGCATTGGTCCACTTCGATCTGGCCCTCGCGATCGAGCTTTGCGCCTAACGACCTGGCCTGTTTTGTATGAAAAATATCGCCCCTGGTGGTGAAGATGTTATCGATCTTCACCACCGTCCCGCCCTTCAAACGCAGCCCGCGCACCTGGCAATTGCGATGATCCACGCCCGTGATTTTCTCCTGGTGCACCGGGATTTCATACTCCCTGAGGAGCTTCGCGTGCCTTCGGCTCCAGCGCGGCTTCTCCGCGTTCGTCGCCAACAGCACACAGGGCGAGTAGTGCAACATCCCGAGCGCGTATTCGACCGCCTCGTCGTTCGCCCCGCAGATCGCGATCCGTTTGCCGCGCACCCGATAGCCGTCGCAATCCTTGCAAAAAAACATGCTGTGCCCGAGGCAATCTTTCACTCCTGGAATCTTCGGCGGGAGATGAAAAATGCCCGTCGCCAAGAGGAGCCGGTTTGTCCGGTAACTCCGGCGGCGTCCGCGCAAAAAGAACCCTTCCTTCCGCCGGGCCACGCTTTTGATTTCATCGTTCGCGAACTCGACTTGGTGAAACTTCGCCTGGCGCCGGCCGTATTTGAGCAACTGCTCGCCCCCGACCCCATCCGGGAACCCGAGATAATTCCGCACCTCCGGCTCCCATTTCGCCATCGAGTGGCCGGCATCGATCACCAGCGTGTCGCGTTCCGCGCGTCCGAGATAAATCGCGGCCGAAAGCCCGGCAATCCCACCGCCGATGATGATCACCTCCCGCCGATCCGGGTGATCGAGATCTTTGTGTTTGATCATGGGCTGCATGTTAAGCGCAGAGGGAGCCGAGAGCGCGGAGAAAGATCGGAGTTTTCCCCGCCTCCTCCGCGCTCCCGGCGCCTGCCCTAACGTGATTGGATTTTCCCCTTTACGCCTGACTCACGTTCCCGCTAGCGTCCC
>JBDTVP010000007.1:0-69280 GCA_040007175.1 Spartobacteria bacterium
GGCGTGCCTCGGGATTTGGTCGAGGCGGCGAAGTGGTATCGCAAGGCCGCGGAGCAAGGTCTGGCCAAGGCCCAAGACAATCTGGGCGCGTGTTATGACCTTGGCGAAGGCGTGGCGCAAGATCATGTCGAGGCGGCGAAGTGGTTTCGCAAAGCCGCCGACCAGAACCTCGCGCGGGCGCAATCCAATCTGGGCCACTCTTACGATCGTGGGACCGGTGTGGCGCGGGATCCGGCCGAGGCGGTCAAATGGTATCGCAAAGCGGCCGAACAAAACTACGCTCTCGGTCAGTTCAATCTCGGACTCTGTTACGCTACCGGCGAAGGCGTTAAACAGGACTCTGTCGAGGCGGTCAAATGGTTTCGGAAAGCGGCCGACCAGAATCTGGCCCCCGCGCAAGACACGTTAGGCGATTGCTCGTCAATGGGTGTGGGAATGGCCAAAGACGAGGCCCAGGGGGTGACCTGGTATCGCAAGGCGGCCGAGCAAGATTACGCCAAAGCGCAATATCATCTCGCGCTCCGCTACGATCGGGGACAAGGCGTAACGAAGGAATCGGCCGAAGCCTACAAGTGGTCGCTGCTGGCCATGAGGAAAGGCCATGAGAAAGCGAAGGCTCTCGTCGCCGCACTGCAAAAGGAAATGACGCCCGCGCAGATCGCGGAGGGAGAAAAGCGGGCAGGCGACTTCCAGCCGCGTCCGGCGGCATTGCCCTGAGGGCAGATTGATCCGGAGCGGGGCCGACGCCGCAACTGACCGGGAGAGAATAGGTGTCAGTCCTAGGGATGTGCTCATTTTCGCGCGAGCATCTTCTCGCCGCCTCCTTCCCCGACAGTGATGGATGGCATCTGGCTCCTTGCTTGAGGTTTTAGTGGGTGGTGTTTGCCGTAAATTCACGCTGAGGTGAAAGCGTTGGCGTGCCATAATCCTGCAAATTTTTCGCTGCCCGGTTGTGGCACCGCCAGAAATGACGCACCTTTCGGACTAATGAATTCCCGGCGCATTTCCTTTCTTCTTTGGTTCGTCCTGGCCTGTCCTGCCGCGAGCATCATCCACGCTGCTCCGACCCAGCCTGGCATCTACCAGAAATGGAATGGGGAGATCGATGAAGTCACCGTGCGCGCCCCTTTTCGCGCGGACGATTTTCAGGATATCCTGGTCGAGCCCTTCGACCTCACGAAGGTGGCGGTGCCCCAGCGGCAGGGTGAATCCGGTCCTGCCGTGGCGGCTGGCCTGACCTCGCTCAAACCGGCGTTCATGGAGGAGTTGCGACAAAATCTGCGCCGGCGCACGCCGCCCTCGGGAGCGCCCGCAAGGGCGTTGGTCGTCCGCATCCATGTCGTGAAAGCCGATCCGGGCACCCGCTTTCCCGCCTTTGGCGATCTCCAGGCGAACTCCGCCAGGCTGACCGTGAGAGGCGAGCTGGTGGACCGGGCCACGAATCGCACCTTGGTTGCGTTCAAACACACTCGTTGGTCTGGTGTAGTCACGATCGGCAAAAACTCGAGTCAGCTCCTTGCCGACTCGGCGCGCCTCATCGGGCACGACGTAGCGGAGCTCATCAGCGCTTTTTAATTGAAACGAGAGCGGCGGCCGCCGTTCCGAAGTAGACGCTTGGCCGGAATAGGCCTGGCAGACGCCACTTTCCATTCGGCTGTCCGAGGGAGTGCTTGGCAGATCATCGATTCTTTGCTGAGATGTCGACGTTCGAGCGGTTTTGAACCCAAACGGGAGAAGCACCTTATGATCAAGAAATTCATCTCATGCCTGGTTGCGGTGACGGTGTGCGGCGCGGCCTCGGTGGTGGCGCAGCAAAGCGCGGGCGATTCGCCCGCGGGCACGTTGAAGCTGGACAAGAAGACGTATCCGTTAAAGCGCGTGCTCGCCTACGAGACGACGACCGACGAGGAAAGCGCGATCGCGGTCGTCCTGAGCGGATCCACGATCTCGGGCGCGAAGTTGAAGGAAGCGCGCGAGGCGGAAAAGGAGGGGAGCGACGGAGATTTCGATAAGCCGTTCGTGAAGCTCGTCTTTAGTAAGACCGGAGAACTAATGTATTGGAGCGCCCGCGCCGGCGGCACCACGCTCGGACACCAAAGCGGCCAAGCCACCGGAACGATCAAGATCCAGGGCAATCGCGTCAGTGGTCAGGCCAGTCAGCCGTTCCAAGGAGAGGGAATGTTTCCGAGTGGCTTCGACGCTCGGTTCGATGTTGCGCTGCTCAAGGCGGGTGAATCGCTGCCGGAATCGGCCGCGAAAAAACAGGGCCCGGCCGCCAACGTGAAACCAACCGTGAACGGCCTCTTCAAGGGGAACGGCAAAGAAGCGAAGCTCGCTTACGTGTCCGCCAAGTGGGGAGAACCGTTTGACGGCAAAGCCGGGATCGTCCTGATCATTTCCGAGAAAGATCATTCGAAGGACCCGAAGCCGGATTTCAACGTTTCCTTCGGCAAGTTCGGCAGCGCGCTGCTTGTTTCCCTCCACGAGGACGGTGGCATTTATGGTTGCGAGGTCATCCACCGCGGTCTCAAAAGGCCGAACTTCAGCTCCATTGGCACCATCGAGGCGACCGACTTCGCCTACGAAGATGGCAAGGTGGAAGGAAACCTGACCACCAGCGGTCCGGCGGAATTTTTCGACGACACCTGGGAAGTGAACATCAAATTCACCGCGCCGCTCGGCCCCACTCCGAAAGAGCTGGAGCCAAAAGCCGAACCGGCAGCGGAAGAGAAGCCGACCCAGCCTAACGAAACTACGACATCCACCGATTCCGCGGATGAGCCCGCGCCCAAGCCGGCAGGGGAAATAAAAGCCAAGGATCTCGCCCTAACGAAAGACGCCACCGGCGTCGATTACCAATCGATCGTCGAGCAAATCGTCTTCCAGAGCAAAGCGGACGTAAAGAAAGTCTGCGCGGAGCTGGCGGCCAATCTCAAGGCACAAGGCTGGACGAGCGACGGCCCGGACATGGTGCAACCAGCGTCATCCATCTTGCGGCGCAAACGCGGCGAAGCGAGCCTAACGATTTTCGTGAAGCCGGCCAACGGAGGCAGCGAAGTGAAAATGATGACCGAAGGCCTTGCCTGGGAAGGGGAGTAGGGCGGCCTTCTGGGATTGAGCGTCTTCGTTTCCCGCACGAAAACCCTTTTTCAACGAGGAGTTTCGATAGTAAACTCAGTTTTGTTATCCCATGAGCGCCGCGCAGATCATTGAAGCCATCAAGAAGTTGCCACCGGAAGAGCGCATCGAAGTAGTGCAGTTTACCCGCGAATACGAGACCGTGCCGCGGCTCACCCCGGAGCAGCTTGGCGAGTTGGGCGAACGACTGGCGAACGAGACCGATCCTGCAAAAATCGCGGAGCTGGAGAAAGCTTTGATGAACGGTTTCTACGGGATCAAGATCGATGCCTAAGGTCCGCCGCGAAGGCCTGCCCTTCGCGCTCGTGCGACACCTCAAAGATCGCGTAAAGCACCGTGAAATTAGTAGTGATCAATTGGAATCCTTCGCGCGCTGGCTCGATGGGAACCCTTAAGTGCCGCGCGGCCGATGGTTCAAGCGTTTTGCCGGGATGACTGTGTGCGGCGAGGGGGAACTGATCAAAACATTCCTCCGCCTGGGGCAGGTTGCTGAGGGCGAAGAGGTCCTCTGAAATTATATTTCCTATCCGCGATATCTGTGTAATCCGCGGTCAAGAATTTCCGCAGCCTGCCTGCCGTGGCGGGAATCCGCGGTCAAAGTTGCAGGAATCACCTCGCCACTTCCGCAGCCATTGAGATAGATTGGGTACCGGATTTGTCGAGGTATGAAAACGAATCGAAAAACGGACGGCGCAACGAAAGTGCCTGTATTCGTGGCCCGCGCAGAGCGGGCGTTTGTCCGCGACCCTAACGATCTTCGTGAAGCCGGCCAACGGAGGCAGCGAAGTGAAAATGATGACCGAAGGCCTTGCCTGGGAAGGGGAGTAGGGCGGCGCGCCTCCATCCTCGGCTGCCCGTCTTGTGCCTGCTCGTGAATAGTCAGCTTCAGCTAAGTCTACAACGGGCCGGACACGGGCGGCTGACTCTGCCGGTGGAGGCGCGGGAATACGGCGCCCGAGATTTCAAGCGCCGCCGATTTAGGATCTGCGCGGCGGCGACCCTCGCCATGATGCTGGTCATTTTCGCTATCTTCGTCTGGGCCGGCTTTTTTCCCGGCTTATATCGTGGGCTCCTGACCAATCCCCCGACCGACTTCGGTCGCACCCTCTTCGTTTTCATCGTAGCGCTGCCGCTCGGCGTCGGCTTGCTCCTTTTCTGGCTGATGCGCGCCGCCGCTCCCAAAATGGTGGATGACGCGGAGCATCCCTGTCATTACCGGGCCACGGAGCAAGGGGTCACTCTGGCCCTGGCGGATGGCCGGCAAATTTCCGCAGCCTGGGATGAAGTGCGATTACAGAGCTCAGCGGAAATGTATTTCAAGCCAGGTGTGACTGCCCTAACCAAAGTCGACTTTCTCGTTGCCGACACGCCGGTCACCCTGCATGTGACCCGTCTACGCCGTCGCGGCAGTCGCATGTTTCTGCGCTCGCTGGCCAAGCACTGGCTCGCGACCGCCGGCAAAGAGCAGACTTAGCCCCCAATTGCAACGCTGGGAGCCCTGTTTCACTTCCTCCTTGACGCGCTCGCATCCAACTCACTTTGATTCGCGCATTTCCCATGCGCTCACCCTTCGGGCCTCCCGTCTATGTCGCGGCTTCCCAGCTCGCTCCATTCTACCTTCTTCCTTTTCTTCGTTCATAGCTTGACGCCTGCCGGGCGATTCGAGATTCTCGCTCGCCATGGCGCAAACCACCTCATCCCTGCAACGCTGGGAGCCGATCGTGCTCGGCATTCTCCGCATCGTCGTCGGCCTGCTCATCCTCCAGCACGGCACGCAAAAGCTCTTTCACTTCCCGCCGCCCGACAAACCGATGGGAAGCCTGGGCGAACTGCCCCCGCTCGTGCTCGCCGCCGGCATCCTCGAACTCGTCGGTGGCCTCCTCCTCATCCTTGGACTCTTCACCCGCCCCGCCGCCTTCATCCTTTCCGGATTCATGGCCGTCGCCTATTTCATGGCGCACGCCTCAGGAAGCCTTTACCCGATCACAAACCACGGCGAACTCGCCGTCGCCCTCTGCTTCGTCTTCCTCTACCTGGCCTTCGCCGGTGGCGGGCGCTGGAGCGTGGACGCAGCGAGGCACAAAGCGTAGCGCGTAGCGAAGGGGACATGCAAAGCCTCTTCCAAATGGAACACAAATATTACCCAGAGTGTCGATAGTAAGCTCTGGCCCCGTGGAATGACCCCTCGGGTTTGCTCGCAGTGTTTTTCACAATTGAAGCTCAATCTCAAAGCGGAGTGTCGATAGTAAGCTCTGACGCCCAAATGGCTCCCTTCGCACGGCATATTGACCGACCGCGCTTGCGTGAAGATAAGAAGTTAAGGCGCGTCGCATACAGCGCGAGTTTCCGCCGGGTTTGCACGCCAAACTTTTCCTGGACGAGTCCCTTTGCTTCCCGTTGGCGGACGGCTGTCGCGGAAGTTGCGACGCGGTATGGGTATGCGCCCTCCGATTCGTCCAGAAGATGGATATGGAATTACTATCGGGAGATAATGGAGGTCGCATCCAAGCTTGATGTTCCAAGTCGCGACTTTCACTCGGTACCACGCACTGTTTCTTGGAGATCTCCGTTATGGACCGTGCTGCGCCTTCCCGAGAATCCCGACCTTTTCGTTCTTCAGCGACCAGCAGAAGGGGATGAGAGGTTTAACGCTTGTGGTCCGATCTCTCGCGTTAAGGCACTGTATACAACGGTGACAGAACATGTTTGGCGAGGAGATTTTCAGCGGCTCACCAAGGCCGAGAGGTTATCACAGCTTTAAATGAAATGAAGCCACGATGTGCTCCTACCTGGGGGTATCGTCCCATCTTTCTTCGTTGGGCTACGATTTTTCACTCGTGGCTAAGGCGTGTCGGTTGTTTCGGTTATATTAAAGCTTCGAAATTCTTCGGAAATATTGCTTGATCAGTGGAATACCACATGAATACGATGCGATTCATCTGAAACGTTCCCATGAAACCCCCGAACCCTCGGCTCGCCCTATTGTTGTCTCTCCTCAACTCGGACAACGAAATTTCAAGAGATTTCAGGTCGCCGTGCAATCGAGACACATAAATGGACCAAACCTAGTCACAAGACGATGAAGACGCTCGGCATTGCCGCCCTAATGCTGTTTAGCATAGCCAAACTGTCTACAGCGAACTGCGTCCAAAATGCAGACAGTACTACGGGAACGGTATAGGCGAATGACGCTCCCGGTTCGCGAGAAGGACGCCCCGATTGAAGCCAGGCGTTCCATAGCTAAACGGCAGACTCACCTCTTCCTCGTCCTTTTTATCACGGCGGCCGCACTCTCGCAGGCCAGCGAACCAAAAGGGATCGAATCGTACTTCATTCGTCTACCGGAGGATTCTACATTCTTGGAGGGAAAGCCGGACCAATTACTTGGATACATACGCCGGGGCCAAGGCACGGTAGACATCAAGAATGGCTATCTGTTCCTTCGCGGCGATGGAGCCCAAGTGAGCCTCCAAATTGCCCTTTTTCGTTACAAGGACGGAAGCCCGCTTCTCGCGGTCAGCTACGGGGAACTCGAACAAACCGACTTTACGCGGCTCGCGTTTTTTATCGAAAAGGATGGCAACATGACTCCTACCGAGGCGGTCTCTTTTCCAGTAAGCCCAAATGGCAAGTTCGTCTACGAACTGCCGCACTACGGACGCGTTATCACCGTCAAAGATGAGGCCGGCAAGCTTGTTGCGAGGGTACGCTTCGACGGGGAGCGGTTTGTGAGCGCTGAGGGCAACAGCGCTTCAGAGGCGAGCACGCCCATGAGGCCGGAAAGTAATGCAAGCGACGGTGAGGAAACGGTCCGAATGGGGCGGGTTCAAGTGATTGGCAAGATCTCACGGGAGCAGGACCCGAATCAGAAGGCCACCACCCATATTCTGAATCTGGATAAACCACTGAAAATCGCGGCCCTTGACCCTGTTTCCCAGATCCGTCTCATTCCCGGAAAT
Source organism: Spartobacteria bacterium (assembly GCA_040007175.1). GTDB lineage: Bacteria > Verrucomicrobiota > Verrucomicrobiia > Chthoniobacterales > UBA10450 > Palsa-1392. The sequence goes on from JBDTVP010000007.1 coordinate 7,098, forward strand.
GAGGCGCAGAGGAAGGAGCTTGAGAACCTACCGGAGGGAATATTCAAAAACACCCATTTCATTTTCCTCGGGACTCTAAAAGAAGATTCCGGATTTAAGCGCCTCTCGCTGACAATAGTCAAATATAAGCCGATTGGTCTCTAACGATGCCAGCTTGTAGCAGTCGCGACTTTTTCATGCTGGCTTTCTCCAGGTATCTTTCCGGGTTGCACCGCGCTCGGAAATGGACCGTTACCTTGTCATCGCTCGTGATTCTCATCGCTTCCGGCACTGCATTCGGGTCCGACTTCGACGGCGTATACAAAGGAAAAATACAGATTCTGGAGGGCACCCAAAGGGATCGTAAGTTTTGGGCTCCATCCACATTGGTTGTAATGCCTGACCTGAAATCGGCTATCTTAACGACGACGTTTCCGTGGCGAAGTAGCGGCGCGCTCAGCGCCGCGATACGAGGCGAAATGTCGGGGCGAACTTTTACGGGGGTGAGTAAAGGAAAATTTCAGACGGGTGCCTACCATTACGCAATGCGATACACGATCAAATTTGGGGACGGAACGGCTACTATCCGCATGGTCCCGCTCAATCCGCCGTCGTGGATTCAAGGAATGGAAGACGAGACTGTGACCTTTCACAAAGTTAAGTGAATAAGGCAATCTTGCTTCTCTTGGTCAGTCGCCTCGTTATCATAGGGACGATCACAGTTTCCTGTTCATCAGTTCTTGCCCAGAACGACGCCCTGGAGCGGGCCGCAGACGAAGCGGCACGTACGGCAGGTGCAAACGGTTTAGCTGCCGGCTCGCGGGTTGCCGAGCGTTTTTACTACGTTGCGAAGTATCGAGCCTCTGCTCAGCAACGCGCTGTAGTTCTGAAGAATGGTCGCAAGACGGCAGGCAAGGCGAAGAAGAGTCGGTATATCGCGGTGCCCACGGCACAAGACGCCCGGCGTAAAGGACCAGTCAGCGTCATGCTTTGGGATACGCAGTCGCAAGAGATCGTCGGCAACAATATCTACGATTTAAACGTCGTCCCGAAGAGGGACGCTGAAGTCAAGCTTGATGGAACAACGGCGATGTATGTCGCTCAATAAGCATCGCGCAGTTCTCCCTCTACAATTTTAGCGACACTGGCTTCGTTGCTCAGCACCGTCTCGGATTTTGCATCTACCAATACTACTCTAAAGATCTAGCGGTTTACATTTAATCACTTCGTAGCGTAAATCCTTGCCGTCTTTTTTCAGGATGCCGAGAAGAGCATACCGGCCGCTGCCGATTTGCGCCTTAGTCATCGTGTCGAACTCAGCCAGTTTCTTGAACTTGGTGTCGACGAGCTGCACATCGGTGAACTGCTCGGCTGCGCCCTCGATCTTGATCGGGCGTTCGAGATGCAATTGGTACGTATGCTTTTCCCGGCTTATCGAGCCGATCAACTCGGTTTGACCCAGCTTCACAATTCTTTCTCCGGCTCCCTGGACTGCCAGACTGAAGAGGAGGCTGGAAATGACGGCGATTATTTTTCTTTTCATATTGGTAGAAAGATGCGTTGAAGCCGCCCAATCGTTCGTTGCGGAGTCCCGTCTTGCCCTCATTGACGGGGCGACGGCTGGACGCGAATGATTTTCGCCTCTTTGGCTGGAACCGTAACGGTCTTGCCAGCCGTTAGACGCTTGTAATGGTCGACTGGCCCTCGTGTGTGCAATACCATCTCCGACTTGTCGAGCTTTAGTATTTCACTGCGCCTGGCTTCGCCATTGCCGTAGTACCGGATCAGGGTCTTACCCTCGATGCGCCATTGTCCGGTTTGAACTGAGGTATCCCCCATGTACATGAGAGTCCAGGTGCCATCGGCCAAGAAACGTGGGAAACGTGGAGGCTGCGAGTCTATAGTCCATTGACCGACGATGAGCTTCGACCAATCTGACGGGGTGGGAGCGGCCTGTGTGAGGCCGGCAGACAAAATTCCGACTGCGATTACGAGACGAAGCGTTTTCATTAAGCAAATCGAGGCGGTAGAGCTGTCGGTTAATTATAGTTCAGGTCGGTTTCAAAAACGAGAATCTTCAAAAAATCCAGCCCAACCCAGATCTAATCCAATCTAGAGAGTGGGAATTCGCGATTGCTCCTGCGCGGAGTGAGCACTTATGGCGGCGGGACAACCGTCAATCAGGGGGAGCTCAACGTCTCGACGCAAGGCGGCTCCGGGACAGGTTCTGGATCCGTCGTGGTAAACGCAGGTGTCCTGAGCGGGAAGGGGACGATCGGCGGTGCCGTCACGATCAAATCGGAGGGCGCTTTGCAACCGAGCCTCGGTTCCAGGAACCCAACGATCCTCACTATCCAGGGTTCCCTGAGTTTCAAAAACAGAGCGCTCTTCGTCTCCTTTATCAAAACCAACAAAAATAGCGCCGACCAGGTGATCGCGAATGGGATCACCATCGCGAGCGAGGCAGAGTTCGAGCTGAGTGTCGCTGGCCGGAAACGGCTCAACATCGGGAGCACGTTTACCCTTCTTAACAAGACTTCCGCCGGACCGATCGCCGGCACGTTTGCGAATCTTCCCGAGGGCGCAACTGTGATCGTGGGGAAGAACACCTATCAAGCTTCGTATCAAGGTGGGGACGGCAACGACCTGACCCTGACGGTTGTGGAAAATCCTTAGTTGGTGTCCCGGCAGTGGGCGATTGGATACCGGTCGGGGAAATTGGCGCGGGGGAATTGTCGGCAGGGGATTTTTAGAGACGACGAGGATAGCTCCACATCATGCCGGTGAAGTAAAGAAGTGACCCCGCATCCAGACCGACTGCCCGAATGGCGAAGAGGCTAAAGCACCCGGAGAAGAGGAGTGTGAGGGCGTAAAAGCAAACGATCTTGCGCCATGTTCGCGACCTGGCGGCGACGTTAGGGAGCGAGGGCCGGGAGAGTCAAGGGATCTGTGACGAGTGACAAGTGACAAGTGATAAGTGACGAGCGGGGAAGGTGCGCAAGCCCTGGATGCGACGCGCGTTTTTCTCGGGACTTGGAGGGGCGTTTTCCAAGCGCCCTCGTCGGTTTGAAACCGCCGCTCCTTGTGTTTCCATGAATGGGAATCCCGGAGTCGTGCCGGACAGAGAAATCCTGTCCAAAGCTTCACGGATCCGCCGGCCTAACGGAGGAACTCGTTTGGTTCGGCCAGACGGACCAAGACACTGAGAGGCTGAAAGACTGAAACGCTGAAATCGCTCAACTGGACTGCTGAGCCGGAGCGGGAGGCGCAGAAAGACTTCGTCGCAGGTTTGATGTCGCGCTTTCCCTGTTTGATGACTCGCTGCGCAAGTTTAGAAAACGAGTTCCCCTATTTGAAGACCGAGTTTCTAAACGTGGAGAACGAGTTTCGACGCTTTGGGAACGAGTCTTGAAACCTTGGAAACAAGTTTTGAAGTCTCGGAAGCAAGTTTCTAGACTTTTAAAACGGGTTTCGAAGTTTGAGAAATGAGTTTCGAGGTTTCGAAACTGAGTCTCTAAACTTGGGAAACAAGTCTTCTTGTTTAGATAGCCGGTTCCAAGGTTTGTGCAGCGAGGCTTAAAACTTCGGATTCGAGGTTTAATTCTCCGGAAGCAAGGTTTGCGGTTTGTGTTTTCAAACTCCACACTTGCGGACGAAGCGCTCACCCACGGTTTGCGGGGTTTCTGACCGGTGAATGATGGCACCTAACCGGAGAAGCGGTCTGTAATACTGGCTTGGCCCGGTGCACGATATTGAATGTGCTTCATCTCACGGAGGAAGAGGATCCGGCGACTGGCTCTTCTCGCGGGCAAGGAAGCGAGGCGTTACTGCGCGCCGGAAGTGGCGGGCTTTTTTATGCGGCAGTCCCGGAGAGTGTTGGCGATGCCATCTCTATGGTCTCGTCCGCAGGGTTGGTCACGTCATCGGTGACGCGTTCGGGTTTGCGGAAGAGGGCTGGAATCGGTCCCTCACCCCTCCGAATTTCCTCGATCTCCCCACGTCCTTTCATCCTCGAGAGGACGACTGAAATTTTGGAGGACCCCAGGGGAGCGCCTTCCCGTAGAAGCAGCGCCGAGATGTCATGGAGCGAGTAGTCCTCCGTCATGCGGTTGATCGCCCATTGGACGCAGCGGGTGTAGCTCCCTTGAAAAGTGCCGCAGGCGATCTTTAACTCCGGATGCATGTAGCGCTCTACGGGAGGCTTCGGCGGCAGGGCGGCCGCTGCCGGCGGCGCGGCGGCGGACGTGGGTAGCTCCTTCACTTCGATCGCTGACCGAGAGGGGAGAAGCGTGGAAACAAGGCTGCCGAGCTCGATGGATCTCGGGGCGTGGCCGCTGGCGGCGTATTTCTCGAAGACGTCGAGGGCGGCGAGGAGGCATTCGCGTTCCATGATCTCCCCATGGAGGTGGGCGCGGTGCGTGGCGATTTCGTTCAGGGTGGTTGTCATGCAATGCAAGACAAGCAGGTGCAATGCTAGCTGGATGGGGAAAACATCATCAGGGTGAGATTCGTCTGGTTGAATCTCGCGCTGGCGAAAACTCTAAAGGGCTGGGATGCAACCGGCGACGGATCGATTACTGTCACGCTGATTAAAGCTATTCCAAACTTGCTCGGCATCGTCGCTTTGCTCCTTTGCGTGTTAGGCGCGCTTATTTTTTGCGAAGTGATCCGGCCATTTCGCGATATGTCGATCGACGGTCCGATCGCGCTTAGCGCATGGGGCATCGGCGTGGCGCTCGGGATTTCCTGTTTCTTTCTCAAGGGACGCTCGCTGGCGCTGAGTGTCATCAGCGTGGCGGCAAACATCCTTCCGCTGCTCGCTGCTTTGGTCCTGCTCTGGGTGCTCTCGCACAGCAATTTCGCCTGGCACTAGGCGAAGCGTGACCTTCGCAGCGGGCGTAAGGATTATTCTCCGATGATCTTCACCAGCGCGCGTTTTCTGCGGCCGCCGTCGAACTCGCCGTAGAAGATCTGTTCCCATGGGCCGAGGTCGAGCTGGCCTTTGGTAATGGCGACGACGACTTCGCGGCCCATGACCTGGCGCTTGAGGTGGGCGTCGGCGTTGTCTTCGCCGGTGCGATTGTGTTGGTAGGCGGAGGTGGGCGCGTGCGGTGCGATTTTTTCCAGCCAGACTTCGTAGTCGTGATGGAGGCCGCTCTCGTCGTCGTTGATGAAGACCGAAGCGGTGATGTGCATGGCGTTGACCAGGCAAAGGCCTTCGGCGATTCCGCTTTGACTAACGAGTCCCTCGATCTTCGGGGTGATGTTGAGAAAGGCGCGCCGGCCCGGCACTTCAAACCAGAGATATTCGGTGAGTGATTTCATGCGGTCATGATATACCGCCGGCGAGACCGCGATGCGGCTCCAATCGTCGGCAGGTTCTCACGGATCACCGGGGGAGCGCCGTCGGCCCGAGCGACGCCACGATCTTCTCGAAGCGCGGGTGTGATCGCAGCGGATCCCATTCCTCGTTTAACTTCAGAGTCCCGTAACTCGGGCCGCCCGGCAGCTTGGCGGTTTGCTCGAGCAAACCGAGGGCTCGCTCCACTTCACCCAATTGTCCGCAGACGGAGGCGAGCCGCACCGCGCTGAGGCAAGCCTGCAATTCGTCCCCGGTCGGCGCGTGCAACTCGAGAGCGCGTTCCGCTTCACTGACCGCTTCATCTTTTCGCCTCAAACGCGCATCGATCTGCGCCACCACACTCAGCGGGATCGCTTCGTTCGGACTCGCCGCCACTCTGCTCGCAGCCCGTTCGCGGGCAGTCAGGAACGACGCCTGTGCTCGTGAACGATCACCGAGACCGAGCGCGATCAGACCTTCAAACCACTCCCGCGGCACGACGAAGCCCGCGCTCGGGTTCATCTCCTTCGCGGTGTTCGCCGTCAGAGCCTCCTCCGCCGCATGATAATCGCGCCGATCGAGCGCGAGCTGCATCCGCAGATAAGAGACGCGCGCTGGGTTGGCCGATTTGGCCGGCTCGCCTGCCAGCACCGCTTCCATCCGGTGCAGGTCGCCGCGCGCGGCGATGTCCACATTAGCGCGCGCGCTTTGCAACCCGAAGTCTTCGGGCGAATGGCTCAGGGCGCGCTCCAGTACCTGCGCCGCTTCGGCATAGCGGCGCTGCTGAAAATAGATCCCGCCCAGCTCGAGTTGCAGGTTGTTGTTGCGGGGATCGAGAACCGCCGCGGCTTCGAACTGCTGAGTCGCCTCGCCCCAACGGCCCTTGCGTCGCTGCACGGTCGCCGTCAGGTAGGCGACATCCGGGTCGTTCGGCAGGGAGCGCCGGGCGAGCGCCAGTTCCGACAAGGCCGCGTCGTATTCCCGTTTGCCCCAGTAGTGATAATAAGCGCGCGCGAGGTGCACTTCCCCCGCATCGGGCTGGGCGAGTGCGGCGGCATCGAGCGCCCGGGTCGCCAGCTCGAGCCGCGCCGGGGTTTGATCGAACGCCACCCAATAAATCCAAAGATGCGCATTCACGAGCGCGCAGAGGGCGGGCACGAATTTCGGGTCGCGCGCCACCGCCTGATCGAGCAGTCGGATGGCCTCCTGCACTTGCTCCGGTCGCGGCGAGGTCAGGCGTACGCTGATCGCTTTGGCGCGCAGATAAAAATCGTAGGCCACCATGTCCGAGGTCGGGCGCTCCTCGATCGCGGCCTTCTCGTTAGGGGAAAGCGCCGCCTGCAATTCCTGCGCGATCTTCTGGGCGATTTCGCTTTGGATCGCAAAAACATCCTTTAGCTCGCGATCGTATCGTTCGGCCCAGAGATGGGCGTCCGTCCGGGCATCGATCAACTGCGCGCTCACGCGCACGCGATTCTCGCTCCGTTGCACCGTGCCTTCGAGCACGTGGGCCGCGTGCAGGGCCTGCGCGATCTCCTTCAGGTTTCGTTTCGATGCGTCCTGGTATTGCATCACACTGGTGCGGCTGATCACGCGCAGATCGGCTACTTTCGCGAGGGTGGTCAGGATTTCATCCTGCACGCCATCCGCAAAAAACGCGTTCGCCTCGTCCTTGCTCAGGTTCTGGAACGGCAAGACCGCAATCGATTTGCTCGAGATCATTTCCGCCGCCGGCGCGGCCGGGGCTCGCTTCGCCGCCCTTTCCTGTTCCAACCAATGTCGGCCCGCGAGTTGATAGACCAGTAGCGCCAAAGCCAGGACCGCGATGCTCCCGATCAGCGCCGCAAACTTGCGCGCGCTCCAGTAGGGCAGCGCCCGGATTTCCTCGACCGAGAGATCTTCTGTCCGCTTCATTCCCTGTGGGGTCATCTCGAAGGCCCACGCAATGATCAGCGCAAGCAGAAATCCGAGCGTCAGCAGCACCACGAGCGCCTTCATGAGCCACGCCGGCGCGTCGAAAGTGGGGAACAAAATCGACGCCGCCTGGATGAGCAGCCACGAAATCACCGTGTAAGTGGCGGCGACTTTATAGACGTTGCGTCGCTTGAGTTCGTGAAGAAAATCCATATCGATTCGGCCGTGTTCGCACGGTCTTACCGGATTTTGTGGAATCGCGCCAGCGCAACCGCAAGGGACGACCGGGCTCGGCTCTTCTACCAGACGCGGGCGGAGGTGGAAGCGATCGCCGGGCGCGATGGGTTAAAGAAGAGCTGAACCCAACGTTAGGGCGCTTCTGCCGGCGTGATCTCGGCGAGAGCGCGCAGGAGCCGTTGCAGGTCGACCGGCTTCGTCAGGTGCGCGATGAAGCCGGAGCGGAGACTGCGGTCCTGGTCGAGCTCCATCCCGTAACCGCTCAGGGCGATCCCGCGCAGACCGTGGAGATCGCGGAGTTCTTCCATCAATTCAAAACCGTTGCCGTCGGGCAGGCCGAGATCGCTCAGGACGACATCGAAGGAATTTTGCGCCGCGATCTCGAGCGCGGCCTTGACGCTATGCGCGATACGGACGGCGTGCCCGCGCCGGCTGAGCAGGCGCACCATGGCGGCGGCGGTCGTCTCGTGGTCTTCCACCACGAGGATGCGCAATATTGCCGCGGGCGTCTCGGGAGCGGGCGTGAGGCGGGGCGCAGCCGGCGCCGGAGATACAGTCGTTAGGCTAAGGGAGAAAGTCGCGCCTTGGTCGCGACCCGCGCTTGCGACCGTGAGCTGCCCGCCGTGCAACTCGGCGAGCGCCTTGGAAATGGCGAGCCCGAGCCCGAGGCCGGCGGGGGCCGGGCGATCGTCGAGGTGCTCCTGTTGGAAAGCATCGAAGATCACCGGGAGCAACGCCGGTTCGATCCCGCGACCGGTATCAATCACTTCGACGAGCAACTGCCCGGGTCCGGGATTCGAAGTCCGGGCCATGACGACGCCAGTCGGGGGCGTGAACTTGACCGCGTTCTTGAGCAGGTTCCAAAAAATCTGCTGCAACCGCGCCGGGTCGCCCTCGGTGTGAATGTCGGTCGCGCCGAGTTTCATGCGGAGCGGAGCCTGCGAAATGGATGAATCGCTGCGCACTATATGGACTGCGTAATCGAGCAACTCGTGGGTATCGACGACCTGGCGGTTGAGCGTGAGTTTGTTGTTCGAGATGCGGGTGAGATCGAGCAGATCGTCGATGAGGCGCGCTTCGAGCTCGACGTTGCGCCGGATCATCGCGATGTCGGCGCGCACAACCGCGGGCAGGCTCGGGTCGCTCTCCATCGCGCTCACCGTCATGAGGACAGGATTGAGCGGGGTGCGAAGTTCGTGACTGAGCACCGCGAAAAAACGGTCCTTGGCCGCGTTCGCTCGTTGGGCCTCAGAATAGAGCCGCGAGTTTTCAACCGCGAGCGCGGTGCGCGTCGCGAGGTCCTGCGCGAAAGGAAGATCCTCCTCGGTCAGGGCACTCTCGGATTCGCGCACGAGCGTGAGCGCGCCGACGGTTTTGCCGCCGGTCTGGAGCGGAACGACGATGGCCGAGCGGAGCCGGAGCGACTTGAGAAATTCGTAGTGCTCATCGTCCTTCGCGGCCGCGCGCAGCAGGTCGTCGTCGATCGCGGGGAAGATTTCGGGTTTGCCTGTTCGCAACACGCTCGCGACCCCGACCGGATCATTTCGTTGCGGCGGATAGCGCCGGTTCATCTCTTTGACGAGCTCGATCTTGGATTGCTCGGAGTGCGCATGAGCCACGCCGCGAATCTGGCCGGCGGCGTCGAGCAGATCGATGATGCACCAATCGGCGATCTCAGGCACGACGAGCCGCACGACGTTGTTGAGCGTCGTCTCGTAGTCGAGCGATGAGCCGAGGAGCGCGCTCGCCTCGGCGAGAAGTTTCGAGCGCTGGGCGGCGATCTCGCGTTCTTCCTCCGCGCGTTTGCGTTCGGTGATGTCGGTGTTGGTCCCAAACCATCTCGCGATCGCGCCACCGGCGTCATGCAAGGGAAGGGCGCGCCCGAGATGCCAGCGATATTCGCCATCGGTCCGCCGCAGACGGAACTCGACCTCGTAGGGTTGGCCGGTCGTTAGGGCGTTGGTCCAGCGTTCGACTGTGGCCGGGACATCTTCGGGATGGAGAACGTCCAGCCAACCGGAGCCGACGACTTCTTCCCGGGTGCGGCCGAAGTATTCCACGACGCGATTATTCACGTAGTCGAGCGTGCCATCCGGCTGCGCGGTCCAAACCTGTTGCGGGATCGCTTCCGTGATCAGGCGCTGCTCGGCGCGCGACTCGCGCAGCGTGGTCTCCACCATTTTGCGGTCGGTGATGTCGCGGATAAATCCGGTGAACGCACCGTGATCGCTGCCCGGGATGGTGGTCACGGTCAGCTCGATCGGAAACTCGGTGCCATCGGCGTGCAGGGCGGAAATCTCGATGCGCTGGTCGAGGATGGGGCCTTCGCCGGTTGCGACGCAATGCGCGAGTCCGCGGCGATGTTTCTCCCGCAGCGCAGGCGGAATGATTAACTCCGCCATCTCCCGCCCGACGACTTCTTCGCGGCGAAAGCCAAACATGCGTTCCGCGGCGGGATTGAAATCGACGAGCAGACCGGTGCGATCGATCGTGAGAATGGCATCGAGCGCGGAAGCCATGATCGCGCTTTTGCGCGCCTCGCTTTCGCGCAGCGCGGTCTCCGCGTGGATGCGTTCCGACACATCCATGAAGGTCACGACCGCGCCGGTCACGACGCCGTTTTCGCGCGTCGGATTGGATCCGTAAGCGACGTGAAACGAAGTCCCATCCCGGCGCCAGAAAACTTCGCCATGGACGCGGCAGCCGCGCTCTTCGCGAAAAGCCGCGTAGATCGGGCAATCGGTCTGCGAATAGATCGAGCCGTCACTGCGATGATGATGCAGCAATTCGTGCATCTGTTTCCCGAGCAACTCCTCGACCGACCAGCCGGTCATCTCGCTTGTCGCGCGATTGGCAAAAGTGCAGAGGCCCTCGTTGTCGATGCCGTAGATCCCCTCGCTCGTGGATTCGAGCAGGGTCTGGATGTTGTGCATCGAACGCTCGGACGACATGGTGAGAAGGCTCTAGTAACTGGAGAAACGCCGGCTCGCAAAGCATTCCAGATCTTTCCGGCTTTCCGTCGCCGCTCGCCAGTGAGGACTGGGAACTCTAAAGGGCAGGATGCGATTCCAGTTGATCCAGCGTTGACGGGCCGCCCGACTTTCGCAAAGTTCTCGTGTTACCCAACATCGAAAGGAAATGGAATGAAAACACTTAGACATGGTTTGCTGGTTATAGCAGTCATCGCCGTCGCTTCGGTCGTCATCGGCGCGCAGAAAAAGGAGATGGCGGCGAACGCCTCTGATCACAAAATCTTCGACACGGCGAATATGGAATGGGGCGACGTGCCTCCAGAGTTCCCGGCCGGGGCGAAACTGGCGGTCCTCGCCGGTAACCCGGGCGAAAAGGGCGTCTTCACCGTCCGGCTAAAAACTCCCGCGGGCTACAAGATCATGCCGCACACCCATCCGACGGCGGAGAATATCACGGTCATCTCGGGCGCGTTCCATATCGGGATGGGCGAGAAATTCGACGAGAGCGCCGGCCACGCGATGGCGCAGGGGGCGTTCACCTCGATGCCAACCGGGATGCAGCACTTCGGCTGGTCCACGGAGGAGACGATCATCCAGGTGCACGGTGAGGGGCCGTTCCAGATCGATTACGTCAACCCCGCCGACGACCCGCGCAACGCGAAGAAGTAAGCGCGACCCTTAAGCGCGGTTTCGGCGCGCGCTGTGGGAGCTAAACCCGCAGCGCGCCCTCGATCGAGTCGTCCATCGTTTTGCCAATGGCGGTGCCGATCATCATCTTCACGCCGGCCACCGCCATGCTGTGTTTGGTGTCCCAATAGTAGCCCTCGTTAGGCGCGACCCGGAGCACGGTGATGCGCGGATCGTCGACTCCTTCGGTGAACCAGTTCTTCACGATCGGTTCCCACAGTTCCTTGATCTTCGCCTTGTCGCGCGAAACCGTCACGGTCGCGCTCAACATCAGGAAGTCGGAGTGCGCTGAGCCCTGGAAATAAAGCTTCACCGCGGGATCGCGCGCCAGCTCTTCGTTCTTGTGGCTGTCGTCCGCGCTCAGGAACCAGAGATTTCCCTCGTCATCCACCTGCTGCACGCTCATCGGCCGCGCCCCGGTCGAACCGCTGCCCGTCGCGGCGGTGCAGAAAAAGCAGGTCTGCGCCTGGTCGACCAGCTCTTTGATCTTCGCGATCGCTTTCGCTCCAGTCAGGTCTTCGTGGTTCTCTTCCGGCTGATTTCGATTGATTGAGTCCATGTGCGGTAACCACTCTTCGCTGGTCCGTGCGGCCGCGGATGCGATTTTTTCGCGGTGAAACAGGGGCCGCGGACCGTCGGCCGCGCTCGAAAAAGAGTCCGAAATATTACGGAGAATGCCTTCGCGGGCATTCGCCTTGCTATATGGGCACAAGAGCAACGTTGGGTTTACTCCCGTCGGCCAACACGCAGCGGAAGGGGACGTGATGTCGCCGATATTATGACACCTGCTGCACCTACCACCAACGAACGCGAGCGGCTCGTCGCTCTGCAAAACCACGAAATTCTCGACACGCCCGCGGAGGCGGAATTCGACGACCTCACTTTCCTCGCCGCGCAGATCTGCGGCACGCCGATCGCGCTGATCAGCTTTGTCGATGGCGAACGGCAGTGGTTCAAAAGCAACGTCGGTCTCGAGCTGAACGAGACCGCGCGTGACGTCTCCTTCTGTGCCCACGCGATTCACGGGCGGCATTTGATGGAGGTGCCCGATGCGCGCGAAGATTTCGTTTTCTACGATAATCCGCTCGTCGCAGGCGGTCCGGAAATCCGCTTTTACGCGGGCCTGCCGCTGGCCACCTCGGACGGACAAAATCTCGGCACGCTTTGTGTGATGGATCGCGTCCCGCGACAGCTTTCACCCGCCCAGCGCGATGCGTTGGATCGGTTAGGGCGCCAGGCGATGAATCGCATCGCGATGCGCCTAACGACGCGGAACCTGGCCAGCGCCGGCGCGGAGTTGTGCGACGCGGAGGAGCGTTCCCGCCTCGTGATGGAAGCCGCCCCACACGCCATTCTGATGGTGAACGACCAGGGATTGATCACGCTGGTGAATGCCCGGGCTGAGAAACTATTCGGCTACTCGCGTCACGAGTTGATCGGCCAGCCCGCGGAGATGCTTTTAGCAGATCGTTTCCGGACCTCGGACCCGGCCAACGGATCCGGTTTCTTCAACGCCTGGACGTCGCGCCGGAAGCGGGCGAGCCGCGGACTGAGAGGCCGGCGCAAGGATGGCAGGGAGCTGCCGATCGAAGTCGGTTTGAACCCGCTCTCGACATCGGCCGGCCGTTTCACGATGGCCTCGATCACCAACGCGACTGCGCAGAAACGGGCGGAGAATCGAATCAAAAGCCTGCGGCGCGACTCGACGAAGCAGGCGCAGCAACTCGAACAGGCCAACCGCGAACTGGCCAACCTTGGCTCCGCCGTTTCCAGCGAGATCATGGCTCCGCTGCGCGGCATCGGTTCGCTCGCGAATCGCCTGGTGACCGCCTCTGCGAACAAATTGGATGGCTCCGGTCGCGCCCAGTTGAACCTGCTGGCGCTTCGCCTGCGCCGGCTCACCGGGCTGCTTAATGGCATCCTCAACGACTCGACCAAGAGTGGCGGCCGCGATGGACAGGAATCCATGTCGCTGGCGCTCCGGACCATTGCGCCTAACGACAGCGCGCCCTCCAAAGGCAGACGCGGCCTCGGAGTTCGCGAGCATCTCTCCTCGCCTCAGGACGAGGCCGCTTTGCCGGAGTGGGCCGGACGGGTTTACGACCCGCTGAGCGACTCGAAAAGCGACGCGGCGAGGGCCGGCGTCCTGGCCGAGATCTGAAAACGGGGACGCTCCAGCCTAACGAACAGTCTGGTGCGCCGACCGCAGCAGATAGTCGCGCAGCTCGCGCGCGGCCCGGGCAAGGAGCCGGCCTTTCGGCCAGACGAGCGCGATCTCGCGCATCGGTGCGCTCTTGCCTAACGACCGGTAAATGATCGAGGCCGGGCCGGAACGCTGCCGCGCCATCGCCGGGACCATCGAAATCCCGACCCCCGCCGCGACCAGCGCCTGGATCGTTTCGATTTGCGCGCTCCGGCAACTGATCCGCGGCGCGAAGCCCTGCGCATAGCAGAACTGGAGGGTCTGCGCGCCGAGGCAATGCGTGTCCGACATGAAGATGAAACTCTCCGGCGAAAGGTCGCTCGCGCAGAGTCCGCGTTTCCGGGCGAGCGGATGGCGACGGGGCAGCGCCAGGAAGAGCTCTTCGCGGAAGAGAGCACGCACTTCCATGCGGCCATCGGTGATCGGCAGACTAACGAGCGCCAGATCGAGTTCGCGATTGGCCAGTGCGCGCAGCGCGCGTTCCGTCGTCTCCTCGTGGACGATCAACTGCACCGCGGGCGAGCGGCGGGCGAAGCCGCGGATGATTTTCGGGAGCAGGTAGGGCGCGATCGTGGGAAGCGCGGCCAGGTGCACTTCGCCCCGCGGTTCGTCGCTCACGTCGCGCACCTCGCGGCGCGCCTCGTGGATTTCGTGGAGCACGTTCTCCGCGCGCTGCCGGAAAAGCTCGCCGGCCGGGGTGAGCAGGGCCTGGCGGCGATTGCGCTCAAAAAGCTTCTCGTTCAGCTCCGCTTCGAGTTTCAGAATCTGCTGGCTAAGGGAGGGCTGCGAGACGTGACAGCTCTCGGCCGCGCGGCTGAAGGTGCCGCGTTTCACGATCGCTAGGAAGTAGCGCAGTTGATGAAGTTCCATAGCCCACGCCTATCTAAGAAATAGGCAAAGCGTCTTTCCTTCCTATCGCACGGATCACTACTTTGCCCAATCGCCCACCCGGGCGTCGCAGTAAACTCAGCCAGCCGAAAGGAACGTCATGCCGAAAATCAAACGCAAAAGAGAGAACAAATCGAACGCGAAGCTCGCAGAGCTTGCCCCTGACATTTCCGAGATGGACGGCGCGACCCTGACCTCAAATCAGGGCCTGCCGATTAACGACACGAACAACACCCTGAAGGCGGGTGAGCGCGGTCCCTCGCTCCTCGAGGACTTCCTGATGCGTGAGAAAATCACGCACTTCGATCATGAGCGCATTCCCGAGCGCGCGGTCCACGCCCGCGGCGTGGCGGCGCACGGTTATTTCCAGGCTTACAAAAAGCATTCCGGCCTAACGAAGGCCGGTTTCCTGAACGATCCCGCGCGGCAGACGCCGGTTTTCCTCCGTTTCTCGACTGTGGCCGGCTCGCGCGGCTCGGCCGATCTGGCCCGCGACGTGCGCGGATTCGCGATCAAGTTTTACACCGACGAAGGCGTCTTCGACATGGTCGGGAACAACATCCCGGTCTTCTTTATCCAGGACGCGATCAAGTTTCCCGATCTCGTCCACGCGGTGAAGCCGGAGCCGCATAACGAAATCCCGCAGGCTGCCTCGGCCCACGACACGTTTTACGATTTCATTTCGCTCTCGCCCGAGACCTTCCACATGCTGATGTGGGTGATGTCGGATCGCGCCATTCCGCGCAGCCTGCGCATGATCGAAGGTTTCGGCGTTCACACTTTCCGGTTCATCGACCAGGCCGGGAAGTCGCGCTTCGTGAAGTTTCATTTCAAGCCGAAACTCGGGATGCACTCCGTTCTTTGGGACGAGGCGCTTAAGATCAACGGCAAGGACCCCGATTTCCATCGGCGCGATCTTTGGGAAGCGATCGAGAACGGTGATTTCCCGGAATGGGAATTTGGTGTCCAGGTTGTGGAGGAAAAGGACGAGCACAAATTCGATTTCGATCTGCTCGATCCGACCAAGCTGATTCCCGAGGAGATGGTTCCGATCACGCCGTTAGGCAAACTCGTTCTCAATCGCAATCCGGATAACTATTTCGCCGAAACCGAGCAGGTCGCCTTCCATCCCGGGCATCTCGTGCCAGGGATCGATTTCAGCAATGACCCACTCCTGCAAGGCCGGCTTTTTTCCTACACCGACACGCAGCTCACCCGCCTCGGCGGGCCGAACTTCGCGCAGATCCCGATCAATCGGCCGACCTGCCCGATGCACAATAATCAACGCGACGGTCACATGCAGCAGATCGTGAATCGCGGCGAGACGAGCTACTTCCCGAACACGATCAGCAGCGGCTGCCCGATGCAGGCGAAGGAGGACATGGGCGGGTTCGTTAGTCACATGGAGAAAATGCAGGGCGCAAAGGTGCGCGGGAAAAGCGACAAGTTTTTCGATCACTTCAGCCAAGCCGCGCTCTTTTTCCAAAGCCAGGCGCCGCATGAACAACAGCACATTATCAACGCGCTCACGTTCGAGCTCGGCATGGTGACCCGGCCGGCGATCGTGGAGCGGATGCTCGGGATGTTGAACAAGGTCGAAAAAGCGCTCGCGAGCGGAATCGCGAAAGGTCTGGGAATGAAAGTGCCCGGCTCGGTCGAAGGCCGGGTTAACCAGGCGGTCGGCGCCGATGCCGGCAAGGAGACCGAGTCGAAACCCGCTCGCAACAAGATCGGCACCTCGCCCGCCTTGAGCATGATGAATACGGTGAAGAACACCATTCAGACGCGCCGGGTTGCCTTCCTCGTCGCGGATGGGGTCGATGGCAACGATCTCAACACGATGAAGAACGCCCTAACGAAAGAAGGCGCGATGGTGAAAATCATCGGGCCGCGCGGCGGCACCTTGACGAGCGCGCAGGGCGCGGAGGTCAAAGTGGATATCAGTCTCTTGAACGCGACCTCGGTCGTTTTCGACGGGGCTTACGTCCCGGGTGGAGCGAAAAGCGTCGCTACTTTGAAAACCGACGAACGCGCGATCCTCTTCGTGAACGAAACTTTCAAGCATTGCAAAGCGCTGGCCGCGACCGGCGCCGGGGTGGATCTGCTGAAGGCTTCCGCGATCGACTTCGGGTCCACGGGGAAAGACTTCGGTCTCGTGGCGGACGAGAACGCTGACGTAAACAAGGTTGCGAAGAAGTTTATCAAAGCCCTCGCGCAGCATCGGAATTGGGACCGCGAAACGACCGCGAAAATCCCGGCTTAATGAGTTCGTGGAGAGCAGGCTTTAAAACGAGCCTGCTCTCCCCTCAGGCCGCTCCACAGAGCGGTTGTGTCAGCTAACGGCCGGCGTGGCCTATCTCTTTTTGCCGCTCTTTTGCTTTTTCGCGGCCTTCATGTTGTCGACCAAGTTTGGATATTTGCGTCCAGCGCGTTTCGCGGAGGCTTTCGCCTTTGCCTTGCTCTTTGCGGTTAGTTCGGTGTGACCGCTCTTCTTCGGAGCGGATTTTTCCCAGGGTTCGTTGTCGGATTTCTTCGCCATGCCGGGATTACGGACCGGCCAGGTAATCGGACGCTCGCTTAATTTTCCGCGCGTCCGTTTCGCTGGGCTACCGACTCCGAGGTGCTTCAGCGCAGTTCCCCATGCCGCGGACACGTCACGAGATGATCGTTCACCATCCCGGTCGCCTGCATCAGCGCATAACAAATCGTCGAGCCGACAAACTTAAAGCCGCGGCCTAACAAGTCGCGACTCACCGCGTCGGACTCCGCGGTTTTCGCCGGCACCTGCGCCATGCTCCGCCAGCGATTCTGTTTCGGCACGCCACCGACGAAGCTCCAAAGATAAGCATCCAGCGTCATTTCCTTCTGCAAGGCAAGGAGCGCCTTCGCATTTTGGATCGTGGCCGCGATCTTGAGCCGGTTGCGCACGATCCCGGCGTCCTCCAGCAGTCGCGCGACATCCCGTTCGCCGTAGCGCGCGATCTTCTCCGCGCGAAAACCGTCAAACGCTTTCCGATAATTCGCGCGTTTCTTCAGGATCGTGATCCAGCTCAAGCCCGCCTGCGCGCCTTCCAGAATCAGAAATTCAAAAAGCAACCGGTCGTCATGCAGCGGCACGCCCCACTCTGCATCGTGGTAGGCGATGGATGGTTCAACGGTGGCCCAGGGACAGCGCGGCATGAGCTAAATATCTGTCATCGCGGCATCCCGGAAAGGGACGCTCGTTACTGTGCGGTATCCCGCGCGTCGAAGAGCCGGGCCACCTCCGCGTGTGCGAGGACGATGTCGGGATCGCGTTGCAGAGCGTCAAAATAATGTCTGGCAAAATCGGCGCCCTCCGCGGAGGCGACCAAGAGCGAGCGAGTGCGATTGATGAGGCCATCCACTGCGACCTTTGTCAGAGGCTCTTTCTCGGCCATTGCTTCATCGATCGCGACGATGAGCTGCGAGATGTGGTGCAGCCACGCGAACCACGGATCCCCGGTGAGGAGTTGCAGAAAATGGTTCGGTGACTGAATGGGGCCGATCGTGTGCTCGTAGCCCGCGCGCTCCGAAGTGATGAGTGTCTTGTGCAGAGCGAGTAAGGCGGCGCGAAGATCAGACAAGCGACGTTTCACGATTTTAGTTATCTCCCTGCTGCGCGGTCATCCATCTCCGATAGTCCACCGGCGCATGGCTGACAACCGCCCGTCAAGCTAGTGGGACGGTGCTCGTAGGGTTACGGGCTATTTCCCGGGCTCGTCTCGTGACCTCCGGGCCCTATCGACGCCAGAGATTAATTTTTAGGGCGTAACTGTTGCGTCTTACGGATTGGGCGATTCAACCGGTGTGGCTGCTGGCGACACGGCTTCTTTGGCGGAATCCATCGCGTTGCTGGCCGCGTCCTGAACTTTATCCATCGCTTTTTCGGCGGCGTCTTTCGTGGCGTCGGCGGCGTTCTGGGTCGCGTCCTTGGCCTGTTCCGCCATTTTGTCGACCGCGGCGGCAGCAGCGGGGGCGGCTTTCTTGGCCGCCTCCTTGGCTTCGTCGATTTTTTTCGCGGCGGCGTCTTTGGCTTCTTCGGCTTTGGTCGCCATGGTCTGCCTGGCTTCCTCGGATTTCTCCTTGATGGAATCCGTCGTCTTTTTATCGCAAGCGGCAAAGGCGAGCGCCGTGGTGGCCAGAACGGTTAGTGGGATGATCTTATTCATGATGTGGAATGCTGCGGCGGTTTCCGCGGTGGTGCGTTGCCTTGGCGGCAACGGCAAAGCACCGGTCAGGAGGCAGTTTCATCAATCTAGCGGCCGCAGGTCAACGCTTTGTTGCGTGTTTCTTTTGCCGGTCGGCGCCACACGACGGAGATCCACGCGCTCCTGGGCCGGGCCAGGACTTAGCCTTCGGCGAAGTAGAAGATGATCAGTCCTATGATCAGCAGGACCATGACAAGCAGGGTGATCTTGATCCAGCTTTTCGGATATTTGCCTGCGAGGGTGCCCGTGAAGCCATTGGCGACGACGCGATAAGTCGTCCCGCCATACTGATAGTTCAAGAGCCAGATCGGCAGGAGGACGTGCTTGAAGGTCTGCCCGCTGTAGTCGGCGTCGACCTGGAGGTTGCGATGGGTGTCGCCCGGAATTTGCGCGGCGCAGAGCTGGCGAAGCTTGGCCTCCATGATCTCGCGGGAGTTTTGCGCGGCGGCGACGAGGTCAATCTGATATTGCTCGACGACCCAGCCGGAGACGTAGCCGGCGTCGTAGGGTGCCAGTTCTTTCGTCGGGAAAGGCTCGATCCCGCGGAGTAAGTCTGGCGGCACACCGCGCGAGGCGGGAACGAGTTCGTCGTCGAAGAAATGATCAAGCGCGCCGCTGGCAGATTCCCAGCGGACGTGTTGCACTTGGCGAGTTTGGCTGTTGCCCTTCGAGTCGCGATAGGTCTCGGTGGTATAGTAATAGTAACCGGCGTCGGCGGTCCATTGCGCGGCGACCTGGGCGTCGAAGGTCCAGTAAGGGAGATAGAGGCCGTGGATGGTGTCGGTGAAAGCGCGACTCTTAAAGCGGTTAGGCGCAAACCAGCGGCTGCGATACCAGGCGTGAACTTTGTCGCGCACTTCGCCCTGAGTGAGCTTGAAGGGCAGGACGCTTTCAGGGCTAATCGGTGCCTTTATTTCGTCGTAGGGGACGAGGGCAGGGGAACCGCAGAAGTCGCAGGTCTGTGCGACGCGTTCCGGTTTGAAAACGGAGATCGCCTGGCAGCTTTGGCATTTCACCGAGCGGGTCGCGGTTTGCCAACCTCGGTCGCTCGCGGGGATCGCCCGGAGAGCTTCGGCGAGATCGAGTTCCTTGACCGCGCCCTCCGCGGCGGCGCCGGGCTGCATCGGGGAGACGGTCCCGCAGAAAGGACAGACGAGCGCCTGCTTGGCGGGCGACCACTCGGCCGCGCCGCCGCAGGCCGGACAGGCGAAACGCTTTTGCGCGGTGAGCTCGTCGCTCATCGAGACAAGGTCATCGGAGTCACGCCATCAGCGCAGTGCAGTTGTTGAAACTGGACGCATGGACAGGATGCGCGGGCCAGAGCGTGCCTTGGCATTGGCGCCTTCTTAGTTCTGCAGGAATTCGGTCAGGGCCGCACGAGTGATGCGGTAGCTGGTGCCGATCTTTTTTCCTTTCAGGTCGCCGCTTTCGAGGCTTTGCATGACGTCGGCTTCGCTCACGCCGAGCGCTTCGGCGGCTTGCGCGGGGGAGAGGAGTTCGGGCATGGCCGAGCCGACTGGAGCTGCCGCGCCGGGGGTGGCGGGACTGCCCGATGGTGCGGTCGATTGCATCGAGTTTTGTTGCTGCATGATCTGCTGCGCCATGGCGAGGCCGACCGCCATCTCGGTCGCGACGCCGCCGGCGCTGCCGCCTTTTTCCATGCCCTGCGCCATTTGGAATTTCACGTAGTCGTTCAGGTTCCCGACCGCGGCCATGCTGGAGCGTTTGTCGATCGCCTGCTCGACTTCCGCTGGCACGGAGACATTTTCGAGAATAAAGCTGGCCAGCTCGATGCCGTATTTGGCCTGGATGATGGGGTTGATGAGCGGGAGGAGCGCCTCTCCCACTTCCTGGTAGCGGGTCGCGACATCGAGGACCGGAATTTTCGCGCTGGCGAGCGCGTCGCTAAAGATGCTGACGATGCGCGAACGCATCGTCTCGGTAAACTCATCGAGCCGGAAATTGCGATCGCTGCCAGCGACTTCCTTGAGCATGAGCTTCGGATCGCTGACCCGGAAATCGTAGGTGCCAAAGGCGCGCACCCTCACGATCCCAAAATCCTGGTCGCGCATCATGATGGGATTCGAGGTGCCCCATTTATTGCCGGTGAAAAGGCGGGTCGTGACGAAATAAACATCCGCTTTGAAAGGCGACTCGAAGCCGTACTTCCACGATTTGAGAGTGGTCAGGATCGGGATGTTATCGGTCGTTAGGGTGTGTTTGCCCGGACCGAAGGTGTCGCCGAATTCGCCGAGGTAAACGAACTGCGCGATCTGCGATTCGCGCACGATCAACTGCGCGCCGCGCTTGATCTCGGCGTCGTTATCCTCGAAGCGGAAGGAGATCGTGTCGCGTGAATCGTCGGTCCACTCGATGATCTCGATCAATTGGCCGCGGATGAAGCTCATGATGCCCATAATAGTTTTTCCTTTCGCTGGTTGGTGAGTGGAAAACGTAGCGTGTCAGCGCGAAACGCAAGGGGTTCTTGGCGCGCGGCTCCTTTCCGGGTGAGCACCGATCGAGTGGCTTGCTCGGCGGGCTGGATCGCTGCCTAACGAAGGAAAAAATGGAGGAAACGAGCGCGAGCAGGTCCCGCGACAGATTTGGAGTGGCGCCGCGTGGTGTCCGGCCCATCTTACCTGTCATATCGTGAGCCGGAATTTCGAGGAATTGGATTATCAGGAAACGCCGCTCGGCGCGGTCAGCCTGCGCCGTCGCCGCGTCTTGTCGTTAGGCGGGCTGGAGGTTTACGAGGTCCAACTGGGCGATGCCTTTCTCATGTCGAGCCTCTTCCATGAGGTGGAGGTGGCGCTGGCTCATCTCGGCCTGGGCGATTTGCCGGGCGACACCTGGGACGTGGTCGTGGGCGGGCTCGGTCTCGGTTATACCGCGGCGGCCGCGCTCGAGCACCGCGAGGTGGGCTCACTTCTGATTGTCGAGGCTTTGCCGACGGTGATCGACTGGCATCAACGCGGTCTCGTTCCCCTCGGTGCGCAACTGACGGGCGATCCACGCTGCCGGATGGTGGCGGCCGATTTTTTTGCCAGCGCGCGCTCGACGGCGGGGTTTGATCCGGAGGAACCAGGGCGAAAGTTTCACGCGATCCTGTTGGATATCGACCATTCCCCGCGCCACCTCCTGGATCCGGCAAATGCTGCTTTCTACGAACCTGAGGGTTTGCAGGCTCTGGCCGCGCACCTGCACCCGGGCGGCATCTTTGCGCTCTGGTCGGATGATCCGCCGGATGACGAATTTCTCGATGCGCTCGGCGCCGTCTTTGTCACGACGCGCGCGCATATCGTCAGGTTCCAGAACCCGCTGCTCGACGGCGACTCGGAGAGCACGGTCTACGTGGCCGCGCAGGCGGTGGAGCCGGCCGAGTCGAAACCAATTCGTTAGGGACGAAAGCGTTAGGCGTGTGGCTGGTGCGGCCCGCGCCAAGACGAGGTTTAGTAACCCAATTCCGCTTTCCGCGCGTCCGCGGTCGGCAAGGGATCTTTCTTCGTCTCGATCGGGCCCTGACCCGACTCCTGGACCCGGCGGGCCTCGGTCGCATTCTCTTCGATATCCGACTGGAACTCGGGCGGCACGTCCTCCTCGGCATAAATCGCGTGGACCGGGCATTCATCCACGCAGGCCATGCAATCGATGCATTCTTCCGGGTGAATGAGAAGCTGGCCTTCCACTTCGTAAAAGCAGGCTACCGGGCAGACCACCACGCAATCGGTGAATTTGCACCCCACACATTTGTTGGTCACGACATGCGGCATAATTTATTTCTGGTTCAGGTTCATCGGCAACAGGCTGCACGGCGCCGGTGCGTTTGCCAATAGGTTTTCCGCGCCGGGCCCGAGCGGAGAGATCGTTAGGCCTTGCCCCCGAAGGTGACGTAGTCGTCGAGGTCGAGGAGATCGAACCACGTTTTGATATCTTCCCTGTCCTTGTTGTATTCGCCGACGCGCTTGGCGAAAAACTCGAGCGTCTCGACGTCGCCATCCGGCCCGCGCTCGCTGAAATAAGCGCTCCACTGTTCGATCTCCCACGGGTTGCGTTTCTGCGTCGCGTTTTCCTCGATCCACTTCAGCATTTCGCCGTCGCCTTTGCCGGTGGCGAGCTCCGCTTTGAGCGCCTCGGGCGTGATCCCGGTGAAGCGGAACCAATGATAATCGGCCGGATTGTTATACTTGAATTCGCCCGCGGTCCCGGCGAGATCGGCGCGGCCTTTATCGAGAATGCGGGCGAGGACGACGTAGCCGCCGAGGCGGACGCGCGGACTGCGCGGCGGACGTTGGGTGAGATTTGGGGCGTGGCTCAGGTCAGCTTTCATGGAGCAACTTAAGCGCGTCGCCGGTTTCGCAAATCAGGCCCGCGCACGCGCCTTCTTGGCCACGAGTTTGGTGACGAGGGCATTGATCATTTTCTCGAGGAAAATGCCCCAGGCACACAAGACAGCCAGGGTGGCGGCGGTGATGACCAGGAACATCCAGATCGGCTGCTCGCGGATCCGCAGGCCAAGCCAGATCACGTACGGATGATGGATGAGATAGACTCCGTAGGAAAACGCTCCGACCAGGCCAAGGAGTTTCGCCGGGGCGGGAAAGCGCGTGATGATTCCGGCGCAGCCGACCAGGACGAGGAAGCAGCAAACGCCGGTGGCGAAGTCGACGAAGATGTACGGAACAAGTCCGTGATAAAACTGAAGCGCCGCGGGATAGAGCACGACCCCGGTGAGCAATCCGAAACCGCCGAGGAGAAACTTTTCGATGCGTTCAGGCGCGCGGCTGGCCCAGGTGCCGAGCGCCATCCCAAAAGCGAATTCCGGCAGCCGGCAAAGGGCGAGCCCGCCTTGGACCCACATGCCGTTTTGCGGATAGGCGACCAGGAGCAGATAGCGCACAAAAAATCCGAGCGCGGCTGCGCCTAACAAAAAGCGCGCGGGTCCGAGTTTGCGCGCGGCCCAGAAGAGAAGCGGAAAAATCAGATAAAACTGAATCAGCATCCCGAAATACCACCAGGCGGCGTTCAGGTAGTAAAAATTGTTGCTGATATCGACGAAGCGGAGCCCGAGCAGGCTCAGGACGAGGCGGCCATCGATCTTCTCAAAGCGCGCGGTGAACGGGGAGACGAGATAAACCACATGCGCGACCCAATACATCGGGTAAAGGCGGATGAAACGCGCCCAGTACCACGCCCCCCAAGCGACCGGTCCCGCGTCCGCCCGGCGGGCGGTCGATTGCATCAGGGCCCAGCCGCTCAGGATGATGAAGACGCCGACCGCATGGAAGCCGAGCCCGGAAAGATTGAGCCAGGTGGTCCCGAGCAAAGTCGTTAGGCCGGCGGTCCAGGTGCTCCAGTCCGGCGGCGGGAGCGCGCCGTGCTCGAAGTAGGTCCGGAAAAAATGAAAGTAAACGACGATGAGAATGGCCAGGCCTTTCGTCACATCGAGCCAGAGAAGCCGCTTCACGCTCGTGGGGTTAACAGTGCGGGCAGGTTTTATAAAGGCCGAATTTCGCGCCTAACGAAATGAGGCAGAGCCGGCGCGTCGCTCGAGGACGACGAGCGCGATCCCGCCCAGGACCGCGAACGCTGCGCCGAGAAAACGCAGGCTGAGCGGCTCGCCGAGGAGCAAAATGCCGCCGGTCGCAGCGAGAACCGGCACGCTGAGCTGGACCGTCGCGGCGCTGGTGGATTTCAAGCCGTTCAACGCGGTATACCAGATGACGTAGCCCGCGCCGGAAGCGAGCGCACCGGAGAGCACCGCGTAGACGGCACCGGCGCGATCGACCCGGGCCCAGGGAAAAAGAACGACGCTGAGCAGCACCGCGAACGGAACGGCCCGCAGGAAATTCCCGGCGGTGGCGGCAGCCGGATTGCCGATGCCCTTTCCGCGGAGCGAATAAATTCCCCAGGCCACCCCGGCGCCGAGCATGAGGAGCGAACCGCCTAACGACGGGGCCGAAAGCCCCGGGAAAACCAGCACAAGCAATCCACTGCAGGCCAGCGCGAGGCCGAGGATCTGCCGCCCGTGTAGCCGCTCGCCCCGCCAAATTCCCCAGAGAATCATCGTTGCCTGGACCGCGCCGAAGAGCAGCAGCGCGCCAGTGCCGGCGGAAAGCGAGTGGTAGGCAAACGAGAACGCCGCGGCGTAGGCAAAAAGTGCGAGCGCGGAGGGCCAACTTCCTGCGTTCCGCCACGACGCGCGCCGCAGTTGCAGGATGAGCGCGAGCACGAGCGCGCCGGAAACGATCCGGATAAGAGTGAAACTCGCCGCGTCGATCTCGGTCTGGCGCAAGGCCGCGCGGCAGAGGAGAGAGTTGCTCGCGAAGGCGATCATCGCCAGGAAAGTGAGAAGAAAAAGCCGCGTTGGTTTCATAGAGCGGACCTCGTCCCGTCCAATGCTGGAGAGGTTGAGCGGCGCCCGTTCTCATTCAAGCCGGATCTACGTGGAAGTTTCGCGGTCGGGGGCAGGTTTCCTGCTAATTCGAAGGGGTTACGCGCTCCTCTTTTTGACCAACTCCGATGCATGTCCTTGTAGCTGATGACGACGGCGTGACCCGCCTTCTGCTCACGTCTGTTCTGCGCAAACTGGGACATCAGGTGGCGGAGCGGTCGATGGGACCGCTCCGCTCGCCAGTTGGCAGGAACATCGCCAGCCGCTGATCATTTCGGACTGGATGATGCCGGGTCGGAGCGGCCTCGAATTCTGCCGCGAGGTCCGGGCGGACAGCGGGACCGATTTTACCTACTTCATTTTGCTCACGGCGCGTTCGGGCGAAGGAGACTACCTCGAAGGAATGAGTGCCGGGGTGGATGATTTCATCGCAAGCCTTTCGAGAATTTCCAGCTCGGCGCGCGGGTGCGGGTGGCGGAGCGAATCCTCGATTTGCATGAAAATCTTCGCGGCGCGAACAGCGATCTGGAACAGCGGGTGACTGAACGTACGGAGGAACTTGCGACCGCACTTGCGGCGAAAACGGAATTTCTCCTGGAATCGGACGAACTAACGACCGGCCAGGCGGAAAGCGTCGAGCAAATCCTGACCAGTGGCCGCCACCTGCTCACCTTGATCGACCGCAACCTGGCCGTTTCGATTAGTGATCCCGGCGCGCTCGAATTCCTGGAAACGAGCGCCCTGGCGGAGCGCCCGGCTGCGGTCACGCCGGCTTGGTTCACCCGCTCATGAAAAAACGCATCCCCGCCCTTGTTTCCCTCGGTTTCGGTTTGCTCCTCGTTCTTGGCCTAACGACGAGTTCCTTTCTCCTGCTCGAACTTTTTTCCGAAGTGAAGGGCGCAGGGGCGATCAACCAGGCTGGCTTCAACCTTCGTTCTCCTGTGCGCTCCTTGTGCGCGACCTACCTTGAGATGGGGCAGGAAGTGAGCACCACCCTGATCGATCCGTCGCTCGATGAAGAAGCCGGGGAACGGAGGCTGCGGGCCAAGGCCAACGCGGACAAGGTTCTGAACCAAATCCTTGCGGCCACGCGGAGCGAGCCGCTCCGCCAAAACTGCTCGCCCTGAGGGCGCACGAAAACACGCCGCAGACGATGGCGGCGATTCGCGCGGCGATCGCGGCCGGTGACGCACCCGCGCTCGCCGGAAGTGCGCACGGGCTCTTGAGTTCCACCGGTGCGGTCGGCGCGAAAGGCGCCTTCGCGCTCGCGCGTCGACTGGAAGAACAGGGCGAAAGCAACCAGCGCGCGCCGGAAATCTTTGCCGAGTTGGAAAAAGCGATGGACAAGACCTATGCCTCCCTGGCTGATCTGACGAGCGCGCGAGCCTAACGAGCGGGCCGGAAGCGGCCGCGCGATTGCGGTTCTGCCGTGCGCGCCGTACTAAAGGGAGTGCGCGCGCTGCTCGATGTCTGGAGCGATTACGTCTGCCCGTTTTGTTATCTCGAAGAACCGGTCCTGCAAGAAGCGAGGGCCGAGTTCGGCGAGCAACTCGTGGTACGCTGGCGCGCTTTTGAGCTGCGGCCCGAGCCCGAGCCGACCTTGCCGCCGCGGGGCGAATATCTCCTCGATATCTGGGAACGCGCGGTCTATCCGATGGCGCGCGATCGCGGGATGAAGCTCAGCCTGCCGCCGGTGCAACCGCGCAGCCGGCTCGCGCTCGAGGCCGCGGAGTTTGCGACTGCGCAAGGGAAATTCGACGATCTGCACCGCGCGCTCTTCCGCGCCTTCTTCGAGGAAGGGCGCGATATCGGCGACCTCGAAATTTTGCTCGAGATCGGCGCCGCGGCGGGCCTGGCGAAAGAGGATCTCCGGCTCGCTTTGCAAAGCGGACAATTCCGCCCGCCGGTCCTGGAAGATGAAGCGCTCGCCGCGACGCTCCAGCTCCACGGCGTGCCGGCCTTGCTCGTTAGGCCGGAAGGCACGCCGGTCGAGTCGGCGCAGGTCTTGAGCGGCGCGCAACCGTTGTTTATGGTCCGGGCGGCGATTCAGCGCTCGTTAGGCTGACGCCTTGGAGTTGCTCAATCGTGTGGCCGCGGGCGCGGAGGAGAGCGATCACGCCATGCGCGCCGATGAAATGCCCTGTCCCGGCCACGATCGCGGTCGGTTGACCGCGGTGCAGCTCGGCTTCGATCCGCGTGACCCAGCGCCGATTGCGGCGCTCAAGCAACGTCCGCGCGATCGCCGGATTCGCCGCGCGCAGCCGCGCGTTGTTCGCGGCTAGCGCCTCCACGTCGCCGCGGCGCCAGGCCGCGCGGGTTTCGTCGACCAGGTCGTCCACTTTGCGGCCGCGGGTCAGCGTATAACGGAGCAAACTTTCGCCGTCCGCTTCCAACATTTCCCGCCAGAACGCGACGTGCTCGGGCACCGTCTCCAATCCCGCTACTTCCTTCCCGCGCCGCTGCGCTTCATGGATGAGATGCGCGTCCATGCTTAGTGGACTGCTCGGCCCGGTCGGCCCGCGTTCCGCGAGGAGTCGGAGCGCGATCGCCCACGGCCGGTAGCGGCGGACCGCCTCGAAGCGGAGCCCGTAACGTGGAAGATACCTTTGCAACAACGCGACCGTCTCCGGGGCGACCGCGCCGCGCAGGTCCTAGCCGGGCGGATACTCGGCCGCGGCGCAGAACTGCTTCGTTAGGGCGGTGTGTTCCCGCGGATCGTATTCAAAAAGAAGCCGCCGCGAATCGCGCAGCACGCGCTCGTAAATCGCGGGCACGGGATAATCGCGCGGTTCGAGATTGTGAATCGTGCCGACAAGATAAAACGGCACCGCCGCGTCGCGCACCCGCCAGACGAAATGCTTTTCGTTAGTCACGGACGGCGCGGGCCCGGGAGAGACGCAACCGGCCAAACCCGCCAAGCCGGCGAGCGCAACGAGTCGCGCGCCGCGCCCTATTCCCTCCTGCGCCTGCCGGAGCATGAATATCGCTACAGCCGCCCACGCCAACCTGTCAACGCGCGGGACGATTGACAGCGGGGAAGCCCATCCGCACACTTCGCTCCGCCAGGCACCTGCGCATGAGCACTCCCGAAAAAAAAGAGCCGGACAACACCAAGTTTGGCACCTTCGGTGGCGTCTTTGTCCCGAGCACGCTCACCATTCTCGGCGTCATCCTTTTTCTGCGCTTCGGCCAGGTCGTCGGGCAATCGGGTTTTCTCTACGCGGTCGTCATCGTTCTTCTCGCGAAGACGATCACGACGCTGACCGCTTTCTCGCTCGCCGCCACCGCGACGAACACGCGGATCAAAGGCGGCGGCGCCTACTACCTGATCAGCCGCAGCCTCGGGATTGAATTTGGCGGCGCGATCGGGCTCGTTTTCTATCTCGCGCAAGCCATCTCGGTTTCGATGTACGTGATCGGTTTCACCGAGGCTTTCCTCGTTGCCTTCCCGAACGTCGCGCTCTCGACCCGCGCTTTTGCTTCCATTATCAACCTGATTGTTTTTGTCTGCGTCTATATCGGCGCGGGTTGGACGATCAAGGTGCAGTACGGCATTCTTGGGATTCTTCTCTTATCGTTAGGCTCGTTCTTCTTCGGCGTGATCCCGCAGTTTTCGCTCGCCACGCTGCAGCTCAATCTCCACGCCGCCTTTCGGCCCGGGCAGGATTTCTTCACCATGTTCGCCCTCTTCTTCCCGGCCGTGACCGGGATCATGGCGGGAGCAAATATGTCGGGCGATTTGCGCAACCCGAGCAAGTCGCTTCCGCTCGGCACCTTTCTCGCGATCGGTTTCACCACGCTGGTTTATCTCGCGGTCGGACTGCTCCTCGCCGGCTCGCGTTCCCAGGGCGAATTGATCGCTAACAACTCGATCATGAGTGAAGTTGCGTGGTCGGCCGCGCTCATTGTCGCGGGTGTTTTTGCCGCCACGCTTTCCTCCGCGCTCGGGAGCCTGATGGGCGCACCGCGCATTTTGCAGGCGCTGGCCCGGGACAAAATCTTCCCGGCCATCCGCATGTTTGCGCGCGGGAGCGGGAAGCTGAACGAACCGCGGAGCGCGACCGTGCTCACTTTTGTCATCGCGCAGGCCGGCATCTTGTTGCGCGACCTCGATGTCATCGCGCCGATCATCACGATGTTTTTCATGATCACTTACGGCACGCTGAACCTGGCCTGCTTCTACGAGGCGATCACAAAAAACCCGAGTTATCGCCCGACCTTCAAGCTCAGCCATTGGTCGATGGCGCTGGCCGGCGCGCTCGGCTGCGCCGTGGTCATGTTTCTCATCCAGCCGCTTTGGGCCGTGATCGCGATCGGCGCGATGGCCGGGTTGCATTATTACCTGAGCCGGCGCGAAGTGACCGCGCGCTGGGGCGACATCAAGAGCGGCCTCGCCTTCGAGCGCGCGCGCAAGGCGCTCCTCCGGCTCGAGGAAGAACGTTATCACCCGAAGAACTGGCGGCCCGCCATTCTCGCTTTGAGCGGCGGCGCGTGGAGCCGATTTCATCTCGCGGAATATGGTTACTGGCTCACTTCCGGGCGCGGCATTCTCAGCCTCGGCCAGGTCTTGACCGGTGACGTGGACGATCGCCACGCGGTGCGGAGAGGCGAAGAGGATCAACTGCGCAAATTCATCGCCGAGGAGAGCCTCTGCGCCTTCCCAGCCGTGGTGGTGGACCGCGATTTGTTTGGCGGGATCAAGTCGCTCGTGCAATGCCACGGGATCGGCGGCCTGCGTTCCAACACCGTGTTGTTAGGCTGGAGCGTCGATCCGCAACGCTTCGTCGATTACGGCCGGCTCCTGCGTCTCATCCGGCATCTCAACCGCAGCATTCTGGTGGTGAAATGCGAGGAGGACAAAGCGCGCTGGAGCGCCCCGGCCGGACCGATCGATATCTGGTGGCAGAGCCGCGAGCACGGGTCGTTGATGCTCCTGCTTTCTCATTTGTTAGGCAAAAATGAGGAATGGCGCGACCGCGAGGTGCGCATCTTCCATCCGGTCGAGGAGGAAGCGAAGCGCGCGGAAGCGGAAGCGGCGCTGACGAAACTCCTCACCAACTCGCGCATCGCCGCCCAGATCGAGATCGTGGTCTGCCCGGATTTCCGGGAGATCATGGCCGAACGTTCGGCCGGCGCGGGGTTGGTTTTTCTCGGGTTCGATCCGCCCGCGGAAGGGGACGAGGAAGCGTTCGTTAGGGGAGTGAGCCGTTTCACGGAAGGGCTGAAGAACGTCGTTCTCGCCTCCGACGCGGGCAATGTTTCGCTCGAAGCCTAGCACGGGGTGCGGCCTGCGAGCCCGCAACGCGCGCTTTCCTCCATCGGCCGCCCCGGGTTAGACTCCCACCAATGGACACACCACCAACCCTCGCGGTCGAGCCGTGTCGCGACGAGCACTGGCGGTTCTTGCGCGACGTCGCCGTCTTCGAACTCAAGATGATGCTCGATAACGTGCGCGATTTTGCGCTCATCCCGATTTCGTTAGGCGCGGCCCTCCTCGATCTTTTCTTCAAGGGCGACCGTCACGGCGCGCTTTTTTACCGGGTCCTCCGCTGGGGCGCGCACAGCGAACGCATGATCAACGTCTACAGCGCGATCGAGCGCGACCTGCCGGATGGCCCGGAGATCAACCCCGCCTACACGGTCGACGCCGCGATCGCGCGGCTTGAGGGCGTGCTGGTGCGCGAAGTGGAGAAGGGTGGTTCCGCGGCCAGCATCAAAACCGCGATGGACCGGGCGATCGAGCAACTGCACAAGGAAACGAGCGGGCACCGCGAGCGCGCGGTCGATGCCGTGACCCGTGCAAGTGATAAAATCCGGAGCAAATTCGATCCCAATCGGCGGGCCGACGATTAATTCGGGGATTTGCTCGCCCTTTCCGGCTCCGTCTGCCGCGGTCGTTAGGGCGAGGGGGCTACCCCGTTGCCGCTTTGCTCTCACTCGGTTAAGCGAACGGAGACTCGGATAGGAAATTGATTCCTGGCCCACGCAGAAACATCCGCGCTGCAGGGGCCGAGGCACGATTCATTGGCAACCATGAAATTTCTCCATTGTTCGTTTGTGGCCGGTGCGCTCGTCCTCGTTTTCTCCGGTTGCGCGAGCCTGAAGGTGGCCGACTTCGCGGAGGAACGGCCGCTGCTCGATCCGGTGAATTATTTTACCGGGCAGACCGCCTCGACCGGGGTAATGGAAAACCGGAGCGGCAGCCCAAAGATGCGCGTGACGACTCAAACGGACGGACGCTGGGACGGGGAAAACTTGCGGCTGGAGCAGGAGCTTCAGTTCAGCGACGGCAAAATGCAGCACCGCTCATGGCGGATCAGGCGGCTCGACGCGCATCGTTTCGAGGCGACGGCGAACGACATGGTCGGGACTGCGACAGGCGAAGCCTACGGTAATGTTTTTCACTGGAGTTTCACGCTCGCGCTTTCGCCGGGGAATCCGCTCGCCAATGTGCGGATGAGTCAGTGGATGTATTTGCAACCGGACGGACGGACGCTGCTCAATCACACCACCATCTCAAAGCTCGGGATCGTGCTCGCGCAGGTGACGGAGCAGTTCCGGCAGGAGACCGCGGGCCGGTAAAATCTACGACGCGTCAGGCGGAGCGGTTGGCCTAACGAAGCAGCTCGACGGGATCGCTCCGACGAATGATTCCTTCGACCAGGACGACGGCGTAAAGGCCGACCCGGCCCTCATGTTTTTGCGCCACGGTCTGGAGCACGGCGGGCGTCTTCTCGCCGGTCTCGGGGTGGAGGGTGAGGATCATGCAGCGCGAGTCGCGTTCCACGATGGCGAGGGTGACGTGCGCGCCGATGCGGAGCGAAGAGCCGACGAAGGCGTCCTCGGCGAAACCTTCTTTGCTCGTTAGGTCGAGATAGATGTTGGCCCGGAACTGGCGCCGATCGAGGGCGGCGCCGGTCTCGGCCGCGAGTTGCTCGATCGACTGGGTAGAGATGAGGGAAAGCGGGCGGCAATCGGTCAGCGCGCGCTCGGAGCGGAAGAGAGTCAGCTGGTGATTTTCGTCGAGACCTTCGCGGAGAGTCGCGCGCAGTGCGGGATCGTCGATCGGCCAGACCGTCCCGTCTGGTGTCTCGACCTCGAGAAACAAATCCGCCGGATTACCGGGGAGCGGGGTGGCGCCCATTTTTTCGGTCGCGGCGAGGCTGGGCGGGAAGATGGTTTTATCGGGGTAACGGAAGCGCGGGCGGTAGCGCAACATCTGGGTTTTTTCGCGCGCGGTGAGATAGGGGAGGCCCGGGCGGCTGCCGGTGCTGTGGAATGCGTAGAGCCGATCGCCGAAAACGCCTCCGTAGCCGGCAAAGATTTCGGGCAGCTCTTCGCCGCGCATGCTCTTTACCGGGTAGCGCCAAAGACTTTCGACGGTGCCGACGATGCTCATGGGTCGATCTTTTCCCGGAAACGGTCGGGGTTGTAAAGGAAACAGCGCTAAGTCTGTAGCTGGGGACGCTCTCCCCGATGGGGCGGCGTCTGTTTACAAGAGGCGCCACCGGGCGCGACGCGGTCTCGGAAACGGTGTATGAATGGGAATGTCCGATCCAAGAAACGTGGCGCACGATAAAAAAGTGAAACAGGAAAAAGAAGACGAGAAGCCGGAGGCTGCGCCGCAGAAGGCGGCCGAGGCCGCGCCGCCTGCCCCGACGAACGAGGAAGGGCCGGGCGAACACGAAAAGTCGGTCGGGGTGCTCTCGAAGCTAAAGGAGATGGAGTTCCATTCCCGGGCCAATATCGAGACGCTGGCGGAACTGACCCTAACGATCGAGGACGAGCTGAAGCAGAAAGAATTCGCGGACCCGATCGGGGAACTCTACGGCGCGCAGGATGGTTTCCAGACGAAGATCGCGGCGCTGATCGAGAGCTACGAAGCGAAGTGCAATAGTCTCGCGGAAGCCGGCTAGGGCGCGGAAGCGTTTGTCACGAGCGAGGCTCGCACCTCGCAACCAACCGGACGCGCTTCCGCAAGTCCGGTCTGGGCTTCGTTAGGCTTCGATGATGCTGTTGCGGATGGCGTAGCGGACGAGATCTGCGACGGAGCGCAAAGCGAGTTTGCGCATGAGCGCGGCGCGGTGGGTCTCGACCGTTCGCACGCTGATCTGGAGGGCATCGGCGATCTCTTTGTTGGAGCCGCCCTCGGCCAGGAGACGCGCGGTCTCGCGCTCGCGCGGGGTTAGTTCCGATTCCGCGCGTTCCGTTTTTATCCCGAGGCCGCGGGTGTTGAAGCGCGCGAAGAGGATTTCGGCAATCTCCGGGGTGAAGTAAGGAGTATGTTCTCCAAGTGAGCGAACGGCGGCCATCAGGTGCCCCGATGGCTCGGACTTGCGGACGTAACTTTTCGCGCCGGCCTCGAAGAGTTGCCGGATGACCTGCTCGGAGAAGGAGGCGGTGAAGATGACGACCTCCGTGCCGGGCGAGGCGCGTTTGATTTGGCGCATGGCTTCAAGCCCGCTCAACTGCGGCATGTTGAGATCGAGCACGACGACGTCGGGCTTGAGTTCCTCGGTCAGCGTCACGCTGGCGGTCCCATCGGAGGCGGTGCCGCAGACTTCCCAGTCGGACTCCTGTTCGAGGAGCGCGCGGGTGCCGGCGCGGACGATCTCGTGGTCGTCGGCAATAAGGATACGCAACTTCGTCATTTCGTTAGGGCTAGAACCTCTTCGAGGGTGCTGAGCAGGGTCGAACGGCTGAAGGGCTTGGCGAGACAGGCATCGACCCCGAGGGCCTCGACTTCCTCGCTGCTGCAATCGTCGTCGCGGCCGGTGGCGAGGATGATTTTCACCGTAGACTGCATCTGGCGCAGAGTGCGGATGAGGGTGAGCCCATCGATTCCAGGCATGGAAATATCGGAGATGACGGCCGCGATCTGGTTGGAATGGCGGGCAAAAAGGCTGGTCGCTTCGGCGCCATCGGTCGCGACCATCGTGCTGTAGCCCTGCCGCATGAGGATGGCGCGGGTGACGTTGCGGATGCCGGCGTCGTCGTCCACCACCAGGATGGTCTGGCCGCCGCGATCCAGCCGAAACGGCGGCGGGCTCGCCTTTACTTCGAGCGCGGAGCCAATCGGGAGAAAGACTTTGAAACTGGTGAAGCCCGGCTCGCTGTAGACGTGAATAAAGCCGCCGTAGCTTTTCACGATTCCGGCGATGGTGGAAAGGCCGAGGCCGGTCCCGACGCCAATCTCCTTGGTGGTGAAGAAAGGGTCGAAAATGTGATTGATCACATCGCTCGAAATGCCCGTGCCGGTATCGGTGACTTGCAAGAGGACGTGCGGCCCGGCCGTCGCTCCCGGAACCGTGGCGGCGTAGGTCTCGTCGACGTCGAAGTTATCCGCCGCCAAGGTGAGGACGCCGCCCGCGGGCATGGCGTCGCGCGCGTTGACTGCGAGGTTGAGCAGAATCTGGTGGAGCTGCGCCGGGTCGGCTTCGAGGGCGCGCACGTCTTCGTGGTAACGGGTGCGGATGGTGATCTCCTTGGGAAAAGTGTTTTCGCCGATGCGGGCGATCTCCTGCAAAAGATAGATCGGCTGCAAGAGGATGTGGTCGCCCTCCGCGCCGCGGGCAAAGGTGAGCACTTGCTTAACGATGCTGGCGCCGCGCTCGGCGCTCGATTGCACGATATCGAGGAACTTGTCGCGATCGGCGGCCTGGATTTTCCCGCGGAGGAGAGGGGCGACCATGAGGATGGGGACGAGGATGTTGTTCAGGTCGTGGGCTACGCCGCTGGCCAGGGTGCCGATGCTTTCAAGGCGATGCGCGCGGTGCGATTGCTCCTCCATTTTTTTCAACTCGGTCACGTCGGTATTGACCACGAGGACGGACTTGGGCTGGCCGTTCTCGTCGCGGACCAGCGTCCACCGGCCATCGGCGATGATGCTGCTCCCATCCTTGCGCTTCTGGCGGAGCAAGCCGTTCCATTCGCCGTGACGGAGGAGACTCTTCTTAGCGGCCTTGAATTCCTGGGACCCGGCAAAGACGAAATCGGTGACCTTCCGGCCAACCGCTTCAGCTGCAGTCCAGCCGTAGATTTTTTCCGCCCCGCGATTCCAGAATCGGACGTGATCCTCAAGGTCGCGGACGACGATGGCGTCGCGGCTGAGGGCGAGGAGTTCGGCCTGCTCGCGGAGATGTTGCTCGGCTAGTTTCGCCTCGGTCACGTCCTGCGCTGCGCCAAAAACGCGGATCAGCTCGCCGGCGTCATTCCTCTCGACCGCGGCATGAAGTTGCATGATGCGTTCCTGGCCGTCGGGCAAGATGATGCGGTAGGAATGGTCCTGGGTTTCGCCGGTGGAGAGAATGAGATCGCGCTGCTCGAAATAGGTCGCGCGGTCGTCGGGGTGGAGGACGTTCATCATCGAGTCTGACCCGGGCGGATGGAGAGCGGGGCTCAAGCCAAAGACTCGATAGAGTTCGTCGGACCAAAGCCGTTCGTCGGTACGTAGGTCCCAGCTCCAAGTGCCGAGGCGGGCGACCCGCTGGGCCTGGCTGAGGTCGGTCTGCACCCGGAGTTGCTCCTCGATGTCCGTGTTGGTGCCGAACCAGCGGACGATCTCGCCCATCTCGTCCCGCACCGGGAGGGCTCGGGCGAGGTGCCGGCGATAAATTCCGTCCAGACCGCGGAGTCGAAACTGGACCTCATACGGTTCCCCGGTGCTGGTGGCCCTGGCCCAGCGTTTCTCAGCCAGAGGCAGATCGTCGGGGTGCACGATTTCCTGCCACTCGATCGGTCCGACGATGTTCGGCGGCAGGCCGGCATACGTGTAAGTCCGTTCATTCACGTAATCGACCGTCCCATCAGGACGCGCACACCAAACCATCTGCGGCATCGCGTTGGCCAGTTCGCGGAAAAGATTCTCGCTCTGGCGCAAGGCGGTTTCGGTCTCCTTCGACTTGGTGATGTCGATCAGGATCCCGCGTATCGCCTGCGGCGCGCCGCCGACCGTGATCGCGTTCACGAGGTCCTTGAACCAGACGATGCGCCCGTCGGCCGCCATCATCCGATACTCCAGCTCGTGCGGCCGACCCTGGCGGGTCGCTTCAAAACAGATTTGGACCGCCACCTCACGATCTTCGGGATGCAGGTTGCGCCCCCAGAAACCTTCCTCGTACCAACTCTGCAACGGATGGCCTAGGATCTTCTCGGCTTGCCGGCTAACGAACGTAAACTGGAACGTGTTCGCGTCGGCTTCCCAGACGATGCCTTCGACTGAGTTGACCAGGTTGCGCATCTGGTCGGCCGAAGCGCGCGCCTCGGCCTCGACTCGGAGCCGTTCGGTCACGTCGCTGATCAAGGCCAGGCGGGCCGGTTTCCCGGCGAAGATGAAGGCGTGGTTGGTGACCTCGACGAAAATCACGCTGTTATCTTTTTTCCGATGCCGCCAGATGCGGGCCGGCATCGGGTCGCCATGGTCGAGAAAACTCACCAGGCCGGGGATGTCTTCGGACGGCCAGATATCCTTCACGGTGAGGACGAGAAATTCCGCCCGGGAATAACCGTAATGCCGCCGCGCTGCGAGATTCGTCGCGAGGAAACGATAGCTGCGCTGATCGTAGACGAACATCGGCATCGGGTTCTGTTCGAAGAGCAGTTCGTAACATTTCTCGCCTTCCGGCCCGGCCGGTTCCTCCACTTCGTCCGCGGGCATCGGCAGTTCCTGCGCGACTGATTTTCTGGCGACGACCGTGGCAATCGACTCCCGCCGGCTGCGCAGGACAGCCAGGTCTCCAGTGCTCAGCATCTCGAGCGTCTGGCGGAGCGTTTCCGTGTCGGAGTGTTTACTGAAAAAGCCGTGCGCGCCGAGCTCAAGGCAGCGCTCGCGCACGGTCGGATCGTCTTCCGCGGAAAAGATGAGCACGACCGGATCCGGGCTGCTCGTCTGAAGCGCGCTCAGGACTTCGAAGCTGCTCCCGCCTGGCATCCGCAGATCGAGGAGGACGAGGTCGGGCAGGCGTTTGCGGATTGCCTTGAGCGTTTCCGGCACATCGTAGGTTTGATCGATCCGGCCGATGTTCGGCATGCTGGAAAAGGAATCCAGCAACGATGCCTGGAGCGGCGCGGAATCCTCGGCGATGAGCAGACGCCATGGGGGCAAGTTCTTCATCCCTAATAATCGGACCTAACGACGGACCGGGCTAGGTCCGGCGTTTCTGATTGCCGTGTAGGAGAAGTCCTACATTCGTTGTCCCGTGCCCCTTACTCGATCAGGCCCTCGCGCATCGCATATTGCACCAGCTCGCTATTGCTCCGGACGTTGAGTTTTTGCAAAAGCCGCGCCCGGTAGGTGCTGATGGTCTTGATGCTGAGGGAAAGTTCGGCGGCGATTTCCTTCGTGGCCCGGCCCTCGGCGATCATGCGTAGGACTTGGAATTCGCGGTCCGATAAAATCTCGTGGATCGGACGGTTCGTGTCCGTGGCGAAAAAAGAGGCGAGCTTCTCTGCGAGAGATTGGCTGACGTAGCGGCCGCCTGCCAAAACCTTGTGCACAGCGAGCAGCAGTTCGGCCGGCAGCGTTTCTTTAGTGATGTAACCGGCCGCTCCATTCTTCAGCACCCGCATCGCGAAGTGATCTTCGGCGTGCATGCTCTGGACGAGGATCGGCGTCTTCGGCTGCGCCGTCCGGAGATCCTGCAGAATTTCGAGACCGGTCCGGCCCGGCATCGTGATGTCGAGGACGATGAGATCCCACGGTTCTTGCCAGCATTGCTCGAGCGTCTCCTGCGCCGTCCCGGCCTCGCCGAAAATCGCGCGCGGAAATTCCTCCGCCAGCAACTCACGCAGCCCGCGGCGCACGACCGCGTGATCGTCAGCGAGCAAAAACTTCAGCTGGTCCGGTTCCCGGGGGACCTTTGTCATTTCCGGATCCCGACCCCTTTCTCATCCTGCGGCACCGGGCCCGCGAGCGGGGCCTGGAAGGTCACGGTGGTGCCGGCGCCCGGCTTGCTTGTGATCGTTAGGCTACCGCCCGCCGCGACCGCGCGTTCGCGCATTCCCACGATCCCGAGACGTTTTGGATCGTCGCTCGCGTCCTGGCTCAGGCCGCGCCCGTCGTCGCGCACTTCGAGCACGGCCTGGCCGTCATTTTCGCTCAGCTCTACCCAGACGGTGCTAGCCCGGGCGTGCCGCCGCACATTCGTTAGGATCTCCTGAAAGACCCGGAAGATGGCCGTGGCCGTTTCGTTCGCGACTTGCACTTCGTGCTGGCGCACGACCCGGCAGGGGATGCCCGCCTGGGTTTCAAATTCATTCGCCTGCCACTCGATCGCGGTCGCGAGCCCGAGTTGATCGAGCACGCTCGGGCGGAGCTCGAGGCAGATCTTGCGCACGCTCTCCATCATGGAATCGACCATCAGGAGCGCGCGGCCGGTGCGTTCCCGGAACGGAGCGGCCTCTTCCGGGTCGGCCATGCGCGCGAAAGTGCGCTCCATCGTCGAGATGTCGATCTTTAATCCCGTTAGGCTGGCGCCGAGCTCGTCGTGCAGCTCGCGCGCGATGCGGGTCGCTTCGTCCTCCCGCACGGCGCGCAGCCGGGCCGCGAGCGAACGCAATTCCAGGCGCGAACGGGTCAGGTTGCGTTCCATCTGCTTGCGCGGGGTCATGTCCATCATCGCTCCGATCATCCGGATGGCATGGCCGTCGCGATCGCGGATCACGTAACCGCGGTCGAAGATTTCCGCGTAGGCATTATCGCGCCGCAGAAAACGATATTCATCCGTCCAGGTGGCAGTGGTGCCGTTGATGATCTTAAAGATGCTCGCCCGGACCCGGGCCACGTCCTCTGGATGGATATGGTCGAACCACGAATTGGATCCGACCCCGGAGGCCGCGAGCGCGTAGCCAAACAAGCTGCGGTAATTTTCGTTCCACCAGATGCTATCGTCCGTTAGGTCCCAATCCCAGACGACGTCGCGAGTCGCCTGGACGGCAAACTCGAAGCGTTCATTGGCCCGGTGGAGGGATTCCTCGGCGCGCTTGCGCTCCGAGATATCGGCGAAAATGGCGATCACCCCCGTGGTCTCGCCATCTTCCCCCATCTGCGGTGCGGTCCAGAGATTGAGATCGATGAGTGTCTTGTCCTTGTGCAGGCGACGTACTTCTTTCCCCGTAATCTTTTCCCCGGCCAACCCGTTCCTTAAATGCGCTTCGAACTCCTGCTCTTTTCCGGCCGGGACGGTGGGCAGGATTTTGCCGACGACCTCGCTCGCCTTCCATCCGAAGATTTGTTCCGCCCCGGGGCTCCAGCTCTGCACGACACGTTGTGCGTCGATCACCGCGATGCCGAGTGGTGTTGTGCGAACGAGCGAACTGAGCTGCGCGTTGGTCGAACGCAGGGCGCTCTCGGTTCGCTTGCGCACGATCGCGATCTCGGCCAGATGCGTCGCCAGGTCGACCCGTTTCATTTCCTCCGGCTTCGGCCTGCCGGGCTGGGTGTAATAGATCGCGAAACTTCCGAGCACCTCGCCATTCTCGCGCTGGATCGGCGTCGACCAGCAGGCGCGGAGACCATACTGCATGGCGAGCGGAGCATAATCGATCCACAATGGATCGGTCGCGATATCCGCCACGATGACGCGCTCTTTGCGATAGACGGCCGTTCCGCAGGAGCCAGCGACAGGTCCGATCACCGCATCATCGATCGCTCGCGTAAAGGGCAGGGGAAGACTCGGCGCCGCGCCGTGGCGGAGGTGAATCCCGTCATCGTCCAGGAGGAGGATTGAGCAGAAAAGTCCGAGCGACTGCTTCTCGAGATTGCCCGTGATCGTACCGAGAATTTCTTCTAGCGGGGCGCCGGTGGCGATCATTTCCAGGACCGTCTTGCCGTCTGCGACGAGCGCTTCCGCACTTTTTATTTTACTGATGTCGAGGTGGGAAACGACAGCGCCGCCGGCGCTTTTTTCCAAAGGTGAGACGACCATCAGGAACCAACGCTTCTCGTTCGGCGAATCGCACGGGTATTCCAGGCGGAACTCCGCGGCTGTGCGGGCGAGGACCCCGTGCACTCCGTCGAGCGCCGCGCGCGCATAACGATCGTTCCAGGCCATCGCTTCGCGGCAGATGGCGAGATAGTTTACGCCGATCCCCATCCCTTGCAGATTCGAGGCGCCATTCTCCTCGCCGAAGCGTCTCCAGGCGGCATTGATCGCGACAATGTCGCCATTAGTATCCAGCACCGCGATGTGCGAGGTGAGGGAGGAAAGGACGGCCCGCTGGGTGAGTTCGCTCTCGCGCAACGCTCTCTCGGAGCGGTTGCGTTCGGTCACATCGACGCACACTCCCACCCATTCGCGCACCTTGTCAGCCACGATGATCGGCACGCCGGTGGTCACGAATTCCCGCCATTGGCCGTCCGCGCAACGGATGCGCAATTGAGCTTTGTAGAGAGTCTGCTCGCGCGTGCTCCGTTCCCAGAGTTCCTTCACCTGGGCGCGGTCCTCAGGATGAATCGCCGCGAGCCAGCCCGAGCCGTGCATTTCCTCCGCCGACTGGCCGGTCAGTTCCTCCCAGCTCTGGATGTCGTGGACGATTTCTCCCTCTGCGTTTGTTCTCCAGACGACATCCGTAGTCGCCGCGACTAACGAACGATAGCGCTCCTCACTTTCGCGGAGTTTCTGCTCGGTCTCTTCGTGCCTGGCGATCTCGAGACGGAGCAGGTGTTCGTCGTCGGAAGAAGAGACCGGAGGAATACCCATGGCGTTCGGCCCTACAAGGCGATCGGCACGCTTTTACCGCCGGGAGGGCTGCTCGGAGTATACCGAAAAGCGGTGGCGTAGAAAGTACGTAGTTTCCACAACAAGTCGCTGCATGTCCGCTGCTAGTAATGAGGCATGCGAAAAAGCCGAATTTTAATCGTCGCGGATGATACCGACCTAACCGGTCAATCTTCCTTCACTCTGCGTGATTCCGGGCTTTACGAAGTGCTGGTCGAGTCCGAGCCCGCCAGCGCGCTGAACGCCGCGCGAGACTTTCAGCCTCGCATCATCTTGCTTGATCTCGACGCGCCAAATGAGCACACGCGCAGCTTTGCCGAAGAAGCCGCCAGCGATCCTTTTCTCCGCCATGTGCCGGTCCTGTTCTTCACCTCTCTGCTCGATGGGACGCAATCAAGCTTAGGTCATCTCCCCAGCGGGGGCCGGCGGCTCCTCGGGAAGCCGTTAAATCCCGATCGCGTCCTGCAAACCATCGCCACCTTCGAGTCAGCTCACGTCGCGTAGCGTCGATTTGTAATCGACGAGGCTCCAATCAAAAATCGGAGCTACGAGCTTCTCATCAGCGCGGGTAGGCGAGATACCGGATCACGCCTTCCATCCCCTTAACGACCCGTGTCATCGAATCATAATCCAGTTTATCCGCCGTATCCGTCGCCTTGTGATAGTCCGGATAACGAAAGGGCGCGGTATCCGTGACCATGATCCCGGGGTAACCGTGTTGCCAGAAAGACCATTGATCGGACCAGCCGATGCCTGGCACTTTCGCAGGTAAGGCCGCGCCTTCCGATGGGATGGTCGAGTCCATCCGGAATGCGCCGAGCGCGTCGCGCAGAAGCGTGCGCGAGCTGACGTTCGCGACGAACGCGATGAAGTTACCGGCACTCGGATAGATCAGGTCGAGGCCGGGCAGGGGATACTTTTGCGAGCCCGACTCCGAGGAGAAGTAACCGATCGTCTCGAGGCTGATCATGGCGCTAATCTGGTCACCGCGCTCGCGGCAGCCCGCCGCGTAGACATAACTGCCCATCTCCGTGCTTTGGAAATAATAAGGCTCCTCATTCACGAAAGCGACAAAGCGCAGCGTCTTTGCCGGATGAGTGCCGGCGAAACGGCGGGCCAAGGCGAGGAGCGCGGCGACGCCGCTCCCGTTGTCGTTCGCGCCCGGCGCGCCGAAGACCGAGTCGTAGTGCGCGCCAATGAGAACAATCTCAGGCGAAGCACCCGCTAACTCTGCGACGATGTTATCACACTTTTTCCCCTGCAACTCATACTGCTCGCGTCGCACCTTCCAGCCGGAAGCGGTCAGGTTACCTTCAATGTAGTTCGCGGCCGCCTGGAGCTGGGGATAATGTGAAAGATTGCGTTCGCCGATTTCGCCTCCGAGCTTTTGCACGTGGGCCGCGAGCTCATCGCGCAAAGTCTTCTCGCCGGCGGTGAGTGGCGCGGCTTTCCCGTGGAAACTTTCCCCCGGCATCCGGATCATCACGAACCATCCGCCCACGAGGACAAGAATGGCACCGCTGAGAAGAAAGATGAGAAGCGCTCGCCCGAGCGCAGACGCTGCAAACATGCTCCGGGTCTACCGTTTCCGAAAAGGAAGCGCAACGCCGAAGCGTGGAGGGACGGGCGCCGCCCCGTCCTTGATTTCCTCAAGCCTTCACGGACGACGCCCTCCAAAAGCTTGACGGCCGCGGTAGGAAATAACTCCCCACCGCGGCCGCGCTGGTAAACTTACGGCTGCACGTCGTAGACTTCGATCAAGCCGACGCCGGTCGTGCCGGATTGCCCCGCCACCACGGCCGTGTAAGGCCCCGGCGGAAGCGTAGTCACGATCGCGGATTCCGTCGCGATCGTCGGAGCGATGCTCATGGCGGTTAACTCCGCGGCCTGGGTTCGGTCGTCCTGCCAGTCATCATTGAAGCCCACACTTGTGCCGCTGCTATTGAATAACTCGAGCGTAGGGTTACCTAGCGGCGTATTAATGCCGGACTGACCTAACGATGGCCCGATCGCCCGCACGACGATCTTGGCCGGCTGGATGTTACTCCCGCCGAGAATGAAGCCGCCGATCATCACGTTCTCCTCAGTGAGAACCGTCCCGCGGGTGCTGATGTTAGCCAGCCGTGAGCCAGCCGGCGCGTTCAGGTCATAGATCTCGAGCAACCCGATGCCGGTCTGGCCGTTCTTGCCGCTCACCGCGGCGGTGTAGAGGGCCGGGCTAAGTGTGGCGATGATGGCCGGCTCGCGGTCATCGGTCGGTTCGAGCTGGGTTGTTTCGATGGCATCGCGTTGCAGGTCTCTCCAGTTATCGTTGAAAGCGATCTGGCCGCCGCTCCCAAAAAGTTGGAGCGTGGGATCGTCGATCACATCAGTCAGGCCAAAGGCGCTTAACGAAGGTCCGATGCCGCGTATGAGAACGGTCTTGGAGGCGGTGCCGGTGATGATAAAACCGCCGATCACGACGCCTTGGCCGTTTTCAACCCGGACGCGGGTGGAAATATTGATCGGCTGCGATGTCGGCGTCCCGCTCGGGCTCGGCGACGGACTTGGGGAAGCGCTTGGGCTCGGGCTCGGTGACGGACTCGCGCTTGGAGATGGACTTGGACTCGCGCTCGGGCTTGGCGACGGGCTCGGCGTAGCCTGCGGTGCGTTGAGCGGCTGAGCGCCGACGGACGTGACCGCCGGGATGCCCACGAAGAGCAAGGCCAAACCGAGCACAGCGATGAGGGTGAAGCTGCGCTTGCGAGCGGCGTTAGTCTGCGGCTTTGCCCGGCTGGTTATGATGGATTCGTGATTGGTGGTTTGTTTCATGTCTTCGTTTCCTGTCTGGTTGAATTTCGTCTTGCGTTAAAGTTCCCATCCACGATCCGGTTCGACGAACGTGGAAAGGTTACGCACCTGTAACCTTTATTTTCACCCTGCTAGAGACGGTGTTTACCGGGGGCCACATACACATGCCGCTCGACGGCGGCCGCTCCCTTCGCTACTAGGATTCGAGGTGCAACCACGTTCTCCAACGCAGAAAAAAGGAGGCCCGAGCCCGCTGGCGGAGGAGGATTGGACTGCGCGCGTTCGGCGTTGGGACTGGCGCACGATCGGGCTCATCCTTGCCCTCAAGGCGCTCCTTCTCACCTACGGAGTGCAGGCGGTCGCTTCCCTCGCGCTCGAGCACGGCGGCTGGCTGGAAATCTGGAACCGCTGGGATGCGATGCATTACCTCAGCCTCGCGCAGAGCGGTTACGTCGCCTCCGGCGATGGGCGTTATTCGTTAGTCTTCTTTCCGCTTTATCCCTGGCTGGTGCGGCTGACTGCATTCGTGCTGCGCGATTATCAGGTCGCGGCTTTTGTCGTCTCAGGCCTTGCCTCCGTCGCGGTCGGTTTGCTCCTCTTCCGGCTGGCCCGCTGCGATGAGTCAGAGGAAGTCGCGCGCAACTCCGTTTGGTTTCTCTTCATTTTCCCGACGAGTTTCTTTTTCCACATCGGCTACACCGAAAGCCTCTTTCTCTCGTTAGCGCTTGGTTCCTTCCTCGCCGCGCGAAAGGAGTATTGGGCGCTCGCCGGTCTGCTCGGCGCCGCCGCCTGCCTCACCCGGGTAAACGGTCTCATCCTCGGACCCGCCCTTGCCGCGGAAGTGATCATTCGATACTGGCAAACGCGCCGAATCAACTTCCGCTGGCTCTGGCTCGGCCTGATCCCTTTTGGTTTCCTCGGCTATCTCTGGCTCAACCACGAGGTGACCGGCGACTACTTCGCCTTCACCAATATCATGCAGGAGCATTGGTATAAAAAATTCGCCTGGCCATGGACGGGAATCCACGACGTCTACCTGCGTTCCCTTGGGATGAACATCAACGAGGGATTAAACGAACTCATCGGGATCCTTCTGCTCACGATCTGCATGATCTTTTCCTGGTTCCGGCTGCGGCCCTCCTATTCCGTCTGGATCACGTTGAACTGGTTCCTCATGACCAGCACCGCATACGTCCTCAGTGTGCCGCGCTACACCCTCACCCTTTTCCCAGTCTTTATTCTATTCGCCCAGGCCACCACTGGCCGCCGCTTCTGGTCCGCGATGCTGACCGTTTGGTCCGTTCTCTATCTTGCCCTTTACGCCGGCCGCTTCGTACAAGGCCTTTGGGCCTTCTAACGAAAAGTTTAGTGACGCGCGTGTCGCCCGCGCTGTGAGGCCAGAGAAAAGCAGTTAGAATAAGGAAAGCAGGAAAAGCCGCGTCGCGGCGAGTTGGCAAATTTGAGCAAGGCATCCTGTCGCAACCATCTCCTTCAAAGAACCTTCGCGCCCTTCGCGTCCTTCGTGGTGAAAAGCTCTTCTGCCACGGCGCCGCCTCATTCCCGAGCGGCCGGCATTTCAGATCTTCCCCCAGCAAGATCAGGTTCTGAGGGAACCATTTGCGTGCGCGCTTCGATAAAAGGGAGT
This sequence comes from Spartobacteria bacterium, assembly GCA_040007175.1. Taxonomy (GTDB): domain Bacteria; phylum Verrucomicrobiota; class Verrucomicrobiia; order Chthoniobacterales; family UBA10450; genus Palsa-1392. The sequence continues at coordinate 52,090 of JBDTVP010000007.1, forward strand.
GAAGCTTTCTTTTCGTCCTGAACCGCCGCAGTGGCCCCGGATCCTTGGCGCAGCCGCGGCCAGCAGCCTGGCCACTCTGTTTGTGGCGCGGAATTTTTTCCCGGCGGAGAAAAAGGTCGGCCATCCCATCACGGCCGATTACGAGATCGGCGACGACGTCTTTGTGCGGACGATGGGTCACCTGCTCGGGCCGCCGTTAGTGGAGGGGAACAAGATCACGCCGCTCGAGAACGGCGACCAGATTTTCCCGGCGATGCTCACGGCGATTCGCGCCGCGGACCGCACGATTACTTTCGAGAATTTCCTCTGGAAAGAAGGCGCGGTCTCCGACGACTTCGCGGCCGCACTGGCGGAGCGCGCGCGGGCCGGGGTGAAAGTGCATTTCCTCCAGGACGCGATGGGGTCGGATGCTATTCATGGGCGCGCAATCGCGCGGATGAAGGAGGCCGGCGTGGCGGTGGAGATTTTTCGGTTCGTGCACTTTTCCCGGATCAACTACCGGACGCATCGCAAGATCCTCGTCGTGGACGGGAAGCATGGCTTCATCGGCGGGGTCGGGATTGCCGATGACTGGCAGGGAGATGGCTGCATCCAGGGCTGGTGGCGAGATTCGCATTATCAGGTGGAAGGGCCGGTCGTGGCGCAGTTGCAACAGGCTTTCATGGATAACTGGATGGAAACGCGCGCCGAGTTGCTGCACGGCGATCCTTATTTCCCGAAGCTGGAAGAGACGGGGGATCATCTTTGCCAGATCTTTAAAAGTTCGGCGGGCGAAGGCTCGGATAGCGCGCGCCTCATGCTCCTCGTCTCGATCGCGGCGGCGCGCGAACACATCCGGATTGCGAATGCCTATTTCATCCCGGATAGCCTAACGATGAAAACCCTCATTGCCGCGCTCGAACGCGGGGTGAAGATCGACATCATCACGCCGGGTTGGGATATCGACGCGCACATCGTCCGCGCGGTTGGCAAATCGCGCTGGCAACCTTTGCTCGAAGCCGGGGCGCGCTTTTACGAATACCAGCCGGCGCGTTTCCACTGCAAATATCTCCTGGTGGATGATTGCTGGGCCTCGGTCGGCTCGGCCAATCTCGATAACCGTTCCATGTCGCTGAACGAAGAAGCGAATCTGAACGTGTTGGACAAGGGATTCGTGGCGCGACACACGCGCGTTTTCGAGGAAGACAAGAGCCATTCGCGCGAAGTCACCCTGGAAGATTGGCGGCACCGGCCGTGGAGGGAAAAAGTGAAGGGCCGGGCGATGTCGATCTTCCGGTCTCAGATGTGAGCGATCGAGATCCCACGCGCGTGCTGCGCGTCGCCACTTACAACGTGCATGGTTGCGTTGGCACGGATCGAGAGCGTTCCGAGACGCGGATCGCGGAGGTGATCACCGACCTCGCGGTCGATCTCGTCGGCTTGCAGGAACTCGATCTCAGCCGGGCGCGCTCGGGCGGAGTGGATCAGGCGGGAATGATCGCGGCGCAACTTGGCTGGCATTCGCAATTCCAGCCGGCGATGCAGCGGGGCGCGGAGCATTATGGTCATGCCATCTTGAGTCGTTATCCGCTGAGGATGATTCGTTGCGGCGATCTTCCGGGAAAGGCGCCGTTTTTCTGTCGCGAAAATCGCGCGGCGCTCGGTCTCGATGTTGCCACGGACTTCGGGCCGGTGCACGTGATCAATACCCATCTCGGTCTCGGCCGGCGCGAGCGATTTTTGCAGGCGGAATTATTGACCAGCGCGGATTGGCTGGCCGCGAAGAGCGGCGGGTCGCCTCTCATCCTGATGGGCGACTTCAACAGTCTTCCCGGTTCCCGTCCGCATCGCACGCTGAGCCGGCATCTGTGCGACGTGCGACAATTCCCGCCCCCGGGGCGCTCGCTCCGCACTTTCCCAACGGCGTTTCCGGTTTTTGCGGTCGACCACATTTTTGTCAACGCCGCACTGCGCCCGCGTAGTGTGCGCGTGCATCGGAGCGCGGTCTCCCGGATCGCGTCCGATCATTACCCGCTGGTGGCGGAACTGGAGATGGCGTGAGCGATTGCGCCGCGAGCTTTGCGCTTGCGCATCGAGAGGGGCATTGGAAGGTGCCGCAGCCGATGAATGAGCCTGCCCGGAGACTTTTCCTCTAACTTGAGCGCGCGGACGACAAGTCGGTCGGTCGGCAAAGGCACCGCGCTCGCGTTCCTCCTCGTCGTCGCCGTTCTCCTCGCCAGCGGGTGGCTTTCCTACCGGAATCTCAACCAGCTCTCGATCAATGAAGGCTGGGTCGTACACACCCATGAGGTGCTGGATAATTTCCAGGATATCCTAACGACCCTGGCCGTGGCGGAGAGCAGCCAGCGCAGTTATTTGATCACCGGCGAGTCGCTCTATCTCGCGCCCTATCGGGAGGCCGCGGCATCGGTCGAGAGTCGGATCGCCCGGACGCGCGAGCTGACCCCCGACAATCCACTGCAACAACAGCGCCTCACGAAATTGCAACCGATGGTCACGGCCCGGCTCGCTTCGCTTCAGACCGGCATCGCCACGCGCGATGCGGAAGGCGTGGAAGGCGCGCGGCGTTATGTCATCGCCGGCCGCGGGCGCAGGGAAATGGAATCGATCCGCCGCCTTGTGAGCGAGATGCAGAAGGCCGAGCGGGAACTTCTCACCCAGCGCGAAGCGGAATCGCGCACCAGCTATCGGACCGCGATCCTGACGCAGGCCCTAACGACATTGCTCGGCCTTTGCCTGGTCGGCGCCGGCTATTGGCTGACTGCCCGCGAATTGGAAACCCGGCGCCGCGGCGCGAACGCGCTGGCCCGCGCGAACGACAAGTTGGAGGAACGCGTCGCGACCCGCACCGCCGCCTTGAACGAGGCAAACGAATCGCTCCAGCGCAGCAATCGCGAGCTCGAACAATTCGCCTCGGTCGCCTCGCATGATCTGCAGGAGCCCCTGCGCAAAATCCAGGCTTTCAGCGACCGGCTGCAGACGAAGTGCGCCGCGGAGCTGGGCGAACAAGGGCGCGATTATCTCTCCCGGATGCAAGCCTCCGCCACCCGGATGCGCAGCCTGATCGACGCGCTTCTCACCTTCTCGCGCGTCACGACGAAAGCGCAGCCCTTCGTCCCGGTCGACCTGGCGACGACCGCGCAGGACGTGGTTTCCGATTTGGAGGAGCGCATCCAGCGCATGGGCGGCCGGGTGGAGATCGGCCCGCTCCCGACGCTCGAGGCCGACCCACTGCAAATGCGCCAGCTCCTGCAAAACCTGATCGGCAACGGTTTGAAATTTGCCCTCCCGGGCAATCCGCCGGTGGTGGAAGTGGAGAGCCGGCAGCTCGACCCGATCGAGGGTAACGGCGAAATCCCGCGTTGCGAAATTGCGGTGCGTGACAACGGCATCGGCTTCGAGGAAGTGTATCTCGATCGGATCTTCGAACTCTTCCAGCGGCTCCATGGCCGGCAGGAATACGAGGGAACCGGAATGGGGCTGGCGATTTGCCGCAAGATCGTGGAACGCCACGGCGGCGCGATCACCGCGCGGAGCGCTCCCGGCCAGGGCGCGACATTTATATTAACCTTGCCCCTGCGGCAACAATGAAAGGAACGAGAGAATGGAAATCGAAGGCAAACCAATCACCATCCTGATGGCGGACGACGACGCGGACGACCGCTTGATGACGAAAGAGGCGTTTGAGGAAAGCCGTTTGGTGAACGATCTGCGCTTCGTCGAGGACGGCGTCGAGTTGCTCGATTACCTGAAGCGCCGCGGTAAATACGAGGATCCCGCCACTTCGCCGCGACCCGGTCTCATCCTGCTCGATCTCAACATGCCGAAGAAGGACGGCCGCGAAGCGTTGAAGGAAATCAAGTCCGATCCGAAACTGAAGAGCATCCGGATTGTCATCCTAACGACTTCGAAAGCGGAAGAAGACATCTACCGCACCTACGACCTCTCCGCGGCCTCTTACATCACGAAACCGGTCACGTTCGCCGCGATGGCCGAGGTGGTGAAGGTGCTTGGAAAATATTGGCTCGAGATTGTCGCCTTGCCTTCGGAGGAAGGCGCGGCCAACGGAGTAGGGAATGGATAAAGAGCAGCTGCGGGTGCTCCTCGTCGAAGACGACCCGGACGATTATTTCCTCACGAGCGAACTGCTCAAGGAAATCCCGGGGAACAAAATCGCGCTCGATTGGGCGAAAGATTACGATGAAGGCCTGGCCGCGGTGGTGCGCTGTGAGCACGACGCGGTGCTGCTGGATTACCGGCTCGGCAAAGGCGACGGGCTCGTCCTTTTGCGAGAAGGTTTGCGGCAGGGCTGTTACGCGCCGGTCATTCTGCTCACCGGCGAAGGCGATCGCGACCTCGCGCTCAAGGCGCTCGAGGCGGGTGCGGCCGATTACCTGGTCAAGGGCGAGATCGACGCGATCGCGCTGGAGCGCGCGATTCGTTATGCGCTGCAGCAAAAACGGCACGCGCTCGACCTCCAGGAAAGAGTCGCGGAACGGACCGCTGAACTCGAGCGGGCGAATGCCGCGCTGCGCGAAAGCGAAAACCAAATCCGTTCCCTTTTCGAAAGAGCGGAGTCCGCGCGGATCAGCGCGGAAGCGGCCAAGGGCCGGGCCGAGGCGGCGACGCGCGCGAAGGATGATTTTCTCGCCGCCCTTTCTCATGAGCTGCGCACTCCGCTCAATCCCGCGCTGCTCCTCGCCACTTCCCTGGCCGAAGACACGAGCCTCCCGGTGCAGGTCCGAACCGACATCGACGTCATCGCAAAAGGCATCGCGCTTCAGGCGCAATTGGTCGATGACCTGCTCGATATCACTCGCATCGCCGGCGGAAAACTGCGGCTCGACCTGCGCCCGATCGATGCTCACGCCGCGTTGCGCCACGCGCACGGCATCCTCCGCTCCGAAATCGACGCCCGGGAAATAAAGATGTCGCTCGAGTTCGCCGCGACGCGCTTTGTCATCCAGGCCGACGCGGTACGCTTGCAGCAAATTTTTTGGAACGTGCTCAAGAACGCCGTGAAATTCACTCCGCCGGGCGGCGACGTCACGGTCCGCACCTGCAACCTTCCGGACGAAAAATTGCTCGTCGAAATCATCGACACCGGGATCGGGATCGAACCGGAAATGGTCGACCGCGTCTTCGATGCTTTCATTCAGGAAGAACATCATCCCGGCCATCGTTTCGGCGGGATCGGCCTCGGCCTCGCCATCACGCAAAGTCTCGTCGCATTGCAGCACGGACGGATCGACGTGGAAAGCAAAGGCCGCGGGAGCGGCGCCACTTTCCGGATTGAGCTTCCGCTGGCCCTGGCCGCAGCCGCCGACGATGGCCTCTCCGCCGCCTCTTCTCCCACCGCTGTCGCTCTCGTGCCGCGACATATTTTGCTGGTGGAAGATCACGAACAAACGCGTTCGACGATGACGCAATTACTCCAACGGCGCGGCCATACCGTGACCGGCGTGGGGACAACCGCGGCCGCGCGGGAGCGCGCGGCGGATCGCGCTTGCGACCTGATCATTTCCGACCTCGGGCTGCCCGATGGAGACGGTCATAAATTAATGACCGAGCTGCACGAAACCTACGGACTTCCCGGGATTGCATTGAGCGGCTACGGGATGGACGCCGATATCGCGCGCAGCCGTCAGAGCGGATTTTTCGCGCACCTGACCAAGCCGGTCGATATCCGCGCGCTCGAGTCGGCGATTGCGTCAGCGCCGCATCCTGTTTCTTCTTAGCGGCCGAGCTGGCAAAGACGCGCTCATTTGAAAGTTGAGCGAAAACGCCGCCCACTTACGATTCAGTCACTATGAACCGGACTCATATCAAGTGGCTTCCAATCCTCGTCGCGGGAATTTTTTTCGCCTACCAATATTTTAGCTCGGAGAAATTCGTGAACCCGGAGACCGGGCGCAAGAGTCATGTCGGCCTTTCGACTGAGCAGGAGTCCGCGCTGGGGTTGCAGAGTTACAAGCAGGTTCTGGCGCAGGCACAGTCGATTGATTCCGGGCCGCAATTCGAAATGGTTAGGCGGGTCGCGACCCGGCTCGCCGCGGCCACCGGCCAGGCGGGCAGCGGATTCGATTGGCGGGAGTCGCTTATCCGCGACGACCAGGCGAATGCCTTCTGTCTTCCGGGCGGGAAGATCGTGGTTTACACCGGCATTCTACCCGTCGCGGAAAACGACGCGGCCCTTGCCACCGTCCTCGGGCACGAGATGGCGCACGCCACTTCGCGGCACGGCGCACAGCGTGTTCTGCAACAAAATCTCGCACAGACCGCCATGACCGGGGTCGCAGTTTCCCTCAGCGACATGGATTACAATAAGCAGCGCGCGGTTATGGGCGCGCTCGGGGCCGGGGCGCAGTTCGGCGTCCTGATGCCGTTCGGACGCGAGCATGAATCGGAGGCGGACCACATCGGGCTCATCTACATGGCGCGGGCCGGCTACGATCCGCAGGAGAGCATTCGCTTTTGGGAAAGAATGGAGCAGAGCGGCGGCGGGCAACCGCCGGAGTTCCTCTCCAGCCATCCTTCACACGGTCGTCGCATCCAGCAGTTGCAGGCCTGGATGCCGCAGGCGCTCGAGGAATATCGCAAGGCGGTGCAGCGCTAGAGCGCGGCGGTTCCTGGATCTCCGATTGCAAATCGGAGCTACGGTGACAGCGGCGCTTCCGTGCCTAACGAGTCGCCGTCGGCGCGCCGGGCCCAGCGCAACTTGGCCGAGGTCGAGCGCGGGTTGGCATGGCGCTCCTCCGTCGTCGGCCGGATGACGTTCTCCGTAACCTCGGAGTAAACCCCGTCGCGCATCCCGGCCGCGAAGGCTTTCTTGACCCGCCGATCTTCGCCTGAATGGAACGTGAGGATGGCGACGCGCCCACCCGGCCGGAGACAGGCCGGCAGGTTGCGCAGGAAAGTGTCGAGCGCGTCGAACTCGCCGTTGACCGCGATGCGCAAGGCCTGGAAGACGCGCCGGATGGTGAGGTCGAGCGCGGGCTGGTCGAGGCGCGGGAGGGCCTCCCGGATGGCTCGGCCTAACGAAGCGGTGGTCGGAAATAATTTCCCGGCGAGGGCAGGGGCGAGAACGGCGGCCTGCGGCTCATCGGCATTCTCGATGAATAGCCTAACGAGTTGGCTAACCGGGAGTTTTTGCAGAAAGCGCGAAGCGGGCTGGCCGCGTTCCGGGTTCATCCGCAGGTCGAGCGGCCCGTCGTGTTTGGCGGAAAAGCCGCGCGCCGGGTCGTCCAGTTGCATGGAAGAAACGCCGAGGTCGGCCAGGATGAGATTCGCGCCGTCGAGACCGGCTCGGGCCAGCACTTGCGGAAGGCCGGCGAAGTTGCTCCGGACCGCCTCGAAAGCCGACGCCTGCCAGCCTAACGACCGGAGGCGCGCTTCCGTCCTCGGGAGTTCGACCGGGTCGATGTCGAGCCCGAGGAGGCGCCCGCCCGGTTGCAGATGCGCGAGGAGCGCTTCCGCGTGTCCGCCATGGCCAAGGGTGCAATCAACCGCCAGCTCGCCCGGTTGCGGAGCGAGCGCGCTTAGGACTTCGCTCACCATGATCGGGCGATGCGAACCGGCCGGCGTCTTTCCACCGGCTATCACTTTTGCGACCGTCTCCGCATAACGCGCCGGATCGTGTTCCTTGTATTTCTCCTCGAAGCGACGCGGGTTTTTTCCCCAGTAACGAGGCCGCCGCTGGTGAGCGGGCGCGGACGGAGAAGCGGGATCGGCAGGCAAATCGTCAGGCATCGGGATGGTGGGCCCAGTCAGTGGGCCAGGGCTAAATTGGCATGCCGGCACGATTTTGCTGCACCCCGCGGCGGATTGGTGCAGAATGCAGAGGCAAAAATGAAAACCAAATTCCTCGTCGCCGCCATCCTGCTTTCTTCCTGCCTCACGAGCTGGGCCTGGTATCCGCGTTCCATCACCCAGGCCAGGGTCGACCAAATCCACCTCGGGCAGACGACGGAGAACGATTTGCTCCAGCTTTTCGGCGTCCCGACGACCCGCTTTGTCGATCTCAAGCAACGCATCTCGCTTGACTGGTTCCGTTCCGTCCCGATGCCGGTCAGCGGTTACCTGCCGCTCGTTGGGCAATTTCTCGGCGGCCTGAACGTGGAGGCGCAACAACTCACCGTGTTCCTCAGCGCGAACGGGCGCGTCATCCGCTACGAAGTGCACAGTTCCAAGGATCGGCTGAAACCCGGGTCGACGCAGGTCACGACCACGACAAGGCGCGAGACGGGCTACTCGAAGTAGCGCGCGTTCTCGGGAACATTAACTTCCGGGATCTGCCGGCACCGCGCGGTCCTTGGCCGGCGCGCCTCCCGGCCGGTGCGCTGAAGCTTCATTCAACGCCTGTTCCAGCCGCGCCCGAGTGATCGGCTTTTGCATGGTCGCGAGCGCTCCGGAAGAAGCGGGATCCAGTTCCGTTCGATCGCTCAGCCCGGAGAGGAACAGGATGCAGCCATCCGGGTCGTCGCTCAGGATATTGCGGCAAGCCGTCAGTCCGTTGAGCCGCGCCATCGCGAAATCCATCAGGACGACATCCGGTTTGTGCTGGCGATAAGCGCGAATCGCATCGAGCCCGGTGTGCACCACGCCGGCCACTTCGTGTCCACAGGAGCGCACAAGATCGGCCAGCACGCTGGAAAAGGCTTTTTCGTCATCTGCAATGAGCACCCGCACGATTTAAAAAAGCAGAAAATTCCGTGCCTGCTCGGATAATATTCTCGCCCAACGGCAAATAACTCTCAGCGAGAGGAAATGATCCGCTCAATCCGCGGATCGGGAACAAGCCAAAGCACGGCGACCGCGAGGTAAAGCGAGCAGGAAATCAATGGCTGAACGAAAGCGAGACCGATTGCCGCCGCGTAGAGCAGTGGCGAGACCTTCCCTTTCCAGTCGCCCCCGACCGCGCGCGCCAGCAGGCCATCCGGCCCCTCCGACTTGATCAAGGAACGCTGCAGGAGCCAGTAGGCGCAGGCGGCGCAAAGCAGGATGACGCCGTAAAGCGCTACCGGGAGCGGCGCGAAATGGTTCTCACCCATCCAGCCGGTCACGAAAGGAATGAGCGAGAGCCAGAAAAGAAGATGCAGATTCGCCCAGAGATTGCGGCCGGTGATGCGGCTCACGGCATGTAGCATATGGTGATGGTTATTCCAATAGATGCCCAGATAGATGAAGCTCAGTACATAGCTGAGAAAAACCGGCCACAGTAGAGCCAGCGCATCGAAGCTGGCGGCGTGCGGCACTTTTAGTTCCAGCACCATAATCGTGATCACGATCGCGAGAACGCCATCGCTAAACGCTTCGAAACGGTTCTTACCCATGCCGGAGGAGCGTGGACGAGCTTTTCGTTAACGAAAAGCCGCAAATCTTTTTTAATCTCGGGCCGGAGAGTTTCGCGCGAAACCTGGACGAAGATCAGGACGAGCGCTTGCACGAGAGGAAACAGAATCCTTGACTAACGTGCGCCTTTCCCGGTAAAACCGGGAATGAAAGCATTGCTCATCTCTCTCGCGGCCGCTCTGGTCCTTGTCGGCGCGCCTGAAACCCGCGCCGGCCAATTCATCGGTCCGGTCACCTACGCCGCGGGCGCCACACCATTCATTAGCTTTACCCAGATCCGGGTCAGTGACCCGGCCACCTTCAAATCCGCTGAATTTGAGATTCAGCCGAAAGCCGGTTCGGCAACCCGTCCGATCCACGTGAGTTATACCCGCCGCTATCTCAAGGGTCGGGGTTATATCGACGCTGGCACCGGCCGGATTACGCTCCCTGTTTTTGGTCTGTATGCCGGGCGCAATAATAGCGTGACCATCACGGTTAGCTTCAAGGATGGGACTTCACGGCAGCGGGTGGTTTCCATCACGACACCCGCTTACGACGGCGGCACTTATTCCAACCCGAACGTCGTCGTCCCGCGACTTCCTGGGACTACCCTGAGTTACGATTTCATGCTGCTCAAAGGTTATGCGACTCCGATCACCCCGCTCATCGTCGATACCGACGGGGAGGTTCGCTGGATCGGCACCGCCAATGTTAGCACGCAGAATGTCGCCGTTTTTGATAACGCCTTCTACCTTGGCTCGGGCACGTCGTTAGTCCGGACCGAGTTCGACGGCGTGACCACGACCCTGGCCAATTACAGCAGCATTGGCGTGACCGGATTCCATCATAACTTTGATCCGGGTCGCGAAGGACTCATCATGGACGTCGACACGGTGAGTCAGATCGAGTCGGTTAATATCGAAGTCGATAAGGACGGCAGTGTTCTCAGAACCTGGAACCTGGCGGACATCATCAGTGCGGCCATGGTCGCGGGGGGAGACGACCCGAGCAGTTTCGTCAAGCCGACGCCGACTGACTGGTTCCATAACAACGCCACGGCCTACCGTTCCTCCGATAACTCCCTCATCGTCTCGAGCCGCGAGAACTTTGTGATCGCGATCGATTACGACAGTGGCGCGATCAAATGGATTCTGGGTGACCCGACCAAGAACTGGCATCAATTCGCCTCCTTGCGCGCCTTCGAGCTTTCGCTCGGGCCCGACACCCTGCCGCCGATCGGCCAACATGCAGTCTCGATGCCGGGCGACCAGTTGCTTCTCTTCGACGACGGCGCCGCGAGTAACTACCAGGTGCCCCCGGGAGAAAACCGCACCTACAGCGCCCCGCGCAAATATCAGATCGACACCATCGCGAAACAGGCCACCGAAGTCTGGCACTACCTGGCCAATCCGAGTATCTACAGTCCGTTTTGCAGCAGTGTCTACGAAGACGCGCGGGATAACTACCTGATCGATTACACCCTGGGTGGACCGTACATCTTCACCGGCCTCGTGGGTCTGGATGGGCAGGGAAATGTTGCCTTCGATTACCGCTACGATGAGCTGGCTTTCTGCGGCACGGCTTGGAATGCATCGATCATCCACTGGGAAGACCTGCGGTTGAAGTAGGCGACAGGACATTAGGCACGCAAAAGGAATACCCGGCGCTGCCCCGCCGGAAGCAGCGGAATAAATGTGCGCAAAGCATCCTCATAACGCGGGGCCTCGGTAAGTTGCCGCCGTGCCGTCCACCATTATGAAGACACTCCATCTCCTCGCCCTGCTGACCGTTCTGCCGTTGCTCTCTCTCCACGCCGCCGACCCCGCCGCCGCATCAAAAGCGCCCGCCCGGGTGGCGTTCGCACAATATTGTTTCTGGACCGGTGAAATGGAACTCGGCCAGATCGAAGGCGTTCTCCGCACCGAGGCCGGCTTCATCGGCGGCCGCGAGGTGACCTTGGTGGACTACGATCCCGCCCGTCTTTCTCTTGTTCAGTTGGCCACGGCGGCGAAGCGCGCCCGCGTTGCGGATCTCGTTCATCTTCCCGCCGGCACGTCCGCTTCCGGACCAGCCCTTGCCGGGGTCTCGATTGGTTCGCCGCTGGGCCGGAATTATCGCGCCGCGCCGGCGAGCGACCAGAAGAAACAACTCGAAGGCACCCCCTACGCGCGTCTCAAACTCACGCCGGAAGAGGCGACCAAGGTAAATGCCTTCGTCCGCGTCGACCCGGCCCGGGCCCGGGCGTCGTTAGGCACAGCCTCGCGCGCGCAACTCACCGCGGCGCAGTAGGGCACATCGTGCCGGCCGCAGCGGCGTGTGCTCGATTAGACAACCGCCGTGTCGTCCCCGTCTCCTTCGCTGAGGAGACGGTTCCCAGTCTTCGCATCCCGCATCCCGAATCCCGCATCCCGACGCTCTCCCCGGCCGCGTGTAAACATTGCTTCAAGTCGACCCGGGCAGCATGCTTGGCCTGAATGAAGATCCGCCAGCATTACCCGGAGAACCGCCCCGGCGACGACGCGCCGGCCTGGAAACGCCGGCTCTTCATCATCATCTTTGAGAGCGACACGCCGGCCGGGAAAGCGTTCGACCTCGTCCTCCTCGCCGCCATCTGCCTCAGCGTCCTCGTCGTCGTGCTCGAGAGCGTGAAATCAATCCGGATCGAGCACGCGACTTTGCTCCGCGATCTCGAATGGCTCTTCACCGGCCTCTTCACGGTCGAATATATCGCCCGCTTGCTCTGCGTGCGCCGGCGGCGTGAGTATGCCTGGAGCTTCTACGGCGTGGTCGATCTGCTCGCGATCCTGCCCAGTTACATCAACCTCTTCACCGCCGCGAACTACGTTATGGTCATCCGCGTCGTCCGGTTGCTCCGGGTCTTTCGCGTGCTCAAGCTCGCCCATTTTCTCGATGAAACCGAAACCCTCGTGGACGCGCTCCGCGCCAGTGAGCGCAAAGTGCTGGTCTTCGTCTTCGCCGTGCTCGCCCTCGTCACCGTGATGGGCACGCTCATGTATCTCGTCGAGGGCGAAGCGAACGGCTTTAACAGCATTCCGCACAGTGTTTATTGGGCGATCGTTACCCTAACGACCGTCGGCTACGGCGACATCACTCCGCAGACCACGCTTGGCCGATTTATTGCCAGCCTCATCATGATCATGGGCTACGGCATCATCGCCGTGCCGACCGGCATCTTTTCTCTTGAGTTGCGGCAGGCCGCCAAGGCGCGCGAGTCGAGGGCCTGCGCGAGTTGCGGGACGTTGGAATCGGATAGCGCTGCGCGCTTTTGCCGCCGTTGCGGGAAAGCGCTCGCCTAGCCGCGGGGGAGACCGATCACGAGCCGCTGGAGGGACGACCTAAGCCTGCCCGCCGTGGCCGGTGTCGTCCCCGCGTCGAACCTTGCCGCCGGCTCTACAAATGCGGAGCCGTCTTGGCGGTGATCTCTGCCGCGCGCTGCGCCTGCCCGGGGCTCATCGTGCCCGCGGCTGCCTGGAGTTTGGCGGGCCATGATTGGACATCCTTCTTCGCCTCCAGGTAGAGGACGGTCACGCTGAGATCGCCGCCCTTCAGCTTCCTCGACATCCGGATGTACTCCGTCGACGACTTATCGTAATCGTTCAGCAACACATCCACTTCGTTCATCGGGGCGGCCGGGCCGCTGGCCGTGCTGCCGGTTGCTCCCGTGCTATCCGGCCCGCAACTGGTGAGTCCGAAATCAAAAGCGGCCAACAATACCAGCGGAGCGAGGATGCGGAATGTTCGTTTCACAAATTGTTTCCCGTCGGAGAGGCGATTGTAGACCACTGCCCCTTCCTCTTGCAAATGATTAGGTTCGCGCGGCGTCGATTCACCCGAGAATGTCGGAGAGAAGTCCGGAATCGTCGGACACGAGTCCGCGCCCTGTCCGCAAAAACTCAAACGCCTCGCCTGGTCGCGAAACGCTTTTCGCCATGGTGGGCGGTCGCGGCAGAAGGGCACCCTTTCTGCTTTTCCAGAGGGCATGGATCTCTACGACGTGAAAGCATCAGGCTTTCAAGGTCCGCTCAATGCCCGGGAAATAAAACAGCTCTATCGGAGCGGAATTTTCGGCCCGCGCCAACCCTGTAAACCTCGACAGGAAGCAACCTGGCGCACCATCGACGAGATCTTTCCCCTCCTGAAATACGAAGCGGAAGCTCCGCCCCTTCGGTTCGGAGAGACAGCTCGTTTCCGCGTCAAGGCGCCGTTGCTGGCGACCGCCGGCCTCCTTCTCGCCTTCGTGGCGATCACCTTCTTCCGCAGCGGTTCAGTCGCGCCCCGGAAAGTTGGTCAACCGACACCGGCGCCTCAGCCTGCCGTTGTCCGCACCGCCCTTCGGTAGGGCAAAGCAGAGTGCCGAAAGCGAGGCCTCCCGCTAAAGACCGGCGTAAGCGCGCAGGAAAAAGTAGAGGACGATGAGCGCGACCAAGCCCAGCGGGCCGCGCCCGAGAAAAAGAGTCGTTCCGTTGCGGGGCTCGTTCCGGCGCGATTGCATGAAAGCGATCAAAGCCAGCACCAGGCCGATCACGTAACAAGCCACGGAAACGATCCCCGCCGTCTGCGCGCTCCATCCGACCGCAGCTGGCGGAACCGCTCCGGCCAGCAGGCCGAGGCCAAGAAAGAGAAAAGAAGCGAGCCCGACCTTGCGCAGATGATTCATAGGACCGCCTGTCTAGCCGATCTTTCCTCGACCGGCAATCATTTGCAGAAACAATCTCGAAGCCAGGAAGAAGTGGCCGCGTCCCGGCAGATTGCGCATCCGTCACGCCATGCATCATCTCACGTTAACCGGCGTAGGAATTCACCCGCGGACCCGTCGTCGCGGAACAGCGTCAGGCTCGTTAGGTAAAGTTTTCCGCGAGAAGGAACGTGGGAGCCGCCTTTGCGCGGCGATTCCCAAGGCCCCGTCCAACTTTACTTGGCCGGTTTCGCTTCGATCTCGGTCGCGGTCATAGTGTACTCGATCGTCACTTTCGAGCCGACTTTGACGTCGCCTTTCGTCTTGCTCTTGGCATCGCGCGCTACTTCCCAGCGTTCTTTGCCTTTTTGCACCACAATCATGTTGTCATTCATCTCGAGGACCGGGCCGGTCACCTGATAGGTTTTCGGTGAGCCCGCTACCCCGACACTGGCAAAAGCCATCACCCCAGCCGCAATCATTCCGCACAACGTCGTCATTTTCATAGGTCTCGGATCGTCCGTTAGCGCGCGCGCTTTGCAAGCAAAATTAGCGATCGGTAAAACAGGCGTATCGGCGCGCCCGGCTCCGGGTCCTCGGACAAAGTTGATGACCCGCAGCCGGTGGCCCGTCTCACTTGAAGCGTGCGCCGTGCTCTGGGGAGCGCGCGCCTTCGCGTGCTCAGTTCGGCGCCTCGCGAAACGGACTTCGCCCGGGCGCATGGTCAGAAGAAAACTCGCGCGCGCCGATTCACCAACTCGTGTTTCCTCTAAGACGCGGCGACACGCGCGGCGCGACCGATTTAAAAAGCGGCTGCCCGTCCATTGTAGGGCGGGCAGCCGGTCGATTCTTTTACTTAGCGCTTGGGCTTACTGCTTGTCGTAATAAGCCTTATCCGTGTGCTTCTTGCCTTCGCCATCGGTCATGGTCGTCTTCACCACGCGCGATTTGCCATCTTTCGCGACCTTGATCGTCCCGGTCATGACGACTTTGCCGTCCTTCATCACACTCATCTCGTTGGTGTGATCGTCCTTCGCCGTGTAAGCGATCTCGTCGGCCGGAGCACTTCCCTTCACTTTGTAGGGCTGACCGTCAAACTTCCCGGTCCAGGTCCACTTTACGGCCTTACCATCCTTATCCGTGCCCTCGACGGAGAGCTTCATCATGTCACCCTTGGCCTCGGTATAAGTGACAGTGTGATTCTTGGTCGCGCCATCCATCATCTTGGATTTGGCTTCGTTCAACTTCCAGGTCCCGAGGTGGGCGCTGGCAGCGAAGGTTACAGTGGCCGCTGTTACTAACAGTGCCACAGCTACTAACAGACTGCGTTTGGTTTTCATGCCGCGATTTCCATCATTTTCGCGGCCCGGCGTCAATCCAATTTGTTCAGCCGGAGAAAGTTGCCCGGCAGAAGCGCGTCCACCGGACCCGCCCGGCATGGCGTTCACCCTCTCGAAGTGGCATGCCCGCAAGGCCCGCCTGGGAAAAACTCAGGCCCGGATTCGCACCTTCGGCTTCTTACCCTGCTTGAACTCCCGCAGCTTGATGCAAACCACCGTGAGCCAGCTGATATTGAAAGCGTTCCCGAGCATTTCGTCATCCTGGGCGGCATCGCTCATGTTGCTGTAAGTGTTATCGATTCCGATCGCCCAGATTTTTTCCCCGGCCTGCTTCAGCGCCACGACCACATCGCCGCCGTCCATCCCGCGAGCTTCCGTTTCGAAGAGTTCCCAGAGTTTGTTCCGGAAAGGAGAAACCACGTCGCGCTGTTTCGTCTTTGCCGCCGCCTTTTTCTTCACCCGCGAAGCTTCCCGACTCCCGCGGCACTTGCAAGGAGGCAGGCACTGGAGCGACAGCCCGGTCGTCCATCACTCAGGCAACCCCATCCGCCTGCGCGAGAAACTCGAGCACGCGCCTTTCAAACCATGGCCGAAGCCCGCCGGCATATTCGAGGAACCCGAGGTGCCCGCCTGACTCCGGCACCTCCAGAGTGAGGCAAGGGTTTTGTTCCGCTTCCGCATAAGGAAAACACTCCGGCGCAAGGAACGGGTCGTTGCGCGCATTAAGCAGTAAAGTCGGCCGCGTGATTTGAGGCAGAAACTGTCGGGCACTCGACTGTTTCCAATAATCGGCCGCATCACGAAACCCATGCAGGCGCGAGGTATAACGATCGTCAAACTCCTGGAAAGTGCGCATCTCGCGGCTGCCGCCCGCGTCGATCTCCCCCGGGAAGCGGAGAGCCTTCGCTTCCACCTTTGCGACCAGGCTATTGAGGAAACGCCGCAGATAAAGCCGGTTACCCCAGCGCACGTCCAGCATTCGCGCACTCGCTGCCAGATCGACCGGGGCCGAGATGCCGACCGCCGCCCGCACCGCGCGATGCGGCGGCGCTTCACCCATATACTTCAGAGTAAGATTCCCGCCGAGACTGAACCCGATCAGAGCGATCCGCCCATAACTCTGGGCCGCGTACTCGACCACCGCCCTAAGATCCTCCGTCGCCCCGCTGTGATACAGCCTAACGAGTCGATTAGGTTCCTCCCCACAGCCCCGGAAATGCCAGGCCATCACATCCCAGCCGTGGCCGGCCAAAGCCGCGCCCATCCCGCGGATGTAACCCTCATCCGCCGATCCCTCCAGCCCGTGCGACAGAATCGCCAGGCGCTCGCCTTGCCCGCGCAGCCAGCGCAGATCGAGGAAATCCCCATCCGCCAGCTCCAGGCGTTCCGGTTTAAACCGACTCTTCATTCCCCGGCGCAGGAACGCGCCCGCGATCGTCTGGAGATGACCGTTACGAAGCAGCGCCGGCGGTTTGAAAGTAGATGAAACGATCGGCATACGACGAAGAAGGCATCATCCTACACCACGGCTGGCCGTTGAGGGGTTGGGGAGGTTGAGGAGTTGAGGAGTTGGACCCCGCTGGGGGGTAAGGAAAGCCGGAAGCTAGAAGCTGGAAGCCAGAAGCCGGACAAATGAATTAGGAAAGCAGGAAAGCAGAAACAGAGGGAAGAATTGCTGCTTCCCCAACCAAGGAGCAGCGGTTTTTAACCGCCGAGGCGTTTCCAAAACGCCCTTCCTTCCCAATCTTGCAAGATGCGTCTCCGCCTCTCTGGGTAGCGCGCGCGTCTCGCGTGCTGGTTGCGGCGTCCCGCCGCAACGAAC
>JBDTVP010000008.1:0-67675 GCA_040007175.1 Spartobacteria bacterium
GGTAGCTTTGCCGTTACAGTCGCTCAGCAATCTTCTTCCTATCCTGAGGCCTCCGCCGAAATCAAACGGCTGCTGCTCGACGAGAAAAAGATGGGACTGAGCAATGTCTTTCAACAGCGGGCTTTCGAAAATGCGGTCGAGACACACAAAAACGAACTCCTCCGTTTGCTGCGTCGCCTGAAAGCGCAGAAGCGGACGGTGCTAGGCTACGGAGCTTCCACCAAGGGGAACGTCCTTCTCCAGCACTGCGGTATCTCACGCGATCTCCTGCCCGCCATCGCAGAAGTGAACAGGGACAAATTTGGCTGTTTCACGCCCGGCACGGCCATTCCGATCATTTCCGAAGCCGAGGCCCATGCGATGAAGCCCGACTATCTCTTGGTCCTACCCTGGCATTTTCGGGCCAACATCGTCGGACGAGAGAAAGCCTTTTTGGGTGGTGGAGGGAAGTTGATCTTCCCGCTTCCAGCGGTCGAGATCGTCGCGGGGTAAGTCGTTATGCCAAGCGCGCTCATAGTCGGCGCGAGCGGACAGGATGGTCGTCTGCTGACGCAAGAGCTCCTTGAACGCGGTTACCATGTTCACGGGTGCACGCGCACTCCACCGACGTCGCCGCTGGCCTGCGAACACAGGCAGATCGACCTCCTAAGTCAGCTCGCCGTCGAGCAAGCACTCACTACCCTCCGCCCAGATGAAATCTACTATCTGGCCGCCTTTCACCATTCTACGGAAGAAAGTGTGGCCCTTTCCTCGGATGAACTTCTGCAACGTAGTTTTGAGATACACGTCGACGGCTTGCACCACTTCCTCGAAACAATCAAATCCGCGTCGCCTGCCACATGTCTTTTCTACGCCGCTTCATCGCACGTCTTCGGTGGAGCAGCGACGGAATTACAGGACGAGCGGACTCCTCTCTCACCCGCCTCTCCCTATGCTATCTCCAAGGCTGCGGGCCTCGAATGTTGTCGGCGCGCCCGCGCGGATGGCATATTCGCCGCGACCGGAATCTTATTTAATCACGAATCTTCCCTGCGTCGGCACTCCTTTCTGTCGCAGAAGGTCGTGCAGGGCGCGTTGCGGGCTCGTCAGGATCCGACCTTCAAGCTGATTCTGGGCGACCTCGGTGCGCGCGTCGATTGGGGCTATGCGCCGGACTATGTGGACGCAATGATACGCATCCTGCAACTGCCCGAGGCGGGTGACTATGTCGTGTCGACCGGCGAGCTGCACACCGTCCAGGAGTTTGCCCAGGCCGCTTTTGAAGCCGTCGGGCTCGATTGGAGAAAACATGTCGAAACGGACCAGCGATTGCTGAAGAGGGTTTCTACAGCGTTGCGCGGCGACAACTCCAAACTACGCGCCGCGACTGGCTGGGCGCCGACAGTCACTTTTTCCGAAATGGTAGCAAAACTCGTAAGCGAGGCACAGATCACATTGAAATCTTCCAAACTGCTCATTTTCATTCCCACTTACAACGAGGCCGAGAATGCGGATCGACTCTGCCGTGAACTGAACGCCCTGAATCTTGGCGCCGATATTCTTTTTTGCGACGATGGATCGCCCGACGGCACGGGGGAAATCATCGACCGCTTGGCGCAGGAGTATTCGCACGTCCACGCCATGCATCGCGAGGGCAAACTCGGAATTGGCAGCGCGCACCGGGACGGGATCCGATACGCTTACAGGCATGGCTACGAGACATTGGTCACGATGGACTGCGATTTTACTCACCAGCCGGTGGACGTGGATCGATTAATAACGCTCGCCCGAACGAGCGGTCGCGCCGTGGCAATTGGCTCGCGTTACATTGAGCGAGATAGTCTGCCCGGCTGGAATCTGATGCGCCGCTCCCTCACCCATTTTGGCCACCTCCTCACGACTAATCTGCTCCGCCTACCCCAGGATGCAACGGGGGCCTTGCGCGTTTATCGACTCGACCTGCTTCCCGAAGAGTTATTCGATCGGGTCCGCTCGTGTGGTTACTCCTTCTTCTTCGAAAGTCTTTTTGTTTTACACCGTAACGGTTTCGCAATCGAGGAGATGCCAATCGCGTTGCCCGCTCGGACCTATGGGAGTTCGAAGATGTCACTACGCGAGACCTGGCGGAGCGCCTGCCGATTGTTGAAACTCTACCTGGCCAGCGTTCGGCAACCCGATAGCTTCCTACTTTCCTCCCCACTGCAACCAATCCTGGGAGCAGAGGCGCCTCTCCTGGACCCTCAAGGTTGGGACAGTTACTGGACACGAGGTCAGGACAAGAGTCGGCGAATCTATTCTACTATCGCCAGTATCTATCGGCGGCTCGCGATCCGACGGAATCTCAATCATTTCATCTCCAAGCATTTCGTCCCCGGCGATCGTCTACTCCACGCCGGTTGTGGCTCGGGACAGGTAGACACGCTTCTTACCCGGGAAATGAAAATTACCGCAGTGGACATCTCTCTGCCGGCCCTCGAATCCTATCGGCGGAACAACCCAAACGCGGAAGCAATCCGGCACGGCAACATCCTGCATCTCGACGACATGCCGAACGAAACTTTCGACGGCGCTTATAACCTTGGCGTGCTGGAGCACTTCACGCGCGACGAGATCGTGCAAATCTTGCACGAGATGGGTCGCACGGTAAAGCCGGGCGGCAAGGTAGTGATCTTCTGGCCGCACCGTCGGGCTACCAGTGTCTTTGTGATCAAACTGATGCATTGGGCGCTCGACCTCTTTCGCCGTCGCGGTGGGGAGCGGGTGCGCTTCCACCCAGCCGAGATTTCTCTCCTCGAATCTCGCGAGCAGGCGCGCGAAGTCGTCGAATGTGCCGGGTTTAATCTGGTCGAGTATTATTTCGGGATGCGAGACTTGTTTGTCCAGGCGGTGGTCGTTGGCTCCAAGCAGTGAACGGCTCGGCCTTGCTCATTGGAACTGAACCCTCTGCGGCGCCAAGGAGCCGGGGCAAGGAAGCAGGGTCCGATTCCGCAATCCCACCTTCTCGCCTGACCAATATCGGACGACTGCTGGAGTGGATGGCTGCGTCTCTGCTGGCCCTTGCAGCAATCGCTTTACACATCCGATTTGTAACCCATGTCGGCGCACTTTGGCGGGATGAGACCAACAGTGTAAACATCGCAACGCTTCCCAGCCTTGCAGAAGTCTGGCACTTCCTGGATTACGACTCGTTCCCGATCCTCTACTTTGCGGTCCTTCGCGCTTGGACAGGGGTTTTCGGGTCTGGTAACGACCAGGCTCTGCGCGCGCTCGGTTTGCTGATGGGATTAGGAATCCTCGGAGCCCTGTGGTCCAATGCGCGCGCCTTTGGCAGCCGCTTGCCGCTCCTTTCGTTTGCCCTCGTCGGATTGAATCCAATGGTCGTGCGCTACGGCGATTCCAATCGGGCCTACGGGTTGGGGATTCTCCTCATTCTTCTTACACTCCGAAGTTTCTGGCGTTTGGTGGAATCGGCGGAAACTCCTACCGCCAGGCGGATCGCGGTATCCGCGGTGCTCGCGGTCTTGAGCGTGCAATGCCTCTATTACAATGCGGTCCTCTTATTGGCGGTCGCCGCCGGCGCGGCAGCCGTAGCGCTGCGGACGAAAGCGTGGCGGACCATTGGTATTATTTTCGGCATTGGGATTCTCGCGGCCGTCTCACTGTTGCCCTACGCGCCAATCATCATCCGCATGCGAGCGTGGACCTTTATGGTGAGTTATCCGGCCACCCTTGGCTGGTTGTGGAAACGCGCCGGCGAAGTAATGGGCTCGCCAGACCCTTACGCCGTCTGGTTATGGATAGGTCTGATTGTTGTCGGTCTCGGCGTGGCCGTTGCAACAGGTATTTCCGCTCTCTATCGGCGAGATCCAAGAGCCAATGCGGAATCTCAGGGATCTTCAGGGGGTCTCCCAGGGCCGGTGCTCTTTGCCGGCGTAACGCTGGTCGTAGGGGTGGTCGCATATACCGTTTTTCTCAGGGTCCTGAACTACTACACTCAACCCTGGTACTATATCGCCCTAGTTGCTTTCATTGCTTGCGTCCTGGATATCCTGTTCGCGGGATGGCCTACAAATGGAAAGCGGATTTTTCCAGGAGAAGCCCTCCGTTGGTTAAGGCCGCTGGTCGCGCTCCTGCTGCTCTGCTTCACGCTGCCGGGGGCATGGAGCGAAATGCCCACGAGACAGACAAACGTCGACCTTATCGCTGCACAGTTTGAGAAGACTTCCCAGAAAGGAGATGTGATTCTCGTTCCCCGCTGGGAGTGCGCGATCACTTTGTGCCGATACTATCAAGGCGAGGCGGAGATCATCACCATCCCGCCAATCGCGGATCACCGCTTCCATCGTTACGACCTGATCCTGGAGCAGACGAGGAATGCCGATGCCTATCAGCCTGTCCTAGACCGGATGGAGCAGGCGCTGCGCTCCGGCCACCGCGTTCTCCTTGTCGATACTCTCCCGGTTCCTGATCCGAGCGTGAAGATTCCGGTTGCTTACGCGCCTTACCGGGATGCAAAGGGAGCTTGGCACGGTTCCCCCTACAACGAGATTTGGAAAGCCCACGCGGGACGCTTCCTAAGTGCCCACACCAAGCGCGGAGCAAATATCGAGGTGCTTCGACCTTCCGGAATCAAGGTGCAACGGTTTGAGGAACTCGCACCCGGCGTTGTGGAGGGCTGGCAGTAGGCCGCCGGCCGCTGCCTAGCTTAGAAGCTTAGCTCACTCCTGCGGAGGAGCCTTCACCTTTCTTTCCATCTCTTCTCGCAAAGCGATAAACTCGGGCTGAGTTGGACTGAGCTTAATGGCTTGCGCGATCTCGCCCCGCGCGGCGGCCAAGTCACCGGCGCGAAAATGCGCCTTTGCAAGTAGGTAGAGAGTCTTCGCGTTGTGCTCGTCTTCTTCGAGTGCCTTGGCAAAAAAATCCGCCGCGAGACTCCAGCGGTTTTCATCGAAAGCCAGGACTCCAAGATTGTTGTAGCTCCCTTGATGCCGCGGATCCAATTGAAGAACTGTGAGATAGAATTGTTTCGCAGCCACCTTGTTGCCTTGCGCAAGCCTCAGGTTCCCGAGGGCGAAGTTTAGCTCCGCATTTTTCGGGACGTAGGCATAAGCGAGGTCGAGTTTCTCTTCCGCAGCGGCAAGGTTCTTCGATTGCAACGCTCGCAAACCGGAATTGTAGCTCTCCAGCGCCCAGAGTGAGGGGGCCCGTTGTGGGAGAGAGACAAACCATGTGCTGAGGGCCAGGAGGCCGAGGTAGAACACGGCGCGACGATAGTGAGCATTTGCGCCCGCGTGCCAGAACTCCCAAAGCCCCGCGGCCGCGAAAAGAAGCAGCCCCGGTACTGCCGCCAGTCGATAGCGTTCGGTCACGAAAACGCCCATGAGCGAAAACAAGTGCAGCAGCACGGCCGCCGCCATCCAGCGCGAAAGTGGAAATTTGCGCCAGGTCAGGAACAGGCCCGGCAGCGCCAAGGCGGCGACAATGCCAAACCGAATTCCGGGGAAAATGACTCCTTCCGCACGCAGCGTATCGATGATGCTGAGATCGTCGTATTGGAAGGCGTTCCAGAAATTTCCAATCTTGATCCCTAACAGCTGGAGCCAGGCGCCAGGATTTTGTTTAATCCAGGCGCGGGCTTTCTGCGACCAATAGGCGGAGACTTCGGAGCGTTTGAGCGGATGGCCAGCTGCTCTTTCGGCGGTATCGATCGAGTCTTTGAGCATCGCCTTCTGCCCGGCGCGCAATCCAGGAGGGAATCGCGGATAGCCGTTGGCCTGGGGATTATTCCCGATCCAGAAATTCACCCCGCCGTGGGCCGACAGAAAAACCGGGTCACGCGCAATGAAATAGTTGTGAAGCGCAGCCGGAGACGCGCCGAGGAAAATCCCTACGGCAAAAAGCGCGAGACGCGCCCATTGGCTGGAAAGCACCGCCTTCCAGCGCAGGAAGAATGCCGCGACGACGAGCGGAAAGAGGAAGAGAATCGTTGCGATGCCCATGGCGGTAAAACCAATGAGCACACCAAGGAGCAAGCAGACAGGAAGAGGCGGGGCTGCCCTGCGCCTGACGATGTCCCAAACGACGAACCAGAAAACGATCACCAGCCAGACTGTCGGCATAAGAATGACCGAGTAGGCCTGAGCGGGTTGGAAGAATGCCCAGCCGAATGCGGCGGAGAGGCCGATGATCTGACCGCGCCGGCCTGTCTCTTCGCTCGCGAAAACCCGGATCCCGAGCTGATAAATGAGGACGGCGGTTCCTCCCTCGAGTCCGGCCTGGAGAAAGCCCGGAACAAACGGGTTATATCCGCAAAGTTTGTAAATACCAGCCAGCAGGTAGGCATAAAGCGGCAAACCGTAGAAAGCGGTCTGCTCGCTCCAACGGCCGCGCAGGATTCGCAGCGCCCATTCGTTGTAGAAATGCATGTCACCACCGGTTGGGAGGAGAAACTGGCTCTCGGTCAGACGCTCCAGCACGAACAAACGCAGCACGAAGACGCCCAAAAACACACCCAAAGCCGGCGAGATCGACCTCAGTGTGTTCGGTCGGAATTTCATGAACAGCGTGGAAGAGGAGTTAACCACGGATTCTACGCTGGGTTGGCATCAACGCTGCTTTAGAAGGGAGGTAATCCGCGATGGAACGGCGGACGCAATCAAATAGAAATAAACCAGATAGAAAGCAATAGCATGTTACAAAAACTCACCAAAAATCGCGGGGGCTTCACCCTCGTTGAAATCATGATCGTTGTCGCGATCATCGCCTTGCTGGCGGCCATTGCGGTTCCGGGATTCCTCCGGGCTCGTAAACGTTCGCAGGCAAGCCGTGTCATCAATGATCTGCGCTTGATCGACGCCGCCGTCGACCAATATGCGATCGAAAACAATCGGGCCACGAATTCCACTGTCCCAATTGCCGCCTGGACGGCCTACCTGAAAAAAGGAACTGCGCTCTACAATACGGGCAAGGACCTTTTCAGTAATTCCTACAATGCACAGACCGTGGATAGTCTGCCGCTGATTCCGCTGAACACCTACAACACCTTGTCGGATGTGGCGGATTCGTCCTTCTGGGCTCCTTATTCGACGAAGTAAGGAATCTGACGATTCATTCGCCTGTCATCCCGAATGCGGGGTGGCAGGGAATGAGGTGTCCGATTAGTTCTCGCAAACTCCCGTCGCTTTTGAACCGACCGTCCGCGGCGGAAAATTTGCCCTGCAAATCTCCCGGTAGCGTGATCACACATCGTCTCGAGGAAACAGAAATGGCGCTCGATCCGGCGATTGGACCTGCGACTTCGCTGCGGCAGAAACTCGCCTGCCATCTGCAAAGCGATCTGCTCCGATCGATGTTCCTGGTTTTGCTCGCCGTGGCGGTCCATGTGCCGGCGTTATCGGGTGAATTGATTTGGGATGATCGCTATCTCGCGCACGACAATCCGTTCATCAAGAGCCCTCTCTTCATCCTGGAGGTGTTTCGGCATCACCTTTTTCTCGATTCATTCTCACCGCATTACCGGCCGGTGCAGAATCTCTCCTACATGTTCGATTACTTTTTCTGGAACACGAACACATTCGGTTTTCACCTGACCAATGTCATGCTGCACGCGGCGAGCGGGCTTCTCCTCTATTTCCTCCTGAAGCGACTCTTCCGGACCTTTCTGCAAGGGCGCGGCGCGGCCACCGAAGTTAAGGAATCACTTACTTCTGCCGCGTCATTCTTCGTCGCGCTTCTCTGGACTGTGCATCCAGTCCACAGCGCGGCTGTCGATTACATCTCTGGCCGGGCGGACAGCCTGGCCGCTCTTTTTTCCTGTGGCGGATGGCTTCTCTTTTTGAAGGCACGCTCGGCACGAGCGGGTTGGGCGCGGGGGGCCTTCAGGGGATGCGCTGTGCTTTCGGCCCTCCTTGCTCTCGGTTCTCGCGAAACCGCCGGCCTTTGGTTGCTGCTTTTCCTTCTCTACCATCTCGGATTTGAGAAAACCATGAGCCGGCGGGCGAAGGCATTCCTGCTCGCGGCCTGTATCTGTTTTTTCGCGCTCTACACCGGATTGCGTCAGCTTCCGGGATCTCGCTCAAGCCAGGGACCTTCCCATGAATGGAGTAAACCGATGCGAGGCGTCCTGATGCTCCGCGCCTTGGGCGACTACGGCCGTCTCATGATCTTCCCCACCCACCTTCACATGGAGCGCACCGTCCTATCGGGAGAAAGCTATCGCGATGCCGCGAGTTGGGAACGCTCGGCCGGGACCGAGTATCTCTCCATTGGCGGGCTCGCCCTGGTCGCGCTCTTGTTGGCAGCTTGCAAACGGCGCGGCCCGGCCCAAGGCCTCCGGATCTTCGGCGCAACCTGGTTTCTGATCTCTTATCTCCCCACCTCAAACATCGTCAGTCTGAACGCTACGGTGGCTGAACATTGGCTCTACCTTCCGAGCATTGGTTTGCTCATCTTTCTCGCGGGCTGCGCGCTAGATCTCCCCGTCCGCTGGCGCAAAGGCCTGATGGTGGGAGCATCTTGCGCGGTCGTCGCACTCAGCGCGCGGAGCGCCTTTCGCAGCGCCGATTGGCTTACTCCGGAGATTTTTTATCAGCGCACTCTGGCCGAGGGCGGATCTGGGGTGCGGATCGTCATCAACCTTGCCCTCATCTACTCGGGGCGCGGTGAATATGGGAAAGCGGAAGCACTTTGCCGCAGAGTCTTGGCCATTGACCCGAACTATCCGATGGCCCGCAACAATCTCGCCCATGTCCTTTCCCGGCAGGGCAAGCTGAAGGAAGCCGAGGCCCTTTTTGTCGCGGACAGCAAAGCGGCCGAAACAGGGCGCAAGGAATTTCCGCGCACCTGGATTGCCGCCTGTAATCTTGCACGCCTGCGCCATTTCCAGAAAAACGATCAAGCCGCCTTCGCCATTCTCGACCAGGCGCGGAAAGATTATCCGGACGTTTGGGAATTGGTCAGCTACAACGCGGAACTGGTCCGCGAAAGCAAGGGGCCAGACGCAGCCCTGGGAGTCGTGGAAGATTTCGCGCGAAAAAATTGGTGGCATTATGGTGCGGCGG
Source organism: Spartobacteria bacterium (assembly GCA_040007175.1). Classification (GTDB taxonomy): domain Bacteria; phylum Verrucomicrobiota; class Verrucomicrobiia; order Chthoniobacterales; family UBA10450; genus Palsa-1392. The sequence goes on from JBDTVP010000008.1 coordinate 9,039, forward strand.
TTGGTTTGGGTCGGCTCTATGCCCAGAAGGGCGATGTCCCGCGCGCCGAAACCGCGCTCCGTCACGCCAGTTGGCTGGACGTGCACGATGCCGAAGCTCTCAACCTCGTGGCCTCAATGAGTCTGCGCCAGAATCGCCTCGAGGACGCCTATCGAACGCAGCGCCGTGCCGTGGCGCGGCAACCCGATCAACCCCGGCAATACGTTCTCCTCTCCAATATTCTCGAGAAAATGGGACGGCCCGACGAAGCAAAGATGGCCGGTGCCGAAGTCGCGCGCCTCGAAAGCCTTGGTCGGCTGAACGCCGCTCTCGTAAATTAAGCGACCGCTGTCGCGTTCCTCGGTCAGGAGGATTTGACAACAAAAGGCGCACCGCTACCATCGGCCGCGCGAGCGGAGACTTATGTCTGCGAAAATATTCACCGACAAAGAGGTCAATCTCGGCCCGCTTCTCGACAAGACTTGCGCGGTCATCGGCTATGGGGCCCAAGGCCGGGCTCACGCCCTCAACCTGCGCGACAGCGGAATCCGGGTCATTGTCGGTCTGCTCCCGAAGAGCCGGTCCCGCGTCAGCGCGCGCCGGGAAGGTCTTCGCCTAACGACCACGGCCGCGGCAGTCCGCCGGGCGGATATCATCTTCCTCGCTCTCCCCGACACCAAGATGTCGGAAATTTACCGGCTCGAGATCGCGCCTCACCTTCGCCCGGGGCAGACCCTCCTCTTCGCCCACGGCTTCGCCATTCACTACCGCACGATCGTTCCGCCTAACGACGTCGACGTCGTCATGGTCGCGCCCAAGGGGCTGGGTCCGATGGTTCGCACCCAGTTTGTCGCTGGTAAAGGCGTCCCCTGCGTCGTCGCGATTGAACAGGATGCCAGCGGTCATGCTCGCCAGCTCGCTCTCGCCTACGCCAAGGCGATCGGCGGCACCCGGGCCGGCGTCATCGAAACCACCTTCCGCGAGGAAACCGAAGCCGATCTTTTCGCCGAGCAGGCCGTCTTATGCGGCGGAATGAGCGCGCTGGTCCAGGCCGGCTTCGAAACTCTGGTGGAGGCTGGCTACCAACCGGAAATGGCCTATTTCGAATGTCTCCATGAGTTGAAATTCATCGTCGACCTGATGCATCGGGCCGGCCTCAGCGGGATGCGCGCGCGCATCTCAGAGACGGCCAAATGGGGGGACGTTTCCGTCGGGCCCAAGATCATCGATGCGAGCGTCAAGCGCCGGATGCAAGAGGCCCTCCGCCAGGTGCAAAGCGGGCAATTCGCCAAGGGTTGGCTGCGCGAAACAGCGACCGGGCGAAAGCGATACCAGCGTTTGCTCAAGCAAGGAGAGAAACAGCGGATAGAACAAGTAGGGGAACGCTTGCGCCGCTTGATGCCCTGGCTCGACGATAAAAACTAGACGGGGCCGCGTGCCGTCCGAAAACGGCACGCCGCAGCAGCGAAAACCTTTCGCCTTCGCCTAACGACTCACAAACGTGCCGCGCCCGATGATCAGGATCGGCGTCGTGGTGGTCGGGACGGCCGTGAAATATGCGATCGGCTTCGGAATGGCCGAGGCCGAGGACATCACATAGTAAACAACCTTCTTCTGCGCGGGCATTTCCTGCGCCATGTGGGGACGGCCAGTCTTCATCGAAGTCCGATCAATCGTCGGACCAGCGAAGGCTGTGGCACACAGCATGGTTCCGAGGGCGCCGCCCACGGAAAGCAGAAACAAGCCGCGCAGATGGAACCATCCGCTTCTTGTATTCATGTCGTCACCTTGCGCCCGCGAAGCACTCAGGCGCAAGGTAAATCGTCGGACTTAAATCCGACGATTTCGGCTATTCGTCCCAGAGAAAATGCTCGAGCCGCAGCCGCGTCAGCCGTGCCTTGGCTTCCTCACTCCGCGTCCCACCGACCGCCGCCAGTTTGCGGTAGACCGCGACCGCAGACTTCCAGTCGCTCGATTCCTCGAGCAAGTGCGCGGCGTTGAAGCCGGCCTTGTAGAACCAGAAAAATTCGTGCTGCACATCCGGCCGCGCGCCTTGCTCGATCACGCCATAGTAGCTCGCGAGCGCCGCCGCCTTATCGTTCAACTTCTCGAGCGCCTTCCCTTTTTTGAACTCCGCCTGGTTGCGCCAGTGCGCCGGACCGCCCGGTTCGCCTGCGAGCTGCTGGTAGAGATCGATCGCCTTTTGGTAGTTCGTCGGATCCGTCGCTCCAAACTCGTAGAAAATGTCGCCTTTCCCGCAGAGCGCTTCCCGGCGTTCCGCTGGCTTCACGTCGTTCTTCAACACTTCGTCGTAGAGAGCGAGCGCTTCCCGATTTTTGCTCAGCCGCCGTTCAATCGCCGCCTCTTCATTGCGCGCGGCCCATTTTAATTCGCCGTCCAGTTTCACCACCTGATCGAGCAAGGCGAGCGCATGATCGAGCGCCCCCGCCGCCATGCTGGAGAGGGCGGATCGAGCCGCGAAAAAGAGCGCTTTTTCGGCCAGCGCCGCTTCCGGTTTTTGCTGCGCGAGGAGTTCGAATTGCGTTTGGGCGTTGGCGAAATCGCCGCGGCGATAATAAGCTTCCGCCACTTTCATCCGCACCTCCGCGGTGAAAGGGGAATCCCTGTGCACCTCCAAAAAATGGCTCGCTGCCGTAATCACCGCGCTTTCGTCTTTCGCCGGCGCGGCGTCCTCCAGCCAGATTTGCAGGTAATCCGCGCGCTCGCGCGCCGCCTCGGTTGGCTTGCCCTGGCGAGCCATTTCCAAGTCCTTCCGCACAGTCGTTAGGTCTGGCTTGGGTGCGTGAAAGGCAATCTCCGCCAACGCCACCCAGGCTTCTGCGACGCGCGGACTCTGTGGAAAATCGTGAATGAATTTCTGGAAAGTCTGCGCGGCTTCTGCCTTGCCCTGCGCCGCCTGGACCGCGCCTTCCTCGAGCAGGAGTTCCCCGTGGACGGTTTGCTGCGCCGGATCGTTCGCGATCCTGCGATAATCGGCCGCATACTCGGTCTTGCGCTCGAGCCGGAGCCAGCAAAGCGCTGCATTAAAAAGTGCGGGCCCTGCCGAGGCGGGAGCAACCTCCGCCAGACGCTCATAAATCGGCGCCGCCTTTTCGAACTGGCCGCTGCGGTAAGCGGCTTCCGCGACCAGCCACTGGCTTCGCGCACGAAAAGCCGCGGCGGAGTTCTGCCTTCCGGCCGCTTCGGCCGCGGCACCCGCCGCCGCCCATTCCTTCCGCGCCAGGTGCAGCTTCGCCAGTTCGAGATCGGCTTCGCCTAACGATGCCGAACGTACCGGACTGTCCCGCAATTGCGTCAGCAATTCGATGGCCTTCTCCCGGTCGCCGGAGCGGAGTTTACTCCGGGCGAAAGACCATTGCGCAAGCGCCTGCCGCGGTTGGGCCGGGTCGCGCAGCCAGCGTTCGAGTTCATTCGTCGAGGGTTTGCGTTCCATCCGGTAGAGCTCGTCGAGCCGGGCGAAGATCGCGGGCAAGGCGGAGTCGTTAGGGTGATGATCGATAAATTCTTCCAGCGCGTCGTCCCCACCCTCCGGCGTCTTGGTTTGGATGTGCGCATCGGCCAGGGCGAAAAGGGTCGCGACGAGCAGGGAATGCGAGACTCCTTCCGGTTTCTGCAAAATTACGCTCAAGGTTTCAATCGCGCGTTCCGGATGACCCTGCGCCAGGTTGAGCCGGCCGAAGAGGAAGCGCCGGTCGTTCCGCTCCGTCGCGAGCTGCGGTCTCGTTTGGCGCAAAAGGCGATCGGCGGCGGGGACATCGCCCCGTTCGATCAACAACTGGGCGATGCCCAGCTTGGCCCGCGTGCTCCAGGCCGCGGTCTTCTCCAGGGTTTGCAGGACGCGGATCGCTTCCTCCTTGCGTCCGAGCGCGCGGAGCGCTTCGGCCGTGCCGAAAGTGGCTTCCATTCGTCGCGCCGCCGATGCGTCGGCCGCAATCTTTTGATAGAGCGGGAGCGCTTCCGCCCAGCGTTCGAGCGCGGCCAGGCCTTGCGCCCGCCAGAACCCCGCTTCTGAGTCGTTCGTTAGGCTGGAAGAGTCGCGGAAAATCTTGAGCGCCTCCTCCGGCTGGCCGGACCGGACCAGGGCCTCGATCAGCTTGCGCTGCGCGCCCGCCCGCTCGCCCGCGGTGGGTTTCCCGGAGAGGAAAGCCTGCAGTCGCGTGACCGCGACTTCCGGCACCCCCTCGGCCAGGGGCGCGGCCGCACTCGCGAGCGCTGCCCCGGTGGTCTGCGCCTCGAGGAGGAATCCCCCTAACGAAAACCCGGCCAGACCAACGAGTGCGAAGAAAAGCACCTTCATTTGCCTAACAACGGCCGCAAATGCGCCCCGGTATAACTCCCTTTCGCGCGCGCAATTTTTTCCGGCGTTCCAGCCGCCACGATCGCGCCGCCCCCTGCGCCGCCTTCCGGCCCGAGGTCGATCACCCAGTCGGCGCATTTGATCATTTCCAGATTGTGCTCGATCACGACCAGCGTGTTCCCCGCGTCGCGCAACTTCATCAGCACCTGCAGAAGTTTTTCGATGTCGGCAAAATGGAGCCCGGTGGTCGGTTCGTCGAGGATGTAGAGCGTGCGGCCGGTCGCTTTTTTCGCCAGTTCGGTGGCGAGCTTGACCCGTTGCGCTTCGCCGCCGGAGAGCGTGGTGGCGGCTTGCCCGAGTCGCAAATAGCCGAGCCCGACATCCTGCATGGCGCTCAATTTATCCGAGACCGTCGGGACGTTGCGGAAGAAGCGCGACGCTTCGTCAACCGGCATCTCGAGCACGTCGGCGATGTTTTTCCCTTTGTAAGTAATCTCCAGCGTCTCGCGATTATAGCGTTTGCCCTGGCAGACTTCGCAGACCGCGTAGGCGTCGGCGAGGAAATGCATCTCGATCTTGATCAACCCGTCGCCCTGACAATTTTCGCAGCGGCCGCCTTTGACGTTAAAACTAAAGCGCCCCGCGCTGTAGCCGCGAATCCGCGAGGCCGGCAACTGGCTGAAGAGCTCGCGGATCGGGGTGAACGCGCCGGTGTAAGTAATGGGATTTGAGCGCGGGGTGCGGCCGATCGCGCTTTGATCGATGATGATCGCTTTGTCGACCTGCTCGAGTCCCTGCAAGGCGCGGTGTTCGCCCGGCTTGTCCTTCGAGTTGTAGAAATGGCGAAAGAGAGCGCGTCGCAGAATATCGTCCACCAGGGTCGATTTCCCGCTCCCGGAGACGCCGGTGACGCAGGTGAAACAGCCTAACGGAAAGGCGGCGGTCACGTTCTTAAGATTATTTTCGGTCGCGCCGACGATCGTGATCCAGCCCTCGGACGACGGGTCGCTTGCGCGCGGCGCAGTCCGCAGGCGCGGGATAGCGATGCGCGAGCGGCCCGCGAGATAAGCCGCGGTCGGCGAGTTCGGTGCGTCCAGAATTTCCGCGAGCGGACCCTGCGCGACAATCTCGCCGCCGCGCGGACCGGCGCCCGGCCCAAGATCGAGAATGTAATCGGCGGCCCGAATTGTTTCCTCATCGTGCTCGACCACGATGACGGAATTCCCGAGATCGCGCAGACGGCGGAGGGTGCCGATGAGGCGCGCGTTGTCGCGCTGATGGAGTCCGATGCTCGGCTCATCGAGAACGTAGAGCACGCCGGCGAGGCCGGAACCGATCTGAGTCGCGAGCCGGATGCGCTGCGCTTCGCCGCCGGAGAGGGTGCCGCTCTCGCGGTTGAGGGTGAGATAATCGAGCCCGACTTCGAGCAGGAACTCGAGCCGGGAAGAAATTTCATGCACGACTTCCGAGACAATCTCCCGTTGCGCATCCGAAAGCTTTAAGTGCCTAACGAAATGAGCCGCGGCCGCAATCGTCGCCTCGCAGAACTGGTGGATGTTTGCCTCCCGGCCCCCCGCTTCCTTGATCGTGACGGCGAGAATTTCCGGCTTGAGCCGCGCCCCGTGACAGACGCCGCAGGGCGCGCGATTCATGAAGGAGCGAATCCGGCTGCGGGTAAACTCACTCTCGGTTTCCGCGTAGAGCCGCTGCAACTGCGGAAGCAAGCCTTCGAAAGGCCGGGCCGTTTTCGTAGCGGTGCGCCCGGCGCCGCCGAAACTCATCTCGATCGGGCTGTCGCCTGTCCCGAAGTAGAGCGCTTCCTTAAATTTCTCCGGCAAATCTTCGAACGGAATGTTGTCCGCGACATTGAAATGCTTAACGAGCGCGGTTTGCAATCCGCGATAGTAAGCCTGCATCCGTTTCGTCCCGCGCCGCCAGGGCACGACCGCGCCGTCGGCGAGCGATTTCGAGGTGTCCGTGACCATCAACTCCGGGTCGCAAACCAGTTGGGTCCCGAGGCCGTGGCAGGCCGGGCAGGCGCCGAGATGGCTGTTAAAGGAAAAATGTTTCGGGGTCAGCTTCCCTAACGAAAAGTCCGTCTCGGGATTTCCGTAATCGGTCGAGTAACGGACTTCCTCCCATTCGCTCTCGGTTTCGCGCAGGACGGCGAGGCGGTTATCGCCCCACTTCAAGGCCGTCTCGACTGAATCGGCCAGCCGGGTCCGAATCCCCTCGCGCACCACGAGCCGATCGACCACCGCCTCGATCGTGTGGCGTAGACCTTTCTTCAACCGGATCGGTGCCGGCCGGCCCAACTCCATGATCTCGCCATCCACCCGAACCCGGACGAAGCCTTCGCGTTTCGTTTTTTCGATCACGTCGCGGAATTCTCCACTCTCGTTTCGCACCAATGGCGCGAGCAGGATGATCTTCGTCTCCTCCGGGTAACCGAGAATTTGATCGACGATTTGTTGCGTCGTCTGGCGGAAGATCGGCTGACCGGTGACCGGATCGTGCGGTTGCCCGACCGACGAAAATAGGACCCGAAGATAATCGTAAATCTCCGTCGTGGTGGCGATAATCGAGCGCGGATTGGTCCCCGCAGTGCGCTGCTCGATCGCGATCGCGGGCGAAAGGCCCTCGATGAAATCGACATCCGGCTTTTCCATCTGGTCGAGGAACTGCCGGGCATAAGCGGAAAGGCTCTCGACATAGCGGCGCTGCCCTTCGGCATAGAGAGTGTCGAAGGCGAGCGACGATTTTCCGGAGCCGCTCATCCCGGTGATCACGACCAGTTTTTCCCTCGGAATCTCGACGTGGAGATTCTTTAGATTGTGCTGGCGCGCACCACTGATCTTGATAGTCTTTGCTGGCATCGGGCGGGATTCGTCGAACCTATCAGTCAAGCACAACCGCCTGTTTTCTCCAGCGATTTGAATCCATCATGACCGAGCAAAACAGCACTATCCCACAAGAAGAAATCGCGGAGCTGCAGAAGAAATTCAGCGAGATCAAGCATTCGATTAACAATGCGCTCGCCGTCATGATGGCGCTCTCCGAGATGTCGCAACGCCGGCCCGATTATGCGGAAAAGCTGGCCAGCACGGTCCTGGCCAAGGCCCCGCAAATCGTGACCAGCTTGCAAGAGTTTACCGTCGCGCTGAACGAAAAAGCCGGCCAGAAACCGGCGGCCTAACAAATCGGGACAGAGCGCGCAGGGCGCGTGGATTCTAGATGCTAGGTCCCTCTCCGTCCTGCGGCGGATCGGGATGACAGTGAAATTAGCTGCTTGCACCGCTGGTCTTAAAACTCACAGCGTCAGCAGCAACTCCGCGATCTCGAGCGACGCCCGCGGGCGGCTCAGCAAGCTGATATTTCGCGACCACTCCCGCCAGACCCGCGCCTCATCCGCAAAGGCCAACTGCACGGCGGTGCGGATCGCTTCCGGCGTCGTCGCCACGACTCCCGATTTCGTTTCCTCGAGCAAACGCGCGTTCCCTTCCTCCTGTCCCGGCACGATCTGGTTAATGATCATCGGACATTTTGCCGCGATCGTCTCCTGCACCGTCGCGCCGCCGGCTTTGCTGATGAGAAGATGACTTTCCAGCATGAGCCGCGGCAGTTGATCGCTCCAGCCGACAATCTCGAAGTCGTGGCCCGTCTCCGCGCCCACGCTCTCGACCATCTTCCGCAGTCGCTCGTCGCGGCCCACCGTCACCGTCAGGCGCACATCGGGAATCTGCGCCAGGCTACGAATGATCCCGGGCGCGGCGACCCCGCCGGCGTTGATCATGTAAAGAAGCCGGCGTTCCCCGCCCGGGAGTGGTGGCCGGCGCAGCTCGCCCAGCTCGGCAAATTTGGGCGTCACCGGGAAACCGCTCACCCGCAGCTTCTCTGCGGGCACGCCGGCGGCGCGGAGGACGGCGGCCGTCTGGTCGTTAGGCACGAGGAAGAGGTCGGCCGCGCCGCGAAACCAGATGGCGTTCACTGTGATTGAATCGGTCACGCAGACCACGCGCCGAAAAGCAGGCGTGGCCTCGCCCACAATGGTCTCGAGGAGATGCGTGTAAGCCGGGTAAACCGAGACCACCGCGGTCGGTCGAAACCGTTCCAGCAAACGCCGCAGCCGGCTGCGCGCCAGGAAAAGCCAGCGCAGTTGCGCGCCGTAATTATCTCGCCCGTCAAACGAGCGATAAATTCGTCCCCAAGTCCGCGGCGCGTGGTTGATCAGCGCGAGATAACCTTTTCGCGCCCAGTCGTTCGCGAACCCGAAAGTCTCGGCAAAGATATCGCGCACTTCGACCACCGCCGCTCCGCCCGCGACGGCCGCGAGCCCGTCCCGCATCCCGCGCGCGGCCGCGTTGTGACCTTCCCCGAAACCGGCGCTCAATATCAGGATTCGTTTCTCCATTCGTTAGGCCGCGATCTTGGCGGAGAGTTTAATGGCAATCCCGGAGGGGCAAAGTAAACTTCGCGTGACGATGAAATTCCTCCGCAAATTTGGCCGCGTCGTGCGACGACTCGTCTGGGAGACCGCGACTGACGAGACGATGGGGCTTTCCGCCCAGATGGCCTACCAGTTTCTCTTCACCCTCGCCCCCGGCCTCCTTTTCCTCTGGCACCTCCTCGGCCTCTTCGGGACCGACCCTGCCAAGCTCCACAAAATGCTTGGCGTAGTCCGGGCTTTTCTTCCGCCCGACCCGAAGGTGCAGGAAATTCTCGATAACGTCGTGGCCAGCGTCATCATCACCGGGAGCGGCGGCGCGCTCATCACGGCCGGCATCATCGTCGGGATTTTTCTCGGCACGATGTTCATTTCCACCATCTCCCACGCTCTCAGCCGCACTCACGGGATCACCGAGGACAAGCATTGGTGGTCGAAATACGTCATCTCGTTTCTTCTTCTTTTCTGGTTCGGCATCACGATTCTCTTCGCCTTTAACCTGACCGTCTTCGGCGAAACCCTGGCCGGGATCGCGGAAGTAAATTTCCAGCTCGGCATTCCGCTACAGAGCTGGGTCGCGGCCCTGAACCTCCCCTTCACCGCCCTCGCCCTGGTCATTCTTGCCCTCGCCCTTTACCTGCTAACGCCACAGAATTACCTCACCATCCGGCAGGCTCTCCCCGGCGCGATTTTTTTCTCCGTCGGCTGGATGACGGTGACGAAACTTTTCCAATTCTACGTCGCGCGCTACGACCGCTACAACCCGACCTACCTCGCCCTCGCTTCCATCATCATGCTCCTGACCTGGATGTACCTCACCTGCCTCCTCTTGTTGCTTGGTGGAAAATTAAACGCCATCCTGCGCCGCGAGAGCGAACGCGCCGCCGCCCGCGCCGAGCATGCCGCGGAAGCGAACGAGCCGCAGCCGGCCTAACGAACTCGCGTTTTGATCCGACCGCGAATTACTCTGCGTTGGCCGACGCTCCTGGGCGCGCTGCTCCTGGTCGCCCTCTTCCTCGGCACGATCACCCGCGCCGAGCTGACCGAGGAGGAAAAAAAAGCGCTCTTCCTCAAGTCGCGCGAGAAAATGAGGACCGTCGCAACGCCGACCCCGGAGGAAGCCGCCACGCCCAAGCGCAAACCCAAACCGGCCGAGCGTCCGCCGGCGAAAAAGAAAAAGAAATCCAGTCCACCCAAGCCCACTCCCGAACCGGAGGAAACTCCCGCGCGCACCCCGAAGCCGAGCGCGAAAGAAACGCCCCGGCGTCGTGCCCCGCCGGACGAATCCACCCCGGCCCGCGCCGCTGCCGCCACCCGTGCACCGACCCCAGCCGCGACCACCGCGCCTGGCCGACGCTCGGAAAAACCGTCCGAGCCGGCCGAGGTCGTCGTGCAGAAATCCGGTTACCAAAAGCCGCGTGGCTTTTCCCTTCTCCCCTTCCACCTTTTCGGAAAACGCTACACTTACCTAACGAGCGCGGTCCGCCGGGAGATCGATCGCGCGCCGGTCCTGCGCGAACGCTGGCGTTTCATCATCGTGCACAATAGCGGCACCCGGCAGGGCAACGCCCGCATCTTCGATTACTACCACAAGAATGTGCGCCGGATGAAAAACGGGCTGGCCTACCATTTCGTCGTCGGCAACGGCACCTCCTCCGGCAACGGCGAGATCGAGATCGGCGATCGCTGGCGCCGGCAAATCAACGGCGGCCACGTGCATAGCGATTACTTGAACAACATTTCGTTAGGCATTTGCCTCGTCGGCGATTTCAACCGCAGCCAGCCAACCCGGGCCCAGCTCGACGCGACCGAGGAACTGATCCGTTATCTCCGGGCGCGCTGCGGCAAGGTGGAGCGGCGCGACATTCCGGTGCGTCCGCACCGCGAGATGAATCCCCCGCGCTGGGCGACCGATTGTCCGGGCGATGATTTCCCCTACCGCTGGTTCGGGCAATTTCGTTAGGGGCATTTTCACCACGAAGGGCACCATGGGAGAGGCGGGCAGAACCCCATCTGCCCGGTCATCAAGGACCCGACCGATTCCTCGCCATCACCCTCAAAAGCGACGGGACACCGCTTGAGCCAGCCTTCCTGAGCAACTTCCAGAGTCTGCAAACGACCGGCGACTGGCAGTAATCCATCTCGCCGGCCCGACTTTCCCCTCGTTCTTGGACGATCGTGTTTGAGCGCGAGGGGATTTTTTTGCCCTGACCTCTGGCCATTTGACTTGATCGATCGGGGCCAAGTCGTGCAGTTTCAAGATGAGGAACGGAAAAAACTTCTGCTCCCGGCGAGGAGAAACAACCAAGGAGAATACATGTCGATCATCACAAAAATCTGTGCGGTTTTTACCCTCTTGTTTCTAATCAGCTTCACCGCCCGGGCGCAATGGTCGCCGGTTACTTCCGGGACGGCGAACAGCCTCCGTGGCGTGCGCCTCCTTGATTCTGGTGTGGGCTACGCAGTCGGCGATGCCGGCACGATATTGAAATCGACCGACGCCGGCGCGACCTGGAGTGCGCAGGTTTCCGGAACCACCAAGACGCTCTACGATCTGTATTTTTTCAGTGACACGGAAGGCGTCGCGGTGGGCGAAAGCGGGCTAATCCTGCGTACCACCGACGGCGGCGCGAGCTGGGCGGCGGTCAGCAGCGGAGTGCGCGACGGGCTGCTTTCGGTTTCGTTCAACGGAGCAAACGGGATTTGCGGCGGTTTTTCGCAGGATATTATTTACTCGAGCGATTCGGGCGCGACTTGGAAGGTTTCGCAGAAAGGTTTTTTCGGGGGCGGCTTTTATGGCGCGCATATGATCAGCCCGACGGTCGGTTTCGTGACCGGGCAAAATTCAATCTTCCAAGGCCTTCAAGGCACGACGGTGGACGGCGGCGCGCACTGGACGTTTCATCCCTTCTATTTCAACAATACCGAAGGTAACGCGGACGATTGTTTCTTTTTTGATAGCAACACCGGCGTGACTTCGGGCGTTCTCTTCGACGGCACCGGTGCGATTGCGCGCACCACCGATGGCGGAACGAATTGGAACTCGGCGCTTTTCCCGCAAGCGATGCAGGGAATCGATTTTCCTAAACCGGAGGCCGGTTTTGCTGTCGGCTACGTCGGGGCCATCCTGAAATCTTCCGACCTCGGTATCCACTGGACGCCGCAAACCAGTGGAACGTTTTTCGATCTCTTCGACGTGCACTTCGCCAGCGACGCGCAGACCGGTCTCGCGGTCGGCGCGGCCGGGACTATTCTCCGCACGACGAACGGCGGAGCGGAAGGCGGCGCGCTGACCCTGCTCGCGGCCGCCTCGCGCAAAGGTCAGTTCGAAATCGACCTGCCGCTCACCGGCACCCCGGGAATCGAATGTCGCAGCGGCGGACCGAGCGGGCATTTCAAGCTGGCTTTCACCTTCAGCAACGAAATTGTTTCCGTGGATAATGTGACCATCTCCTGCGGCGCGGTCAGCAGCAGCACGGTCGACAGCGACGACGCGCACCGACTCGTCGTTAGGCTGGACGGCGTCATCTGCAATACCGAGAACGTCACGCTCACCCTGACCGGCGTGCACGACGACCTGGGCAACACCCTCGCCTCCGCGTCCGTCCCGATGAGCCTGCTCCTTGGCGACGTGAACGGCGACGGGGCAGTCGATAACGCCGATTCCCACGAGGTTAAACTCGACCGCGGCCAAACAACCGACAGCACCAACTTCCGCGCCGACGTGAAAGCGAACGGCCGGATCGACGGGATCGACTTCGCTCTCGTGAAATCGCAGCTCGGCACAACGCTGTCACCCTGATCCCAGCAGGCCAAGAACGGCCGCGGACATTAAAAAATGTTGTAACCGGAGCCAGCCGGCCCGGTCATTAACTGTCTATGCCAAACCAGACTCTGGGTTCTAAGCACGACGGCGGACGGCGGTGGGCGAGAACGCTCTTGGTTCTGCTCCTGCTCGGCGGAACGCTCCTTGGTAGCGGTTGCGCGGACGATGCCTTCCTCCCGCCGCCCGACAATTTACCACCCGGCCAATCCGGGCCGAGTGAGTCAACGGCCGAGCCGCTGCGGCCGCCGCCAGAACTATAAAAGTTTCAGGACGCGTTTCCCACCCGGTCGCTTCGGTTGCAGATTCCATCTGCGATCATGAGCAAAGCTTTTACCCGCGAAGAAAATGACGGACCGGACATTCCGGATCTTCCGCCCTTGGCCTCGACGTTGCCGGAGGGAGCGCGCAATTACATCACGGCCGCCGGTGCAGAGCGGTTGCGTGAAGAACTTGGCGAACTGGTGAACGATCGCCGGCCGCCGCTCGTCGCCGCGACTAACGATCCCGACGCGAAAAGGCAGATCGCCGCGCTCGATCAACGCATCTTCCAACTCGAACAAAGTCTCCAAACCGCGGAAGTCGTCTCGCCACCGGAAGGCGAACTCGACACGGTCCGCTTCGGCGCCACGGTCACAGTCCACGAGCCAAGCGGCGAAGAATCTACCTACCGCATCGTCGGGGTGGACGAGACCGATTTCGATCGCGGCTGGGTCAGCATGCAATCGCCCATTGCCCGCGCGCTGCTCAACGCGCGACTCGGCGAACGGGTCCGCTTTCGCTCTCCTGCCGGTGAAACGGTTTTGGAAATCGTCGCGGTGGAATATCGCTAGCGACCGGCGGGAAAGATCAGCGCGGTTTCAGATCGACATCGGGCCGCACTCCCGGCTCAATCGCACGATGATTCGCACTTTCCTTTTCGGCGCCCTTTGCAGTTCGATGATGGTCCACTGTCTCGCCGCGCAGGACTTCGATGTCCTGATCAAGAACGGCACGGTTTACGACGGCCAAGGCGGGGAAGGCCGACAGGCAGACGTCGCGTTAAAAGGGGATCGGATCGCCGGTGTCGGCGATTTCAAGAACGCCAAAGCCGGCCTAACGATCGACGCGAGTGGCCTGGCGGTGGCGCCGGGATTCATCAACATGCTCTCGTGGTCGACTGAATCGCTGATTGCCGACGGCCGTTCGCAAAGCGAGATCCGGCAGGGCGTGACGACCGAGATCATGGGCGAAGGCGAATCAATGGGCCCGGTCAATGACGCGGTCCGCGCGAAAATGCTGCGCGACCAGAAGGACATTCATTACGACATCACCTGGAAGACACTGGCTGGATATCTCGGCTTCCTCGAGAAGCGCGGTGTCTCCTGCAACGTCGCGTCGTTCATCGGCGCGACCACGATTCGCGAGAACGTCATCGGCTTCGAAGACAAGGCGCCCATCCCGGAGCAGCTCGACGCAATGCGCGAGCTCGTTAGGCAGGAAATGGAAGCGGGTGCGCTTGGGATCGGCACCTCGCTGATTTATCCGCCGGCTTTTTATGCAAAAACGCCAGAGTTGATCGAGCTCTGCAAAGTCGCAGCCAAATATCAGGGCAAATACATCTCGCATCTGCGGAGTGAAGGAAATCAGTTGCTCCAGGCGCTCGATGAACTCATCCAGATCAGCCGCGAAGCGAAAATTCCGGCGGAGGTTTACCACATCAAGGCGGCCGGGGAATCGAACTGGCCGTTGCTCGACGCCGCGCTCGCGAAAATCGAAGCCGCACAAAAAGACGGGCTCAAGATCACGGCCGATATGTACACCTACACTGCCGCTGGCACCGGGCTCGATGCCTGTCTCCCGCCTTGGACGGAGGACGGCGGTTATCCGGCGCTTTTCAAGCGTCTGCGCGACCCGGCCACCCGGGAAAAAATCGCGGCGCAGGTGAAGACACCAAGCGACGAATGGGAAAACCTTTATCTCGCGGCCGGCTCGCCGGAGAAGCTCTTGCTCGTCGGTTTTAAGTCGGCAAAACTGAAACCGCTGACCGGAAAATCGCTCGCCGAGGTGGCCAAAATGCGGGGCAAAGATCCAATCGAAACGATCATGGACCTGATCGCGGAAGATGAATCCCGGATCGAATCGATCTACTTCCTGATGTCGGAAGAAAACATACGCAAGAAAGTCGCGAAATCGTGGATCTCGTTCGGCTCGGACGAAGCCTCGCAGGCGCCGGAAGGGGTCTTCCTGAAATCGAATCCACATCCGCGGGCCTACGGGAACTTCGCGCGGGTCCTCGGGAAATATGTGCGGGAGGAAAAAGTAATTTTGTTAGGCGAAGCGATCCGGCGCCTGAGTGCTCTGCCCGCGTCCAATCTCGGGCTCGACCATCGCGGCCTGCTCGAGAAAGGAATGTTTGCCGATGTCGTGGTCTTCGATCCGAAGACGGTGGGCGACCGCGCGACCTTCGCGAAACCGCATCAATATGCGGTCGGGATGAAGCAGGTTTTCGTGAACGGAAAACAGGTCCTGAAGGATGGCGAGCACACCGGCGCGAAGCCGGGACGCGCACTCTGGGGTCCGGGCAAGGTTCGTTAGGCCGGTCGAGCCGCAAAGGTGGCCGGAGCGGACGGTGGATGGACAAGGTGGGGACGCGACCTATTGGTTTGCTCCATGACCCGTCGCCTTTTTCTCGCACTCCTTCTCACGTTTTCACTTTGCGCGGGTGCCTCCGCAAAAGACGCCGCAGCGAAATCGAAATACCCGGAAGCCCGCAAGGATAAGCAGGTCGACGATTATCACGGGACGAAGGTAGCCGATCCCTATCGCTGGCTGGAGGACCCGGATTCGGCCGCATCGCGCAAATGGATCGAAGCGGAGAACAAGATCACTTTCCAATTTCTCGACGCGATCCCGCAGCGCGCGGCGATCAAAGCGCGCCTCAAGGAGCTTTGGGATTACGAGCGCTACGGCGTGCCATCCAAAGAAGAGGCGCGTTATTTTTTCAACAAGAACAGCGGCCTGCAAAACCAAAGCGTCGTTTACACGACCGAGGATTTTGCCCAGCCGCCACGCGCGTTGCTCGATCCCAACACGCTCACGGCCGACGGCACGATGGCGTTGAGCGGTAGCGCGGTGAGCGAGGACGGAAAACTTTTCGCCTACGGCCTCGAGACGGCGGGCTCGGATTGGCAGAAATGGAAAGTGCGTGATGTCGCGACGGGAAAAGATCAGCCAGACAAACTCGACTGGATCAAATTCTCGAGCGCGTCCTGGAAGAAGGACGGGAGCGGATTTTTCTATAGCCGCTACGCCGAACCGAAGGGTGAAAACAAACTGCGCGCGCAGGTTTACAACCAAAAATTATACTTCCACAAACTCGGCGCAGCACAGGCCGAGGACAAACTGGTCTACG
Source organism: Spartobacteria bacterium (assembly GCA_040007175.1). Lineage (GTDB taxonomy): Bacteria > Verrucomicrobiota > Verrucomicrobiia > Chthoniobacterales > UBA10450 > Palsa-1392. Next base: position 24,997 of record JBDTVP010000008.1, read on the forward strand.
AGCGGCCCGACCATAAGGATTGGCTCTTCGGCGGCGAGGTGACCGAGGACGGGAAGTTCTTCATCATCGAAGTCAGCAAAGGGACCGACCCGAAAAATCGCATCTTCTACCAGAATCTGACGAAACCGGACGCGAAGGTGGTGGAACTCCTGCCTAACGGCGATGCGGCCTACCGTTTCATCGGAAACGAGGGCGCGACTTTCTGGTTCCGGACCGACTTGAACGCCCCGCTTGGACGGGTCATCGCGATTGACACGACGCAGCCGTTGCCGGTTCAGCCTAACGAATTGATCGCCGAAGCGCCGAACAAGCTGGAAAGCGTCGGCCTGGTCGGCGACCGGTTCATCGCTGAGTACCTGAAAGACGCGCACAGCCTGGTGAAGCGCTTCAAGGTCGACGGCTCGCCCGATGGTGAGATCGCACTCCCCGGCCTCGGCTCCGCCGGCGGTTTTAACGGCAAGCGCACGGATCGCGAGACGTTTTATTCCTTCACCAGCTTCACGACTCCGACGACGATTTATCGCTACGACTTCGGGACGGGCAAGAGCGAGGCGCTTTTCACTCCGAAAGTGAAGTTTAACCCCGACGACTACACCACTGAGCAGGTCTTCTATGCGAGCGCCGACGGGACAAAGGTGCCGATCTTCATTTCCTACAAGAAGGGACTGAAGAAGGATGGGCAGAATCCCACCTACCTCTACGGCTACGGCGGATTCGACATCTCGCTCAGCCCTTCTTTCAATCCTGCCAACCTCGTCTGGATGGAAATGGGCGGCATCTACGCCGTGGCCAACCTGCGCGGTGGCGGTGAATACGGGGAGAAATGGCACGAGGCCGGGATGAAGCATGAGAAACAAAACGTCTTCAACGATTTCATCGGCGCCGCGCAATATTTGATCGACAACAAATACACCTCGACCCCGAAACTGGCGATCGGTGGCGGAAGCAACGGCGGTCTGCTGGTCGGCGCCTGCCTGACGCAACGGCCCGATCTCTTCGGCGCGGCCACGCCCGCGGTCGGCGTGATGGATATGCTGCGTTTCCAGAAATTCACGATTGGCTGGGCCTGGGCTTCGGATTACGGGAGCTCGGATAACGCGGAGGATTTTCCGTTTCTCTACGCCTACTCACCGCTCCATCACATCGCGCCCGGCACGAACTATCCCGCAACGCTGATCACGACCGCCGATCACGACGATCGCGTCGTGCCGGCGCACAGTTTCAAATTCGCGGCGACTTTGCAGGCTGCGCAGGCCGGCCCGGCTCCGATCCTGATCCGGATCGAGACCAAAGCCGGTCACGGGGCGGGCAAGCCGACGACCAAGATCATCGACGAGATCGGCGATCGCTGGGCCTTCCTGGCCAAGGTGCTCGAGATGAAGCCGTCGACCGACGCCAGTCCGGCGCCTTTGCCTAACGAGTAGCGATTCGCCCGCCGCAGCCCTTATTGATTGAGCGCGTAGACTTCGAAGAGACCGACACCGCTCGCGCCCGTCGCGCTTCGGATGACGACCGAGTAAGCGCCCGGCGCCAAGGTCGAGACGATCGCGGCTTCCCGGCGGTCCGAGGGCTGCAGCGTGGTCGCAGTGATTTCCGCCGCATGGTCGCTCTGCCAATTATCATTCGCGTCCAGGAGAGTGCCGTTGCTGTTGTAAAGCTCCAGATTGGGATCGAGTAAGGCGTTCGCGACTCCGGCCGGGATGAGCGACGGGCCTACCGCCCGCACAATCACCGGCGTCGGGGACGTGCCGCTCAGAATGAAACCGCCGATCATCGCTCGGTCTCCTGGTTCCACCCGGCTGCGGGTCGAAATATTCGCGATCCGACCAGTGTCCGGTTCGAGATCATAAAGTTCAAACAGGGCCACACCGGACGAGCCGCCCTGACCGCTCACGATGGCGCTGTAAGCGCCGGGATCAAGGGCGACAACGAGCGCCGCTTCGCGCGCATCCGAGGGTGCGAGCCCGATCCCACTGACTTCTTCTCCGGGCACGTTCCAATTGTCGTTCGTGGCGACGGTCGCCCCGCTGGAGTTCACGATCTGAAGAACCGGATCAGCCAACGCACCCGTCACGCCCGCAGCGGTCAAGGAAGGGCCGATGGCACGCAGACCGACTTTCTTAGGCACAACGCCGTCGACGATGAAGCCGCCGATCATGACGTTCTCGCCGGTTTGCACCAGAGTGCGGCTGGAAATGTTGGCCAAAACCGCGGTCGGAATCGCGCGCGTGGAACCGACTGTGTAGGAGAGAGGCTGTGAGTAGGAACTTTCCACTCCCGAAGTATTGTAGGCGGTGACGGCAAAAGTGTAAGTCACTCCGAATTGGAGGTTATTGATGGTTGCGGCGGTTTTCGCGACGTCGACCAAGCTGCCATAGGGCGCGGAGGCCGTTCCGTAATGGACCCGATAGCCAGCGATGTCGGATTCGGAGTTGGCGTTCCAAGTGAGATTAAGATCTGCGGCCTGTGCAGCGCAGGCGGAAAATAAGGCGAGAGAAAGGGCCGCGAGAAAGTGAGATCGAGTGAGGAGATACATATTATGGATATATATTTTCTATAATTACCATAAGCAACATCTGTGCCTGAACCGTGTCAGCGGGAGGCTAGGCTGCGGATAAAATGAGCGCGCCGAAAAGTCAGCGTTAAATCGTCGATCTAAAAAATATCGATGGTCGCAAAGACGACCCCTAAACACGGCCTGCGTCTTGCTTCTAACAGATTCGGAACCATGAGAGAATCATTGCAAATACTGGCGGTCGAAGACGAAAAAGCGGTGGCCCAGATCCTGGCAGTCGTGTTGGGCGGTCCGATGTCCATTGTCACCCGCGCCGCGGACGGCTGGGAAGCACTGATCAAGGTTGCGGCGACGTCGCGGCCTTTCGACCTCGTGATCACTGATCACCGCATGCCCCGAATGGGTGGCCTGGAACTGGTGCGACGATTGCGGACGCGCAAATTTGACGGCAAAATCATGGTTCTCTCGGCCCATCTCTCCGACGAGGACATTCGCGCTTACGAAGAACTCCACGTGGACATGATGATGTCCAAGCCGTTCGACTTCAACGAGATCCAAGACGCGGTCGCCGTCCTGACCAAAGGCGCATCCGTCGCGGTCGCCGCCTGACACTTTCGGCCCGCGCCTTCCGCATCGCGGCAGAGCCTGCCCGACACGCTCCAAAGGAGGAGCTTTTCACTTGCTGGGAAACCGCCTCCTCGCGATAGTTCGCCTCGCTGGCGCGGGGGTATAGCTCAGTTGGTAGAGCGTCTCGTTCGCAATGAGAAGGTCAGGGGTTCGAATCCCCTTACCTCCAGTCCGCCGGCCGATTTTCTTCAGCTCGCCGGGATGATTTCCGGGGCCGGAGCGCTCGGTCGTTGCATCGCCAGAGAATCCACAATCTGCTGCACGCGCGCTCCAGTTCCGCGCTCGAAAAGGAAGATGGAGCCCGGGCCTTTTCCGTCCGGGGCGATGACGAGATTCTCGGAGAGAAACTTCGGCTCACGGGAAGCTATGTTGCCCTCCAAATTAATCGTTAGCGCGCGCCGGCCCCAGCTCTTTCGCGCCACGAAGGTGAGTTTGCCGGGATCTTCACAGGTCGCGATCAGCACCCCGGACGAATTTGCCGGCACCCCGCGGACGCGCTTCGCAACGCAGGGCACCGCCCAGGCGACCGTTTCGCCTAACAAGTTCTCTTTTTTGAAAACGGAGGCGTAGCGCGAGGGCAGGGTCGTGGGCAACGTCTGCTCCGCGTCGCGGTCAGCTGGGCCGTTCAGCTTTTTCCAGATGAGCCAGAGTTTCACCCTGACCGCGCGAAAGATTTTCGGCGCGAAATAGAGAATGATCGAGAGAAGAAGAACGAAGACCCCGAGAGCCCAGACTGGATTAAAATGAATCAGCGCCAACCCGCCGACGACGGCGGCGTCTTCCAGCAGGCTGAGCCCGATATTCGAGAACGGTTCGGGAGAGGCGTTCGTGACCAGACGGGTCGAAGCCTTCGCGGAATGGGTCACGAGGCTCGCGCCGCCCGCCGCCAGGGCCACGACGACGTCGAACGCGGGAGTGGTTTGACCGAGAACGCGGATGGCGAGGAGCGCACCCCCAATCGGTCGAATGATCGTATGGACGGTATCCCAGGCCGAGTCGACCCAGGGGATTTTGTCGGCGAAAAACTCGAGCACATAGAGAGTGCCGGCGATCCAGAGAATGAGCGGGTTGCCGAGAATGGCGAGCGATTGGTAGGCCGGGGCGAGGACGATCCAGTGCTGGTTGATCGCGAGACCCGTGACGAAGACCGTCAGGTAAAGATTCACGCCGGCGAGGCAGGCGAGGCCGAGCGCGACGCCGAGCAGCTTGAGCTGGTCCACGCGGGAAGTATGCGGGCGCAGACAGGGAAGTCACGCGCTTTCGCAGCCGAGACTTTGCGAGGATTTGGAGGATTAAAATCTTGTTAATCCTGCTAATCCTGTCTTTTTCCTGCCCATGCTCGATATCCGCCTCATTCGCGACCAAACTGACTTTGTGAAAAGCCGGCTCGCGACGCGTGGCGGCGACGAGCAGCTCAAAATCGACGAAGTTCTCGCGGTCGACGCCGAGCGGCGCAAACTGGAGACCGCCCTGCAGCAGGGCAACGCCGACCGCAAACGCCTGAGCAAGGAAATCGGCGGCGCGCGCAGCCGGGGCGAAGATTCCGCCGCGGCGGAAGAGCGCGTCCGGCTGATCGGCGACGAGATCGCCGAGCTCGTTAGGCAAGCTACCCTCGCGGAAGAGCGGCAGCGCGATCTACTCCTCAATATTCCGAATCTCCCTCACGCGAATGCCCCGGTCGGAACGACTGCGGCGGAGAATCCGGTCGTGCGCACGTGGGGCGAGAAACCGGAATTTACCCATCCGGTGCTCGACCACGTTGCTTTGGGCGCGAAACTCAAACTCTTCGATGCCGAACGGGCGACGAAGTTGAGCGGGAGCGGTTTCATTTGTTTCACCGGTGCCGGGGCGCGGCTGGAGCGGTCGTTGATTCAGTTCATGCTCGATCTGCACACCCGCGAACATGGTTACCTCGAGGTAAGCCCGCCTTTCCTCGTGCGGCGCGACTGCATGGTCGGCACAACCCAGCTGCCGAAATTTGAGGACGACATGTATGGGTTTGAGGACGGCGGAATGTTCCTCGCGCCGACCGCCGAGGTGCCGGTGACCAATCTGCACCGCGAAGAAATCCTCGCGGCCACGGAGTTGCCGAAGAAATACACCGCCTACACGCCCTGTTTCCGCCGCGAGGCGGGCTCGGCCGGGCGCGAGACGCGCGGCATCATTCGCGTGCACCAGTTCGACAAGGTGGAGCTGGTCAAAATCACCGCACCGGAAAACTCCGCAGTTGAGCACGAGGCCCTGACCGCGGACGCCGAACGCGTTTTGCAGTCGTTAGGCTTGCATTATCGCTTGATCGAACTTTGCACCGGGGATCTTGGTTTCGGTTCGGCCAAGACTTACGACCTTGAGGTTTGGTCGCCGGGACAAAACGCTTATCTGGAGGTCTCGAGCTGCTCGAACTTCGAAGACTTCCAGGCGCGCCGGATGAATCTCCGGTTCAAGGACGCGGATGGAAAAAATCGTTTTTGCCACACCCTGAACGGCTCGGGCACGGCTTTACCGCGCCTCTTTGCGGCGCTGGTGGAGGCGGGGCAGCAGCCGGACGGTTCCGTTCGGATCCCAGAGCCGCTCCAACTCTACTTCGGCGCCCCGGAGATCCGTTAGGGCGAGGGTGACGTTCCTGCGAAAAGGTCGAGCTGACCGCGATCGTTAGGCGGAGCGGCCGTCCCCGCATCCGGGAGCGGCAGCTCGAAACCAAGGCGTTGCGCGAGGCGCTGGCAGGTCGCGGGCGAGAATCCTTCGTAATGATTATTGACGAACGTCCAGACGCTCCGGATTTCGTCGAGATGCCGCTGGATGCGTAAGGCCCAACTGTCCAGCGCCGCCTCCCGTTTCCAGAGCAGTTTCCCGTAACGATGGATCCGCTGGCCGCGCTCGTCGTACTTGGTCACGGAATCGCCGAGCAGCCGGAGATAGAGAAAATCGGTCGTGATCGGCTGCAATTCGAAGGGCGCCTGGTTCCGCTCGTTCAGCGGGCTCATGTCGGACCAGACCCAGCAGACCCGATGTTTCTCGAGCAAACGGATGAACTGCGGACGATGCCAGCCAGCGTGGCGAAATTCGATCGCGAACCGGTAATCGCCCGGCAATTGCGCGACAAAATTCCGGAAGGCGCTCTTCTCCTCTTTCGGCTCGTAGGAAGGTGGTAATTGAATGAGCACCACGCGCAACTTCGGCGCCAGCGGCTCGAGCGCGCGGAGGAATGCGGTCAACTCCGGCCCGCAATCGCGCAGCCGACGCTGATGGGTGATCTCGCGCGGTAACTTGCAGGCGAAGCGGAACTGCGGCGGCGTCATGTCGACCCAGCGCTGGGCAATCGCTTCCGCCGGCGCGCTGTAAAAAGTCGAGTCGATCTCGACCGCCGGAAAATGGCGGGCATAGAATTCGAGCCAGCGATTCGACGGCCAATCCTTCGGATAAAGAGGGCCGCTCCATTCGTCGAAGCTCCAGGCGCAGGTGCCGATCCGGATTTTCTGCTGCTCGGTCAGGTTCAAAATGTGGCTCGATCATCGTCCGGAAGTCCCGGCGCGCGTCGCTCTCCTGCATCGTATCGAATCGCAAGGTCGCGTCGCGCTTTTTCCAAGCGGATTTTCCCACGCGACAGGCCGGGTGCCCGGCTTGACGGGGTGTGCATCGTTCATTACCCTGCGAATCCCAATGACCTTCCGAGTACGCTTCCTACTTTTATGCGCCGCGGCCTGCGTGGCGTTTCCGGAGCGGAGTCCCGCGCCGGTGGTCTTTCGCCCGACTGAAAAAGCGAAATACAAGGCTCCCGGCAACGAAGAGCTCATCATTGGCAACGCCAATGAGATGTTTAGCCAGGCCGAGGCGGCCGAAAGGGACGGGGCACGCGGCCGGGCGATCAAGATTTACAAGAAAATGGTGAAACGCTATCCGCGTTCCGACCGCTCGCCGGAAGCGACCTGGCGCGCCGGCCGCCTGACTGAGGAGAGCGGCGATCAGCTCAAGGCGGCCGCGATTTACCGGGGACTAATGGAGGTCTACCCGCAGACTCCGCATTTCCAGGAAGCGATCGAAGCGCAGTTTCGGATCGGCGAAATTTTTCTGAATGGGAAAAAGAAAAAAGTCTTCGGCGTGCCGATAGGTTCCTCGCTCGATGAGGCGGTGGAAATTTTCGCCGCGATCGTGCGGAGCGCGCCTTACGGCCGCTACACGGCCCGCGCGCAATTCGATATCGGCCGGGCCCGTGAAAAACAAGGTTCCGCCGATCTCGCGATTGAGGCTTACCAGGCGGTGGTGGAGAAATTTCCGACCGATCCGTTGGCCGTCGATGCGCAATATCAGATTGGCTATATCTGGCTCAGCGCCACCCGCGCTGGCACCTACGATCCGGACGCGGCCGACAAGGCGCGGACCGCATTTCAAGATTTCCTCTTTCGTTTTCCGAAGAGTGAGAAGGCCCCGCAGGCACGCCAAAATCTCGGCCTACTCGAGCAGCGCCTGACCAAGGGGTCGCTCGATATCGCGAAATATTACGACAAGGCAAAAAACTACCGTGCTGCCGTCCTCTATTATAACGAGGTAATCCGGCAGCAGCCCGGGTCCTCCGCGAGCCAGATCGCCAAGACGCGGATCGAACAATTGCGCTCCAAAGTCGGCGATGCCGCCTTGCAGTCGGCCGCCGAAGTTGCCGAAAAGCGAGCGAAGGCGAATCCTAAAAAATCAGTCGCTCAGTCGCGGAACTCCGCTCCATCCGGCGCCGAGGAACGCGCCCCGGTCCCGCCGGAGTTGCGTGGCAATCCCAGCGATCTCGCGCCTCTTCCGCCGCCAGCGGATGCTGACTCTCTCCCGCCACCGGCTTCGATCGACAGTTCTGCGCTGCCTGATCTCTCCGCCTCGCCGGAGCCTTCGACCACTCCGGAGCCCGCCGCGTCGCCGGAGACTTCCGCCACGCCCACCCCATAGCGGTGAAAACGCTGGCTGGCGCCGCACTCCTCCTCCTTTCATTAGGCGGATGCGCTGGCTATCATATCGGACCGGTCCAACCCTATCACTTGCGGAGCGTGCACAGTATTGCTGTTCCGACTTTTGATAACAAAACTCTCGCCCCGCGCATCGCCGTGCTCGTGACCGACAGCGTCATTAAACAATTCCAGCAGGATGGCACCTACCGCATCGCCGGCGACGACCAGGCCGATGCCATTCTGAAGGGCGAGATCACCCGCATCTCCCGCAACCCGGCGCGCTCCGTTCGCGGAAATGTGCTCGCCACGACAGAGTTCAATCTCACCCTGCGCGTGCGTTATTCCCTCGTGGAACGCAAGGGAGGCCGCGTCCTGACCGCGCCGGTCGAGGTCGTCGGCACGACCAGTTTTTTTGTCGGCCCCGACATCACTTCCGATCAACGGCAAGCTCTGCCACTGGCGGCGGAGGAACTGGCGGTGCGCCTCGTTAGCCAGCTCAGCGAAGGCTGGTAGCGTGAAAGGCGAAGAAAAGCTCTGGCGTATCCTGCAGGATAAGCTGGAAATGCTCCGCGCCGGCGACCGTCTGCACGATGCGTTGCGGGTCGCCGAGACCGCGCTTGATCTGGCCCTGCGAGTTTTCCCCGAAGGCGATCCGACGCGCGCCCTCAGCTACGAGCGGCTCGGTCAGATTCACGACCAGCTCGGAGAAATCAAAGAGGCCAAAGCCTGCCTGGCCAAAGCTCTGCAAATCATCGAAGCGATTGAGCCAATGGACCAGCGGGCGATCTACCGGATTGCGCGTCGCCTGGCCTATCTGTGCGACACCGCGGGCCGCGAGACCGACGCGATCGGCTTCTACGAAAAGGCGATTAAGGCCGCGAGCCAGCTCGACAATGTGCTCCACTCCGACCTCGGCACGATGCTCAACAACGTCGCACTCATCTACCGCCGCAGCGGAGGGCAAAAAGCGGCCGAGCCGTACTACCTGCAGGCGCTCGATCTCTACGAAAAACAACTTGGACTCGACCACCCCGACGTCGCGGCGGTCCTGAATAACCTCGGCGTTTTCTACACCAGCGAGGGACGTTTCGCCGAGGCGGAAGCAATGCATCAACGCGCCCTCGCCATTCGACGCAAGGCGAGTCCCAACGGCGGTTCCGACATTGCACAATCGAACTGCAACCTCGCGGTCGTCTACCATTCACAGGGCAACCTCGACCGCGCCGGCGAGCTTTATCGCGAATCGCTCCGCGGTTGGGATGACGTGGAGAAGCCCCCTGCCGACTACGAAATCGTGGCCTCGAATTACGCCGATCTCCTCCGTTCGTTAGGCAAGAAGCGCAAGGCGGGTGCGATCGAATCCCGCGCCCGCAAACGGCGCGCCCACCTCTAGCCGACGGCGCGCGGCGACAGGATCTGCTTGCGGTCGCAGCGGCGGCGGGCAACTTACAGGCCGCTCGACGCGACGCTCACGTGGCGGAATGGCAGACGCGTACGGCTCAGAACCGTATGGGGAAACTCGTGGAGGTTCGACTCCTCTCGTGAGCAAGCGCGCTGCTGAGCGCGCACTTCGGTGCGAGCCCTGCCTAACGACCGAAAAGACCGCGGAGTCCGCCGCGCGATTCCGGCTTGGCCGTCAATTCGGCCGGCCAGCATTCCACGATCTCGAGCGCGAGGAAGCGGAAGAGCGTGAGGCGGGCAAACTTGATATCGAGCCGCAGGTTTTTCGAAATCTGCGCGATTGAACGGCTGCCATTGAACTGCGACGCGAATTGCGCTTCCGCCACGGTCAGGCGCAACTGCTGCACGCGCGCGTAACCGTCGCGGGTGTAGGCCGGGACGGAGGAAGTTTCCGCCATCGTCTTCGACCCGATCTCCTCGTATTGCACGAAGCGCAGAGTGCTCAGGGCCCATTGATCGATGCTCTCCTCGGCCGGAGGCAGTTCGTTCGCGTAGGCGGGCAAGCCCTGTTGCTCAAAGGTGAACCGGACGCGGTCGGTCCAGAGCTGGGAAAAAAGTTTCTGCCCGTAATGTTGCACCAGTTGCAGGCCCGGTTCGCGCAGGATGAGACCCTCCTTCGCCAGGGTAACAAAAAGTGGGCAGCCATCTTGCACCTGCCGCGCGCGGGCCGCGTCGATTTTTTCCCGCTCGACGTTCAGCAAAGTGACCGGCGCTTCTTCGCAATAAAGGCTCGGGTTGCGCGTCGTGACGAGCACCACGCGACCAGACTGAGCCAGCATCTCGACCGAATCGCGGGACCAGAAGGCGTGCAGCGTGCCGGTCAATTTCTCGCGGGCGATCGTCTGCAGTGCCCAATGGAGCGAGAAAAAGCTCGAGTCGCCGCAGAAATAAGCGGCGCTGGAGGCGATCGCCTCCTCGCCCTTAGGAGGAGCGGTTGCGCTAGAATCCGCAACGGGCGCTTGCTCGTCTACGCGGACGGGCGTGAAATCAGTTCCAGTCGAGTCGGCCGGTTGGCGCGGAGTTTCCGACGACGACGCCGCGGCCGGCACAACGGGAGCAGGCAAATCAATCGGAGCCGGTTGCTGACTGATGCCGGGCGCCCCGGGAGGGATGGCCGGTCGGGGTGTAGGCGGGAGAAAAGACTTCCGTGCTGGCGGAACGCTCTTGGTTTGGCTCGGTGCCGGTTTTTCGCCGGCCAGATAACTTTGCACTGCGTTGATCAGCGACTCGGAAGTAAACGGCTTGCTCAGGGAACCAATCACGTTCGGGATCTCGCCGCGATCGGGCTGGAGATCGCTCCCGAAGCCCGACACGTAGACCACGGGAATCTTCGCCGTCGCCGGCTCCGCGACGAGGCGGCGGCAGACTTCGTCGCCTTTCATGTCGGGCAAAACGAAATCCAACAAAATCAGATCGGGCAATTCGGCCCGGCAAACCTCGAACCCTTCCTCGCCCGTGGCCGCGGTCACCACAGCGTAACCTTGCTCGTCGAGAATCTCTTTCACGAAACTGAGCAGCATCGCGCTATCGTCGATCACCAGGATCTTTTTCCCGGTCGATTTCGGCCCGTCTGTCGCTGCGGATTCTTCGCTTTCGCGCGATTCATCAATGTTGCGCACCGCTTCCATGAGCAGCACTTGCCAATCGAGCTCGATCGTTTGCGGAGTTCCCGGCGGCACTGGCACTTCGGAAATCATGCCACCCTTCCAATCGACAATTTCGTTGAAAGCGGCCAATCCTTCCCGGCCCGGAGTCGCGGCGTGTCGCACCTGGCCATTCTTAAAATAAACCCGCGCTTTTTCGCCCCGCGGTCCGGTGAATTCCAGCATCGAAGTAGCACCGCTGATGCACTTGAGCTGGATAATGTCGGCGATATGAAGATCGCTCAACGTTCCCTGGAAACGTTCGCCCTCCGCGTCATCCGGCGGCACGAGGAGAGCCTCCGCCAGCGCCATGAAGTCAGCGCGCGGGAAAGGCTTTTCGAGGAAATGGATCGCGCCCAGTCCCGCCACCTGCTCGCGCTCCGTCGTAAAATGAATCGCGGTCAGGATGATGGCACGGGCATCGGGATTACTGGTGCGAAGATCGTAAATGAAGTCCTGCGCCAGATCGTAGGTCGCGTCGACATCGAGCACGAAGAGCGAGGGTCGCTGCGAAACAGCCAGTTGTTGTGCCTCGCCTAACGAAAGCGCAATTGTCGCAGTCGCCTCCGGGGCGGCTTCGCGCAAAGCCGCAACGATTTCGGCGGCAACTTTTTCATCCGGTCCCAGGATCAAAACCTGAAGAGCGCGGGAAGATGGAATGGCGGGCGAGTTTACTTCGTTCACAGTGCTAGACAGCTGTGACAAAGCAATTTCTCCGCCACGGGCACCGTCTTAGCTCTAGGAATGCCCGCTCCGTGCGAAATGGAAAGTCTTTTTTCGCCTCTGCAGAAGCCGCGCCAAACAGCCCGGCAGAAGGTAATTGGACCTCCGCCATGCGTCGCACCTACCGAAAACCCCGTTCGCCGGGTCTGGCCCGGCGCCGGTGCTCAGTCCCGGGACTTAGTTGGTATGCACACCAGTCGTCACGGCATGCCCGCTATCCGTTCTCACTGTGGTCGAGCAACTGGAGAAAGCCGCGAGCATGATGATGGCGCCGAGTGTGGAAAGAAGAATGGTTCGCATAATTAGTCTTGGTTTAACTCTTAATCGTAAACGGTTGCCAGAGCGGGCGTCCGGTCAATCGATTGTTATGCAAAAAAGTTAGGCCATAAAATATTCCGCCAGTTCGCGCCGACTGATCTTGCCGCGTTCGTTCGCAGGCAGAGATTCCAAAAGGAAAATCCGCTTCGGCACCTGCCAGCCGCTCAGCCGGCCCCGGCAAAACTCGAGCAACACTGCTTCTTCCAGTTCGCCCGCCGCGACCACACAGGCGATCACTTCCTGGTTACGCAAAGCGGAGGCGCGCCCGAAAACGACCGCCTGCCGGACGCTCTCATGCGCGAGCAGATGCGCCTCGACTTCGGCCGGGTTCACTTTTTTTCCCGCCACGTTGATCACATCCGAAAGTCGTCCCACAATCCGCAGGCCCTTTTCGCCTAACGTCACCAGATCGTCTGGCCGAAAAGAACCGTCGCCCAGTTTATCCGATTCCGACTCGGGAAAATAGCCATCTCCAACGGCTGCACTCCGGACCCGGATCTGGGTCGCAGCGCCGTTCTGCTCTTCCGCCTGCAATTCGACGCCCTCCAACGCGGCCCCCACAAATCCTTCCGTCTCACTGGTCGCCGCGCGGTCATAGCAAATCCCGCCGCACTCCGAAGCACCATAGAAGGAATGAATTGCGAGCCCGAATTTCTCCCGAAAATTTCGCGCCACATTCCGACTCAGCGGCGCGCCGGCAGAAATGCACAGGCGCAGTTTCGGCAGCTCGAGCGTCGGTTCCATTTCGCTAAAGGCCTGGAAAAAAAGCGGCATCCCTGGGAAGACTGTCGCCTCAGTTCGCGCCAGGTCGTCGAGCACCGCACGCGGTATCCGGTCCGTGCTGATCGCCAACGGCACACCGCGCGCCAGGAGCGGCGTGATCAAATTGCTGAACCCGTAGGAATGCGAGAGCGGGATGACCGCGAAATTCAAATCCGCGTCGGTGATTCCCATCGTCTCGCAAATCTGGATCGCATCTGCGAGCAGTTGCGCGCCGCGAAAACGAATCGCGCGCGGGGCCGCGGTCGTGCCAGAAGTGAGTTTGAGCAAGACAGGCGGTCGATCGCCCCAGTCGATCGCCTGGCGCGGCTCGAGTCGCTCGATCGGCCGCTCGGGAGCGTGGAACAAACTGGCGACCCGGCAGGACTGCAAGGCCGCGGCGCGCTCTCGTTCGCTCACCGTCTGCTCGATTGGCAGCACGACCAGACCGCGCCGCAGCGCCGCGAGAAAATAAGCCGGCCAATGCGGGTGATTGCCAATCTGGAACGCCACGATTTCCCCAGGAGCGAGCCCTTCCAGACTCTCCTGCTCGAGCCGGCGGCTCAGTTCTTCGATCTCGCCGAAGCGGAACAAAATTTGGCGCTGCCGGTCGAAGATCGCCGGGTCATCTTCCCGCCGACGCCACGTCTCGTCCCACGCCAGGAGGAGCGGATCGGCACGATTCATCACTTGCAGCCCCCAGCTTCTCCGGCTACTGTGCCAACTCTTTTTCCACTATGAAAACGGACATTCATCCTGACTATAACGCGACGGAAATTAGCTGCGCCTGCGGCGCGGTCTACCATACCCGCTCGACCCGCCGGGATATCAAAATCGGCATTTGTGCCGCCTGCCATCCGTTCTTCACCGGTGAACAAAAGTTCGTCGATACCGCGGGCCGCGTCGAGAAATTTACCCGGCGCTATGGCAGCGTGAAGGCGACCCGCGCCGGCGCCCCGAAAAAAGTTTAGCTGATTTCGCCTAACGAACGGTGATTGCGCCCTGGCGTGCAATCGCCGTTTTTGTTTATGGACTTCCAAACCCTCATCGAGCACAAACGCGACCGCTTTCGACAACTCGAAAGCGAGATCGGCGATCCGCATCTTTTCGATAATCGGAAAAAGGCCAGCGACACCATGCGCGAACATTCCGCGCTCAAGGATTTGTTCGCGAAATGGGAGGACCTGGTCACGGCCCGGCGCCAGCTCGAAGACAATCGCGAGCTGGCCGCGGCCGACGACGTTGACCTCGCGCAGATGGCCCAGGAGGAAATTCCCGTCCTCGAAAAGCGCGGCGCCGAGCTCGAGTTTGCGGTGCAGATCGCGCTCCTCCCGCCCGACGAAGCAGACGATCGCGATGCCATCGTCGAGATTCGCGCCGGCACCGGCGGGAGCGAAGCGGCTATTTTCGCGGCAGATCTTTACCGCATGTATTGCCGCTACGCGGAAACTGCCGGCTTGAAGATTGAAGATCTCGAAGCAAGTCCGTCAGAGCTCGGCGGCTTGAAAGAAAGCATTTTCAAAATCTCGGGCGAATCGGTTTTTCGAAAGCTGCGTTACGAGAGCGGAGTCCATCGGGTGCAGCGCGTTCCCGCGACCGAGGCGCAGGGCCGCATCCATACTTCCACCGCGACCGTCGCCGTGCTGCCCGAAGCCGAGGAAGTCGATTTCGAACTCAAGCCCGAAGATCTGCGGATCGAAGTTTGCCGCGCCGGCGGCCCCGGCGGCCAGGGTGTGAACACGACCGATTCCGCGGTCCAGGTGATGTATATCCCGACCGGCCGCATCGTCCGTTGCCAGGACGGCCGCAGCCAGCAGAAGAACAAGGAAAAGGCGCTCAGCATCCTGCGCGCTCGCCTCCTCGAGGACAAAAAACGCGAGGAAGAAGCGAAATATTCCGCCACCCGCAAAAGCCAGATTGGGTCGGGCGGCCGCGAAGAAAAGATCCGCACCTATAATTTCCCGCAGAACCGGATCACCGATCACCGGGTCGGACTGACGCTTTATAATCTGGACCGCGTGATGGAAGGCGACCTGGAGGAGATGATCTCGACCCTGCAGCACGCCGACCTCGAACAGCGTTTGAAGGAATCGGCCCTGGCCTAACGAGTGGAGACACCTCCCACCCGGCGGTGCGATCTGCCCCCACCTTCACCGAGCGCAGCGTGGACCGTGACGCGATGACTGTTCTCGAAGTCCTGCAATCGACGACCGCCTATTTTGAAAAGCGCGCGGTCGAGAGCCCGCGCCTCAACGCCGAGCATCTCATCGCTCATTCGTTAGGGAAAAAACGCATCGAACTCTATCTCGAGTTCGAGCGCGCGCTCGCCGAGACGGAGCTCGCCCCGCTCCGCGAACTCGTCCGCCGCCGCGGCCAGGGCGAACCGCTGCAGCATCTTCTCGGCACAGTTGAATTCGCCGACCACGTTTTCGCGACCGATAAACGCGCCCTCATCCCCCGCCCCGAAACCGAACAACTGGTCGAATACCTTTGCGACCTCGACTGGCCGCCAACTCCCCGCATGCTCGACGTCGGAACCGGCAGCGGCGTCATCGCCCTCTCGCTGGCCGCCCGTTTTCCTAACGCGGAATTGCATGCAGTCGATCTCTCGGCAGATGCGCTCATTCTCGCGCGTGAAAACTCAAACCGCCTCGGCATTCCGGAGCGAATCCATTTTGTGCAAGGTCACCTCCTCGATCCGATCGCAGGCCGTTTCGACCTCATCGCGGCCAACCTTCCCTATGTCGCCGCGGGCGAGGCAGCGCAGCTCGCTCCCGAAGTCCAGCGCGACCCGCCGATCGCGCTTTTTGGCGGCGCGAATGGCGATGAATTAATTCGTGAGCTGATCGAAGCCGCGCCGGCCCATTTGGCACCGGGCGGGCTGCTCGCGCTCGAAATCGGCTTCGATCAGGAGTCGGCTCTGGGTGCGTTCCTGGCGGAGAAAAATTTTCACGACATCACCGCTAAGAAAGACTATGCAGGGACCGCAAGATTCCTCTTCGCGCGACATGGATAAGATTCTCGTTCACGGCGGCCACCCTCTTTCCGGTTCCATCAAGATCAGCGGCTCGAAAAATTCCGCGCTGCCCATCATCGCCGCTACTTTGCTGACCCGCGACCCGTGCGTTTTGCATCGCGTCCCGGACCTGAGCGACACGAATTACATGCTCCAGATCCTGATGCATCTCGGGGCGGAAGTGGAGCGAGCCAGCGGCACGGTCACGGTCAAGGCGGAGAAGGTGGAATCGATCGCGCCCTATGAAGTCGTGCGGAAAATGCGGGCTTCGGTCTGCGTCATCGGGCCATTGTTAGGCCGATGCAAGGAAGCGACTGTCTCGCTCCCCGGCGGCTGCGTCATCGGGGATCGGCCGATCGATTTGCACCTGAAAGGCTTCGAAGCGCTCGGCGCCGCGGTCCGGGTTGAGAACGGCAATGTGAAAGTCTTCGCCCCAAAACTGACCGGCGCGGTGATCAATCTGCGCGGGAAATTTGGCCCGACCGTGCTTGGGACCGACAACGTGATGATGGCAGCGGTCCTGTCCGACGGCGTGACCGTGATCGAAGGTGCCGCGGCCGAACCGGAAGTATGCGACCTGGCGGATTTCCTGAACAAGATGGGCGCTAAAATCGAGGGCGCCGGGACTCGGCGCATCATCATTGAAGGGGTCACGGAATTGCACGGCGCCGAGCACGACATCATCCCGGATCGGATCGAGACCGGGACTTTCCTCGTGGCGGGCGCAATCTGTGGCCAAGGGATCACGCTCAACCGCGTGCAGCCGGAACACGTCGTTTCGGTCACGACGGCACTCATCGACTCTGGTTTCAAACTCGACATTGGCCAGAACTCGATCTCGATTTCGCCTAACGGCACCGCGACGAAACCGCTGGAAGTGGTGACCGAACCGTATCCCGGTTTCCCCACGGATATGCAGGCCCAGATGTGCGCCCTCCTCGCCACCACCGAAGGCATCAGCGTGATCACGGAAAATGTTTTCCCGCAGCGCTACATGCACGTCGCGGAATTGAAACGGATGGGCGCGCAAGTGCAGATCGAAGGCGCGACCGCGGTCATCCAAGGCGTGGAACGGCTCTACGGCGCGCCGGTGATGGCGAGCGATCTGCGTGCTTCCGCCGCGCTCGTCCTCGCGGGTCTGAAGGCCGATGGCATCACCGAGGTGCACCGGGTTTATCACATCGACCGCGGCTACGAGCACCTCGACGAAAAATTAAGCGAGCTTGGCGCGCACATCGAACGTGTGAAAGAATAGCGGCATGGAAACGCTAACACCGTCCACCACGGCGACTTCACCTTCCGTTCGCACCTGGTGTGTCCTTTGCCATGCCAGCGCATTGCTCGGGCTTTTTTTGCCGGCCGTCGCGCACATTGTTGGCCCGCTGATCATCTGGCTCTTGAAACGGGATGAATCGCCCGAGATCGACGACCAGGGTAAGGAATCGCTCAACTTCCAGATCTCGATGTTGATTTACACCGTCCTGCTCGGCGTCGCCTTCTTCATCCTGATGTGGGTGCTGGTGGGATTTTTGCTCCTGCCGCTTTTCGGCGTCCTTTATGTGCTCGACATCGTGCTCGTCATCGTCGCGTCGATCAAGGCGAGCGAAGGCAAACTATATCGTTATCCCCTAACGATTCGATTGATCAAATAGGGCGGACGCGTCTCGCAAGGAAACGTCCTCCAATTCGAAACGGGCGCGCCACTGCGCCAGTGACGGAGGGCCTACAATCCGCGCAGCGTCTTCATGTTCTCGACGTCTTCGTGCAGCTCCTTGCCTTTCGGCGTCTCGAGCACTTTTGGGATTTTGCGGAATCGGCGGTCGCGCATGATGAAGCGAAACGCTTCCAGGCCGATCTGACCTTTCCCGATATGCTCGTGCCGATCGACCCGCGAGCCGCGTCCCGTCTTGGAATCGTTCAGGTGCAGCGCGACGAGTTGCTCGAGACCGATCGTGCGGTCGAACTCGCGGAATGTTTGACGTGTCCCCTCGGTCGTCGTTAGGTCGTAACCCGCCGCGAAAACGTGCGCGGTGTCGAGGCAAACGCAGAGGCGTTCTGGTGCGCGCACCTTCGAAATAATCGCGGCGAGATGCTCGAAACGGTGGCCAAGACAGGAGCCCTGCCCGGCGGTCGTCTCCAGCGCGATCCGCGTTTTCACTTTCGGGACCCGAGCGAAAACCTGATCGATCGACGTCACGACCTTATCCAGCCCGGACTCCTCGCCCGCGCCGAGATGCGCCCCCGGATGCAGAACGAGAAACGGCAGACCAAGCTGATCGGCGCGCGTCAACTCCTCGGACAAGGCGCGGATGGAATTGGCCAGAAACTGCGGGTTGGTCGCGGCCAGGTTGATCAGGTAGTTGGCGTGCGCAAAGACCGCGGCCAATTCCGCGCGCTGCGCATGCTCGCGGAAGGCTTTGATTTCCTCCCGGATCAGGGGCCGCGCAAACCATTGCATGTTGTTCTTCACAAAGATCTGCATCGCCGTGCACTCGATCGAGCGGGCGCGCTCGATCGCCCGCTGCGCGCCGCCTGCAATCGACATGTGCGCGCCTAACAAATGCGGTATCGCCGCCTTCGCGCGAGTCGCCATCAGAACCGTTTCGGCCGCCAGATCGGCTTCGTTAGGCTGCCCGATCCGTGATATTCAAAAAGCTGGTAGAGCGGCGTGAGAAGGGCGCCCGGCCCGTTCGCATCAATCCGGATATCGAAATCGAGGTCGTTCTTAATGAAGTCGAGGTCGCCGTGCCCGAGCATGGAAAAAAGCCTGCCCGAGACTTTCAATTTCTCGGTGTGAATGACGCCGTTCTTGATCGAGAAAGGCGCGTTCGCCTCGTGCGCGATGCTGTAACCGGCGCCAGAAAATATTTTACTCAGCAACTCGGAGAGCGGCCCGAAAACCGGAATGGCGAAGACGTTGCCCTCCGTCACCTCGACTTTGCCCGAGCCGTGCAGCGCTTTTCGATCCGCGCCGATCCCGCCAAAATCGAATCGGCCGCTGAGCGCGCCTCCCAAAGTTTTGTACTTGAAATAGAGATCGGTCAGGGTCGCGAAATCGGCTTTCTCGACCGCGATGTTCGCGCTGTAATGCCGGTCATTTTTCGCCAGGGAAAGATCCACTCCGCCCGTTAGGCTACCGGAGAAAAGCGCTCCCTTCAGGTTCAGGATCTGGAGACGATCGTCGGTGAAAAGCAACTGACCCGAGATTTTACTGAAAGGCAGCACCTTGTCGATAAAGGTGTAATCCATCCCGGTCGGCGCATCGACGTTGATCTCGAGATGGGTCTGTTTCCCCGGGCCGAACTGGACGAAGCCGTTCGCGGTCACGTGCGGCGGGCGATGGAACCGGTAGGGCACGACGTGTTCCCAAAAGCGCGGTTCGATCCACATGATCGCGTCGCCCGGCTTGAGCGTCGTTTCCACATTCGTTAGGCGAATTTCGCGGCGCCCGGCATCGTAGGAGAAGGCGCCCGTCCCGACGCCTTCGTCGCGCACGACCCGGAAATTTTCCAGGGCCACGAGGCCGTCGCCAAAGCGCAGATTGCCGCTCGCGCTATTCATCCAGATGCCGCGGAAGCGCGTCCGGCCGAGCCCGAGCGTGCCTTCACCCTGCCAGGTGGCGGGCGCGCGGCCCGTCCCACGGATGGCGAGATGGACGTTAGGCGAACGCGACCATTCCCATTGCTTGAGAAACGGCCGGAGGCGGTCCGGAAACAGCGGCTCGAACGCGCCCGGGACCATCGAACTGTCGAGGTTCAGGCGGAAATCGTTAGGCGCGTCGTAGAGATCCGCGTTGAGCTGTCCGCTGCGGTGCCGGAGACGGAGGTCGCGCAGCATCGTCCGGGTTCCGTCCCACGAAAAATCGCCGGTCAATCCCTCGAAGCCGACTTCCCGCCAGGCAAAATGTTCGAGCGCGACCTTCCCGACGACTGCGATTTTTTTCTCGGCCGCGCCAATGCTGGCCGAACCGGAAGCCTCGATCAAGGGCGGCGCCTGGAAGGTGAAATCCTTCAGCATCGCCTCCAGATCAAAACTGCCTAACAATGTCTTGAGATCGACGCTGCTCCGCGCCTGGAAGGCAGTCGCGCCGTTTTCCCGGCTCCAGTTCGCCGTCCCGGCGAAGCGGCCGACCCGGTCGCTCCACTCGAGCTGAGGCACGGTCAGGACGTGATCTTTCCACTCCGCCGTGAGCTGGAAATTGCGCGCTTCATAGGCGTCTCGCACGATCTGGCTGCCGCGGAGCGTCGCCTCGACCCGCGCATTCTCGAGCTGAGCGAGATCGCCGGAAAATTTTATCTGGAGTTCGGGAGCGGCCCCCGGATAACGGAAACGCTGCAGAAGAGTGACGAGCGTCTGGAGGAGGCGCAGCCGGCGGGCCGCATCCTCGGCCGTGTCCTTCGTTGGTTGGAAATCCTGGCGCTTGATCAACTGGCCGCTGGCCGAGACACGTATGCCGGAGAAGAAACCCTCCGCCTGGCTGACTTCAATTCGTTCCGGCGGAAAATAGACGTGAGCGCGAAAACGTTTCAGCTCGGCCTTCGCGACCTGGCCTTCGACCGGCGGGAGCGGAATGGTGAGATCGCCGTTGCGGATGTCGAGCGCGTTCAGGAACGGCTGGTGATGAAAAAGCGCTGCGTAATTGATATCGAGCGAGATTTCGCTCACCACCGCGAGGGTGCGCCCGCGATTCTTGTAGTCGAAAATGCGGACGTCGCGCGCGATTAAGCCGCGGAAAGGATCGAGCGTGAGGCGGCGCACGGAAGCTTCAACCCCGCGTTTGTGCAGCTCCTCGACAACCTTTTCGCGCCAGTTACGGCTGAAGCCTTTTCTCGCCAGATACCAGCCGCCCGCGACGAGCCCGCCGAGGACGAGAAGAATGCCCAATCGGAGGAGAATCCGGACGAATCGAACCCGGGCCGGCAGGCGGACACGCCCGCGATGCAAGCGCGGGCGCGGCGGCTCGCGGAGGAGCGATGTGGCCATGCCTGCACTCCTACGAGAGCCGGTTGCGATTTCAACTGGAGACGCTTTGCGCCCCTGCGGAGGAGCGCGAAGCGTCTACCCTTGCGCTTCGTTTCGGCTTAGGGTCCCGCCGCGCCCATGACCATCTCGGATCTTCCAACGGTGAACGCTTCGTTCAATGCCGTCAGTACGGTTTTCATCTCGTTAGGCTGGTGGTTTATCCGGCGCGGGTTTTGGCGGCAGCACATCGCCTGCATGATCACGGCGCTGATTTCGTCGATCTTCTTTCTCGCCGGCTACCTGGTTTATCACGCTTACGCCGGCGAGAAATCGTCCGGCTACAGCGGCCTGATCGCCTGGCTTTATTTTCCGCTGCTCATCTCCCATG
Organism: Spartobacteria bacterium; assembly: GCA_040007175.1. GTDB lineage: Bacteria > Verrucomicrobiota > Verrucomicrobiia > Chthoniobacterales > UBA10450 > Palsa-1392. The sequence continues at coordinate 46,337 of JBDTVP010000008.1, forward strand.
TGCTCCTCGCGTTCGTCACTCTCCCGCTCGTCATCGCCACCCTCATCCCGGTCTTCCGCCGCCGTTGGGATAAACATCGGCGAATCGCGCGCTGGACGATGCCGATCTGGCTCTATGTCTCGGTCACCGGGGTGCTGGTTTATTTCATCCTCTACCAGTGGTTCCCGCCGGCCAGTCTTGCGTTAGGGCAGTAGTTGATGTTTGATCAAACACGCCCGCAACGCGCGGGTCTTTTATGGTAACGATCGCGACCTACAACGAGCCGGCCAAGGCGAAGCGGCTGAAGGAAAAACTGCAGGAGGCTGGGGTGAAAGCCGATCTGCATAACGAGGCCAACCTCCAGACCTACGCTTTCATGTCGAAGCCGCAGGCCAACGCCAAGGTGATGGTGGAGGAAGAAGAATTCGAGCGCGCCCAGGCCCTGATGGTGGAATGGGAAGCCGCCGATCCCGACATCGGCGCGATCCGTTGCCCGCAATGCAATTCGCCGCGGATCGAGTACCCGCAGTTGACCCGTAAATTCCTCACTCCCGCGCTGGCTGGAATTCTCTTTGCCCTGAAAATTTTCCAGAAGGAATTCTACTGCCAGGATTGCCATTTCACCTGGACGAACGAACCGGAACGCCCGCGCTATCGCTTTTGGAATCGCTTTTTCTCCGGCCCCGAAAACGAGGGCTGAAGGGAGCGCGACGGCTCCGCTACGGTGACAAAATCACTCGGTCGGGAGCCACGTCGCCAGCCTCCTGGCCTGGATCTCGCTCCCCTGCGCTAGCCCGATGAAATGGATTTTTGCTTTCCTCCTCGCCGTCCTCATCTTTGGCGGGGCGGCGCTTTTTAGTTACAAGATTTTCGTCCGCCCCGAGATGGTGATGCGGGCCGAGCGCCAGTCGACCGCGACGGCCCGGCCAACCCCGGATATCAGCCTGCCGGAATTCGAGGCCGCGAAAAAAACAAAAGAGGAAGGCATGCTAGGGGAAGCGCGCGCTGCCTTGACCGCGTTCATCCAGAAATATCCGAGCGGTCTCCATGTCGGCGAGGCGCAGGATCTCCTCGGCGATATCAACACCCGCATTCTTCTCTCCGATTATCCCTCGCCGGAAAAAAAGGAATACACCGTGCGCAGCGGCGACGTCCTGGCCCGTGTCGCACAGCGGATGAAATCGACGCCGGAGTTGATCATGCGGACGAACAACCTGAGCGGAACCATGCTTCGCATCGGGCAAAAGCTTTTTGTCTCGAGCCCGGAATTTTCCATTCTCATCCAGCGCGACGCCAAGCTCCTTTACCTGTTGGATCACGAACATTTTTTCAAGCGTTACCACCTGCTCGAGGAAAAGCTGCCAGCCATTTCAACCGCCAAAATCAACACCCGGGTCAGCGAAATCATGGCGTGGAAGAATGGGAAACGGATCGGCCTCGGCAGTCCTGATTTTCTAAACAGCACGCGCTGGATTCGGCTCGGCGCGGCCGGTTACGTTCTTTATTCTGAGCCGGATGACTCGCATCCGATCCTCGACGTTCCGCCGCCGGGGCAGGGCATTGGGATGGCGGCCTCGGACGTGGACGAGTTGAGCAGCCTTGTAAACACCAAAACGGCTGTCACCATTACCAAATAGCGACCATGGATTCGCAACCGCTCGATTTCGAAAAGCCGATCCTGGAATTGCAACGCCGGTTGCAGGAACTCAAATCGCATTCCGATAAACACGACATCGATTTCGATTCCGAAGTCGAGTCGATGGAATTGAAAATTCGCGAAACGCGCATGGAGATCTACGACAACCTGACCGCCTGGCAGCGGGTCCAGATTGCGCGCCATGTGCAACGGCCGTTTGCGCTCGATTACATCGGACGCTGTTTCACCGAATGGATCGAATTGCACGGCGACCGCGTCTTCGGCGACGACAAAGCGATGCCCTGCGGCCTGGCTAAACTCGGGACGCAGCGTTGCGCCGTCATCTCCCAGCAAAAAGGGCGCGACACGAAAGAGAACGTGAAACGCAACTTCGGCTGCGCTTATCCGGAAGGTTACCGCAAGGCACTCCGCGTCATGCGTCTGGCCGAGAAATTCAAGCTGCCCGTTATCGCGTTAATCGACACGCCCGGCGCGTATCCCGGGATCGGCTCGGAAGAGCGTCACATCGCTGAGGCCATCGCCGTCAACCTGCGGGAAATGATGGTCCTGCGCGTTCCGATTATCGCCTGCGTCATCGGCGAAGGCGGCTCCGGCGGCGCGCTCGGCATTGGCGTGGCGGATCGCGTCCTGATTCTCGAGAACGCCTATTATTCCGTGATCAGCCCCGAGGCCTGCTCCGCCATTTTGTGGAAGGATCGCAAACACGCGCCGGAAGCGGCCGAGGCGCTCAAACTGACGGCGGAGAATCTGATGCGGCTTGGGGTGGTCGATGAAGTGGTCGCGGAACCGGAAGGCGGCGCGCATCGCGATCACGATCTGGCCGCGGCCAATCTCGGCGGCGCGCTCCGACGCAATCTCAAGACCGCGCTCGAGAAGCCGATCGACGACCTGCTCAAGGAGCGCTACGCGAAATTCCGCAAGCTCGGCAATTTTGCGGAAACGAAAAAGCCGAACGGAGCCTAACGAATCGCCGGGAGAAAGTCCGCGACCCGTGCCATCATCCGGACCCCCGGCGGGAGCGGCGGATACAAGAAGCGCAGCACCGCCTCGAAGCGCGCGCCCCAGGCCCGCTCACTGTGATCGCCCCCCACCACCTCGGTGTAATGCAGGTCGTCATCCAGACGCCAGCCCCGCTCGACCAACCGGTCGCGGAGCGCGCTCGCGCGTTCCCAGCCCGGTTCGTTCGTGCCGGTATCGAGCCAAATCTTGAGGGGCGGCTTTACCTCGACCGTGTCGAGCAGCCGGTAAATCAGGCAATCGTCCCACCAAATCGAAGGCGAGAGCACGGCGAGCCGATTAAAAGTCTCCGGGTAGCAAAGGCCGAGCGCCAGAGTGGCGAGCCCGCCTAACGAGGAACCGCCCAGTCCGGTGAACTCCGCTTCCGGTTGTGTCCGGTAGGTGCGGTCGATGAAAGGCTTGAGCTCGTCGCGCAGAAACCGGCCGTACTTGCGGAGCAAGCCGCGGCTCCGCTTTTTGCGCGGCGCGCTGCTGTCGATCACGCCACGGCTCGGCGCGTACTCGTGAATCCGGTCGTCGCCCATGTTCGGCACCGCCACGATGATGGTCGGCTCGATCAGCCGCTTCCTCGTCAGGCGCTCCGCCGTTTCGTCCGCGTTCCATTCCACCCCGCCGAAAGCCGTCGCGGCGTCGAAAACATTCTGGCCGTCGTGCAAATAGAGCACCGGGTAACGCCGCGTCCGCGCCCGCCGGTAACCGCGCGGGAGGTAAACCAGCACATCACGCCGGTTGTGCAGGATCCATGACTCGAAACCCGGATGCTCCTGGATGTTGCCGGTTAAAGTATGATTTTCGTCCATCGGCGCGCCTTGTATCGGCGAAGGGAATCGTCCGTGCAAACACCGCAGGCCTCACAGAGAGTCGGAAATATTCTCAGCGCCAACCAGGCTCGCATTCCTTCCTCCTTCGTCACTGGTCATTAGTCATTCCCCTCTCCTACGTCAGTATGTAACGGCCGCTCTTTCTCGTCCCGATCCGCCGCACCAACCCCGCCTTGATCAGCGGACGAAGCAAATCGAGCGCGCCCTGTTTCGAAACTCCGACTCCATCCCAAATTTCGCGCGGCGTCATCGCCTTGTGCTCGCGTAACAAATGCAGCAATTGCTCTTGTTTCGGGCGCAGCACGAGTTTCGCTTTGCCGCCGTGCGCGGTCAGCTTTTGGATCCGGCTCCAGACGCGTTCCAGCGTCACGCGCAACCCCTCCGCGCTGTACTCGAGCCAGCTCGTCAGGTCGCCCTCCTCCTGCCGCACATTTTCCAGCGCCTCGTAGTAGCGGGTCCGGTCTTCCCAATAAAATTCGTCGATCGAGAAGATGTGATGATCGTCGAACCCGCGCCGGTACAATTCCCAAAGGCTGAGCATGCGACCGGCACGCCCGTTGCCATCGGCGAATGGATGGATCGTTTCAAACTGATGATGCACGATGGCCGAGCTGAGGATCGGTGAAAGCTCACCCGCCTCCTTGTTCCACCACGCGAGCAGATCCGACATCATCGGCCGCACCCGTTCCGGTGGCGGCGCGACATATTTCCCCACCCGCACTCGGATCGTCCGATACTTGCCCGCTTCGCCTTGGTCCATCACCTGCCCGGCCATGATGCGATGCAGTTTCAGCACCTCGGCGTCGGTGATGGCAGCGCGACGCGCGTTCTTTTCGACAAAGCGAAGGCCTGCAAAATAGTTCGCCACTTCCCGGCGCGGCCGCGGCCCGGTCGCGGGAACTTCCCGCCCTTCCTCGATCGCACGCACCTGTTCGAGCGTCAGCGGGTTGCCTTCGATCGCGGTCGAGAAATGCGCGTTGCGAATTCGCGTGTCTTTCTGTAACGCCGGCACCCACGGCACCTGGACGGCCGCGGTCAGAATCCGCTCGCGCAAGGCAGCGACCTGCTCGACCTGCGAGAGGAGCAGCGGGGTGATGGTGTAGGTCGGATCGAAACTCACGGCCTTGTAAGTCAAGCGTAAGTCAAGTTATTAGTCAAGCGATTCCGGGTTCCGTTTTGCCTCGATCAAACCACCGGACCACGATAAGTCCAGTGTAAGTCAATTTATTGGCCAAGCTGCTCCGGTAGCGGGCGGGGGCGGCTGGAGCCCGGGATTGCCTCTTCCCGCGCCCGATGCCACACTGTCGCCCGCCCATCTTATCCTATGAAAAAAATCGGAATTCTCTTCGGCCAGGAAAACAGTTTTCCCCCCGCGTTCGTGGAGCGCGTAAATCAAAAAACCGGCGGGCAAGGCATTATGGCCGAGCCGGTCCGGATCGACAAAGTGATCCAGGGCGAACCGGTCGGTTACGACGTCGTGATCGATCGCATTTCGCAGGACGTCCCGTTCTATCGCGGCTGGCTCAAGAACGAAGCGCTGACCGGCTGCGCGGTCGTGAACAATCCGTTTTGGTGGAGCGCCGACGAGAAATTTTTCAATAACGCGCTCGCGACCAAGATCGGCGTGGCCGTTCCGAAAACGGTCCTCCTGCCCTCGCACGATTTACCGACGGACACGAGCGACGGCTCCTTCCGCAACCTCGCTTACCCGCTCGATTGGGAGGCGATCTTCGCCTACATCGGCTGGCCGGCTTATTTCAAACCGTTCGCCGGCGGCGGCTGGAAGAACGTCTACAAACTCAATAACCCGGAGGAATTTTTCCGCGCCTACGGCGAGACCGGACAGCTCGTCATGATGTTGCAGGAGGAAGTGCAATTTCAGATGTACTTCCGCTGTTACTCGATCGATCAACGCCACGTGCGCGTGATGAACTACGAGCCGCGGCATCCGTATCATCTGCGCTACCAGACCGATTGGCAGGCGCCGCGCGAGCTTCTCGAGAAAGTTGAGGAAGGCGTCCTCGCCCTCAATCAATACCTCGGCTACGACCTGAACACGGTGGAATTCGCCATCCGCGATGGTGTCCCGCTGGCGATCGATTTCTGTAATCCCGCGCCTGATGCCGAAATCGCGTCGGTCGGTCAGGACAACTTCGATTGGGTCGTCGAGGCGGTCTCCGAAATGGCCATCCGCAAAGCGAAAGAACATGTGCCCGGGCGCGACAACCTGAGCTGGGGGAAATTTATTAAAGCCGCGGTTAACGGACGTTCGCTCAGCGATCTCGCCTAGCGAAACTCTGACTCCGGGGAGCGCCTCGACAAAATTTTTCGACCGCGCCATCCACTTCGGCTTAACTTGCCCGACGCATGAGCATCGAAGTCAAAATCCCGCCGGTCGGCGAATCCATTTCCAGCGGCGTTGTCTCCGTTTGGCACAAGAAAACCGGCGAATACGTCACGGCCGGGGAAGCTCTCCTCACGCTCGAGACCGACAAAGTTTCGACCGAAATCACCGCTGAAAAAGCCGGTCTCCTCGAAACCAAAGTAGAGGAAGGTCAGGAAGTGAAAATCGGCGAGGTCGTGGCCGTGATCGACGACCAGGCCGCCGCCCCGACCGAAGGGAAACCAGCCGCCGCTCCAGCCGAGGCCAAATCAGCCGCCGAGAAGGAGCCCGCGCCTGCCGCGAAAAAAGAGGGCAAACGTTCCCCTAACGCCGAGGTCCTTTCCCCGGCGGTAAAACGGATGACGACCGAAGAGAAACTCGACCCGGCCACGATCAGCGCGACCGGCAAAGGCGGCCGCCTAACGAAAGGCGACGTCATCTCGCATCTGCAAACAAAGCCGGAAATTTCCACCGACGACCAGGAGAAGTCGCGCAGTTCCAAGCCCACTCCCGCGCCCGCCGAACCGGTCGCAGAAGAAGGCCGCTTCACGCGCAAAAAAATGTCGCCGCTCCGGCGCAAGATCGCCGCCCAACTCGTCATGTCACAGCAGACCGCGGCCATCCTCACCACTTTTAACGAGTGCGACATGACTGAGGTGATGGCGTTCCGCAAAAAGGCGCAGGAAAAATTCCAGGCGGATCACGGGCTCAAGCTCGGATTCATGTCGTTCTTCATCAAAGCGACCGTCGAAGCGCTCAAGGCCGTCCCCGCGATCAATAGCCGGATCGAAGGCGACGATTTCATCACCAATCATTTCTTCGACGTCGGCGTCGCGGTCGGGACCGAGCGCGGCCTGGTCGTGCCGGTGGTGCGCGAGGCGGACCAAAAAAGTTTCGCCGATCTCGAGCGCGATATTGCGGAGTACGCGGCCAAGGCGCGCGACGGCAAGATCAAGATCGAAGACTTGCAGGGCGGCACTTTCACGATTTCCAACGGCGGCGTTTACGGCTCGCTCCTCAGCACGCCGATCCTCAATCCGCCGCAGAGCGGCATCCTCGGCATGCACAGCATCCAGCAGCGCCCGATGGCGGTGGAAGGCAAAGTCGTCGTTAGGCCAATGATGTATCTGGCCTTGAGCTACGATCACCGCGCGGTCGACGGCAAGGAGGCGGTGACCTTCCTGATCAAGATCAAGGAAGCGATCGAGAATCCCACCGCGCTCCTGCTCGACCTCTAGCGTCCTCCATCGTTCTCAACGCGTTCGTTAGGCGCGCTTCCCTTGCTTGTCATCCCGAGCCGGCGCAGCGCGGCGAGGGATCTCACAGTTGAAATCCCGCGTTCTCTCGTCACCAGGCTGCACCGACTGCAATAGCGACACCCTCTCCGTCCTGCGGCGGATCGGGATGACAAGGAGGAACGGCGCGCGTAAATAATAGCCCGCCCAGAGACAGCCTTTCACAACCACCATGGACAAATTCGACGTCATCATCATCGGCTCCGGCCCGGGCGGCTACGTCGCCGCCATCCGCGCGGCGCAGCTCGGACTCAAAACCGCCATCATCGAAAAAGACCCTGAGCTGGGCGGCACCTGCCTCAACGTCGGCTGCATCCCGAGCAAAGCGCTCCTCGCCTCGAGCGACCATTTCCTCTTTGCGAAAAAAGAAGCCGCCCAGCATGGCATCGTCCTCGACAAGGTGAGCCTCGACCTCGCGACCATGCTCGGCCGCAAAGACAAAGTCGTGAAAACGCTCACCGGCGGCGTCCGCGCCTTAATGAAAGGCAACAAAGTCACCACTTTCGCCGGCCTCGGCACCATCACCGCGCCCGGCAAAGTGAGCGTCCAGCCTAACGAAGGCGCCACGACCGAGATCGCGGCCGACCACATCGTCATCGCAACCGGCAGCGTGCCGGTCAACCTCCCGAGCATGCCTTTCGACGGCGACATCATCGTCAGCAGCACCGAGGCGCTTTGCTTCCAGAAACCGCCCGAGAAATTTCTCGTCATCGGTGCGGGCGCGATCGGGCTCGAGCTCGGCTCAGTCTGGAATCGCCTCGGCTCCGAGGTCACCGTGGTGGAATTTCTCCCGCGCATCGCGGTCGGGTTCGACCTCGAAGTCGCCAATCTCCTCCAGCGCGCCCTGACCGCGCAGGGCATGAAGTTTCATCTCGAAACCAAGGTCGGCGCGGTCAAAGTCGTCAACGGCCGCGCCCTCGCCACCGCCACGAAGGGTGGCGAAGAACTGAATTTCGAGGCCGATAAAGTCCTCGTCTCTGTCGGTCGCCGCGCTTTTGCCGAAGGTGTCGGCGCGGACAAAATCGGCGTCGCCCTCGATGACCGCGGCCGGATCAAAGTGGACGCGAAGTTCCAGACCAACGTCCCGGGCATTTACGCGATCGGCGACGTGATCCCCGGCCCGATGCTCGCGCACAAAGCCGAAGAGGAAGGCATCGCCTGCGTCGAGCTGATTGCCGGCAAAGCGGGGCACGTGAATTACGACGTCATCCCCGGCATCATCTACACCAACCCGGAGCTGGCCGGCGTCGGGATCACCGAAGATTTCGCCAAAGAAAAAGGCCTGAAAGTGCGCATCGGCAAATTTCCTTTCCGCGCCAACGGCCGCGCCCTGGCCAACGCCGATGCCGAAGGCTTGGTGAAATTCATCGCCGACGCCGAAACCGATCGCATTCTCGGCGCCTCCATTCTTTCGCACGCCGCCTCCGAATTGATCGCGGAGATCGTCGCGGTAATGGAATTCGGCGGGAGCAGCGAAGACCTCGGCCGGACCGTGCATGCGCACCCGACCTTGAGCGAAGCGGTCAAGGAAGCAGCGCTCGCGGTCGACAAGCACGCCATCCACATCGGCAACCGCTAACGAATTGGAAGTATGCCCGACGACGACGCGAAGAAACTCTCCGGCGCGGAAGAATACGTCGCGGCGGAGATCGAACTGACCGACCCGCTCGACCCCGCACAGGAGAAAAATTTGCGCGATGCCCTCGCCCAGACCGATCCGCAGGCGCTCGATTCCTGCGACATCGGCCCGAAAAAAATCTCGCTCTGCTACGACCCGACGCGAACCTCCAAGGAAGAGCTTCTCCGCCTGATCAAGCAAGCCGGCGGCCAGCTTGGGCACGTCGAGAGCGAAAGCTCACCACTGATCTAAAGTTTTTCCGGAACTTGGAAAATGTGGGAGGGGCCTTTGTGCCCCGCTTCTGCGAGCGTCGCGCTATCCCCTCGGGGCGCAAAGGCCCCTTTCACCTTAGGCCAGGCCGAGCGTGGCGCGGCTCGGGCGCGCGAACTTGAAACCGCCTAACGAATCGCCGGTTGCGAAATTTTTTGTCAGACCGAGGAACTGGAATTTTGCGCCCAGGAACTCCGGGTGAATCAGGGTCTGCAAGGCGCGGCTTTTTTCCGCGCCGGCGGAGGCGAGCGCGGGATGGGTCGAAAGCAATCCGGTGAGAAAATGATGCTGATCGGTAAAGCCCGCGAGCTCCAAGCCGCATTCTTCGGCCTCTTCCACCAGACTGGTCCACTCCACGTGGGTGGTGATGTCACTTTGACCGACACGTTCCAGGAGCGAGGGCAGGACGCGATGTTCGGCGTAGCACTGCAGCGTCCCGGTGCGCCGGCTCGGCGCGTAAAATTCCTCCCTCGTTAGGCCGTAGTCGGCGATCAGCACCATCCCGCGTTGGAGTTTGGGCGCGAGCGTTTCGATCCAGTCGAGCGCGGCGAGATTGATCTCGGTTTCGTATCCGCCCGGCGGGGTCGCGGGTAGTTTCGCGAGGCGCGCTTTGACCCGCGGATCGGCGACCGGCCGATCGACAAAGGTAAAACCGCAGGAGGTGCGCTCCACCAGGCGTTCCTGCCAGCGGCGCTCCTCGCCTGCGCCGTTTTTGACGAGGAGGTGCACCGGCATGGCATCGAGTAGTTCGTTGGAAAAATGCACGCCGCAAAACGGCTCCATCGCTTCCAGCGACTCGACCCATTCCGTGCGCGCGACAAATTGCCGCAGCACGCCCTGCTGACGCTGCCGCAGAATCGCGAACGGCTCGACGATCCGGTAGCGCACGAGCGCAAAGAGGTCCGGGTGTTGCGCCCGCAAAGCCTCCAGAACGTCGGTCGCGAATTCCCCGTGATGTGCGCCCTGCTCGACGATCACGAAATCGTTAGGCCGATTCAGCTTTTCCCAGATCTCCGCGAACTGCCCGGCCATCAATTTCCCGAAGAGCGGCCCCACGCTCACACTCGTGAAATAATCGCCCCGCCGCCCGATCGCGCACCGGCCCGAGCTGTAATACCCGTGCGCGGGATGATAAAGCGCCTGCTCCATGAACCACGCGAACGGCACCGGCCCTCGGGCGCGAATCCCCGCCCGGATCTCTGAGATGAGTTCGAAATTCCCTTCTTCCACCTTCGAAAAATTGCTGCAGGCCGCGCCCTTCTGCGCACCGCCGCTCTTCAGCCTGATCTTACCTTACCACTCGAATTTGGCATTTGCAGAGGTTTGCCGCTAAGTTGCGCGCTATCTCGATTTTCCCGGGTAATCGCCCGCTTCGCCGCATGCCTGTTGATTATTTCACACCGACGGAATTCTCCCGCTACGACCGGGCCTGGTATGCGCGTCCCTGGTTCTATCTCCCGGTCGGGCTCTTCCTCGTCGTGGTCGTGGTCAGTCTTCTCGCTTTCATCCCGATCGCCGCTTCGCTCCGGCAACAGGCGGCCGCGCTCGATCTCACGCATCTCGAAAAGATGGAATCGGCCAGCGTCATCGTCGATCGCAACAACAAGATCTTTGGCCAGATCTACGTCGAGAACCGCGAGACCGTTCCCTACGATCAACTCCCGAGCGGCCTGATCAACGCGATCATCGCGACGGAGGACAACAAGTTCTACCAGCATCACGGCTACGACCTGATGGGCATTGCGCGGGCGGCCTTGAAAAATGCCGTCGCCGGCCACGTCCGGCAAGGGGCGAGCACCATCACCCAGCAACTCGCCCGCAACAGTTTCGAACTCAAAGGCCGAACGTTTCGCCGCAAACTGCTCGAGATGTTCGTGGCCCGCCGGATTGAGGACAATTTCTCCAAGCAGAAGATCATGGAGCTCTACCTGAACCGGATTTATTTCGGCGGCGGACTCTACGGCGCGGAAGCAGCGGCGCGCGGATATTTCGACAAGCCGGCGCGCGAGATGTCGCTCGCGGAATGCGCCACGCTGGCCGGGCTGGTCAAAAGCCCAAACAAACTTTCGCCCTGGAGCGATCGGGCGGCCTCGCGCGAGGCGCGCAATTTCGTCCTCGGCCGGATGCGCGAACTGGGCTTCATCAACAGCGAGCAATTCCAGACTGCGCAGGCGGCAATTTTGCAGATCGGCAACCGCCAGAACGCACGCGGACAGAACTACGCGATCGATTACATCCGCCAGCAGGTCATCGCCGCGGTCGGCTGGGATCGCGCAATGAGCGACGGCTTTCGGATCCACACTACGATCGATGCCTCGCTCCAGAATGTGGCCGAAAAATCGCTCCGCGCGCAGCTCGACGCCGCCGAGGAAACCCCGGGCTACGATCACCAAACCTACGCGCAATACGCCGAACTCCTGCAAGAGGCGCGCCGGGAAAAATCGCCTAACGGGAAGACGACCGCCCCGCACCCGCCGGAATATTTGCAAGGCGCGGTCATCGCGCTCGATAACAAAACGGGCGGCATCCTCGCCCTCGTCGGCGGGCGGGACTTCGAGCACAACGAATACAATCGCGCCCTCCAGGCGAAGCGCCCGCCGGGCACCGCGATGCTGCCTTTCGTTTACGCCGCGGCTTTCGAGAAAGGCCTTTTTCCCGGTTCGCTGGTGGAGGATTCCGCGCTCGATAATCGCACCGTCATGATCGGCGGCACCACCGGCATCCTCGGCGAATGGGGGCCAGAGAATGCCGAGAACCGCTACGAAGGGCAGATCACCGCGCGCGAAGCGCTCGCCAAATCGAAGAACGGATCGGCGGTTCGCATAGGTACGACCGCCGGCCTCGAGACCGTTTCGCAGCTCGTGCATAAAGCCGGCGTGGAAACTAAACTGCGCCCTTATCCCGCGACGTTCCTTGGGAGCAGCGAGATCACCCTGGCCGAGCTGGCCCGCGCTTACACCATTTTCCCTAACGGCGGCTGGCGCCCCGCGGCCCCGCACATTCTCGACCGGATCGAGGACAAACAAGGGAACATCGTCTGGCAATCGGAAGATCGCGATGCGCGCTACCCGGTCCTGAAACCGGAGATCGCCTACGAAGTGACTTCTTGCCTAACGGATGCCCTGACCGAAGGCACCGGTCACCTCGCCGCGCAAAAGTACGGCCTGAAGAAATTCCCCGCCGCCGGCAAAACCGGCACTGCCTACGATTTCACCGATGCGCTTTTCGCCGGTTACGACTCGGCCGTTACCTGCGTCGTCTGGGCGGGCTTCGATAAGCCGCAGAAAATTTATCGCGGCGCCTTCGGCAGCGTGCTCGCGCTGCCGGTCTGGGTCGACGTGATGAACGCCTCCGTTGGCCAGCATCCGCCAGAAGAGTTTTCCGTTCCGCCGGGTTTGCACAAAGTCGAGATTTGCTCGACCTCCGGCCTGCTCGCGACCGACAAGTGCTACGAGAATGTGAAGAGCGCGAGCGGCGACACGGTTAAACGGCGGACCAGTTATTTCGAGTTTGCGAACGACGAACAAATGCCGACCGGTCCCTGCGACGTTCACACCGACGCGGTCCGGACGCAGTTGGTAAAAAAATTTGAGAACAGTCAGTGGCCGCGCGCCGCGCTCGCGATCGATACCAACGAGGTCGCGCCGGTCGCGATGAAAGGTCCGACCTTGCTCGCGGACGAGGATCCCTACGCCGCGGTCGGCTCCACTTTCCAGCCGAAGATTGTCGCGAAACAGGAGGCAGCGGCCCCGTTTGATCCGGACAAGCCGGTCAAACGCGCCCTCCCGGTGAACCCCGCGCCCGAAGGAGAAGTCGAAGTCCGCCGCGCCGAACCGGTGCGGCCGATCGATGAGGCGGGCCGGGAACCGCTCCTCGAAAATGAGCCGCCGGCGCCGCTTGATTTCAGTGACGACAACTGAGCGCGACCGGACGGAAGCCTTTCGCCTAACGGTTCTCAATCCCGGCGGACGCGATCCCGCGCAGGATTTTTCCGCCGGGAACAATTCGCCTAACGACGGCCACGCGCCGGTCAATTTCCACGGCTACGCCGCCTGCACCCGGGGCCGCTTTGAACGCGACGTCGAGCCGGCGGTCGCGGCCGACCGTCCCGTCCTCTTGCTCCTGCGCGGCGATTTCAAAGAAACGCAACGCGCGCTCCGCGTGCTCCAGGAGCGCGGGCTGACCGTGGCGGTTACATTAAAAGAAACCGGCCTGCACCAGATTGCCCAACAACTGGCCGACGCGAAACGCGCGACGCGTTTTCGCGAGATCGTGGCGGCGGCGGATGGTTGCCTGGCGGCCACCCCGGAAGCGCTCACCTTCTATGGCCGCGGAGAGTTCATTCCCACGCCCTATCCGCTCGATGATGCGGGCTGGGATTTTTCCCGGCCGTTAGGCGAACGGAGGGGAATTTTCGTCGGGACTCGCGAATGGGGCGTGCCGTCGCGTCACCATTTGGCCGCGCTTCTCCTCGCGTTCGAGCTCGGCGAACCGGTCACGGTTTTTGACGAAGATCCGCGCCGCTGCCGGAAGACGCTGGCCGCGCTCGGGGTCGAGACCACTTCGCTCCGCGTGCTCGAGCGCCGGCTCCCTTATCCCGATTATCTGGCCGAGATGGCGCGGCACCGGATCGTTTTGCAAGCCGACAAGAGCGCGGTTCCCGGACAGGTCGCGGGCGACGCGTTGCTTTGCCGATTGCCCTGTGTCGGCGGAGACGGCGCAGTCGATCGGCTCGCCTTCGCGGCCACTTGCGGAAGTGGGCGCTCGTTAGGCGAGCTGAAGGAACTGGCGACCCGCCTGCTACAGAAGGCTGATTTTTATTCCGCAACCGTCGAGGCCTCGCAGAAAGAAGCGCGCGCCCGACTCGGCTCTGAAGCCGTCGCCCGCCAGCTCGAAAAATTTTTCTCGAGTCTCTCCAGCCCGGCCTGATGCACCAGCGCGCCCCCTAACGAACAACAACCGACCGCCCCCCGTGCTTGTCATCCCGATCCGCCGCAGGACGGAGAGGGATCTCACAAGAGACGTGCGACAACCGTATCACAAACAGAGCTCAGAGACGCTGGTGGAACCCTCGCTCCGCTCGGGATGACAAACTCGGCCGGCAGCCGCTCGCACGCCGTCTCAACTGCGGCCAGCGAGCGCTTCGAAATAAAAGTCCTCCAATGCGCGAGCCTGCGTCCCCTGCTCAAACTTCGCTGCGACGGCGCGCGAACCAGCTTCCGCCAGTTCACTCAAGGCCGCCGGCCGGTTCGTCCATTCAAGGAGGACCGCCCCGAGCGCAGCCTCGTCCCGTTCCGCGACAAGAACCCCGCTGACTCCCTCCGCGATCGCCTCCGGGATCCCGCCATGCCGCGTTGCGAAAACAGGCAATCCGCTCGCCATCGCCTCCAGCATCGAATTCGGAACTCCCTCCTGATTTCCGTCCCCGCCCATCTCGCTCGGATGAAGAAACAGATGCGATTCGTAAAACAGCTCGCGCAATTGCGGCTGCGCCAAGAACCCCGCGAAGCGAACCCGCTCGGCGATACCCAGCTCGCAGGCCAGATCTTGCAGTTCTTCCTGCATGGTGCCTTCGCCCGCGATCGTGAAAACCGCGCCGGGATAGGTGCGCCGAAAGGCCGCGAAAGCGCGGAGACTGGTGCGCAATCCCTTCTTCTCAATCAGCCGGCCAGCTTGCAGAAATTTCCAAGCCCCGTCGTTAGGCCAGGTCCGGGCTCGGAAAGGAATTTTAGCGAGCGGAATCCCGGTGCGATGCAGCCGGATCTTTTCCGCGGGACAACCAAGCTGGCCGACCGCGCGCGCCAGCGACTCTGACCGGACAAGAACAAGCCGCGCCGCGGCCAGCATCTCCCGTGTCGCCTCCCGGTAGCGCGGCTTGTCGAGATCGACGAGCACGTCCGCGCCATGGAACGATACCACTGTGGGCTTTGGCCAGGTGCGCATCAGCGGCAGGAGATGCACCGCGATGTGCCCAAAATAAATATGGAGAAGCTGCGCGTCGTTCTCCGCCAGGATACGCATGAGCTGCGCAATTTCCCCACGCGACATTTGCCAGGGCGCGTCCCGCAATTTGCGGAACCAAAACCTTCGCAAAAAATGCGCCGCCGGTTGCCCCACGACAAAGACCGGCGCAAATGGAAAGCGCTCCGCTTCTTCCCGTTTCTGCGCGATGACCACCGGCCGAAAGCGCTCGAGCGCCGTGAGCTGCCGGTAGATATGCAGCATCTCCGGCTTGAGAAACGTCGCGCAATAACACGCGACGACAGGCGGAGAGCGCTCAGGCACGCCTAACGTTCAACGCTGGCGCGCCCCGTTCAACTGCTCGGTCGGCGATTAAAAGGTCCAGGCAAAGAGAACGATGCCCTTCGGCTTGCCCGGATCATTCGGATCGTGCGAGACCCGGTCCTGCGCGTTGCCGTAACGCGCCGGCGCTGCTGGATTGATCATCTGCAACGGCTGACCGTGGCGAATGATCGCCTGGGCCACGCCTTCGATCGGGACGATCGGCGCGGCGGCGGGTGGCCGCGGTTTGGGCAGGGTCGTGGTCACTTCCCCAGTCGCGGTCGTCGTCGTCGTGGTGGTGGAAAGTTCAGCCTGCCCCTGGGCAAATGCCAACCCCGTGCTCAACGCAAGCAACATGCTAACGAGTAATTTTTTCTTCATAAGCGATCTCCGTAGGCTAAGAGCTTAACGCAATTCCTTGCTCGCGCTCGAGCCTCACCCCACAATTATAAATCGATGGACTACATTGAAAAGGCCGCACGTGTCCTTGATTTAGAAATTTCCGAGCTCCAGCGCCTCCGCCAGCGGCTGGGCGAAAGCTTTGTGCGCGCGGTCGATTTGATCAAGGAAGCGGTCGAAGCCCGCGGCAAGGTCATCGTTCTCGGGGTCGGCAAATCCGGACACATCGGGGAAAAAATCGCCGCGACCCTGACCAGCACCGGTTCGCCCGCGGTCGTGCTCAATTCGCTCAACGCACTCCACGGCGATCTCGGCGTGATCGCGGATGGCGACGTCATCCTCGCCCTCAGCTACAGCGGCGAGACCGAGGAACTGGTTCGCATCCTGCCGGCGATCGCGCGTTTCCAGGTCGCGATGATCGCCATCAGCGGCGCGGCCGAGTCGACCCTGGCGAAAAATTGCGACGTCTTTATCGACGTCAACGTCGAGCAGGAAGCGTGTCCGCTGAACCTGGCGCCAACCTCGAGCACGACGGTCATGCTCGCGCTCGGCGACGCGCTCGCGATGGTTTTGCTCGAGGCGCGCGGCTTCCAGAAGGAAGATTTCGCCAAGTTCCACCCCGCCGGGATGATCGGGCGCAGCCTGTTGATGCGCGTCAACCAGATCATGCGGCCGCGCAGTGCGCTCGCTCTCGTTAGGCCAGAGGCCAACATCCGGACCGTGCTCGAGGCGATGACCTCGCTCCGCGCCGGGGCCGCGGTCGTGGCCGGGGCGGACGAGCAATTGCTCGGGATTTTTACGCACGGCGATTTCGTCAGGCATTTCCAGACGGACCCGCGGGTCGGCGAACGACTGGTGGCCGACCTGATGACGCTCAACCCGGTCGTTGTGCATCAGGACAAGCTCGCGGTCGAGGTGCTCAACCTGCTCGAGCGCCACCGGATCGATGATCTTGTGGTGGTCGATGACCAGGGCGTGCCGGTCGGGATCGTTGATTCGCAGGATCTGACAAAGTTAAAACTACTCTAGGCCTCGCCCACGCAAGCGGAGCCCTCAAGGAGGGCGCGGAAAATCCGAAAAAAACTTGTCATCCCGAACCGCGCAGACGGTGAGGGACCTCGCAGTCGTAGAGCGTGGGCGCGCGGAAGTGAAAACTTCTCGCGCAGATCCGCCCAGGGTTAAAAACGACATTGAATTTGAAGTTGTGAGATCCCGCGCCGTCTGCGCGACTCGGGATGACAAATTGATAAAACACCCACCCGCGGCGATGACTTGTAAAATCCACCGCTCTCCACTAAGAATCTGACCTCTATGGCCGCCGCAAACGATCTCCGCAAAGGAATGGCAATTAAATACAACGGCAACACCGCCATCGTGCTCGACGTGCAGCATCGCACCCCGGGAAATTTGCGCGCCTTTGTCCAGGCCATCATCCGCTACATCAACACCGGCAAGAGCGCCGATGTCCGGTTCGGTTCGACCGACAAAGTGGAACTGGTCGATATCGCGCGGACCACGCTCGAGTTCAGTTACAAAGACAACACCGGTTTCCATTTCATGGATCCGAGCACTTACGAGACGATCACTTTGCAGGAAAGCCTGCTGAGCGAGGCGAAGGATTACCTGGTCGAGAATCTCCCGGTGGAAGTCCTCTTTACGGAAGGTCGTCCGGTGCAGGTGGAATTGCCCTCCTCCGTCCAGCTCAAGGTGGTCGAGGCGCCGGAAGGCCTGCGCGGCGATACCGCGAGCAACGTGACCAAGCCCGCGCTGCTCGAGACCGGTAAGACCGTCAATGTCCCGCTCTTCATCAACGAGGGCGAAACGATCAAGATCGATACGCGGACCGGCACCTACATGGGCCGCGCCTAACGAATGGCGGCACGCCGCGTCACCCGCCAGCCCGCCGCCCGGCGCAAGCCGGCGCCGAAGCGCGGCAAACCGACGACCAAGCGACGCGTCCGGGTGATGCCTTACGTTGTCCCCACCCGGGGAGCGACCCTGGCCGAGGGCCTGATGGTCCCGACCAAATGGGTCAAGTTCGTCTTCGCCCTTTTTCTCCTCCCGCTCTGCGCTGTCCTGAGCCAGACCTTCTTCACCGCCTTCGCGCGCGCGACGGTCGCGGAACGTCTCTGGGCCGGCCAGGAATTCTGGTTCTTCTCGTTAGGGGCAGTCCTTTGGCTGATCGCTTTCTTCGGCCTGCCCCGCCCGATTCTGATTTACGTTTTCGGGCATGAATTGACCCACGCGCTCTGGGTTTGGCTGATGGGCGGACGGGTCAGCCATTTCCGGGTCGGCCGCGACGGCGGACATATCCTGACCGACAAGAATAATTTTCTGATTGCCCTCGCTCCTTATTTTTTTCCGCTCTACAGCCTCATCGTGCTCGCGCTTTACGGCGCGGCCAGCCTCTTCACCAGCATGCAGCCCTACGGCCAGTTGCTCTACGCGCTGATCGGCGTGACCTGGGCGTTCCATTGCACTTTCACGCTCTGGATGATCCCGAAAAACCAGAGCGACCTGAGCGATAACGGCACGATTTTTTCCCTCGTCGTCATCTACCTGATGAACCTGCTCCTCCTCGGCGCGATGCTGATCATCGCCTCGCCCAGCCTCACCTTCGCCAGCTTCAGCGCGGATCTGTTGCGCAACACGACAAACTTTTCGCACTGGGTCACGACAGTCTGCGAGAGTCTCAGCGGCGTGGGCGGCTAACGACGACGCCACCCGACGATCACGCCCGCAAACGACCGCTGCGAAAAATCACCTCTCGCTGCTCAGGACCGCGAACGGCAACCGGGCAAAAACGCGGGCCAGTGGCAGGGAAGTCTCCTGCGTTGCGATCTCTTCGCCGGTGAAGAGATCCCTTCCCGCTGTGAATCCATCTGGCAACTGGACCGCGGTGTCGCCCCACGCTTCGCCGAGCGGTGGAAATCCAACCCGGGAAGAAAGACGCGGCGCGAGCACGATAATGGTTTGCCCCTCGTGAGTACGAGCAAAGGCGATGGCGCAATCCGCCAGGCTACCCGTTAGGCCTAGCGGAGAGTAGCTCCCGTGTTCGAAAAGCGCGGCATGCTCGCGCCGAAAAACGAGCAACCGATGAGTCAGGAACAACTTGATCCGGCCATCGCTCCAGTTGCCTAACAATTCCTCCGGTGTCGCGCCGGCCAGTCCGTCGAGTAGCTCCTGGCGCCGCCCATAGTCGATCGCCCGCCGGTTATCCGGATCGACCAGGCTGAAATCCCAGATCTCGTTTCCCTGGTAAATGTCCGGGACGCCGGGCGCGGTCAGCTTGAGCAGCGTCTGGCTGAGCGAGTTGATTGCACCGAGCCGCGCCACTTCTTCGGCCACCGGGATGAAATTCTCGAGGAAACGATTGCGCGGCGCGGGAGCGAGAATCTTCGCGACAAAGTCGCTCACCGCGCTGTCCCACTCCTCGTTAGGCTGGACCCAACTGGTATTGAGCTTAGCCTCCTTCATCGCCTTGGTCATGTATTGCTGGATGCGGCTGACGTAGTCTCCGCGCTCGGTCTCGCTCAGTTCGCGGAAAGACGCCAGCGGCCACGAACCGAGGAGGATCTGGTAAAGCAGATATTCTTCGTTACCGTCGGGCGCTTCGCTCTCTTCGATCGCTTTTTTCCAACGGCGGTTGACCGCGCGCCAGCGGCTCAAAGATCGGCGCCAGGTGTCGGGAATTTCCGAGATCGCCGCCATCCGCGCGCGCACATCTTCGCTCCTTTTCGTGTCGTGCGTGGAAGTGGAGAGCATGGTCGCCGGCCACGCTTCCTGGCGTTCCTGATTGTGCCGGTGGAAGCCTTCGACCCCGAGTCCGAAACGCTGCGGTTCACCGCCGACTTCGTTCAACGCCGCGAGCCGGTTGTAGATATAGAACGCGGTATCCTCCAATCCCTTGGCCATGATCGGCCCGGTCGTCTGCTGGAACTTGAGGACGAAATGGACGTGCTCGGCACGCGCTTCCTCGTCCAGATTTTCCGGAAATCGAAAAAGCAGGATGTCGCGCAAAAAATCGAAGACCGAACCTTCGAGCGCCGGGTTGCGCCGCTTGGCCGCGGCCACCGCGCGCTCGATCACGACTCGATCCGCGTCGCGCATCGACCGGTCCGGCGTAGCGTAAGTGCGATAGACCGGGAAGCAGGCAATCGTTTCGCGGACCGCGAGGGTCAGGGCATCGAGGGTATAATCGCGGTACCAACGATTCTTTTCCGAGAGCCGGTCGAACATTTCGCCAAGCACGTTGATGTCGTTGGCGAGGGAGAGGCGCATGACGAGCCGCTTCTTGGCGTAGACGAGGTGCCCGAAATTCAGAGTGTGCCCGATGAATTTGTGAAACGCACCGGTCACGCTGCGCTCGGCCGCGCCGTCGACCAGCACGCCGACCGCGTCATTCATGAAATCGTAACCGGTCGTGCCATGGACCGGCCAATCGGCCGGCAGTTGCTCGGCGCCGCTCAGGATTTTTTCGACGATCAGGTAGATTGCCGACTTTCCGTTAGGCGATTTTTCACCCAGTGCTTCGGCCGCGCGGCGTTGCAGCTTCACGAAGTATTCAGAGGGCCAATAAAGCCCGTCCGGGTGATCGATCCGCAAGCCCGTGACCGCGCCGGAGCCGACCAGCTCGAGCAGGAGGCGGTGCGCTTCGTCAAAGACTTCCGGCAACTCCATCCGGATCGCGGCCAGATCGTTGACGTCGAAAAAGCGCCGGTAATTGATTTCCTCCGCCGCGACCCGCCAAAAGGCGAGTCGATAGGCCTGATCGCTCAGGAGCGCGTCGAGCGCATCGAAGCTGCGCGGATCGCCCGGCGTTCCGTTGATGATGGTGAGCGCCTGCTCGATCGCCTGCTGGACAGGCGGCGCTTCCTCACAACGCCGTTCCAGACGGCGCTTGATAATTTCTTTCTCGCGCGTCCGTTCGGCGATCCGCTCCGGATCCTTCTCGCTGCGCCGGGGCAAATATTCGAGCGCGGTCAGGATGCTCTGCAGTTCGGCGTAGAAGTCCTCTTCCTTGTGCGCGCCTAACTGTTCGAGTGCGAGTCCGAGGACATGACGATAGGTGCCCGGCGCGATCGGAAATTCGTGCTCGAAATAGCGCAGGAAAAATCGACCGCCAGCGTAGTGCACCTTCAGTTCGCCGCGTTCGAGGACGCGTCCATACTGGTCGCCCAGGATCGGAATTAAAACCTTGTCGCGCAGATCCGACTTGAGCGGCTGCCAGTCGATATCGAAATAACGCGCGTATTCCGAGCTCGGGCCGTTCTCGAGCACGTCGGCCCACCAGAGATTCTGCGGCTCGCCGATGCCCATGTGGTTCGGAACGAAATCGAGCACCTGGCCCATGCCGCAGTCACGCAGGTCCGCGACCCAGGCATCGTATTCGGCGCGCGAGCCGATCGCGTCATTCAGCTTGTTGTGATCGGTGATATCGTAGCCGTGCAGACTTTCGGCACGCGCCTGGAAATAGGGCGACGCATAACAATCGCTGATCCCAAGGGTGTGCAGATAAGGCACGATGGCGCGCGCCTGCGCGAAGGTGAAGTCACGGCTGAACTGGAGCCGGTAGGTGGAGCTGGGAATACGAGGGTGCGGGTTGCTCACAGGAGGGG
>JBDTVP010000009.1:0-51835 GCA_040007175.1 Spartobacteria bacterium
AAATCGCCGGGTTCGACCGGACGTAAAGCGATGTGAGCGACCTGTGACATGTGAAGCAGATTCTATCGTGACGCGGCGCTGATCAAATAAATCAAATTCGTCAGCATCCCGGTGCGCGATCACTTGGGGCACGCCCGAAGCGATCCCGAAGCCGATTGCCGGAGCTTTCGCGCGGGCTCGATAGTGGGGTTCTTGACTGAGCGTGCACCGCGAAGCTTTCGCCTAATGTTCTGGTAGGGCTGACTATGGGACGACGGTGAGGGTCATGTCATTTCCGTCGCCGCCGACGTAGCTCACGACCAGGTTGTTCGACGGACTGAAGAGCTGGATAACCGATCCTTCCGGCAGGGAATCGAATGTGCCGCGGATCGGCTTCGCCGAAATATTGTTTAGCACGGTAAAGACAGCGCCGACCGGAAGGGGGAAAGAACCGGTCGTATCGAGGATGAATGATCCACTGCGGATGTCTATCCCTCGGGCCTGCACGACATCGGAGGTGACCGTGTCGCGATCCAGGGTGCAGTAGTAGGCAGCGCGCCGAAAGCTGAGCTGGCTCCCGATGGTCAGCTGGGCCACGGTGTCCGAAGTTCCCGGCTCGATCCCACTCTGAATCCGGTTCGTGCCGGATAGAGTGACCGGGCCCAAAATGGCTCCGGTGCCACTTAAGAGGCTGCCGCGTTGCACCTGGACCGGGCCGGAACCGGTCGCGCTCGCCGCGACATTACTCACATTCAGGATACCGGAGGTAACAATTGTCCCACCGGTGTAGGTGTTTGCACCACTTAGCGTCAGCTGACCAAAGCCGACCTTGGTCAATGACCCACCGGAGCCAGAAGCGACTCCACCGTCGCTGATGGATCCGGTCAAGGTATCGTAGAAACCGCTCTGCCCGGTTGTTAGGTTATTAGCTCCGAGAAAGATCCGGCCCGCGCCGGAGAGCGCCCCGACACTGATGCCGGGTAACCCATGGCCGCTGATATCGAAGGTGGCATTGCCATCCAGGAAGACGTAGGCCGTTCCGCCGCTGGAGTTATCATAAAAGAAGATACTCCCGCCTTCTTCTCGATTCTGCCCGGCGCTCCCGACGATGAAAGCCTGATCCGCAGTCGCGCTATCACGGAAACTGACCTGTCCACCCGCGCGGCCAGCTCCGACGCCCGGTTGGGCGAGCACGAAGGCAGTCATGGCACTCGCGTTATCCTGAAAGGTGACCGAGGCCGCAGCGGAGCCAGCCTTGCTCGCACCGAGCGCAGAGACCGTTGCCTGTCCCGCGCCTGCGTTCTCCGAGAAGAGCGCCGTCGCTGCGCTGGCATTGGGAAGAGATTGAGGAAAGAGGTTAAGATAGGCGCGCCCAGCCGTCGACTCGCCGGCGAAAGTGACTGTGCCTGCGTGCTGGGCATCGATCGTAGCTCCATCTGCCGAAGCATTGCCAGAGAAGGCGAGCAGCGCCGATCGGAGCTGGTAGAAACCAAAATTCCCGGCCAGTGCGTTTCCAGTGAAGGAGACAGTGGCGACCCCATCGCTATCATTGCCAGTAAGGATGAATGACTGGCTGGTTTGCTCCGTATTCTCGTTCACTACTCCGGTTCCCTCGAAATTTAGCGCGAGCCCCGGTGTCACGTTGACGGTAAAAGCCCCTGACCCATCCAGGAACACCGCCGAGTCGAGGGTGATGCTGTTAGCCAGTGTAATCTCCCTGATGCTCGAGGACTGAAATGTCGCGACATCGCCTAGCCCGTCGGGGACAGTGTTTGGAGACCAGTTATTCGCGTTATTCCAGACCGAATCCTGGGGGATGGCCTGCCACGTCGCTGATCCCGCCTCGCTAACCCGCAGAGCAAGCAGGAAAAACAAGGTGAGCAGGGCCACTCTTTTGATTTGCTTCGATAAGTGGGCGACGGAGATCCGGGAGACACAAGAGGAACGGTTTGGCATATGGTTAAATTAAGAAGGCGGAGGCTAGATTGGCTCGCCGCGCGATGTCAATCACAATCCGTCGAATCGGGTTAACCTGACTGGGACTCACAACCTAAGGCTATGAGACCCTTAACCTATTCGCTACCCTGCGAGTTCACCGCGATCTTGTAACCTCGATATGAAACCGCCCGAAGGCCGCGCCGCTTCTTTACTTGTTCCCATTGCTGTCCTGATGATCGCGATGGTCTGTTTCCAGGTGGGAGCTACTCTCGCAAAAGGCCTCTTCCCGCTGGTCGGCGCCACTGGCACCACGGCCCTGCGCACCGGGCTCGCCGCTGCGATGCTCTGCGTGGTCTGGCGACCCTGGCGCATGCGCTTTGCCCGCCACGAGGCGCGCGCCGTGATCATTTACGGACTGGCGCTCGGCTGCATGAACCTCTCGTTCTACGGCGCGCTGAAGACGATCCCGCTGGGGTTGGCTGTGGCGATCGAATTCACCGGGCCATTGGCGGTGGCTGTGTTCGCTTCTCGTCGCGCGATCGACTTTGTCTGGATTGCGCTGGCCGTAACAGGGCTGCTCGCCTTGCTGCCGTTTTCCCACAACAGCCAGCCTCTCCCACTCGAGGGGATTGCGCTGGCGTTGCTGGCCGGAGTCTGCTGGGCGCTCTATATCATTTACGGACGGCGCGCCGGTATCTCACACGGCGGCCCATCGACCGCGCTCGGCATGCTGGTGAGTGCTCTCTTCATCGTGCCCATTGGCCTCGCGCAAAACGGGGCGGCGCTGCTGGCGCCGCGCATCCTGCTCTACGGCTGCGTCGTGGCCCTGGTCTCAAGCGCCTTGCCCTATTCACTGGAAATGATCGCGATGCCGAAGATTCCGACGCGTACCCTGGGCGTCCTCCTGAGTCTTGATCCGGTGCTGGCCGCGGTGGCCGGATTCGCCTTGCTGCACGAACACCTGAGCTGGCTGCAATGGGCGGCGATCGCCTGCATCATGGTAGCATCGGCCGGCAGCGCTTCAGCGCATCGGGTTGAGACATTACCGGACTAACGAAAAGCTGAAACGCTGAACTTGGCGTGCGGGAGGTCGCACCTATAAAAATGATGGTTTGGCGGCGAGAGGAAGCTGGCTCGTCATCAGCTCGCATAGGCACAGTTTGCTGCTGGCGTGGTCGATGTCGATTCCGCCAAGATTCCGTTTGGCATCGTAGTTAAGGACGCATCTCAGTGAACCGACTCTCTTGCTCTGGCTCGGGCGAGAGAGCGGCGTCGGATGAAGGCGTAGGTCGTCCAGAGGGCGAGAAGTGGGAGGAGCGACCAGAGAGTTGGCGTGATGTTGTTGGAAGCGCTGAACAGCAGGCCAGCCAGCCATGCAGCGCGCGCGCCGGCCACCTTTTCGCCGACGGCAAAGGCGGTGGCCCAGAGCGCCGCATTGCCGAGGGTATAAACAAGGCCTTGTTGCAAGCCTAGCAGGCCGTTCGCTCCCTTCTCACTAGCGACCGAGATGACCACGGCGCCCGCGATCACACCCAGCACTTGGCCGATCACGAATCCGCGCGACCACTGTTTCCAGCGCAGGCCGATCACCACGTTAATCAAGAGGAAGACCGCTACCGCCAGGACCACGGCGGCAAAAAGCGGCGTGCGTTCATAGCTCCCCGCGGCGACGGCGATCCAGATGCTGACAGCGACAAAATAGGCGAAGAGCGCACCCAGGATTTCGCGCAGGGCGGAGAAAGCACGTCGGGTGGGAAAAATGGCGGAGAGGGCAAACGCGGCCCAGACACAGACGGCGCCGAGCGCGATGTGATTAGCCGCGGAGGCGGCGCCAAAATAACCGATCGCCGGTGCCTGCACCACCGCATCGAAGGTCAAGATGACGAAGCCAACCAATCCCGCCCCGACCCCGAGAAGGATGCTGAAGAGCAAACCTCCCGCCCACATCGCTCCGATCCACCAGGCGATGTTGATCCCGAGCGGCGCGGAGAGTGGCGTCAAGACGGCCCAGATGAGGAGGGTGAGCAGCGCGGGGCATATCAGGTAGACTTGAATCAAGAGCTCGCGCAGGTCGCGGTTCCGCCGGAGCTGCGGTCCACTCAGATCGATGACGCTGAAATTCGGCGTCAGCCGCGGATCGATCTGATTAACGTGTTTACGCCACTGCAACGGCGAAACGAAAAGCCATCCCAGAATCTGCAGGGCAGCGATAAAAATATTATGACCGGAAGTGCCAAGCCGGAGCGTCTTCGGCCGAATCCATTCATCGTCCTGCCGGACTTTGACCGGAATGTCCGGAGTGCCGGCGGCGGGGCGATGAAAATTATAAAGATGAATGCGCGCTCCATGCTTGGCCGTGGCAATGCCGATGTCGTAACACTCCGACGCCGCAGGGTCGTGCGCTTCCTGCAGGCGGGTGGCGTGGGCCAAGGACATGAGGATGTGGCCGCCATCGCCCAGATCCATCACCCGTTGCGCCGTATTGATGCCTTCGCCGCTGACGTTTTCGCGCCCGTTGACGTCGAGCAGCCGGGTCACTTCGCCGCTATGAATTCCCATCCGGACGGCGAAAGTGCCATCCCGCTCGATCTTATCAGCCAGCTCGCAGGCACAGCGCAGCGGACTCGAGCACCGATCGAAGAAGGCAAGAGCCATTCCATCGCCCGTCGGCACGCGGATGACCTGTTCCTGCGCGGCCGCTTCCGTAACGGCTGCACACTCGTTCACAAACTCCTGCAGCCTTCGAAAAACGACCGACTGCTGGTCGCTGGCCAGGAGCGAATACCCGACCACGTCGGTAAAAAGAACGTGCGCGGTGAGCAATGGTGACGTGGCCGGTTGCACAACGCTTAGCCTAACGGCTGCCTTTTCTTGCGCGAGAGATTTTCCTTGGAGTTGCCGCGTGCGAATTCATCGGTCACCAAATCCTCCACCTAACAAGACCGACGGGGGGAAGGCTGGCCTCATGGACGGCTTGACATCCAGGGCTTCGGCGGGCGACAAGAGCGGCCAATGAATTCATCGAAACGTCTATTCTCCGCGGCTCCGGAGGGGACGGCCGTGTTGTTCTTCATTCAGATCTTTGCGACGCTCGGGTTCGCGGTCCTTTACTCGACGCTCGTCCTTTACGCGACGAAGCATCTCCAGCTCAGCGTGAAGGAGGCGACGACGTTGATGGGTGTGTTCGGAGCTTTCAACTACGGGCTGCATCTCTTCGGCGGTTACCTCGGCGGGCGGTTCCTCTCAAACCGGAATCTTTTTGTCGGGGGCATGGCGCTGCAGGTGATCGGTTGCGGATGCATCGCCTTCGGGACGGCGGCGATGTTCTACATCGGGCTCGCATTTTTCCTCACGGGCTGCGGTCTGAATGTGACCTGCATCAACATGATGCTGACGCAGCGCTTTACCCCGGAGGATCCGCGGCGCGAGGGTGCGTTCCTTTGGAATTACGCCGGCATGAATGTCGGGTTCTTTGTCGGGTTCGCAGTGGCCGGTTATTTCCAGGGGACGGAGAGCTATGCCAGCCTTTTCATTTTCGCGACGCTGGGCAACTTCATGGCCATCGTCCTCGCCTTGTTTAACTGGACGACGCTGACCGATCGCAATACGCCGCTGCTCGAGGTGACGTCGCACCAGTTCCGGCTGCGCCTGCTGGCCGGCCTCGCGATTGTCCTCGGTGTCGTTCCGGTCGTGTGGTACATGCTGCAACGGCCGGACGGGACGGAGACGATTATCAAGGCGATCTGCGGCGCGGTCGCAGCCACGCTCATCTATCTCACGGTGCGGCATCGGGATCGCCGCGAGCGGCGGAATATGACGGCCTATCTGATCCTGACCATCGGCTCGCTGGCTTTCTGGTCGCTCTATCAAATGGCGCCGAGCGGTCTCCAGCTCTACGCGATTCATAACGTGAATCTGATGATGGGCAGTGTGGAGATTCAGCCGCAGTGGATTCAGAATATTAATACGGTCGTGATCGTCGTAGGTGGGCCGCTGCTGGCGGCGGCATTTACCCGGATGCGCGCGAATGGCTGGAGGATCGATATCCCGAAGCAGTTTGCGACCTCGCTCATCTTGATGGCGCTGGGCTTTCTTATTTTGCCGGTGGGAATCAAGCTGGCCGGCGCGGACGGCAGAAGCGCGTTCGGGTGGCTCTTTGGGAGTTATGTATTGCAGAGCGTCGGGGAGTTACTCATCTCGCCGATCGGCTACGCGATGATCGGGAAGCTCGCGCCGAAGCAATACCAGGGAATCATGATGGGGAGCTGGATGCTGGTGACGGGCCTGGCGTCGCTCTTCGCGGGCGATTTTTCGGGGATGATCCCCGAGCCGCATGGCACGACGGCGGCCGCGACCAATCCCGAATATGTGAAGCTCTTCGGCGCGCTCGGCGCGGGTGCTCTCGTCGTCGGCATTGCGCTCGTGGTGCTCATTCCGTTCCTGCGCCGGCTGATCACGGACAAGGCGGAGGTGCCACCGGAGGAGATGGCGACGGCGACGGTCGTGCCGATGGCCTGAAAGGCTTAGCCGCGCCCGCGCTGGTGCGGCCGCACTCGCGGCAAGTCGCGGGGGATTTCCGGGAGCAAAGGCCGCTGGCCTGTCGGGTTCGGCGGCTCGCCGAATCCATTGCGCGGCGATGCACGCTCTTTAGTGCGGGAGCGTGCCGGCAGAGGAAGCTCGTGATGACGGGTCGGGATCGCCAACATGCCAGCGGACTTTGCTTCCCGGAGTGTTACACGCCGGGGCGGTTCGTGTCTCTCGGCACTTTTGGGGGAACGGCGACGCGGGTCTTACATTATTCGCCAGGCGGAGAAAGCAGAAAGGGCATCCAGCGTTGCTACTGGATGCCCCCGTGTTTTGCTTTCCCGGGAACCGGATGGGACGGCTCCCGGGAAGAGATAGTTAGCTTTTCGTTTACAGGGCGTTGTTGCGATGGGCCTTGGCCGACTGAACGTCGGGCCGATCCACCACGCCGCTCAGATCGATATCGTCGCGGAAGTTAGCGCCTGTAACCGGCTGATTGCGGTCGGTCCTGATCTGGTTGAGATCGGGCCGATCAACCACGCGGCTGGCATCCACGTCGCCGATAAGGAAGCTGAACGGCACATTCGCCGTCGCGCTGCCGCCATTGACGCCGCTGACCCGGATGGTCACCGTCTGGATATCCGTCACGCCGGTGAGCGGGACGCGCATTTCGCTGCCGCTGAAGGTCGGTGTGCCGGCCGTTGCGGTGCCGCCGACGATCGAGGCGTTACCCGAGGTAACGGCGGTATCGAAGGTGAAAACGGCCTGATAAGTGCCGCTATTATCGCGATCTTCCACGCCGGAAGTGCCGGTGAGCGGCATATCGACATTGAAGGTGCCGGCTGCGCCATGGGCGAGACGCGACGCCGCGCTCACGAGGTTAGCGCTGCCACCGCCGCCGCCTGCTGGTTCGCGATCGACGAAGGCATCCTGCTGCGAAGCATTGTTAACCGCTTTACGCCCGTCCACGAAGGAGTGGATGTGCTGGTTAACGACCGACGAGCTGTAGTCGTAATCGCCAACGTAGATCGACACGATGGAGGAGTCGGGTTGAAGCGGTAGCGGGCTGAGCTCGTCGGAGTATGCCTCATCGGGAAGCCAGGTCACGCCATTGTCGAGCGACTTACGCGACCACATCCGATAGCAACCCTTGGTCGGATTGGAAGGCTGACAAGGTCCGAGGTTATCCCGCTCGTCGTACCAGACGGAGAAGAGAGTGCCATCCGTCGCGACGGAGAGGTTGGGCTGCCACTGGGCCTTGGTTGCGTCGTTGTTGGTGTTGAGCTGGAACGGCGCGCTAAAGGTGACGCCACCATCGGTGGAACGGATGTAGAAGACGTTCGCCGGGTCGCCGTTGCCGGTGTTGCGGGCGTCATAGACATAATGCACGACGCCGTTGAGCGCGGCCGGTTGGCCCCAGCCCTGATGCCTCCAGTAAGTCGGGCTGTTATACATGGTGGCGAAGAAACCTGATGCACCACGACCTGGTCCCGCAAAGGAGGGGCCATTGTAGATGTTGCTCCAAGTATTACCGCCATCGGTCGAACGGTAGAGTTTGTTCGTCCGGTTGGTCAGGCCGCCGGCGCCTTCGTCCATCGAAGCGACGTAAACCGCGCCGGTCGCGAGGTCGCCGGTGATTTGCACGTTGCGGAAGAAGCTAGTGCTCAACTGGCGCTCGTTATTCCAGGTCAAGCCGTTGTCGGTGGAATAGCGGACGAAGAGGGCGCCGCCGCCGATGTTGAAGTTATTCCATGAAACATACATCCGTCCGTAGAACGGGCTGGCCGGGTTGTTATCGGCCCAGCCGGATTCGCGGTCGTCGGCGCTGTTGTTGTGCACGGCGAAATGGGTCCAGCTCGCCGGGGAAGGATCGCCGGGAGTGGTGGACTTGTAGCCGCCGAGACCCTGACCGCCGGCAGCGGCGTCGAGCCAAACGGTGAACCAAGTGGCCGTGGGGCGATTATAAAGAACCACGGGATCGCCGAAAGTATTCGGGAACGGGCTTTGTCCGTTCGCCGCGGTGAGACGGGTGTAGGTGTTGCCGCCATCACTGGAGTACGATGCGCCAGAAATGTTGATCGGGTTGGTGGAGACGCCGCGAGAGTCGTTGTAGGCAACCATGACCTGATTGGGGTTATCAGGATTGGCCGCGGTGAACGTCTCCGATTGGGTGATATGAGTCCCAGTGTCGGCGCCGGTGATCAGGTCGACGTCCGTGGTGCCGGCGAGCGGCGCCAAGAGTTGCTGGATGAATTTGGAATAATGGGCAGCCGGAGAAGGCGTGCCTCCCTCCGCTTCGCCGCAATAGATCGCGATGGCGCCAGCGCGGAGGTTTTCCTGCCGATCGATGCCGAGCGAGCGGAGCTGCGCGCAGTCAAAACCCGCCGGGACGAGCAGATTGGAAGATTTGATGTCCCCGAGATTTTCCTCCTCAGCTTGCGCGGAGAAGTTGCCAAAGCCTACCAGCGCTAAAAAAACGCCGATTAGGGCCGAAAGCATGCCGAGTGATACGCGCCAAAAAACGAACGCGGATAGTGAAGGATATTTCTTTTTCATAGTATGTGGATGATAGAGTTACAGTTGTGCTTCGCTAAGACCGTCCTAGCGCGTCGATGGTATCAAGATGGCAGGGTAATCGTCGTCTGTTTTATTCTTACAATTAAGTAAGGTGATCGCGCGGGTGACCTTCAGTGTTTCTTTTCCGAAACCTTCGATTAACCGTTCAGGCTGCGGACTGAGAGCCTGCCTCTCGATTTCGTCATAGAGGCTCCGACGCAGTTTTCGACTGCTTCCGGTTTGGGCGGGCGAAAGGCGATGAGAGCGAACCTTAGCCAGAGCGGATCGCCCGGAAGCTGCCGCTTTTCGAGGGCTGAGCTGCTGGGACTTTCGGATCCTGATCGGCCGGGAAGAAAGTGGCCTCTCCCGTGAGCGAGCCTTCGTTTCCGAGTCTCCCTTTCAAAATCAACGTCCCCCGCATCAGACCGACGTTGCCGAGCGGGAACTGCACCGGGCCGGAAAATGTGACTAAACGCTCATCGCTCTGAATCCACTCCCCGCCCGCATTCTCAGTCTGTCCCGCAAGATTCTGCTTCGGGCCGAGCAACGAAAAAGATCCTTTCCCGGAAGTTCCTGCCTCAAACTTTACCGTGCGTTTTTCGTCATTTCCGAAGGTGATTTCCACTCTCCAGTGGCCGAGGACGTTGGAAGATTGCGCCGGGGCCGAGGTTAACCAGAACATCTGGGCGACGACGGTCAAAACCAACGCCGTTCGTGCTTTAACAACGGCGCGTCCACTGACCATAGACGCGAAACGCGCCGTCACTTCAGTCGGGCAAAGGTCTTCTGCAAAACCGCGAGATCGGTCGGCTGACCGAGTTTTTCGCGCGTACTGTCGACCCACTTTTTCTCGAGCGTGTTCTTAGTCGGGCGATCGTTTTGGTAGAAGACGCCGAAGACGCCCGGGAACGGGATTTGCGCGAGCTTGTAAGCCGCCAATTCATCGGTCACGTCGTGCCGGAGTTCGTCTTCCGGGGTGTTGTCCCACTTTTTCTCGTCGATCACGTCGAAGGCGCCGCCCTTGCGAGGGTTGGCCGGGTCGAACGCACCCGGGAAAAATTCGACGCACTCGCTCAGACATTCGATCACGCTGAAACCCTGGTGATCCATCGCGCGTTCGATCATCTGGATCATGTGGTTGACCTGGCTCGCGTGCGTCCGCGCGACGAAAGTGGCGCCGCTGGCGACGAGTTTTTTCATCGCGTTGACCGGCTGGTCGATCGCGCCCTGCGGATCAGTCTTCGATTTGAACCCGATCGGCGAGGTGGGCGAAGTCTGCTTTTTCGTTAGGCCATAGACGAAGTTGTCCATGATGACGTAGACGAGGTTGACGTTCTTGCGCGCACCGTGGTCGAGATGGTTTCCGCCGATGGAAAAACCGTCGCCGTCGCCGCCGAACAAAAAGACTTTGAGATCGGGCCGGGCGAGACTGACGCCGCTGGCCAGGGGCACGCCGCGACCGTGAATGAAGTGGGCGCCGTGGCCGTTCACGAAATAGGGGAAGCGCGAAGAGCAACCGATGCCGGCGAGGGTGACGATCTTCTCGTGATCGATCTGGCGCCGCTCGAGAACCTTGTAATAGGAGGCGAGGACGGCGAAGTCGCCGCAACCCGGGCACCACGTGGGGTGATCGGCGGTAATGGCTTTCTTGGTCAGTTTCTCGCGCTGGGGCGCGGCGGGTTCGGTTGTCGTTAGGGTGTCAGTGCTCATTGGTAAAAATTCTAAAACGATGAATTAGGATAGTGGCAATACCGATAGACTGGAGGAGGACCTGGATTTGATCCGGAAACCAGAAATCCGGGAATAACATGAGAGAAACGGGTCATCCCCGGTTTCCCGGTTCAGCTCTTTTCCTGTTTTCCTGCTTTCCTGCTTCATCCCTGATCCGTTAGGCGGTGGAATTCTTGTCGCTACTCGGGAGCGCGGCTTCCTGAGTCTCAGGCCGGGTCGGCGTGCTGTCGCCCGCGTGGTCGGCGGCGGTGGAGACTTTCGCTTCCGCGCGGTCGGTTGCGGCGGCGGTGGTCGCGTCTTTCTGCGGAGCCACGGTTTTAGCGGCGGCGCCGTTGCGCGCGGCGGAGCGGTCTGGGAAAGTTTTACCGCTAAAGACGCGCTCGAGGATTTCGCGCACCCGATAGGTGAGGCCGTCAGTCTTGGTCACGCTCTCGATTTTCGGTTCGCAAAAGCGCGCGCGCAGGACGGTCGCGAGCTGGCCGTGGCCGTAAACGCCTTCGTCGTTCATCTCGACCACGACAACCCGCTGGAATTTCGCAAAGCGTTTCTCGAGCCCGTTCGGCAAAGGATGAATGTGGCGCAGATGGATCGCACCGATCTTTTCGCCGGCTTGGCGGCCGAGCTTGGCCGCGTCGTGGATGGGGCCGTAAGTCGAGCCCCAGCCAACGAGCAGGACGTCGCCTTCCTGGTCGCCGTAGATCTCCGGGACGGGAATTTCCGCGGCGAGTTTCTGCAACTTGCTCCGGCGTTTTGCGGTCATCGCCATGTGCATCTTCGGGCTGCCGGTCGGGTGCCCCATCTCGTCATGCTCGAGGCCGGTGATGAGCGGATATTTACCGTCGGCCATCGGCGTGCCGGCGGGAGCATGGTGGGTGATGCCGTCGAGTGAGTAGGGTTTAAACCCGGCGGCGCGCGGGGTGAGATCGGGCGCGGGGTCGACCATGAGTTTGCTCAAGTCGGGTTCGTCAAACGCCTCGATCCGAGTAGCGAGCGAAGTGTCGCTGAGGATGAAAACCGGCGTGCTGTATTGGCGTGCTATCCGCGCCGCTTCGATCGCGATGTAGAAACAATCTTCGACCGTTTGCGCCGCGAGCACGACCCGCGGGCTGTCGCCGTGGCCACCGTAGATCGCCTGGAAAAGATCGCTCTGCTCCACGTTGGTCGGCAGGCCGGTGCTCGGGCCGCCGCGCTGGACGTTGATAATCAGAATCGGGATTTCCGCCATCGACGCCCAACCGATCGCCTCGGTCTTGAGCGAGATGCCCGGACCCGCGCTACCCGTGACGGCGAGATTGCCGGAATAGGAAAACCCGAGCGTGATCGAGACCGCGGCGAGCTCGTCTTCGGCCTGGACGAAGAGCCCGCCGTATTTCGGCAGCTCGCGCCGCAACGTTTCCATCACGGAAGACCAGGGCGTGATCGGATAACCAGACCCGTAGCGGACGCCGGCGGCGATCAAGCCATAAGCCAGCGCCTGATTGCCATCCATCGTGATCTGATCCGGTGCCCCGGGCTTGCGCGCGACGGTTTCAAATTTGTAACGGGTCGCGAGGACGTTGCCGACGGGATAGGCGTAGCCGGCGGTGAACGCCATGATCGCGGTGTTAACGATGCTCTCGTCCTTGCCCGCGAATTTTTCCTTGATCAAGGTCGCGAGCTTCTCGGTGTCGAGATGGAAAATTTTCGAGATCAGACCGAGGACGAAAATGTTTTTGCCCTTGTCCTTCGCCGTGCCGCCGAGCGCCTCGACGGTCAAGCCGGTGATCGGGACCCCGACATAAACGAAACGCTTGTCGTCCAGATCCGGCTCGACGTTATCGCTGTCGTAGAGAAGAACGCCACCCTCTTTTAAGAAATCGATGTGGTCCTGGTAGCTGTGTTGATAAAAAGCGACGAGGAAATCCGCTTCGTCACCGGCGGAGAGTACTTCGCCCGTGCCCATCCGGACCTGGAAAATCGAAGGTCCCCCGGAAATCGTGGCCGGAATCGTCATGTAAGTCATGACGTCCTGGTCGCTCCGGCCGGCGAGCCGGGCGAGAAACGCGCCCGCGCTCTGGATGCCGTCCTGCGAATTGCCGGCCAGCCGGATGACGGCGTCGTCGATGCTCTCCGGGCGGAGATCTGCGCGCTCGGGCGAGCCATGGGTCGGAGTGGTTTCGGGCAAACTAGAAGTTGGATTCACGCGGCAAAATGGTTGGGCGGTAAAAATGTTGATTTGTCCAGCCAAGTACTTTTAGGCAAGGATGGCACGATTACCAGCGCGGATTGCGGCCGCGAGCGCGACGAGCGCCGACTTCCGCTTGCTCTCGAATTGTCCTTGCCCGTCAGTGAGCGGCGATGGGCGGCCTTGTCGTTAAACCTCGCGCGCGGATTTACCACGGACACGATTGGGTGTTCAGCGGTGAAGTCCTGAAGGTCTTTGGTAACCCGGCCGACGGCGAAGTGATTTCGCTCAAGGACGGCAAGGATCGCCTGATGGGGAGCGCGATCTACAATGCCAAATCGCAGATCGTGGCCCGGCGTTTCTCGCGGCGGAAACAGGATCTCGATCTCGATTTCTTCCAGCGCCGCATCACGCAGGCGGTGGAGTATCGCGCCCGACGCGAAATCAACCCGCGACTCTGCCGGCTCGTCTGGAGCGAGAGCGACGGCTTGCCCGGCCTCGTCGTCGATCGCTACGGCGACCATCTTGTTCTGCAAACCCTGACCCTGGCGATGGATCAGCGGAAAGAGCTTATCGTTAGGGCCTTGAATCAAACACTCGCGCCGCTCTCCATCCTCGAGCGCAACGACGCGCCGGTCCGCCGCGCCGAAGGAATGGAATTGCAGAGCGGCCTCCTCTCCGGCGCAGCGCCCGGCGCAGTGGAGATCGAGGTCGCCGGTTTGAAATTACAAATCGACCTGCTGCATTCGCAGAAGACCGGCTTCTACCTCGATCAACTTCCGAACTATGAACTGGTCGCGCGCCATGCGGCCGGTCGTCGCGTGCTCGATTGCTTCTCGAGCCAGGGCGCTTTCGCGCTGGCTTGCGCGCGCGCCGGAGCGACGGAAGTCATCGGCGTGGAAGCCGGCGCGGACAGCGTGCGCGCGGCGGAAGAGAACGCGGCGCGCAACGAATTGTCGGTCCACTGGGTGGAGGACGATGTTTTCCAATACCTCCGCGGGGCCGAGAAAACCGAGGAAAAATACGATCTCATCATTCTCGATCCCCCCTCCTTCACGAAAACCAAAGGCGGCCTGCACGACGCGCTCCGCGGCTACAAGGAGTTGCATGTCCGCGCCTTCAAACTGCTTTCGCCTAACGGAATGCTCGCGACTTTTTCCTGTTCCCATCATGTCGGCGCGGAGATTTTCGAAAGGATGATCGCCGATGCCCTGGTCGATGCGCGCCGCTCGGCCCGGCGCCTGCGTCGCTACGAACAGGCGCTCGATCACCCGATTCTGCCCACCCTGCCCGAGACCGAATATTTTCGCGGGATGCTGCTCGAGTTGATGCCCGGTCGTTAGGCATTTCCTCCTGCTCTTGCTCGTCATCCTGCGCGCGCACGAGTTCTTTCGCGTCATTCTTCAATTTCCCGGTGAAAAATCTGGAATTCTCCAAGCGGCCATTTATATATCCGCCAGAGCGACGCGCGAGACGCCGATGAGTTCGCCGCCGCGAAAACAACATGTCCGAACGCCTCCGCCCAATCGAACAAATGCTGGAACTCAACGAAGACGAAACCGTCAGCACC
Organism: Spartobacteria bacterium; assembly: GCA_040007175.1. Lineage (GTDB taxonomy): Bacteria > Verrucomicrobiota > Verrucomicrobiia > Chthoniobacterales > UBA10450 > Palsa-1392. The sequence goes on from JBDTVP010000009.1 coordinate 14,463, forward strand.
GAGCACCTGGATTCCCAGGTGCAAAAAGCCCAGGAGCAATTGCTCCAGCTGAAACGCCAGCAGGAACAAATCGAAAAACAAAAGCGCGAGCTCGAAGAGTTGAGCCGGCGCCAGGAAGAACTGGAGCACGGCCGCGCGGAGATGACCGACAAGTTGACCCGCTCGCTCGTCGTGCTCGAGCGCGAAGCCTACGATGCGCAGAAAAAAATGGAGCAGCTCCGCGCCACCCGCGAAAGTTTCACCCAGCATCTCGAGCTGCTCGAGACGATCGATCCGCGGACCTGGAATCCGTCGGAACTGAGCAAGGAACTAAGCCGCGCTCTGAGCACGGTGGACGATGCGCGGACGGAGTATAGCCAGCAGCGCAGCCGCCTCCAGGCGGCCGGAGACGAGAGCGAGAACGTCGCGTTGCCCGAGAGCTCAGGCGGTTTCGAGCAGAGCAATGGCGCGGCCCATTCATTCGCCCAATGGCTCCAGATCGGCCTCGCCTTTACCCTGCCCCTGATCGTCTTCGGGATCATCGCCCTCCTTCTTTTCTTCTACCTGAACAACGGCGCAAGTCGTTAGGCGCGCATGGCACGACGACGCGCTCAACCCGACACGCCGCTGAATCAGAAGCAGCAGGAGCTTGCCCAACGCGAAAACGCCTTGCGCAAGCAGATGGAAGATCTGCAGCGCATGATCGAGGACGCGCCGCGTGTCGCGGAAGAGAAAACCCGGCGCGACCGTGAAGACCTCTTCGAACGCGCGAGCGAAGGCCGCAACCGGCTCGACGTCTCGATGGCGGTGCCGGATAAACGTTACGGCGAATATTCCTCCGCCAACCGCCGCCCGCGCGCGCTCCGCAAACAACGGCGCGAAGGCCGCCTCCTCTTCATCGGGCTCGTCATCGCGCTCTCCATCGCGATCCTTTGGATCGCGACGCATTTGCATTTTTGATCCGTCCGGGCCGGCCAGTTGCGCCGGAAAATCAGCTGCCGCGAAATGTCCGATCTTGATGTCGCCTACGTCGCCCGGCTAGCCCGGCTCGAACTGACCGCGGAGGAGACCGCGCTTTTTCAAACCCAACTGGCCCAGGTGCTGGATCACGCCGCGCGCTTGCGCGAGGTCGACGTGGAAGGGATCGAGCCCGCCGCCCTCGCCCTTCCCAAATTCGACGTCGGGCGGGAGGATGAAGTGCGTCCCAGTTTCACCCAAACAGAAGCGCTCCGTCACGCGCCGCGCGCCGCGCACGGTCTTTTCATCGTCCCTAAAGTGATCGAATGACGCCGCTCGATCTGCCTGGCCTAACGATTGTCGAACTGCAGAAACTTTTGCGCGCGCGGGAAGTCTCGCCGCGCGAAGTGCTGCTCGCTTTGCATGAGCGAATCGAGAGCGTCGATCCCGGAATCAACGCCTATCTTTGGCGCGACCTCGACGCCGCCCTCGCCGCGGCCGAGGCGGCCGATGTCAGCCTGCCGTTAGGCGGAATTCCGCTCGCGATCAAGGACGCGATCAGCGTCGAGGGCCAGCCCTGCACCTGCAGCTCGAAAATCCTGCAGGGTTACTGCGGAATGTTCGACGCGACCGCGATCAGCCGGTTGCGCGCAGCCGGCGCGGTTCCTTTCGGCCGCACGAACATGGACGAATTCGCGATGGGTTCATCGACCGAAAATTCTAGCGTCCAGCCGACCCGCAACCCGTGGGACCGGGCCCGCGTCCCGGGCGGATCGAGTGGCGGCTCCGCGGCCGCGGTCGCCGCTGGCACCGCGCTGGCGTCGTTAGGCTCGGACACCGGCGGATCGATCCGGCAGCCGGCCGCGCTCAGTGGCGTGGTCGGGTTGAAGCCGAGCTACGGCCGCGTCTCGCGTTATGGATTGGTCGCGTTTGCCTCTTCCCTCGAGCAGATCGGTCCTCTCACTAAAACGGTGCGCGACGCCGCCCTCCTTCTCGAAGCGATGGCCGGGGTCGACCCGAACGATTCCACCTCGCTCGACGCCCCGGTGCCCGCTTACAGCAGCGGGCTCGAAACAGATTTGCGCGGGCTGCGGCTCGGATTGCCGAAGGAATATCTGAGCGACGCGATCGACCCGGAGATTCGAAGTGCGATCGACGCGGCGGTCGCGCAATTCGGTTCGTTAGGCGCAGAAATCGTGGAGGTTTCGTTGCCGCACACCGAATACGCGATCGACACTTATTACCTTATCGCGACCGCGGAGGCCTCGGCCAACCTGGCGCGCTTTGACGGCGTCCGTTACGGCTTTCGCGCGGGAGAAAATGGCGGGACGGTCGCCGTGCCTTCCGCGGCTCTGGCGGGCGATGACCAGACAGGGACAGGACAGCGCCCGTCCCTCCAAAGCGAACGGTCGACCAGTCTTTTCGAGCATTATGCTCGGACACGTGCGGAGGGTTTTGGCGCGGAAGTGAAACGCCGAATCATTCTCGGCACTTACGTTCTTAGCTCTGGTTACTACGACGCCTATTACCTCCGCGCGCAAAAAGTGCGGACGCTCATCCGGCGGGATTTCTCGCGCGCTTTCGAACAAGTGGACGCGCTGATTTCCCCGACTACTCCCGAGCCCGCCTTCCTGCTCGGCGAGCGCGCGGCCGATCCGTTCCGCATGTATCTCGCCGATATTTTTACCAACGCCGCCAACTTGGCCGGGATCTGCGCGATCAGTCTCCCCTGCGGTTTCGCTGGCGCGGCAATGGCCAATCCGCTTCCAATCGGACTACAAATCATGGCTCCAGTTCTCGAGGAAATGCGTCTCCTCCAGCTCGCACACGCCTTCGAGCAAAACACCGAATGGCATCAGCGGAGGCCAGCTCTGTAGAACAAGCCGCGTGCCTTTTACTTGTCATCCCGAGCGGCGCAGACGGCGAGAGATGACAAGCACGCCAGCCACTCGTTAGGTCGCGCCGCTCGCCGCCAGCTGCGCGTCGCGCCGGCGCACGATGAGCAGGGTAACGAGCGCCGCCAGCGCGCAGATGACCGCCCCGATCGCCAGCGTCGCGGAAGTCCCCACGTAATGCGCGAGCACGCCCGCCTCCAGGCTGCCGAAAGGAATCATCCCGCCGAAAATCAGCGCCCAGATTCCCATCACCCGGCCGCGCATTTCATCCGGCACGATCGTCTGCACCGTGGTGTTCGAAGTGGAAAAGAAAAGCATCATGCCAAAGCCGGACCCAGCCAGGCAGAGCATCGCGACGACCAGGTTGCGATTGAAGGAGAAGATCAGGAGCATGGTCGAGAAAAGCCAGACCCCGCCGAAGGCCAGTTTTCGCGAGGAGATGCTCGTCCCGAACGTCGCGGTGGTGAAGGCGCCGATCAGCGCGCCGACTCCGCTCGCGCCTAACAAAAAGCCGTAACCCTGCTCATCGAGGTGCAGGACATCGCGCGCGAAGGCCGGCATCAGAACCGAATAGGACCAGCCGAAAATTCCCACGATCGCGAAGAGCGCAAAAATTGTCCGGACCCGGACGTGATTCCAAACGTAGCGAAAACCTTCGAGCGACTGAGCGAGCGGACCTCCGGTCGCCGAACTCGGTGCACGCGGCGGAAGGCGCATGAGAAAAAGACCGGCCAGAACGGCGAGAAAGCTCACCCCATCAATGAAAAAGCAGAGCGCGATCCCGACTTTCGCCATCAGGAAACCGGCGATCGCGGGGCCGATGATGCGCGCTCCGTTGAACATCGCGCTGTTCAGCGAGATGGCGTTCATCAGGTCCTCCCGGCTCGCGATCTCGACCACGAACGATTGCCGCGCCGGCATGTCGAAGGCCATCGCAACGCCACCGAAAAGCCCGAGCACAATAATCTGCCACGGCCGGATTAATCCCGACCAGACGAGGCCCGCGAAAATAAACGCGAGCACCATCATCGCGCACTGCGTCCAAATCAGGACGGTCCGTTTGGGAAAACGATCGGCCGCCCAACCGCCCCAGGTCGCGAAGACGAGCATCGGCGCGGTCCCGGCCGCGGCCACGATGCCTAACAATGCCTTGGACCCAGTCAGCTGGTAAACGAGCCAGCCTTGCGCGGTGCTCGTCATCCAGGTGCCGATCAGGGAAACGAGCTGCCCCCAAAAGTAGAGGCGGTAATTGCGATACTGGAAGGCGGAGAAGGTTTTGCGCCAGGAAACGCCCCCGGTCGCGACCCGGCGGGGACGGCCGGTCAGGTCCTCCGGCACGGTGGCGGTGCGTTCGATTTCGTTTCCTCTCCTCATCGGCGGGCGGGAATTTCCTCGCCTGCTTTGGGCGCGAAACAAGCGGAGAATTTGCGCCTAACGAACGCGGACGCGATATGATTTAAGCGATGGAATTCCTCGACCGAGCAGAGGCCGGCCGCCGCCTCGCGCGGGCGCTGGAGGGTTTGCGCGACTGCCGCAACCTTCTCGTGCTCGCGCTCCCGCGCGGCGGCGTGCCGGTTGGGTACGAGATCGCGCAGGCCTTGCACGCCCCGCTCGACCTCATCGTGGTGCGAAAACTCGGTGTGCCGGGGCAGGAGGAGCTGGCCATGGGCGCGGTCGCGTCGGGCGGGGGACGCGTTTTAAATGAGGACGTGCTCGCCACGCTCGGCCCAAACGCGCTCGCCCTGGTCGATCGGGTGTGCGCGCGCGAAGAACAGGAGGTGCTCCGGCGCGAACAACTTTACCGCGGGAGCCGCCCCTTCCCCGAGCTCGCCGGTCGCATCGTCTTGTTGGTCGACGATGGGCTGGCCACCGGTGCAACGATGCGGGCCGCGGCCCGCGCGGTGCGGAAACGCGCGCCCGCGCGGCTCATCATCGCGGTTCCGGTGGCCGCGGAATCGACCTGCCGCGAAATGCGCGCGGAGGCCGACGAAGTGGTCTGCATCGCAAATCCCGATCCCTTTTTCGGAGTCGGCCAATTTTACGGCGATTTCCGGCAGACGACCGACGACGAAGTGCGCGCGCTGCTCAGCCGGGCCGCGATCCAAAAAGGAAATGAAATTTGAATTCGCGCCGCAACCGGCGGAAGCCAGTCGGAAGATGTTCCATCGAATCCTTCGCAGCGGTCTCTTTATTTCCTGCCTCGCCACTTCCGTGCTCCATGCCGGCACCGCGACTTTGGAAACTTTCGCGACTTTCCCGGAAAAGCAGGTGACGGGCGTGGCCGCGTCGAAGAGCGGGCGCGTCTTCGTCAATTTTCCCGATTGGTCCGACGGCCACACCCTCTCGGTCGCGGAGTTGGTGGATGGAGAACCCAAACCTTTCCCTAACGAGGAGTGGAACAAAGCGGGCGCGCCCGGAACCCACTTCGTCTGCGTGCAGAGCGTTTACGTGGACGAAAGCGACAGTCTTTGGATCCTCGACCCGGCCGCGCCGAAGATGAAAGAGATCGTGAAAGGCGGGCCGAAACTGGTCAAGGTCGACCTGGTCAAGAACGAGGTCGTGCAGACGATCCCCTTCGGCGAAGACGTGGCGCCGAAAAAGAGTTACCTGAACGACGTTCGGGTCGACACGAAAACCCAAACCGCCTACCTCACCGACTCCGGGTTGGGCGCGATCGTGGTAGTCGATTTGCGCACCGGAAAAGCACGACGCCTGCTGGAGGGCGATCGTTCCACGCAGGCCGAGAAGGATTTTAAGCTGCAAGTCGAGGGCCACGGTCTCCTGGGCGAGAACGGGCAGCCGCCCCGGATCCACTCCGATGGCATCGCCTTCGATCCTCTGCACGGCTATCTCTATTACCACGCGCTGACCGGCCAGACGCTTTACCGGATCAAGACCGACGATTTAAAAAATACTCGCCTAACGAGCAGCCAACTGAGTGCGAAAGTCGAGACGGTGGCCGAGACGCCCGCGCCCGACGGCATGATCATGGGACCGGACGGGAAGTTTTACCTGACCGACGTCGAACATGGCGCGGTCCAGGTCCTCGACCTGAAGGACAACAAGCTCGCGACGGTGGTGGCCGACGGACGACTGAGCTGGCCCGATAGCCTGGCCTGGGCTCCCGATGGCGGCCTTTACGTTACGACTTCGCAGATCCAAAAAATGCCGCGCTTCAATGGCGGCAAAGACATGCGCACGATTCATTACCACGTTTACAAAATCATCGGTGTCCAGGCCGCGCCCTGATTGTCGCAGAACATCCAAACGCCGTTTCCTTACCTAGCCTGCGCATCTGCTCGGGAACTGTTCGCCATCCCGCCGTGGCGCACGCCCCTCGGAATAATCGGCCGGCCCTGGTCTCTTACCGTCCGGGTCGCGTCCCGTGCGCCGCAGCCCTCTGCCCCGCGCGCATCTCCGCGCACGGGGAATTGCTGACTTTATGAAGGAAACCAAAGGAACCGGTAAGTATAACGTCGTCGTGATCGGGGCCGGAACGGCCGGCCTCGTGACCGCCGCCGGCACTGCGGGCCTGGGCGGGCGCGTCGCCCTGATCGAGCGCAACCAGATGGGGGGCGATTGCCTGAACTTCGGTTGCGTCCCGAGCAAGGCACTCATCTCTTCGGCCCGTCTCATCGCCAGCATCCGGCGCGCTTCCGATTGGGGCTTGGAAAAACAGGAACCGCAGTTTGTTTTCGAGCAGATCTTTGCGCGGATGCGAGAGCGGCGGGCGCAGATCGCGCCGAACGATTCGCAGGAACGCTTTGAGTCGTTAGGCGTGGATGTTTTCCGCGGCGAAGCGCATTTTGTTTCGCCGCATGAAGTGGTGGTGGACGGAGTTTCGCTGCGCGCGAAAAACTTCGTCATCGCGACCGGAAGCCGAGCGGCCATTCCCAAGATCGAAGGCCTTGAGGGCGTTCCGTTTTACACTAATGAAACGATCTTCGACGAGCTGCGGGAACGGCCTGCGAGCATGATCGTGCTCGGCGGTGGGCCGATCGGTTGCGAGCTCGGGCAGGCGCTGGCGCGACTCGGAGTCAAAATCACCATCGTGCATAACTCCAAGCAGCTGCTTCCGCCCGAGGATCCCGACGTCGCAGAGGAAATGCAGAAGCGTTTCGAGGCGGAGGGAATCGAGGTGCGCTTGAACGCGAAGGCGCAACGCGCTTCCCAAAGCGGGAAAAGAATCACGCTGGAATTTCAAAAAGGCGATCCGATCACAGCCGACGCGCTCCTGATCGCGGCCGGTCGAACGCCCAATCTGCGCTCGCTCAACCTCGAGGCTGCCGGCGTCGCCCACGACAAACATGGAGTGACCACAAACGATTACCTGCAGACTTCGCAGCCGCATATCTACGCCGCCGGGGACATCACGAATCGTCTCAAGTTCACGCATACCGCCGACTTCACCGCGCGGACGGTAGTGCGAAACATCCTCATGCCGGTGCAACTTCTGCGGCAGAAAATGAATTTCGACGTCGTCCCGTGGTGCACCTACACCGACCCGGAAGTCGCGCACGTCGGCCTGGGCGAGAAAGCAGCCGAGGAAAAGGAAATCGATTACGATCTCTTCACCGTTCCGCTCACGGAAATCGATCGGGCCGTGGTTGAGAGCGAGGAGGAGGGCTTTGTGAAAGTCCTAACGAAAAAAGGAAGCGACGAGATCCTGGGCGTGACTCTGGTGGGCCCGCATGCCGGCGATCTTCTGCATGAATTCGTCCTCGCCATGAAACAAGGAATTGGTCTCGGCGCGATCGCGGCGACGATTCACGCTTATCCCACTTTTGCCGAACTGGCGCGCAAAGCCGGCGACAAATACAGCAAAACCCGTCTCACCCCGACGGCGAAAAAAATCTTCAATTGGCTTTTTCAGAGGGCACGCAAATGAGCAAAAAATCCAAGAGTGGCGGAATCTGGAAACTGGTCGCGCTCGCCGTCGTCGTGCTTGCTCTCTTCGTCGCGACGAAATTCCTCCCGATCGAAGAGTGGCTGAAGAGCTTCAACGAGTGGGTCAAACAAATGGGCCCGGTTGGGATCTTCATTTTTATCGGCGCCTATGTGGTCGCCACCGTCCTTCTCCTGCCCGGCTCCATCCTGACGCTCGGCGCAGGCTTTGCCTTCGGCTTATGGAAAGGTTTTCTCGCCGTCTCGGCTGGAGCGACTCTCGGTGCGGCCGCCGCTTTTCTCGTCGCGCGCTTCGTGGCCCGCAAGAAAGTGGAATCGTACGCGAAGGGGAACGAAAAATTCCAGAACATCGATGAGGCGATCGGCAAACAAGGCGCCAAACTGGTCTTCCTCCTTCGCCTCAGTCCGGTCATTCCATTTAACCTGAGCAACTATTTCTACGGGCTAACGGGCGTAAAATTCTGGCCCTACATCCTGGCGAGCTGGCTCGGCATGATGCCGGGAACATTCCTCTATGTTTACCTCGGCACGGTCGGCAAGGCCGCGGCCTCGGCCGCGAGCGGCGGAGAGAAACACGGCTGGCAGTATTGGACCTTCCTCGGAGTGGGCTTGGTCGCGACCATCGTGGTGACCATCTGGGTGACGAAGATCGCGCGCGACGCTCTCAAACAGAAGACCAAGACAAAAAAGTAGCCCGCCTATCTACCCGCGCCCCAGGTGCGCAATTTGTAGGAGGCGCGGCCCGAGACGGCATAATACAGGCCGTAGGCCCGCCTGTTCTTGAGGTAATATTTTTGGTGATACTCTTCGGCCGGCCAGAATTTTCCCGCCGACAAAATTTCTGTGGCGATCGGTTTTTGGAATTTACCCGACTTGCCAAGCGCTTCGCGGGAGGCTTCCGCCGTTTTTTGTTGCCCCTCTTTTTGGTAAAAAATCGCGCTCGAATATTGTTCGCCGACATCCAGGAACTGACCGTCGCGCTGGACCGGGCTGATGTTGCGCCAAAAGACGTCGAGCAATTGCGCGTAGGAAACTTTAGCCGGATCGAAAGTTACTTCGATCACTTCGCGGTGGCCGGTCTCGCCGCCCGCCACCTGCCGATAAGTGGGATTTACTTCCTCGCCGCCAGCGTAACCGACGAGCGTGGCGATGACGCCGGGGACGTGATCGAAGGGCGGTTGCATGCACCAAAAACAGCCGCCGGCGAAAATCGCTTTTTCCAAGCTCGAAGGAGCGACCGCCGCGCGGGCTCCGCCGAGAACGAAGAGTGCTCCACAGAGAATAACGAGCTTCAGTTTCACCGTCTACAGGAGGCGCGGAGCACTTTCCTATTCCCGACGCACCGGTCACTTCCCGGGAGAAAAAGTTTGGTATCCCCTTAGGAGAGCGACGACAGATAACGCGATGCCGAAAAAACCACCGCGCTTTGGAAATTCCCGGACGCGATCCGGGCTTCTGCGCCGGCGCGCGGTGGCACCGCCGTTGCGAGGCGAATTGTTCGGTGTCGAACAACTGGCCCAGCACGCCGAGGCGCTCGCGGCCAGGCATCAGATCACGAACGAGCACGCTTCCAATCGGCTGCTCTCGGAGTTGAACCGCAATGAGAAGACGCTAAAAGATTTCAACCGCGCCACCCTGAAGGTCGACGAGGAGCGGCGCGTGACCCCGGCGGCGGAATGGCTGCTCGATAATTTTTATCTGATCGAGGAACAGATTCAGCTCGCCCGCCGCCATCTGCCGAAGGATTACAGCCGCGAGCTCCCTCGCCTAACGAACGGCCCGGCGGCCGGCGCGCTTCGGGTTTACGACATCGTGCTTGAGTTAATCTCACACGTGGACGCGCAAATCGATGCCGTCGCGCTGAGCGCCTTCGTCGCCGCCTACCAAAAAGTGACGCCGCTCAACCTGGGCGAGCTCTGGGCGATCCCGATCATGCTCCGGCTGGGCTTGATCGAAAATCTGCAGCGGGTGACGAGCGGCCTAACGAGTGCGCGCGAGGATCGCAACCGCGCGAACGAGTGGGTGGAACGCCTGCAGGACATGGCGGATGAGAATCCCTCCCGCCTCGTCATCGTGGTGGCGGACATGGCCCGGGCCGATCTCCGCCTTTCCAGTTCGTTCGTCGCGGAATTTTGCCAGCGGCTCTCGCGCCTCAGCCCGGTCTCGCACCTCGCGCGCGGCTGGCTCGAGCAACGCCTCGCCGAGCAGGGACTCTCGATCGAACAACTGGTCCAGCAGGAAAATCAAAGCCAGGCCTCCGACCAGGTTTCGGTCAGCCACAGCATCGCCAGCCTGCGCGGCTTGAGCGCGATCGATTGGAAAGAATTTGTCGAGACGCTCAGCGCGATCGAGCGCACGCTCCGGGGCGAAGCGGCCGGCGTTTACGGCCAGATGGATTTCGCGACGCGCGATTGCTACCGCCACGTGGTCGAATCGATGGCCCGGCGAAGTGGCCGCTCCGAACCGGAAGTAGCGCGGCAGGCGGTGCAACTAGCGGAACAAAGCGGGCAGGAAAACGGACGGACCGATCGAACGGCTCACGTTGGGTTTTACCTAATCGACAAGGGCCGGCCGCAACTCGAGCGGTTAATTCGTCCGCGCTGGTCCCTGCACACGCGGCTCGAACGCGCCTTGCGACGCTTTCCTTTGTCCTTCTACGGGGGCGGAATCTATTTTCTCACTCTGCTCGCCACCTACCTTTTCGTGCGGCAGGCGCACGCCCTCCAGGTGCAGGGGTGGCAACTGGTTTTCTGCGCGGTCACCTTCGGACTCGGGGTCAGCCAACTGGCGGTGGCACTCCTGAACTGGCTCTCGCCCCTTCTCGTTAGGCCGCGTGTCTTGCCGCGGCTCGATTATTCGGTCCGGGTCGCGCCGGAAAGCCGCACGATGGTGGTGGTGCCGACCTTTCTCGCCAGCCTCAATGGGCTGAAAGAGTTGCTCGCGACGATCGAGATTCACCATCTCGCGAATCGCGACCCGCATCTGCATTTCGCGCTCCTGACCGATTTCCGCGACGCGCGCGAGGAAACTCTGCCGGAGGACGCTGCCCTCGTGGCCGAGGCGCGCGCCGGGATTGAGGCGCTCAACCTTCGCCATGGCGCCGGGCGCGACGACCTCTTCTTCCTTTTCCATCGCCCGCGCCGCTGGAACTCGAAGGAAGGCGTCTGGATGGGTTACGAACGCAAGCGCGGGAAGCTGACCGAGTTCAACGCGCTACTGCGCGGGAAATGCCACGACTGTTTTTCCGAGATCGTAGGCGAAACGTCCGTGCTCCCGGCCATTCGTTACGTCATCACGCTCGATACCGATACGCAGTTGCCGCGCGAATCGGCGCGCAAACTCATCGGGACGATCGCGCATCCCTTGAACCGGCCGCGCTTCGATGAAAAACGCGGGATCGTGACCGAAGGCTACAGCCTCCTGCAACCGCGGGTGGATGTGAGCCTGCCGAGCGCGGGTCGGTCCTGGTTCGTTAGGCTACATGCCGGAGACACCGGGATCGATCCCTACACCCGCGCCGTTTCGGACGTTTACCAGGATCTCTTCGAGGAAGGCTCGTTCATTGGCAAAGGGCTCTACGAAGTGGACAGTTTCGAGCGCGCGCTGGCCGGGCGTTTCCCGGAAAACGCGGTCCTTAGCCACGACCTGCTGGAGTCGGTCCACGCGCGCTGCGCTTTTGTCAGCGACGTGAAATTCTACGAGGAATTTCCTTCGCGTTACGACGTCGACGTCGGCCGGCGGCGGCGTTGGATCCGGGGCGATTGGCAGATCATGCCGTGGCTCCTGCCCCGCGTCCCGGCCGCGGAGACACACGCGCTGGGCAACCCACTCTCCGGTTTGTCGTGGTGGAAAATTTTCGACAACCTGCGGCGCAGCCTAGTCCCGATCGCGCTTCTTCTTTTCCTCCTCGGGAGCTGGCTTTTTGTGCCCGAGTTCGGCGCGATGGGCGTCTGGTTGGTGCTCGGAATCGTCGCGTTGCCGGGACTGCTCGCGCTGGCGGTCGAGTTTTTGCGTAAACCGGAACAGCTTCCGTGGTTGATGCATCTGCGGAGCGTGGCGGGGTCGTTAGGCAGAACGCTCGGGCAGACCGCGCTGACCATTACCTTTTTGCCCTACGACGCGTTCATCAGCCTGGATGGGATCAGCCGGACGCTGGTCCGCATGCTCGTGACGCGGCGACGTCTGCTCGAATGGCAAACCTCGAGCGACGCGGCCCGCCAGGCGGACGCTGGACTGGCGGGCTTTTACGCCATGATGTGGATTGTGCCGCTGACCGCGCTGGCCGGCGGATTCATCCTCCAGATGAAGGAACCGCGGCTGGTGCCTCTGGCCGTTTCGCTTCTCGGCCTCTGGCTGGTCGCTCCGTGGATCGCCTGGTGGATCAGCCAGACGATCGAAAAGCCGGCGCCGAAATTATCGGATGAACAGCTCGTTTTTCTTCGCCGGGTCGCGCGCAAGACCTGGCATTTTTTCGAGACGTTCGTGACCGCGGAAGAAAACTGGCTGCCGCCGGATAATTTCCAGGAAGAACCGTTCACCGGAGTCGCCGCGCGCACTTCGCCGACCAACATCGGGCTCGCCCTGCTTTCTAATCTGGCCGCGCGCGACCTCGGCTATCTTTCGGTCGGCCGCCTGCTCGAGCGCACCACCGCGACCCTCAGTACGATGGAGAAACTCGAGCGGCACCGCGGGCATTTCTATAATTGGTACGAGACGCGCACGCTCCGGCCGCTCCTTCCTCATTACGTCTCGACGGTCGATAGCGGCAACCTCGCCGGCCATCTGCTCACGCTCGGCGCCGGGCTGCGGGAGTTGGTGGATACGAAGATCTTTGATCCGCAAATTCTGGCCGGCCTGCGCGACACGGTGGGTCTGGTGAAATCGCTCGCCGGCGAACATCCGGAGTTCGCGCAACTTGAGGCGGAATTGGCGCGGGAGCCGGCGACGTTGCGCGCGGCGCTCGCTCTCCTGCAAAGCGCCGTCGAGCATGCCGGGGCGCTCTCTACCGCTTTTGCCAGCGGTGAAAAAGATTTGCAAGAGTGGTGCGAGCGGCTCCGGCAAAGTTGCGGAGAACACCTCGCAGAGCTGCGCTTTCTCGCGCCCTGGCTCGACCACGCACCGGACGAAAACGAAGAACTCCATCCCAACCCGACCCTGCGCGAAATCGCGGAACGCGACGAGTCGCTCGGTCCGAACGCCGGAGAAGCGAGCGCGCGAGCCCGGGCCCGATTGCTCGCGCTGGAAAATCTGTTCCGGCGCGCCGACGAGCTGGCCACGATGGATTTCACTTTCCTCTTCGACGCGACTCGGGAGCTTTTCTCGATCGGCTACAACGTGAGTGAAGGCCGACGCGACGCCAGTTTCTACGATCTTCTCGCCTCCGAAGCGCGCCTTTCCAGCTACGTCGCGATCGCCCAGGGCCAGGTGCCGCAGGATCACTGGTTCTCGTTAGGCCGGCTCCTCGTGGCGCCGCGCGGCGAACCGACGCTCGTCTCCTGGAGCGGATCGATGTTCGAATATCTGATGCCGCGCCTGGTCATGCCGGAGTACGACAACACCCTGCTCGATCACGCCTGCAACGCTGCCGTCCAGCAACAGATCGAGTACGGCCGGACCCGCGGGGTTCCCTGGGGAATTTCGGAATCGGGCTACTACCGGACCGATGTGCACGACAATTATCAGTACCGCGCTTTTGGCGTGCCGGGCCTCGGTTTGAAACGCGGGCTGGCCGAAGACCTCGTCATCGCGCCTTACGCCAGCGCGATGGCGCTGACCGTCGCGCCGCGCGAAGCGTGCGAAAATCTGCAACGCCTCGCGCGGGAGGGCCGGGAAGGCGTTTACGGTTTCTACGAGGCGATTGATTACACCGCCTCCCGGCTGCCGCCCGATGAGACGAGCGTGGTCGTCCAGTCTTACATGGCGCATCACCAGGGCATGAGCCTGCTCGCGCTCGATTATCTGCTGCGCGATCTCCCGATGCAGCGGCGTTTTTTGGCGCGGCCGTTGCTCAAGGCAGCCGAGCTTTTGTTGCAGGAACGCGTGCCGAAAGCGGAGGCCAACGTGCTTCCGGAAGATCTGGCGGTGGCCGAATCTCGCCCGCGTTTTCTCAACGGCGAAGGCGTGATGCGCATCTTCACCAATCCCACTTCGCGCACCCCGGAAGTGCATCTCTTATCGAACGGCCGGTATCACATCGCGATCAGCAGCGCGGGCGGCGGTTACAGCCGCTGGCGGGATCTGGCCCTGACCCGCTGGCGCGAAGACGCGACGCGCGATTGCTGGGGCACGTTCATTTATCTGCGCGACGTGGGGACGGGCGAAGTCTGGTCGACCGCCTACCAGCCGACACTGCGCGCGACGAAAGGCTACGAAGCCATTTTCACCCAGGCGCGGGCGGAATTTCGCCAGCGCCAGGACGAGATTGAGTTGCACACCGAGGTCTGCGTTTCGCCCGAGGACGACGTCGAGGTGCGGCGCGTCACCCTAACGAATCATTCCACGAATCCGCGCCTGGTGGAATTGACCAGCTACGCCGAAGTGGTGCTCGCCCGGCAGGCCGCGGATGAGGCCCATCCCGCCTTCAGCAATTTGTTTGTGCAAACCGAATTCCAAAAATCAGCGGCGGCGATTCTTTGCACCCGCCGGGCGCGCTCGGAGGAGGAAGAACCGCCCTGGATGTTTCATCTCGTGGCCGGCCAGGGTGGCGGACAAGGCGAAGTTTCGTTCGAGACCGATCGCTTAAAATTTATCGGGCGCGGCCGGAGTCTGACCAACCCCGCCGCCCTGCAAAAAATCGCGCCGCTTTCCAATACCGCCGGCTCTGTGCTCGACCCAATCATCTCCTTGCGCCAAACGGTCGCGATCGCTCCGCAGGAAATCGTGGTCCTCGATTTCGTTATCGGCGCGGCCGAGAACCGCGACCGCACCCTTGAACTGGTCGAGAAATACCGGCATTTCCGGATGGCTGACCGAGCCTTCGATCTCGGATGGACGAATAGCCAGGTGACTCTGCGCCAGCTCGACGCCACGGAAGCGGACGCGCAACTTTACGCGCGGCTGGCCGGCGCGATCATCTACGCGGACCCGGCGCGGCGCGCCACGCCCGGCGTCCTGCTCGATAACCGGCGCGGGCAAAGTGCGCTTTGGACTTACGGGATCTCGGGCGACACGCCGCTCGTCTTGCTGCGGGTGCGGAGCGCCGAGAAACTCGAGATCGTGCGCAAACTCGTCCAGGCCCACGCGTACTGGCGCGCCAGCGGACTGGCCGTAGAGCTGGTGATCCTGAACGAAGACATCTCCGTTTATCGCCAGTCGCTGCACGACCAGATCACGAACCTGATCGCGTCCGGGAGCGAGGCCCAGCTGCTCGACCAGCCCGGCGGTGTTTTCGTTAGGCGGTTGGAACAAATCCCTAACGACGACCGCGTCCTCCTGCAATCCGCGGCGCGCATCGTCCTGGACGACGAAAATGGCTCGCTCCTCGAGCAAGTCGAACAGCGCACTCCGCTCGAACCATTGATTCCGGCGCTAACGCCGACGCGCATGCGCTGGGTCGATTCCTCACCGCCGTTACCGGCGCGGGAACTGATGTTTGAAAATGGGCTCGGTGGTTTCACCCGCGACGGTCACGAGTATGTCATCACGCTGCACCCGGGACAGACGACCCCGGCGCCGTGGGTCAATGTGCTGGCGAATCCTTCCTTCGGGACGGTCGTCTCGGAAAGCGGCGGGGCCTATACGTGGTTTGAGAACGCGCACGAGTTCCGTCTCACGCCCTGGCATAACGATCCCGTCCAGGACACGACCGGCGAAGCTTTCTACATTCGCGACGAGGAGACCGGGCAATTCTGGTCGCCGACTCCGTGGCCCGCGCGCGGGACGACGCCGTATGTGATTCGGCACGGCTTCGGTTACAGCGTCTTCGAGCATCTCGAGAACGGCATCGAATCGGAGCTTTGGATTTATGTCGCAATGGACGCGCCGGTGAAGCTCGCTGTCCTCACCTTGCGCAATGTCTCGGGTTCGCCGCGCCGGCTCTCCGTTACCGGCTACTGGGAATGGGTCCTCGGCGATCTCCGGCACAAGACGCTCTTGAATGTCCAGACGGAGGTCGATCCCAAGACCGGCGCTTTGCTCGCGCGCAATTTTTATAACACCGAGTTTCCCGACCGGACCGTCTTCGTCGATGTGAGCGACCCGAGCCGCACCCTGACCGGGAACCGGAAAGAATTCGTAGGACGCAACGGCAGTCTCGCGCAGCCCGCCGCGCTCAAGCGCTCGCGACTTTCCGGGAAAGCCGGCGCCGGGTTGGATCCATGCGGCGCGCTCCAGGTCGCTTTCGATCTCGCCGACGGCGAGGAGCGCGAAACGACTTTTCGTCTTGGAGTCGGCCGCAGCGCGGGCGAGGTGCATGATCTCGTTAGCCGTTTTCGCCGCACGGATGCCAACCGGGTGACCCGGGCCAGCATGCACGAATTCTGGAATCGCACGCTCGGCGCGGTCAATCTCGACACGCCCGATCCGGCCGTGAATGTGATGGCGAACGGCTGGCTGCTTTATCAAACGATCAGTTGTCGCCTTTGGGGGCGGACCGGCTTTTATCAATCGGGCGGCGCCTATGGTTTCCGCGATCAGTTACAGGATGTGATGGCGCTGGTCCATGCCGAGCCGGCCTTGACCCGCGAACATTTGCTCCGGGCCGCCGCTCGCCAATTTCGCGAAGGCGACGTGCAGCATTGGTGGCATCCGCCTTCCGGTCGCGGCGTGCGGACGCACTTCTCCGATGACTACCTGTGGCTGCCCTACGTCACCTGCCGCTATGTCTCCACCGTCGGAGATACCGGCGTACTCGATGAGGAGATTTCCTTTCTCGAAGCGCGGCCGGTGATGCCGGAAGAGGAATCCTATTACGACCTCCCGAATCGCTCGCAGGAAACGGCCCCGCTCTACGAGCATTGCGTCCGCGCGATCGAGTACGGCTTGAAATTCGGCGAGCACGGCTTGCCCTTGATGGGTTGCGGCGATTGGAACGACGGCATGAACCTGGTCGGAATCGCGGGCCGCGGGGAAAGCGTCTGGCTGGCGTTTTTCCTCTACGACGTCCTGACCCAATTCGCCGCGCTGGCGCGCCAGCGCGAGGACGTCGCCTTCGCCGAACGCTGCCTGGCACAGGCGCAGGAGTTACAGGCCAACATCGAACGCAACGCCTGGGACGGGCAATGGTATCGGCGCGCTTATTTCGATGACGGAACGCCGCTTGGTTCCCAAACGAATCCGGAATGCCAGATCGATTCTCTGCCGCAGAGCTGGTCGGTCATCAGCGGCGCGGGTAATCAGAAGCGTTCTCAGGAAGCAATGGAAGCGGTCGACCAACGCCTCGTCCGCCGCGAGGCAAAACTCATCCAGCTTTTTGACCCGCCGTTTGATCAATCGGCGCTCAATCCGGGCTACATCAAGGGCTACATCCCGGGCGTGCGCGAGAACGGCGGCCAATACACGCATGGCGCCATCTGGACTACGATGGCATTTGCCCTGCTTGGTGAAACGGAGCGTGCTTGGGAACTTTTCGGTCTTCTTAATCCCATCCATCACGGCGCGACGCCGGAACAAATCGCGACTTACAAAGTGGAACCCTACACCGCCGCGGCTGATATCTATGCGGTTGCGCCGCACATTGGCCGCGGCGGTTGGACTTGGTATACCGGCTCCGCCGGCTGGATGTATCGGCTCCTCCTCGAGACGTTGCTCGGCGTGCATCTCGAGGGAGAACAACTCCGTCTCACGCCCCGGTTCCCAAGCAGTTGGCCGAGTTACAAGATTCACTATCGCTATCGGAGGACGGTGTATCACATCACCATCATCCGCCTAACCGATGAAGCGTCCGGCGGGAACGAGTTATCGCTCGACGAGGAAAGCTTGACCGGGGAAACCATCCCGTTGGTCGACGATCACGCTGAGCATTTCGTCGAGATGAAAATCCGGTAGAGCGCGTCACGTTTTGGCCGTTTCGCAGCCGACATGTCTGAGAAGATCGGTTTAATGTCCTACCGCTCTCCACCCAACAAATGGATCCTCGCCAGATATGCGAGCGAAGGAAATTGGTCTCATCGGATTCGACGGCGTCACTGCCTCTCATCTGACCGCCCCGGCGGATGTCTTCGCAGCGGCGGCGCTGGACGATGGCTTCGGAGGACGCCTGCCCTGCTACAGGGTCCGGACGATTGGCCTAACCAACAGACCATTCGCCGCCGAATGCGGGATGCTCTTTCGCCCCCATCATTCATTCGCGACGGCACCTCCATTGGACACCATCATCGTGGCGGGCGGGAGTGGTCTGCGTCGGGCTGCGACTTGCGATCAGGTGGCCGAATGGATTTCGAGCTGCACCGCTGAGACAGCCCGGATTGCGGCTATCTGCACCGGCATTTACGCACTGGCGCCGACAGGATTGCTCGATGGAAGAGAGGTCACGACCCATTGGCGTTGCGCCCGCGACTTGCAGCAGCGTTACCCGGCCCTGCGGGTCGATCATAAACGGCGGCTGGTCAAGGACGGCCCCTTCTACACTTCGGCGGGTCTGACGGCGGGCGTCGATCTGGCGCTTGCGCTCATCGAGGACGATTACGGGAAACAGGTCGCCCAGACGGTGCGTCGCGATCTTATGACCTACCTCACAGCGGAAGATTCCCCTAACGACCACATGAGACCGCGCGATTTTGACCGCCGGCCAATCGATCGCTTCGGCGAGCTCGTGGCCTGGATCATGCGTAACCTTCATCAGAACCTTACCGTAGAGGTCCTCGCCAGGGAGGCTTGCATGTGCCCCGCGCATTTCACCCGCGCCTTCAAGAGCGTCTTTGGAAGCACCCCGGGCGAATTTGTCGAAAATATCCGGCTCAACGAAGCACATCGGCGGCTCTCCTCCCGCGGCAAAACGGTCTGCAGCGTGGCGGCGTCGGTCGGTTTCACCGATGCGAACGCTTTCCGGCGCGCCTTCGAGCGGCGCTTTGGGGATCGCCCCGGCGCCGTCCTCAATGGTTCGGACGCAATCCCAACCACCTTTCGGCCAAAGTTCGCGCGAGTCGGCAGGGCCGAACGCGGCCAGCGTTGAGCTAACTTCGTTAGGGCGCGGGCGACAACCAATTCCCAGAAAACGTTCAATCAAGTTCCGTCTGTGCTGACGGACACGGTTGGGCCGCAGTGACTTCGCGGCTGTTCGGGAAGGGGTCCGCTCCCAGCGAGAATGCTTCCGCCGTGACTGACTCCTGTCACTGAGACGATGTCTCAAAGCGTCGGTTTTAAGTCCTAACGCTTTTCGTTCTCTTCGCCGTAATACTCCGGTCAAACCTAACCACAGCAATGGAGAAACCTATGATCAGAACAGTAATAACAAAGTTCAGAATCGTTCGGACGGCCCTTATGGTCGGCGTGGCGATTCCGCTATTTGCAGGGAACGCGGCTTTCGCGCAGGAACCTGCGGCCAATAGTCCCGCTCAACCGCTCGAAGCGGCCGGAGCAACCGGAGCTGCACCGCAGCCCGGCAGCGAACCGCCAACCAGTGCTACCGGCGGCGTCGCCGAGACGGAGCGCATCATCGTGACCGGTTCAAATATCCCTACCGCACAGGAAGTAGGGCCTAACCCGGTGCTTAACATCAATCGCGATCTCATCAACAAATCGGGCAAGCGCACCGCGGAAGATTTGATCAAGGATCTCCCGGTAGCCAACGCGGGTGGCGTTCCGGTTTCGAACAATGCCACGGGATTTACTCCGGGCGCCTCCGCTATCTCGCTTCGCGGACTGGGACCTCAATACACTCTTGTGTTGATCGATGGGCGACGCGTTGCTCCTTATCCGATCGGCGCCGGTGGCACGGCATCGTTCTTCGATCTGCGCTCCATCCCCCAGGCAGCGATCGAGAGTATCGAGATCCTAAAGGATGGCGCCTCCACCACTTACGGCGCGGACGCGGTCGCGGGGGTCGTAAACATCAAGCTGCGTCATAACTATCGCGGCGCGGAAGCCAGCGTCGGTTATGGCAACACGCTCGATAAGGACTCCGGCGAGTACCGGGCGTCAGTCCTCTTTGGCGTCGGCGACGAGAACACGCAGGTCACTGGTTCGATGAACTTCTATCACCGCAACTCGATCTTTAACCGCGACCGGGGTTTCTCTGCCGTTCCGCCCTTCCTGAGCACGAATGCGACTCCGGAGAACCTGCAGCTTACCTACCAGGCGGTTGCGGCCGCTGGTGGTGGTGCCGCAGCCGCGGCGGCGGGTTTTGGTCCGGGGGATATCTTCTTCGGAGCCGCGCCGACGGGTTCCAATGGTAACACCCCCGCCTCTGAATACATCTATAGCAATGTGCGAATCCGCGGAGCCGGTCTCCTCCCTGGCTTTAACTTCAATCAGTTCTCGAGTTCGTTTCCGGAAATCGAGTATTACGGAGGATTCGCGAATTTCACCCACAAGATCTTTGGCGAACAGATGATCCTCTTCGGGGACGTCTTTTACCAAAACGCTTTCTCTCACGACGAACTGGCGGCCGCCGCGTCGAACAATTTTAATACGCCTGGGAGCGTCATTATCGCGATTCCGCCGCAAACACCCGGCCCGGAATTGGGAATTGCCGAGGGAGCGCAAACACGCGCCAATTCTGGTTTGCCCCCCGGTTCGTTCAATCCGTTTAATCCATTCCAGCAAGTCATCTCAGGTGGCTCACGCGCCCGTTTGCTCGAGTTAGGGAATCGGCTTTTCGATAACACCACTGATAGCTTTTTTGCGACGATTGGCCTCAAAGGTGACCGGCTATTCGATGGCTCCTGGGGTTACGACGCTGGCTTCCGCTACAGCCGAATCAAAGCCACCGCGGAGGCGACGGTTCCATCTACCTCGCGTTTGAATCGCGCCTTAAATCAGGCTGATTCGATTTTTCAACCCGGCGGGGTCTTAGCCGGACAGCCGGCCTTCAACCCCTTCGGTGACGCGCTCAACGGGGCACCAATTCCGGGGAATGCGGCCATCGCCAGCTTCGTCAATGTGACGACGCATGACGTTGATACTTCCGAGCTGGCGACCCTGGATCTAAACATTTACACGACCGAGCTCTTCAAGCTGCCAGCCGGTGGAGTTGGCTTCGCCTTTGGCGGGCAGTTTCGGCGCGAGCAACTCACGCAGAATATCGACCAAATCAACATCGATGGAGATACGATTGGCGGTTCGCCCAGCGCTGTCACTCAGGCCGGGCGCAAGGACTTCGCCTTCTATGCCGAAGCCAGCATCCCTATCTTCAGCCCGACCTTTAGCTTTCCCGCCTTTTACTCCCTGGAACTAACGGCCGCCGTCCGCTACGAAGAGTTTCGCAACAATGACACCAACGTGGCGGTTCCGAAGTTTGGGATTCGCTGGCAGCCATTGGATGAGTCACTGACTGTTCGCGCCACAATCGGGAAAGGCTTTCGCGAGCCGTCGCTGCTGGAACTGTTCGCCAGCCCAACCACCGCGCTCGCTGGTGTGACTGACATTCTGCCCACCTCCCTGGGAGGTCCTCCCGTGCCGATCGGCGATCCAGGGCGATTCGAGCCGGAACAAACCATCGTGATCACGAGCAGCCCGACGTTGCAGCCGGAGGATTCGGTTTCCTTTACGGCGGGTATTGTCTTTACGCCGAAGTTTGTCCCGGGACTTACCCTCTCCATAGATATCTGGGATACAGAACAAACCGGCCTTGTTCTTCAGTCGAACATTCCCGACATCCAACAGCGAGAGATCCAAGGGGCACTCCTGCCGGGAGAAATTGTGCAACGCGATCCGGCGGGCTTTCTGAGCCGCATCTTTGTGCCCTTTATCAATACGGGAGGAGTAAAAGCGAACGGCATAGATTTCGGCGTCCAGTATGTCTATCCGACGAAATTCGGCACCTTTACTTCACTGACCAATGCAAGCTGGTTGAACTCCTACCAATTCTCGCCCACCGCGGGCGCGCCCGAACAGGAACTGGCAGGCTACACTACCGATCCAACGGCCTCCGACGATGCCTTCCTCAAGTGGCGCGCGATTCACCGAGTCGACTGGGCTTGGAACGGTTTCGATGTCGTTGGAACCTTGCGCTACACTTCCGGATTCGGCGATCGGACACCAAGCTTTTCGAAGCATTATGCTAACGCCACCTGGATCATCGATGGCCAGGCTTCGTATGACTTCACCTTTGTGCCGCCGGTCGAGAACCAGCCGGTTCCGGGTTACGCCAAGGATGCCAGGGAGATGGAATCCGGCAAAGATGGCAAACCAGTGGAGTCGGCCGCCGCGCAGACGGCTAACTCCGGAATGCCAATCTGGAAGCGCGCGCTGAATGGCACAACCATCACGGTCGGCTGCGACAACATCTTTGGCACCGATCCGCCGGACGCATTCGGCGGCGGCGGTAACGCGGTGGGAGTTCCTGACTTCATTTACGATTCCACGGGACGCTTCGTTTATGTGCAATTGACGAAGAAATTCTGACGATTCAGCCACAAAGAGTTCTGCAGGGAGGTAGCGGTTTGGGCCGCTGCCTCTTTTGCGTTTCTGAACAGCGCGCTGTTTTATTCAAACGCGGGCGCGAGCGCCGCTTCGCGCAAGATTCGCCGCAGAGGAGATTTGCGTCCTTCGCTTCCCTGCTCGGATGGTGTAAATTAACGGTGCCCGGTCGAGAGCCGCGGCAGTATTTTTATTGCGAAAAAGAAATGGCCGTCCTGATGAAAGGGCAGAACGAAGGGATGTCTGAGGACAAGAAAACACCTCTGGACAGCATTTCTCCGGCATCCGCACAGTCGGAGGAAGACGCCCACAACCTGGCCCCGGACGACATCAAAACACTCGATGAAATGATGCCGCTTGTTTACGAAGAGCTACGGCTGCTGGCCGGAGGTTATCTGCGGCACGAGCGCCCGGAACACACGCTCCAGCGCACCGCACTCGTGCACGAAGCTTACCTCCGTCTCGCCGCGCAGGACAAGGCGGCTTGGGAAAATCCGGCGCATTTTCTCGCTATCTTCGCGCGCCTCATGCGCCAGACGTTAACCAACCATGCGGTCGCTCGGACGCGGAACAAACGCGGCGGAGCACACCCCACCGATGCGATCAGGGAATTCTACGAGCGGCACGAAATCGACGTCACCGCCGTCGACGAAGCACTGCACGAACTGGAAACGCTCGACCCTCGGCAGGCGCAGATTGTGGAGCTAAGATTTTTTGTCGGACTAACAATCGAGGACATCGCGACCCTCCTCCAAATCTCGAACGCAACGGTGAAACGAGATTGGACGGTAGCGAAGCTCTGGTTGCGACAAGCATTATCCCAGCCAAACTAAACTTTCCCTCCATCACTTACAGCGATGAGACTTGATCCTAACTCCGAAGGTTGGTTCGAAGTATGAATCAAGCACGCTGGCAACGCCTGAAAGACCTCGTTGCGGACGCCTTGGAGGAGGAATCTCCCGCCGCTCGCACCGCTCTGCTCGCCCGCGCCTGTGCGGATGACCCCCGCCTCTTGCGCGAAGCGGAGTCATTCCTCACCGAGGCCGACACTCTCGCGGGCGAAGGAACCGATCGACTCGAACAATGTGCCGAAGTTGTCGCGACGGCTCTGCAGCAGGAGAGAATCTCCCTGTCCGGTCGCCGCCTAGGCGCCTACATCATCGTTCGCGAGCTCGGCCGTGGCGGGATGGCAACCGTCTACCTCGGAGCACGCGCGGATGGATACTTTGAGAAAGAGGTGGCAATAAAAATCCTGAAGCCGGGCGGTAGCCGAACCGCGGAACTACTTGGTCGCTTTCGCGCGGAGCGCGAAGTGCTGGCCTCGCTCGACCATCCAAACATTGCCAGCTTGTTCGACGCCGGGACGACAGAGGAAGGTTTCCCCTACTTTGTGATGGAGTATGTCTCTGGAACTCCGATTACCAGTTACGTTCGCGAGCACCAGCTAACGATTAGACAGCGTTTGGATTTGTTTCTTAAGATTTGCGCGGCGGTCGAAGCGGCGCATCGCAAACGAATCGTTCACCGAGACCTGAAACGTGGGAACATCATGGTCAATGAGAAAGGCGAACCGAAGCTCCTCGATTTCGGCATCGCCAAATTGCTCGAGGAAGATCCGGAGGCCATCACCGCCCCAGGCCAGCAACGTCTGACTCCGATCTCGGCCTCACCGGAGCAGGCACGAGGCGAGTCGGTGACGACGGTGAGTGATATCTACGCCCTGGGCGCTCTGCTTTACGAACTCCTGACCGGACAGACACCGCACCAGTTCCCCAGTCGTTATCCTGCCTTGGACGAAGTAGAGCGGATCGTATGTGAAGAAGAGCCGCTCCTTCCGAGCCTGGCCGCTCCCGAAACGGAAGCACGCCACGCTCTGCGCGGCGACCTGGACGCCGTCATTCTGCGCGCCATGCGCAAGGACCCGTCCGAACGCTATGCCACGGTCGCCGAACTGGAAGAGGATCTTCGCCATTACCTGGCCGGCGAACCGGTTCGCGCGCGGCCCAATACCCTGCCTTACCGCATACGGCGCTTCGCGGGCCGTCATCGCCCTTCGTTGGGTTGGGTAGCTACAACCGCGTTAGTTTTAGCTCTCGCCTTCCTTGCCGGCTACTTGATCGTGCGCCAACGTCTCAGCCCTGTCACCTCGGAGACTCACCGTTCCGTCGCATCCGAAATACCGGCCAAGAGTATTGCCGTTCTTCCTTTCGACGACTTTGCCTCGCCGGACGGCAATAGTTACTTTGCCGACGGAGTCCAGGATGATATCCTGACTGATCTCGCTAAAGCGGCGGAGCTGAAGGTCATCAGTCGCTCGGGGGTTTCTCAGTATCGAAAGGGCGTGCGCGATGTGCGCGCGATTCGTCAGACGCTCGGGGTAGCTTATGTGCTCGAGGGAAGTGTCCGCAGAATCGACGATCACGTGCGCGTCAACGCGCAGTTGATCGACACAGAGTCTGACCTTCAGGTCTGGGCGGAACAATACGATCGGCCGCTGGAGGATCTCTTCGCTTTGCAGAGTGACCTTTCGCAGGCCATCATCGCCCAACTCAAGGGCAAACTATCCGCGCGCGAGAAGGCGGCGATCGAAAGCCGGCCGACGGCGGATGTGAAAGCTTATGACCTTTACCTGCAGGCAAAGGATTCCTTTGTGCAATACAAATATCGGAAGGCAGTTGAACAGCTCGACCAGGCGGTTGCGCGCGACCCAAAGTTTGCTCTGGCTTATTGCTTACTTACAACCGTTCACCTTTACATCTATCGCTTCGGGAATGACAGTACGCCCGCCCGCCTCGAACAGGCGCGGGTCGCGGCGCAGACCGCACGGCAACTCGCTCCGAACCTTCCGGAGAGCCACCTTGCGCAAGCCCAGTATTACTACAACGGTTTGCAAAACTACGAAAAAGCCCAGGCGGAATTGGCCGCTGCCCCGCCTTCGCCGGAGAGCCGGGCGAGGTTCTTCGATCTTACCGCGCTGACTGAGCGGCGACTCGGCCATTGGAAACAGGCCCTGGAGAGCGGCCAAAAGGCTTTGGAACTCGACCCACACGACCCGTTTATCGCCACGGAAGTAATTCAGACTTACATGACTCTGCGGAGATATAGGGAAGCGGAGCAGGTGGCCGATCAGGCGATTAGTAACATCCCAAGCCGCTCGGCGCCCTTCTGGGCTCTCAAGACAGAGAGTATCCTCGCACAGGGCGAGACACGACGTGCACGAGCTTTTCTTAAAGGGGCCCCAGAAGATACACGGCTAAATCACATCACGTTATCTACTATCGCGTATTATGAGCGCGATTTCGCCGAAGCGATCCGCGAGCTCGAGGCTGCCCGCAATTCGTCAGGGCCGCCTCCTTACGGCTTTGTCGACCTTATGGAAGGGACGATCGCGCGTGCTCAGGCGGATGAGGTCAAGGCCGGGCAGTCCTTTGACAAGGCCCGTGAGACGCTGGAAGCGTCGCTAAAGGAACATCCGAACAATCCTCAAACCGTGGCTAATCTCGCCTGGGCCTACGCGGGGCTCGGTCGCAAGGGAGACGCGCTGCGGACGAGCCAGCAGGCGGTTCAACTAGTGCCAAGTTGGAAGGATGCCACTGAAGGCCCACCCTTCGTCACCATGCAGGCGATGATCCAAGCTTGGGTCGGTGACAAGGAAGCCGCCATGACTCAGCTCATTGCCCTGGTCAAACAGCCTGCCGGTCCTGGCTACGGCGAACTCAAATTAGACGCTGCCTGGGATGATCTGCGCGGCGATCCTCGATTTGACGAGTTGATCGCTGAGGCGCGGAAGCCCGTTCGGATGGACCAGGCGCACTCCCAATAGTCCAGCAGAGCCCGGACGGACTCGGGGAGTGAATTCAGCGCGAAAGTTTTTTTCTCGGAGTGAGCTCTTTCGTCCGCGGTTATTGCATTTAAGGGCGTGACACAGATTTTTGCCCTTCGCCTGCCGGTTAACCCAGCGCCATGACCTATTTCGCAAAGCTAGCCCAGGATCGCGAGCCGAAGCTAGTCGGCCTCCTCGGCTACGATGACGTCGCCGCGCTCGACCTGACCGGCCCCCTGGAGGCGCTGGCCAGTGCCCAGCACCCAGGAGAGAATGGCCCGCCGCCCTGCTACAAACTCATCATTATCGGGTTGACGAACAAAGTCTTCACCTCTGAATCCGGTTTGCATTTCAAAGCCGACGTCCTGGCTGATTCCGCCCCGCTTTGCGACACGATCATTATCCCGGGTGGCAGAGGACTGCGCCGCTTGGAGACTCGTCAACGCGCGGCCCACTGGCTGAACTCACAAGCGGGTAAAACTCGACGGATTGCTTCAGTCTCGACGGGCATCTATGCGCTGGCACAAAGCGGGCTGGTCGACGGCCGGCATGTCACCACGCACTGGCGTTTTTCGCGGGACGTAGCGGTGCGTTTTCCTAAACTAAGACTTAGTCGCTCCGTCGCATTTTTAAAGGATGACGCTTTCTATAGTTCCGCGGGCGGGACTGCTGGCATCGAGATGACTCTCGCCTTGATCCAGGAAGACTACGGTGGCGAAGTCGCTCGCAACGTAGCGCGCGAGCTCGTCATGCGGTTGCGTCCGCCCGGCGTGGGCGAAGACGACTTCGCACCGACAGCCTACCAGGCCGATCCGATGGAACGAGTCGCGGAATTGCCCGCCTGGATCCTTGGCCATCTGCACGAAACGATGACAGTGGAAACATTGGCGGAAAGAACCTGCCTCTGCCCGCGCCATTTCAGCCGCCTCTTTAAGCAGGCCTACGAATGCACCCCGGCGGTCTTCGTCGAAGAGCTCCGCCTGGGCGAAGCACGGCGCCGTCTTCTTGGCTTACGTATCACCGTCGAAAGCGTCGCGGAGTCGGTTGGATTCAAAAGCTCCGACGCTTTTCGGCGGGCATTTGAGCGACGAGTTGGGGTCAGTCCGACTGCTTTTCGCCGACAAGTGCAGGCGGAAAAGGCGAAAGGCCCTGCGCCTTCGGCCATGCAGCGGAACGCCCGCTCGCGTCCCAAATTGGACGGGCCTCACTTGAGTCGAATCGCTGCCTGAAACGCCGACGGGTTTCCAAACCCGCTACAGCGCCCGGCGGACGGCTCGACGGACGGTTTCCGTGATCCAGCCGTAAACGAGGTGCGAGGCGAGCCCGTAGAGATGCGTCGTTAGGGGAATTTCCTTCACTGGTTTCGACAACCCGGCGGCCGGGACTGTGACTTCGTCGGCCAACGCCCAGACCCCCACCCCAAAACCGAGTCCATCCCCGACTGTGATAATCGGCGCTACTTCTGCGAGCACGCCATAGACCGCGGCCGAGCCCGCACCCATTCCATAATGAACCGCTTCGCCCGCGATGGGCTTGTAGTCGGTCGGGATCTTGCGACCGGTGATTTTCGTTGAAATGAGATTGGCCGCTTTCACCGTCGCCAGGTCCGCTTTCCGGCCCGGTTTCTTTTCCGCGGAGGAGATCGCCTCCGAAGTCGCGCTCCAGGCCGCCTGGAATTGTTCCATCAGAAAAGAGGCGAGCAGGCCACCCGCCACACCTGCGAGCAGGCCTTTTAGAATGTCCGTCTCGCCGTAGTCGTTGTCGTCGTAGCTGATCATTGATTCCTCCGTCTCTCTCTGCTCGCTCCTTGGAATCGGTTTGCCGTCCGTTTCCTGCGGGACGACCCGATTGCCCTAACGTGCCTGCTCTTTCACGATTCTACAACGGCGGCGCCAGCATCAGTTGCAGATAGACGACATCGTAACGTTTTTGAAATTTATGCCCGACCTCGCGCAAACGGCCGTTTTCTTCCCAGCCTAACGAACGGAAGAGCGCGATGCTCCCGACCGATTCCTCGCAGGACGCCGCCAACAGGGTGTGCAGGCCTAACGATCGCGCCCGCGCGACCAGGTCCTGGACGATGCGCCTGCCCCAGCCGCGCCGGTGCTGATCGTGGCGCACATAGACCGAGATCTCCATCGTGTCGCGGTAGGCACAGCGCGAGCGGAAAGGGGAGAGCGCGCCCCAACCCACCACCTCGCCCTCGCTTTCGAGCACGACAAACGGATGATTCTCCGGTCGCGTGCGCACTTCTTCGACCCGCTCTTCGGTCGTTTCGTCATCGACCTGGAATGTCGCGGCCGACCTGCGGACGTAGTGATTGTAGATGGTGTTGATCGCGTCCGCGTCGGCCACCGTGGCGCGCCGGATCTTCACCGTTTCGCCGTGGCGCAGACTTTGTCGCACCACATTTCGACCCGGGCCCGAATCTCGTCCCGGATGATTCGCACGCCGGCCAGTTTCTCCGCTGGTGAGCCGGTGAGTGCAGAAGGATCTGGAAAACCCCAATGCAAGCGCGTAACGGGCCCCGGAAAAATCGGGCACTTCTCCGCGCTCGTTTCGTCGCAGACGGTGATGACGTAGGCGAAGAGCTGTCCGGATTTCCAGACATCGAAAACGGCCTGAGTTCCTTTTTGCGAAATATCGAGACCGACTTCGGACATCACCTCGACCACGATGGGATTGAGTGTTCCCGGTTCAAGGCCGGCGCTCTGCGCTTCGAAGTGGTCGCCGCAGATTTCGTTCAGCCACGTCTCAGCCATCTGGCTCCGCGCGCTGTTATGAATGCAGATGAAGAGGACGCGCTGTTTCATGAATGTTCGAGAGCTAAAACACCTGCCGGCTCGCAGCAACTCGCCTGCAATTTTTCCAACCGCTGCAGGTCCCTGCGGAAAATCGGGGCGGATGAAACGCAATCCTGCAGACACTCCAAGTTTGCGTCCAGCTCCGCCGATCGTCTGGCCGGCAGCGAATAGATAATCCAGTTCCCCTTCCGCTTCGTGGCGACGAGCCCGCGGGCGCGGAGGTAGGCGAGATGCTTCGAGATTTTGACCTGCGCCTCGCCGAGCGCATCCTGGAAATGACAGACGCACAAGGGCGTTTGCGTGAGCAAGTGGAGGATGCGCAACCGCGTCGGATCGCAGAAGCATTGATAAATCTGGATCAATTTCATCGGCTTGTCGCCTAACGAAAGCAGGCGCCAGCGGTCGCCTCTTCGGCACCGGCGTCGCATTCGCAGCCGCACTTTTCCTTGGCCAGGCAATCGGTGTGCTTGGCGGCGAGCTGGAACTCCAAACCGTCCGCGACCGCGCGGGCCGAGGCGATCGGATACTGCGACACGACGCAGCAATCCCATTCCACCTCCACCTCGAGTCCATTGCCGGGCAGGATCGGTTTTCCCAAGTCGAGAAGGTCGGCCAAACGTCCCGCTTCCAGGCGATGATCGAAATCCTGCGCGACATAAGTTTGCAGGACGCAAGCCTCGCGGTCGCGGAAGGTGCCGCCGCAATCGACGAATTTCTTCGCCACATAACCGACTTCCGTGACGTGGAAATGC
This sequence comes from Spartobacteria bacterium, assembly GCA_040007175.1. Classification (GTDB taxonomy): domain Bacteria; phylum Verrucomicrobiota; class Verrucomicrobiia; order Chthoniobacterales; family UBA10450; genus Palsa-1392. The sequence continues at coordinate 44,095 of JBDTVP010000009.1, forward strand.
GCCGGGATTGATTTGCCATCCGGCAGAACGAAACGCGGATGCGCCGCCGGATGGGCCCGGAGCAGGGACTTGAGTTCGTGTAGTTTCATAGCGCGACTCTATATACCTGTCAACGTATGTCGTCAACTGGCCGTGGAGTGGCTCGTCAGCGGAGGTTCTCCTCCAGCACCTGCTGCACAAGCGCGTCCCGGTATTTTTTCCGCTCGTGGAATTGCGGCCAGTGTCCCGATTCTTCGAACCAGATGAGCCGTTTGCCGCGGGGCGCCGCAAGCGCGTGGAAGTAGCGCTCGGCGACCTCGGCCGTAACCACTTTGTCGTGCCGGCCAAGGAAAAAATAGACCGGCACCTCGAGCCGCGGTGCTTGCCGGAAGAGATCGATCTGGTAGAAAACTTCCCGCCAAAGCCGGGTCGATGAGTAGCGATAGCCAAGCGGAATCTTGGCGAGATCGAACCAGGAATAGGCGGGCGACTCAAAGGCCCACCACGCCATCCGCCAGGGGCTGATGTTGTCGTAGCGCTGGTTATCGAAGTGACTCACCCATTTCTCCAGGCGATCACTTTGATCAAAGCTCGGGTAAGGCGGGCGGCCGATCCGGGTCAAGGCCTCGACTGCTTTTCGATTGTGCTCCTGGTGTGCCGCGCCGAGGGCGAAATCATAACGCACCTGCTGTGTTTCAGGAAAATCCGCGACCTGTCCGAGGCCGACGTAGGCGTAAAACAGTTCCGGATCGCGCGCGACCAAAAGCGTGCCGAAGACCGTCCCCCAGGAGTGCGCGATGAGATAACATTTCGGCGCCTGAAAGCGTCGCAGGAGCAACTGCATGAGATCGTGCGCATCGCTCACGAATTGCTCGACCTTCATCGAACCGTCCGGGATTGAGCGCGAATAGGATTTCCCCGCGCCGCGCTGGTCCCATTGCACAACGACGAAATGTTCTTCCAGCTCGGCGTTGAGATGGGCGAACGGCATCTGCGGAAAACCGGGGCCGCCGTGGAGAAAGAGCAGAATCGGTTTGCGCCGATCTTCGCCGCGAATTTGGATCCACTGCTCGATCCCGCCAAGCTGGAGTTTTTCGATCGTATCGATTCCGTTAGGCGAATTGATCCGGATCCGTACCGCCGTCTGACGCTGCACATAGAATCGCACCGCAATCAGGACGACAACGCCCAGAAGGACCAGCGCAGCTCCGGTGAGGGTCGAATATTTGAAAAGCTTCTTCAAGGAGTACGCTTGGCTGACGCCCGCGCGCCGGGCGGCCGGTTTATTTTTTCAGCAGTTTCACGATCACCACGAGCAAGAGGACGACGATCAGAATCCCGATCGCTCCGCCCAGAATCATCATCCCGCCCATGCCTTGCATCATTCCGTTGTCCATCAGTTCATTGCTCCATTTCTCGGTCGGTTGCTGCTTCCTTTCTGTGGTCGCGGAGGGGCGTTAACTCATTGCGCTACGCGCACGGTAAAGGTTTTCTGCGCCTCGCCTTTGGGGCCGGTATAACCAGCCTGGCCGGTGTATTCGCCTTGCATATCGATTTTCATCGTGCCCGAGTACACCCCAAGCTTCGCTGTTTTCTCGAGCGGAGCGTTGGCACGCATTGGCATGCCCGGCATGTCCATGCGCAGTTCAAAGGAAACATTGCCCACGTCAATGGGAGCGCCATCGCGCGTGACTTTTATTTCCACGGGATTTTGACCCACATGAAGTTCGGATTTCTTCCCCAAGATCTCGAACTGGTAATCTCCGACGGTCTCGGTCTGGATCGCCTCCGAGAGATTGCCACCGCCAGCGCGCTGGGCCGGCCACAACCACCACACACCCACTGCGAGAATCACTGCGACTGCCATTCCCACCCAGACGAGCTTCCGCCGAGGCGGGGGAGTGGCAGCGGCGTGCTCCACCTCGCGGCTGCGCCACAAATAGTAGATCGTCGGAATGATCAGCAGGGTTAGGATCGTCGAGCTAAGCATGCCTCCTACCATCGGCGCAGCGATGCGTTTCATCGTGTCGGCTCCCGCGCCGTGGCCCCACATGATTGGCAACAAGCCTGCGATGATCGCACTTACTGTCATCATCTTCGGCCGCACCCTTTGCACGGCGCCTTCCATCACCGCGTGATAGAGATCGCTCGCCTTCGGAGCTGGATTAGTTTGCTTCAAATGTCGCCAGGCTTCGTCGAGGTACACAATCATGACGACGCCGGTCTCCGCGGCCACTCCCGCCAGAGCAATAAACCCAACAGCGACAGCGACGCTATAGTTATACCCTAGCAAATAGAGAAGCCAGACACCGCCGACGAGCGCGAACGGGATGCTCAGAATAACGATGAACGTTTCAGCGATGTTTCCGAAGTTTAAATACAGGAGGACAAAGATGAGGACGAGTGTGATCGGGACGATCAATTTTAGCTTCTCCTTTGCCTTTAGGAGATATTGATATTGTCCGCCCCATTCGATGTAGTAACCGGGCGGCAGCTTGATATTTTCGGCGATCAGCTTCTTGGCATTCTCGACATAGCTGCCAAGGTCTACGCCATAAGTATCGACAAAGACAAAGCCGGCGAGCGAGCCGTTTTCATCGCGAATGCTGGGCGGGCCGGTGGTTTTGCTGATGTCAGCAACCTGTTCGAGCGGAACTTGCGCGCCGGAGGGAGTGGCGACGAGGACGCGCTTCAGCGCGGGAAGATCGCTCCGGAAATCGCGCGCGTAACGCACGTTGATCGGATAGCGTTCGCGGCCTTCCACCGTGGTCTCGATGTTCTTTCCGCCGATCGCCGACTCGATCACGTTCTCCACGTCGGCGACGGTCAGGCCATAGCGGGCGATGGCGTCACGGTTGACTTTGAAATCAACGTAGTAACCGCCCGTCACGCGTTCGGCGAAAGCGGAGGCGGTGTGCGGCGCCGTCTTGAGCAAGCGCTCTATTTGGACCCCGATCTTCTCAATCACCGCCAGGTCTTTTCCCAGCACCTTAATCCCGATCTGGCTGCGGATGCCGGTCGCCATCATCTCAATGCGCGTTTGGATTGGCATCCACCAGATCGCCGGCATTCCCGGAAATGGCAGCTCTTTTGTTAACTGCTCTTTTATCTTGTCGAAGGTCATCCCGGCGCGCCATTGCTCCTCGGGCTTGAGCGTGATGATGGTCTCAACCATCGAGAGCGGAGCCGGATCGGTTGCGCTCCGGGAGCGGCCGACCTTGCCAAAGACGGTTTGCACTTCGGGAAATTTCGCGATGATCGCGTCCTGCCGTTGCAGGATGTCCTTCGCTTGACTGATCGCCACGCCGGGCGGCGCGGTCGGCATGTAGAGGAGCGAGCCTTCGTTCAAGGGCGGCATAAACTCGGAGCCGATCTTCGAATACGGAATCCAGGTCAGCAGCAGAATGAGGCCGGCGATGAGAAGCGTGAGCTTTCGAAACCGCAGAACGAATTCTACAAACGGTCGATAGGCCCAGATGAGGAATCGATTGATGGGGTTTCTCGATTCGGCCGGGATCTTTCCGCGAATGAACCAAGTCATGAGCAGCGGCACGAGGGTGATCGAGAGAAGCGCGGCGAAGAACATGGAAAAGGTCTTCGTGAAAGCGAGCGGCTTGAAGAGCCGGCCGGACTGCGCTGTCAGCGCAAAGACCGGCACGAACGAGACCGTGATGATGAGGAGGGAAAAGAAAAGCGGTCTCCCGACCTGCTGAGCGGCTTTGATCATGACCTCGAGACGCGACATTCGTGCGGTCTCGCGTTCGGTACCGTCCAGCGCGGCTTCGCCCTCCTGCTCGCGCTTTTCGCGGGCATGATTCCAGCGTTCGAGCCACTTGTGCGCGTTCTCGATCATGACAATCGCGGCATCGACCATCGCGCCAATCGCGATGGCGATTCCGCCTAACGACATAATGTTGGAAGAGACGCCCAGCGCCGTCATCGGGATGAAGGCGAGCAGAATCGCGATCGGGAGGGTAATGATCGCGACGAGCGCGCTGCGGATGTGAAAGAGGAAGAGGATGCAGATGAGACTGACGACGATGGTTTCTTCGATCAGCTTGCTCCGCAGTGTGTCGACCGCACGAAGAATCAAATCGGAGCGATCGTAGCCGGTCACGATCTCAACCCCGGGCGGGAGCGATGGCTTGATCTCTTGGAGCTTTTTCTTGACCGCGTCGATGGTCGTTAGGGCATTTTCGCCGTAACGCATGACCACGATCCCGCCGACGGTTTCGCCTTGCCCGTTCACATCGAGCGCCCCGCGCCGGATGTCGGGGCCGCGATGCACCTTGGCGACATCGTTGATCGTGATGGGCACGCCATCCTTGCCCATGCCGACGACGATCTTGCGAATGTCGTCGAGGTTCTTGATGTAACCCTGACCGCGCACCATGTATTCGTGCTCGCCGAACTCGATCACGCGTCCGCCGACGTCGTTGTTCGAGTTGTGGATCGCGGAGATGACTTTGCTCAGCGGAATGTTGTAACCGAGGAGCTTGTTCGGATCGATCTCGACCTGGTATTGATTGACGTAACCGCCGATGCTCGCGACCTCCGCCACACCCGGCGTGTTTTGCAAGTAATAGCGGAGCGTCCAATCCTGGAACGAGCGCAGGTCGGCCAGACTGGTCTGCCCCGTCTTATCGACTAACGCATACTCATAGACCCAGCCAACCCCAGTGGCATCCGGTCCTAGCACTGGGTTGACTCCCTCCGGCAGTTGGTTGCGGACCTGGTTCATGTATTCCAGCACACGCGACCGCGCCCAATACATGTCGGTGCCGTCCTCGAAAATGACGTTGACGAATGAAAGCCCGAAGAAGGTCTGGCCGCGGGCGTATTTCACCTTCGGCGCGGCGGCGAGCGCACTAACGATCGGATACGTGACCTGATCTTCGACCAGCGTCGGCGCGCGTCCCGGCCATTCAGTGAAGACAATCACCTGCACGTCGGAAAGGTCTGGAATCGCGTCCAGCTTCACATTTCGCAGCGCTACAACGCCGGCCACGATGAGGAAGAGCGTCCCGATAACGACAAGGAAAGCGTTCCGCGCGCACCAACTGATCAGACGGTTAATCATAAATCTCTTGCCTCACGCTAAGGTCGCCAAGGAACGCAAAGGAATGAGAGAGGAAGTCTAAAGCTCAATCTCTTCTCTTCCTTTGCGACCGTGGCGTCCTTCGCGTGAGGCTTCTTCATCCGGCAGGCCATTCACAACGCGTTTAATTCCGTGACGCAGATGAACTGCGCCGAAGTTAATCAGAAAGCCGAGCTTTCTTTCGCTCAAGCGAAGTTGAGTCAGGAGCTGTTTTCCGTGGACCGGCAGGACCGCTTCACACGACTTCAGTTCTACGATGACTTTGTCCTCCACCAGGAGATCGGCGCGAAAGCCTTCGAGAAAGACTTTGCCCCCGTAATGAATCGGAATCGGTTTCTGACGCTCCACCTTGAGACCAGCGAGCTCGATCTCATGCGCGAGGATCACTTCATAAACCGTCTCCAACAATCCAGGTCCCAGAGGGGAGTGCACCTTGTAGGCAGCATCCAGAACACATTTCCCAATCCCATTCTCAGTCATCGTTTATTCTCCTCCTTTGCGTCCTCTGCGACCTTGGAGTGAGACTCTTCGACCGCGGCCGCCTTTAGCTGGCTCTCGCTGTCGATCAGGAAAGTGCCGTTAACTACGACTTTTTCTCCGGTTGCGAGTCCCTTTCGAACTACGAAGTCGTCGCCCACTTTCGGACCGAGCTGAATTTCCTTCGGCACAAACAGTTCGTTCTCCTGTTGGACGAAGACGTATTGGCGCTTGCCTGTATCGAAAAGCGCCGAAGCGGGAATGACCATCTCACGTCCGAGATCCGCCTTTAGCTCGACGGTGGCATACATATCCGGCTTGAGCACGCCATCAGGGTTATCGAGCACGACCCGGACCTTCGCGGTGCGGGTCTGGCCTTGCAGATAGGGATAAATGAAATCGACCTTGCCCGTAAACGTGCGGTCAGGATAAGCCGTCAATGTTACCTCAGCCTGCTGACCCACTTTCACGAGCGGCAGTTCGTATTCATAAATCTCCGCCTCAACCCAGACGCGCGAGAGATCGGCAATCCGGTAGAGCATCGCCGTGGGTTGAATCATCTTGCCCGCGACGACTTCTTTTTGCAGGACGGTGCCGGCGAAGGGCGCCACGATTTCCATCGTCGGCTTCGCCGTCCCGGAAGTTTCCAGCGCGTTAATCTGCTTGTCCGCGATACCGAATAGCTCCAAACGCTTCCGTGCCGACTCGAGCACGGATTCGGCCCCGCTTGCACGGGTCGCGCCGTACTCACCGCGAGCGCCTTTGGCCTTCCGCGCATTGCGCCAGGCGAGCAGAAAATCCTGTTTGGCCGAGTAAAGATCGGGACTGTAAAGCTCCATCAACGGCTGACCGGCCTCGACGTGCGCGCCCGGGGTATCGACAAAGAGCTTTTCCACCCAGCCCATGACGCGGCTGTTCAGGTCGGCCACCTTGCTTTGGTCGTAGGTAACTACACCGACCGCGCGAATAGAACGATCCACATCCTTTTCTTTCACCGCAACGGTCCGGATGTTAATGAGTTGCCGTTGTTGATCGGTGAGATCGACCGCACCGCGTCCTGGAATCCCCACGGCATTGACTTTGCGGACTGGTTGCAGAGTCATTCCGCAAATCGAACAATTCCCCGGCTTATCCGAAATGATGTTCGGATGCATCGAGCATTGGTAAAGCTGTTTGCCAGCCGCTTCGGCGGCCTGGGCGCGATCGCGTTGCGCTATCGGTGCTTTTTCCTTTTTGCCGCAACCGGCGATGGTTGCAGCGGTGAGAAGGCAGAAGCCGGCAAGGAATAACTGACGGGAAGACAAATTCATTTTGAGACCCTCTGTTCTTTCGTGACTTGAACTCGCTGCGCGGCGCGCAAATCGAGCCCGATGGCGCGCTCCAAAATCGCCAGCGCTTTGGCGAGATCGGTTTCGCTCGTGATCAGTCCGAGACGGAAGTTGAGGAGCGAACGCTCCGTATCGAGAAAGTCGATCAGGCTCGTCTTGGCCGCTTCATAGCCGGCGCGCGAGGCGTCATAAGTCTGCTGCGCCTGGGGCAGAAGGTTCTGCCGGTAAAGCTCGATCTGATCGCGTGCGGTGGTGGCCTGAAACCACGCGTCGCGCACATCGGCTTCCACATTGTTGGTTACGTTCTGCTGCGCCTCGCGGCTGGCGGCCAAATTCTTGCGCGCCTCCCGCTCCTCGGCGTTGAGCTTCCCAAACCAGATCGGCACGTTCACGCTGATCGATCCCAGAACCGCGTCGTGTCCGTTGTCCGGCTGGTTCTGGAAGATGTTTGGATTTACCTGTGTGTAATCGACACCCAGGGTGAAGTCGGGGAGCCGATCTTTGCGCGCGAGCGCGAGCGAAGTTTCGTTGCGCTCGATTGCGACCTTCGCTTCCTGCAAATCCTGCCGGTACTGCACCGCTAGTGCGGTGGCGCGATCGAGCGTCAGCGGCAGAGCGACCTCGAGATTCTGCGAGGCCGCGATCGGCGTCCCGGCTGGCACTCCGCGAAGCGCATTCAGCCGCGCCTGCGCCGTTTCGCGCAACTGCACCAATTCGAGCAGACGCTTCTCGATCTCGGCGGAGGAAAGCTGCGCCTTGAGCACGTCTTGTTGCTGCACCGTCCCGGCCTCGTATTTCGAGCGAGCCGATTCGAAGGTCTGCTGATAAAGATCAACCTGTTCGCGCAAGATCCGGCGCG
>JBDTVP010000010.1:0-51077 GCA_040007175.1 Spartobacteria bacterium
GTTCTGGCTGACGCCTCGGAGCGAGCTTGCCGGCTTCTCCTGGTGGTGAATCAGAACGCGTGCGCTCAACTTGCTCCGTGCTCTTGTCGGCGAGATGGGCTGGTCCAGTCTTTGCACTTCGATTGCAAATCGAAGCTGCGGAGCGCCGGTTTGTAATCGGCGGCCGTGCTCGTATCGGGAATTAGGGGATTCGATTAGCAGCAGGAGGGAGAGCAGGCCAGGCGTCCTGTTCGGTTAGGACCTGCGGACCCGGAAGATGTGAGCCGGTTGAACCCCGGGATGGAGCGCGATGTAGTTATGTTTCCCGTGCCAGCGGTAGCGCGCGTCAGTCAGGAGATCGTGCACTTCGTAGGTCTCGCCTGCGAGCTCGCCGAAATCTTCGAGCGGCGCTTCGACGTAGCCCATCTGGGTGTAGAGCGGGTCGAGATTCACGGCGACGAGGATGATGCTGTCGCGGGCCGGCGTCATTTTGCTGTAGAAAAGGATCGAGTCGTTATCGCTCGGGTGGAAACGGAGATTGTCGTAGAAGTGCAACGCGCGGTTCTCGCGCCGGATCCGGTTTAATTTCGTGATCAGCTCCTTGATGTTGCCGGGTGCGTCCCAGTCGCGCTCTTTTAGCTGGTATTTCTCCGAATCGAGATACTCTTCGCGGCCCGGGAGCGCGGCGTTTTCGCAGAGCTCGAACCCGCTGTAGATGCCGTAGACGCTCGAGAGGGTGGCGGCGAGCACGGCGCGAATCTGGAACATCGTTCGCCCACCGGTTTGCAAGTGGAGCGGCAGAATGTCGGGCGTGTTGGTGAAGAGGTTGCCACGAAAATATTCGCGCATCTCGGTCTGGGTGAGCTCGGTGAAATACGCGGTCAGCTCTTCCTTTTCCGTCCGCCAGGTGAAATAGGTGTAGCTCTGGGTGAAGCCGGCCTTGGCCAGCGCTTTCATCATTTTCGGCCGGGTGAAGGCCTCGGAGAGAAAGATGGCGTCGGGAAATTTCGCTCGCACGCCGGCGATGAGGTATTCCCAAAACGCGACGGGCTTGGTGTGGGGATTATCGACCCGGAAAGTCTTCACCCCGTGTTCCGCCCAGAAGAGGATGATGCTGGTCATCTCGTCCCAGAGCGCCTGCCAGTCTGGGCAGCGGAAGTTGAGCGGGTAGATGTCCTCGTATTTCTTCGGCGGATTCTCGGCGTATTTGATCGTGCCGTCGGGACGTTTGTAGAACCAGTCGGGATGCTCCGCGACGTAGGGATGATCGGGCGAGCAGTTGATCGCGAAATCGAGCGCGATCTCCATCCCGCGGGCGCGGATCTGTTTTTCGAGCCAGGCGAAATCCGCGAATGTGCCTAACGACGGCTCGATATCCTTGTGTCCGCCGCCGTTTGGGCAGCCGAGATTTCGATTCCCGATCGCGTAGGGCACGCCCGGCTCGCCCGGCTGCGAGCTGACGGAGTTGTTGCGGCCTTTGCGGTTCGTTAGGCCGACCGGATGGATGGGCGGGAAATAAATCACGTCGAAGCCCATCGCTTTGGCGTCGTCGACGCGGCCGAGGCAATCGCGAAAGGTCGAGCCGCGCTCGGCCGAGCCTTCCGCGGAGCGTGGGAAAAATTCATACCAGGCGGCGGTGCGCGCGGCGACGCGATCGACCGTGATCCGCGGAGGCGGAGTGTATTGGGTCGCGCCGGAGCGCGCGGCGTAGGTCGCCATCAGCACTTCGAGCTCGCCGGAGTGGGCGAGCCGGTTCACGACTGAGTCTTCGCCCGCGCGCATCTGCTCGGCCAGCTCGCGCAGCCGTTTGGCGTCGGAGCCGCGGGCGCGTTTAGCGGCGGCGGCGAGGAGCGCGGCGCCTTCCAGTTTCTCACTCGTGAGCTGGGCGAGGCCGGCTTCGAATTTCGCCACGAACTCATGTTGCCAGCCGCCGAAGACATCGGTCCAGGCCTCGACCGTGTATTCGTAGGTCGCGTTCTCGTAGAGGGAGAAAACGCCGCGCCAGCGATCGTTCTCGATGTGTTTCATCGCGGTCTCGTGCCAGCGCGCGTGACCGACCACCCGCCACTTCAGCACGGCCGTGACGATGTCGTGGCCGTCCTTGAAAATATCCGCCTCGACGACCACGTCCTCGCCGACGACGCGCTTGATCGGGTAGCGCCCGCCATCGATCAGCGGCTGCAGGTTCTCGATGACGGCGGCGGGGAATTGGCTGGGCATTGGTCACCAATCAACTAAAAACCCGGGGTAACGAAAGATAAAATTCGGTCGCGCACCGATTTGGCCAGACGGCAGAGTAATCGAAAAGGCGTTCCTGCGGCGCTGTGGCGCGCGCTCCCTGCCAGACTCGCCGGTAGCGAGACTGCCCGGGGTCAGCGACCCCAGCTATAAAAGGGAAGCAGCGGGCCCTGTTCGCTTAGATTGCGAAATAGAAAGCCGCTTCGTAGAGCCCGGAGGTGCGGGTCTCTTCCCGGCGCACCGGAGTTTGCAGAATCTTCTCAAACATATCCTGCTCAAACCGCCCGATGATCTCGTATTCCTCGTTCAAGTTCATGATCGGCGAGTGGCATTCCAAAACCTGCGGGCCGCCTTCGACGGCCGGTTCGTTCGTGAACTGCGACATATATCCCTCTTCGTCGCGACTCGCGGCGAGGCTCTTGGCGCGCTCTTCGACGGTCGCGCCCTTCACCTTTGCCTTGAGCTCGGCCGTCTTCCGCTCAAACAAGTTGTAGAGCAATTTCTCCGGCGCGTTTGGTCCGTGAATTTCTTTGATCGATTGCAGGAGATCGAGGGTGAACTTGTTGCTATCCGCCTGGAAAAGTCCATGGCTGCGCCGGGTCAGGCGATAAACCATCTCTGGGCGGCCCATCTTCTGTGGGCGTCGCCAGGTATCGAGATAACCATCGCGCTCGAGGGTGAGGCAATGCTGCTTGATTCCCATGTAGCTCATCTTCATTTTGGCGACGAGCTGGTTAACGGACAGGCCGCGCGTGCGCTTCAGGGTGTTGAGAATTTCGAGGCGCTGCGTGCGTCCAATTTCGGCGAGTAGTTGTTGATTCAAAAGGACCTCCGGTTTGGGTGTTTCTACGGAAATCTGTTTATAAGCGACAGACCCGTCAAATCGCAAGCAAATCTCTCCGCGGACGCAGAATATAAATTTACGAACACGCTAGAATAACCGCTGGCTCGAAGCGGGATCGAAGAGATGAGCCTTGGCTAAATTCATTTCGAACTGGAGCCGGCGACCCGCGTCGCGATGGTCGAGCGCGCCCTGGCTGCGACAGACGAGCGTGTGCGCGCCGGTTTGCAGGTAAAGATTGGTCTCCGCTCCCATCGGCTCGACCACGTCGACGATCGCGGGGAAACCGTTGCCCAGCGCTTTGCCTTCTTTGCGGCTAAACGTCGCGACTTCCAAGTTCTCGGGCCGAATCCCAAGGATGACATTCTGCCCGATAAACTCGCGCGCGGCCGGTCGTTCGGCGGCGGCGAAAGTAAGATCGATCGTGCCCCCTTCGATCTCGTTGAAGCGAATCTTTTCCCCGTCCTGTTTCAGTTTGCCCGTGACAAAATTCATCGGCGGGCTGCCCAGAAAACCGGCGACAAACAGATTAACCGGCTCGTTGTAGAGGACGAGCGGCGCGTCGTTTTGTTGCACCACGCCGTCGTTCATGACCACGATCCGGTCGCCCATCGTCATCGCCTCGACCTGGTCGTGCGTGACGTAAATCATCGTCGCCTGAAGTCGCTGGTGGAGCTTAGTGATCTCGGCCCGCATCTGCACTCGCATTTTGGCGTCGAGGTTGGAGAGCGGTTCATCGAACAGAAAAACTTTCGGCTGACGGACGATGGCGCGGCCGACCGCGACCCGTTGCCGCTGGCCGCCGGAGAGCGCTTTTGGTTTCCGCTCGAGGAGCGACTCGATCCCGAGAATGCTCGCGGCATCGACGACGCGCTTCTTGATTTCCGCCTTCGGAAATTTTCGCAGCTTCAACCCGAAAGCGAGATTGTCGTAGACGCTCATGTGGGGGTAGAGCGCGTAATTTTGGAAGACCATCGCGATGTCGCGATCTTTCGGCGCGACGTCGTTGACCCGCTTCTCGCCGATGTAAACGTCGCCCTGCGAGATGTCCTCGAGGCCGGCGATCATGCGCAAGGTGGTCGATTTGCCGCAACCGGAAGGTCCGACCAGGACGACGAACTCGCGATCGGCTATCTCGAGGCTGATCTCCCTGACCGCAGTCACGTCTCCGCCTTTGTCGCCGGGATAGATTTTGGAAACGTTTTTGACGGAGACCTTGGCCATGGAGCGGAGGCGCAAGCTAGGGAGCGCGCCGCGCAGGGTCAATTACTTTGGGGCGCATGCGCGAGCGCTTTCCCCCAAGGCGCACGGGAGTGCGCTCTCCCCCACATCTCATCCTGAGCCGGCGAAGCGCGGCGAAGGAACTCCCAGTTGCAATCCGCGGGTCCGCGCAAAAAGAATGCGTCTATTCGACCCGCGACATCCTTCTCCGCTCCGACTACCCGAACGGTAACTCCACCACTTCCACTCGCACCGCCTCCGCGGAGCCTGGATCCCTCCCCGAAAGCTGCGTTCCCGGCTGATTGAAACCGCGCTTCACATAACCGAGCGCAATATCTTTCCCTAACGATTCACTTCGGGTCGCGCTCGTGATCCAGCCGACATCTTTTTCGTCCGCAAACAACCGCATCGTTGTCGCGAGCGGCTTTTCGTCGAGCGCGCGCAATCCACACAAACGCTTGTTCGTTTGCCCGGACATTTTCATCCGCGAAATCACTTCCTGGCCGATATAGCAACCTTTCGCGTAATCGACCGCCTCTTCCGTCAGGTTCGCTTCCACCGGAATGATCTGGTCGGTCAATTCCTGGCCCCAGCGCGGGATCCCTTGCTCGATACGCCAACGCTCCGTTTCTTCCGGGTCGCAAAAAGTGTCGTGCGCGGCGAGCGCCTGCCGCGTCTGCTCGTGCTCGGTGGCGGGCACCAGGAGATCCCAACCTGCGGTCCCGAAACGTTTTGCGCGACGCCAGGTCGCGTCGTTAGGCAGGGGCGGCGGGTTTTCCCCGGTCCGATGGAAAAGAGAAAATTGTTCCGTCACATCTTCCACCGTGACGTCGTCCGCGATGATGTAGCGGTCGAGCCGTTGCGCGAGCGGTTCGCGCGCCTCGGCCTCGGCGTCGATCCACAAATCATCAGGACCTGCGCTAATGAAAACGTAGGAATCGATTTTGCCCTTCGCGCTCAGGACGCAGGCCGGGAGGGCAAGGTCGGGACCCGCTTTGCGCACGTCGTTTGTCACCTGCCCGTTGAGAAAGCGGACCCGGTCACTTCCCGTTAGGCGGAGTTTGGCGCGCGCGGAAAGATCGAAGAGCGACATCAGGAACGGCGTCCAAACCAGCCGCGGATTCCGCCCGAAAGATTGACGCCCTCTGGGACTTCCTCTTTTTCCGGCTTCGTTTCCACCGGGTTCGTGACTGTTGTTTTTTCAGCCTCTGACTTTGCTTCTTCTGCTGGCTTGGGCGGGATCGTCGTCCGTGGCCCGATCGATTCCGCCCACTTCGGCGCCTCATTTTTCGAGTCGGAGGCGACCGGTGCGGGTTTCGGCGGCGCGGGGAAATATTTTTGCGCAACGGAAGAATAATCCGCATCGCCCCGGCCTTGCTTCAGTTCCGCGAGCAACATGTCGCCGGAAATTTCCGTGACCGGCAGCTCAAGCGAATACTCGCGGGCCATTTTCACCCCGATCCGCACGTCCTTGAGCATGTGCTTGACCGAGAAATGCGGCTCGAAATCGCCCGCCAGCATCATCGGCACTTTCATCTCGACGGTGGTCGAGTTGGTCGCGTTGCTCTTCATCGCCCGGGCGAAAAGTTCCGGCTTGAGGCCGGCCTTGCGAACGAGTGCGAGCGCCTCCGCGGCCACTTGCGCGGTCGCCGCGGTCACGATGTTGGTGGCCACTTTCATGACGGTGGCTTCGCCGATTTTTTCCCCGATCACGACGATCTCTTTGCTCGTCGCTTCCAGGATCGAACGCGCCTGTTTCAAAACCGCTTCGTCGCCCGCGATGTAGTAAACGAGCTGGCCGTTTTCGGCGGCGACCTTGCTCCCGGTGAAAGGCGCGTCGAGAAAACGCGCGCCGCGCCGGTGGACCAGTTCGGCCGCGGCGACCATGCTTTCGGGCGCGACCGTGCAATGGGCGGTCACGATGTGCTGCGCCGTCAGGCCGGGGCTGAGCTGGCGCACCGTCTCGAGTAACGCCTCGTCGTCCGCGACGAAAATCTGCACGACATCGCAGAGCTCTGCCACTTCGGTCGGCGAGCCAACAAAATTTTGTTCTGCGCGCGGGGTGCGATTCCAAACGAAAACCTCGAACCCGCGTTTGCGCAGCGCGCCCGCGATCCGTGATCCGATGATGCCGAGGCCGATTACGCCGACATTTTTTGCTTTGGTCCGTGCCATTTTATTTTGCGCCCCGCTTCAGGAGGGGCTGCGGGTGGAAACTCAAATTAAGTGCACCGGCCCGCAAACGCGAATTTCGTGCGCTCACTTAGGGAACTGCGGCGACCAGCGCGGCGACAGCGGTTTCGCGCTTTCGATTCACGAGCAGCGCATTGATCTCAGCCTCGGCTTCCTCGAACCGAAGCGCGCGCGCCGGCCGCGTTTCCGTCAGGCGAAGGAGATGAAATCCCAGGCGACTGCGCACTGGTCCGCTCGTTTCTTTGGGCTGCAGTTGCTGTGCGGCCTGAAAAACCGGCGGCAGCATTCGTTCCTCCGCGAAGTAACCGAGATCGCCACCGCGCGTTTTTGTCGCCTCGTCCTCGGAGAATTCCGCGACGAGCGCGGGGAAGGATTCGCCGTTCCTAAGGCGGGCGGCGAGTTGTTTGATTAACGCGCGCTTGGTTTCGATGACCTCTGTCGGATACCCATCGGGGGCGGCGAGAAAAAGATGACTCGCGCGCAGTCGCGCCGGCTCCTGGAAATCTTGCGGATGCGCCTCAAACCAGGCGCGCGCCTCCCTGTCGTTAGGCAAAAGCCGCGGCGCAATCCGGGCCTCGATCCACTGGCGCACCCGCAGGTGGTCGACGACTTCGCGCCGTAACCCGCCCGCGCTGAGCCCGGCTTCGCGCAGGCCAACGATCCAGGTTTTGTCGTCGCGAAATTGCCAGCGCAGCAGATCGAACTCGTGCGCGATTGCGCCGGGCGGGAGCGATTCCGCGGCGGACGCAGCGCGCAGTTTTTCCTGGCCGATCAAGCGCTTCAGCGCGGCGCGTTTTTGCGCGGCGGCAATTTGTTCCCGAATCTCCCGCGGATCGGCGCCGAGCAGAAAAAGCTGCGCCTGCCAGGCGCGCTCGACGTCGCTCTGGTAGATCCCGCGCCGTCCGACCAGCGCCTGCAACTCGTCGTGCCTAACGACCTGGGCGAGCCAGCGCCGAAAAGTGAAATTCGTGGCCAGAAATTCCGCCGCGGCGACGCCGAGGAGGAGCGCGATCGTAGCGAGCAGGAGAGCGCGGATCATTTGAAGGCGAGCTTGGAAAGATAATAGAGCGTGACCGCGCCGACGGTCTGCAAGCTCGCCGCGCTCAGCTTATCCATCGTGTCGGCGGAGGTGTGCCATGCGTCGTAATCGAAATCGATCAGGTCGATCGCGGGCAGGCCGATCGCGTTTAAAGGCGAATGATCGTCGAGCATCCCTTCGCCGAGATAGGTAAAATGTTTTCGCACCTGCAACGCGTCCGCCGCGGCGAAGATTCCGCTCGCCAAATCAGCCGGCGAATCCGGCGGGAGCGTGATCGTTAGGTCGCGGTCGCCCATCATGTCCCAGAGGATGGCGCCGCGATATTCCCTCTGGCGGTTCGCGGTTTCCAGTTGCTTCGCGAAATAGCGGCTGCCGTAAAGTCCATCGGTCGCGCTGAAACGTTCGTAGGCTTCCTCGCCGTCGAAGAAAACCAGTTCGATCTTCTGCGCCAGCGCCGGGTGCGCATCGAGCACGCGGGCAAGCTCGAGGAGCGCGCCGGTGCTCGAGCCGCCGTCGTTCGCCCCGACGAATTTGATCGAGTCAAAAGTCTTCGTGTCGTAATGCGAGCAGACGAGGAAGCGCGGCGTTATCTGGTTGGGCCGGGTCGCGATCAGGTTCACAAACGCGACCGGCCCGCGCGGAGTTTTGTTGGTAAAAGTCTGCGCTTCGACTTTCCAGCCCGACGCTTCCAGGTTTTTGCGCAAATAGGCGCGCGCTTTCTCGAGCGCCGTGCTGGCCGGCGGGCGCGGGCCGAGCTCGACCAGCGCCTGGACGTGGGCGAGCGCTTTTTTCCCGGAGAATTCTTTCCACGGCTGGCCGTCATCCAGCGGCGGCGGGCGGAGCAAGAAAATGAGCGGGAGGAGCAGGAGCGCGCCGCCGCCCAGCCCCCAGAGCACGCGCGGGTCCCGCCACTTGTCGTTAGGCATCGGGCGGCAGGCCGAGCACTCCGAGGACGCGCTGGAGATCGTCGCTGCCGTAAAATTCGATCTCGATGCGGCCGCGTTTCTCGCCGTGATGAATCGTGACGTGGGTCGCGAGATGTTCGCGCAGACGATTCTCGAGGTCAGTCAGGGCGGCCGAGTTGACGGTCTCGGCCCGCTTGCGGCGGCGGGTCCCGCCGAGCTTGCCGAGGTGGCGCGCGACCATCCGCTCGGTCGTGCGGACGGTCGAGCTCTGGCGCAAAATTTTCTCCGCAAGGAGCCGCTGTTCGTCGTGCGCTTTCAACCCGAGCAAGACCTTGGCGTGGCCGACGGAAAGCAATTCCTGAACGACCCAGGTCTGGATCTGCTGGTCGAGATCGAGCAGGCGCATGGCGTTTGCGACCGAGGCGCGGCTTTTGCCGACTTTCTGCGCGATGTCTTCCTGGCGCATCCCGAACTCGCCCGCGAGTCGGGCGTAAGCCTGCGCTTCTTCGATCGGGTTGAGATCGGCGCGCTGCAGGTTTTCGATTAAAGAGAGCTCGAGGACTTCGAGATCGGTTGCCTGCCTAACGAGCACGGGCGCCTCGGTCAGGCCGATCTCCTTGGCCGCGCGCCAGCGGCGTTCGCCCGCGATCAGTTCATACTGGCCGGCGACCAGCCTAACGATAAGCGGCTGGATGATGCCGCGCTGCCGGATCGAGTCGACCAATTCCTCGAGCGCCTCGCGGACAAATTCCCGGCGCGGCTGGAGCGGGCTCGGCACGATGTTGGCGAGGGCGATCTGCTGGACTTGTTCGCCCGCTTCCGGGTCGACCGAACGCAGGGACGGCGCGGCGCTAATGAGAGCGCCGAGACCTTTGCCAAGACCGGATTTTGCCATCGCGGGCTCAGGCTATCGGAAGGGCTCGCGCAACGCAAACGGGGTTTCTTCGATCGGAGGGAAAGGAGACAGGATTTCCGGGATTAACTGGATAGGGGAAATTTTTGTCTCGACGAACTCTCGGATTTTTATCCGATGATCAGCGGCGCAGGGTTTGCGCGATCGCTTCGGCGCATTGCTCGAGGAGACGGCTCTCGGCGGTGACGACGGCATTGTAGCCGTCGCCCGCGATCGGTTCGCGGAAGCTGCGGGTATGCCGCGAAAGCGTTGTCCGGCTCGCGCCGTTTTGGATTCGCCAGGAGACGTCGAAGATCGCTTCGCGCCCGCTGATGGCGTGGAATTGCCGGATATCGAGCACGATCTGATAGCTCCCGGGTGAGTCGGTTTCGAGCGAGCTGCGGACTCGGCCGGAATGCAGGATCTGGCCGAGATTCGTCGCGAGCACGCGGCTGATATTTTCCTGGAGCGAACCAATCCAGCGAACATTCGCGGGCACCTGGAATTCGTTATCCCCGGCTTGGAAAACCAATTCCGCGCGGTCGATGTAAGCCGGGACCGAGACCGGCCCGACGACCACGCTAAGGTCGGAGGTTCGACCGACCGGCGCGGCCGCGGTCGCGCTGAGGCGGTAAAATTGGTCCGAAGAACCGCAGCCGGTGAGAAGAGCAGCGGCGCAGGCGGCGAGAAAAAAGCGGATAAAATTTTGGCTCATGACTTAGACGCGGTTCTTACGGCGGGCTTCCCTTGGGCGGCGCGACTTTACCCGGTTTGCCGAAGATAATGGAATTGGGTTTGCGCTCGAGCGTGCCGGTGAGGGTGCGAAGTGAACGGAGGGTTTCGTCGAGCTGGCGGAGAGTCTGGGAAAGATCCTGGTAGAGCGGCCCGTTCTGATCGTAGCCGCCGACGGTTTTGTCGAGACTCTGAGCAGTGCCTTTGATCGCATCCAGCGCGGCGGATGCATTCTTGACGGTTTCGTCGAGCGGCAAGGCCTGAATTTTGTCAAGCACGGCAACCACTTTTTCCTGCAACTCGCCGAGACCGGAGGAGATGGTGGGAAGGACGCGATAGCCTTCGAGTTCCGCGACGGTGGCGGGCGCGGGATCTTTCAGGAAATCGAGATCGACGTAAAGCTGGCCGGTGAGGAAGCTGCTCGTCTTGAGGCTGGCGCGCAATCCGCCGCGCACCGCATCGTCGATGAATTTCTCAGCCGGTTCGGTGCTGTCGGTCGGCAGGTCGGCCGCGATCAGGCTGGGATCGATTTGAATCAGGACCGGCACCTGTCGCAGAGGATTTTCCGGCAGGTAGGTGAACGAGACACCCTGGACGGTGCCGATGCGCACGCCGCGGAACTCGACCGGCGCATCTTCGTTCAAGCCACGAACGCTGCCGGAGAAAAGCAGGAGATAGGGAATACTGCCCTGCATAACGAACTTTTTCGTGTCGCTCAGGCTGTCGTAGAGCATGAAGACGGAGCCGTCGGCCACCGCGGGCGAAGACCCCGCGCCCTCGGGCTGGCCAAAAGTGATGCCGCCAACGAGAAGCGATTCGATCGTGCCGGTGCGGAGATGGAAACCGTCGGCGCCGACCTCGACGTCGATCCCGCTGACGTTCCAGAACTTCGTATTTTTGCGCACCAGCCGCGCATAATCGCTCGAAATAAAGGCGCCGAGTTCGACCTTCCCGGTCTTGGGATGGAAAACGCGAGTCTCGATTCGGCCCGCGTTCAGTCCCTTGTAAATAATCGGCGAGCCGGGCGCGATGCCGCCAGCTTCCTCGGCGAAAAACGTGACGTGCAAACCGGGCACCCCGCGCGGCGTGACCGGAGGTTGCTCGAGCCCGACAAACTCGCGGCGCGATGCTTCCGCCACGCCGGGCTCCAGAGCGATGTAGCTCCCGGAAACGATCGTGCTCAGACCGGAAATTCCCGAGCTGCCATAGCGCGGACGCACCACCCAGATCTGCGCGTCTTTTTTCAGGAGGTTGGTCGCCTCGCTCGTCATCTGCATCGTGACCAGGACGCCTTGCAGGTCATCGGTTAATTGCACTGCGGTGACGGTGCCAATATTGACGCTGCGGCAGAGGACCGGGGTTTTTCCGCCGATGATTCCTTCCGCGGTTTCGAATTGCACCGTAATCTCCGGGCCGCGGGCCGCGTAATATTTCCAGGCCAGCCAAAGACCGAGCAGCGCGGCGATGATCGGAATAATCCAGATCGGCGAAAGACGGCGGGCTTTTTTTACGACCGGCCGCAACGGCGTCGTGGTGGATGAAGGAAGCTCAGACATGATTACTGCGGCGATGGCAAATTTTCAGGATCGGATTGCGCCGCGGCATCCCAGATCAGGCGGGGATCGAAACTCATGGCGGCAAACATCGTGAGGATCACGACCGCGGCAAAGGAAAGCGCGCCCGCTCCGGGATGAATCGAAATCGTGGAACCAAGCTGCACCACCCCGACGAGGATGGCCACGACAAAGACATCGACCATCGACCAGCGGCCGATGAATTCCGTGATGCGATAGATCCGGGTCATCTCGCGCGGGTGGCGGCCGGACCGGGAGGCGAGGCAGAGGGCGACGATCGAAATAATTTTTAGCACTGGAATGACGACGCTGGCGGCGAAAATAATGATCGCGACCGGGTAATCGCCCTGCTGCCAAAACTCGATCACGCCGCCGATGATGGTGTTTTCGTGGTCGCCCGCGAACGATTCCAGGCGCAGCACTGGGAGGAGATTGGCCGGGAAATAAAGGACAACGGCGGCAATCGTTAGGGCCCAGGTCCGTTGCACACTTTCCTTCAGCCGCAGGTGCAGCCGGCTGTAACAACGCGGGCAACGCCCGGCGTCGACCGGGCTGGCCAGGTAACAGACGTGGCAAAGGGCCAACCCGCGCGCGGCGGCGGAAGTGGGTGCGAAAGTGTTCATGCGTTCGGCGTCTCCAGTCGGGCCCAGAGTTCCCGCGGATGAATCGCGGCCAGCGCAGACGTTAGGCAAAAAATCAGGGCGATAAAAGCCCAGAACGAAACCCCGAGAGTGAGGCTGGCGAGCTTGCCCAACTTGAGCAGACTAACGAGTGCGCCGAGGAGAAAAACCTCAATCATGTTCCAGCGCCGCGCCCGCAGCACCCAGCGACAAATCGGAATCGCGCCCGGCAGGCGCCGCGCCCAAAGCAGAGGCACAAGGAGATAAAGCAAACCGCCGATCAACATGGCGGGCGCGCCGAGGATGAAGAAAGAGACCGCGCCCGCCAGGTAGGGGTAGCCCTGCTCTTCCAAACCCGACGCGCTTTGCCAGAGCCGCATCTGGTTTTGCCGGTAACCGGCTTCCAGGGTCATGAACGGGAAACAATTGGCGACGATAAAAAGAAGCGCGGCCGCGAAAGCGAAGGCGGCCGTCCGGTGCAGCGAATTGCGCGGGTTGCTGAGGAGCGCCGCGGCACAGCGCGGGCAGACCGCCTTCTCGCCTTCCTCCAGGGCCGGCAACTCGAGAATCGCGTCGCAATCCGGGCAGACTAGTCGCTGAGTGAAATGAGAAGGGTGCACGAAGTGGGAGAACGGCTACGCCACGAGGGGCTGTCGCGCAAAGGCCGGCGTCTGGCGAACGTAGGTAATTAACATCGCTGAACAGTGCGACGGCTCGGGATGACAGGTAGAGCGCAACCTCGCGCCGCCCGCATTGCACCACCCCAGCGTACCGCGTAGCGTCACCGCCTATGTCGGCCAGCGAAGCGCGCGTTTACACTCTCGGACATTCACCCGACCCGGATGATGCCTTCATGTTCTACGCCATGGCCGAACACAAAATCGACCTGCGCGGCTACGAATTTGAACACCGGCTCGAGGACATTCAGACCTTGAACGAACGCGCGCTGCGCGGCGAACTCGATATCTCGGCCATCTCCATTCACGCCTATGCGCATGTCAGTGATCGTTATGCGCTCCTCTCCTGCGGCGCGAGCATGGGCGACGGCTACGGCCCGATGCTGGTCACGACCGATCCCCACGCGCCGACGAGCGAAGACCCTGACGAACTGCGCGACTGGCTGCGCGGCCGCGTCATCGCGATCCCGGGGAAAATGACGAGCGCCTATCTCGCTCTGCAACTTTTCCTCGGCGAGTTCGAGCACGTGGTTGTTCCGTTTGACCAGATCTTTGCCGCGGTCAAAGCCGGCCGCGCCGCGACCGGGCTCATCATTCACGAAGGCCAGCTCACTTACGCCGCCGCCGGTTTCAGGAAACAGCTCGACCTCGGCGAATGGTGGAAGAACAAAACCGGCCTGCCACTCCCGCTCGGCGGCAACGTCCTGCGCAAAGATCTCGCGCCGGAAGTGCGCCGCGATCTCGCCCAGATCGCGCGCGAAAGCATCGACTACGGCCTCGCCCATAGCGAAGCGGCCGTCCGCCATTCGCTTCCCTACGCGCGCGAGATGGGCGCGGACCTAGCCGGGAAATTCATCGGGATGTATGTGAACGATTATACCCGCGACTACGGCGAGACCGGTCGCCGGGCGATCCGGGAATTTCTTCGTGCCGGGAGCGAAGGCGGCTTCGTGCCGGCCATAGGCGAGCTCGAGTTTGTCGACTAACGACCGTCGTTAGGGCGCGTCAGGCTTCTTTTTCGCCGGCTGGACCGATTCCTGGACGAACTTTGTCACCCGCTGGAGTTCCGTCTGGAATCCGGTCGCGAAGTCGGTCGTCCCGTATTGAAAGAGGACGACGAAGCTGAAGGTGAAAAAGACAAACAGCAGCGCCCAAAAAAGATTTCGAATGAGACCCACGCGCCGACGTTAACTTACTGGCTCTTCGCGGTCAACGGCCCTTCCGACCCCGCTCGCCAGAGCCCGCCACTCATGCTTCGGTAGCGCATGCGCGTGCCTTTGCTCGACCTGAGCGAACAATACCGGGAACTGGCGGAGCCGATCCGGCGCGAGTTCGACGAGATCATCCGGACGCAAAGTTTCATCCTCGGCCCGAAGGTGGAGGAATTTGAGCGCGCGCTCGCCGCTCATTGCGGGAGCAAACACGCCATCGGGGTCTCTTCCGGCACGGACGCGCTGCTCGCTATCCTCATGGCGCTCGGGATCGGCGCCGGCGATGCGGTCGTCACGACGGCTTATACTTTTTTCGCGACGGCCGGCTGCATCGCCCGGGTCGGCGCGACGCCCATCTTCGTCGATATCGACCCGGCCACTTATAATATCTCGCCGGCCGCGATCGCGGATTTCCTGGAGAACAAGTGCCACCGCAATGCGGAGAACCAGTTAGTCGACGCCGCCGGTCATGTCGTGAGCGCGATCGTCCCAGTGCATTTGTTCGGTTTGTGCTGCGCGATGGACGAAATCAACGAGCTGGCCGCGCATTATCAGCTCACCGTGATCGAGGACGCGGCGCAGGCGATCGGCGCGCAATATCCGACGCGGCAGGGGATGGTGCGGCAGGCGGGCACGATGAGTGGCGCCGGGTATTTTAGTTTTTATCCGTCGAAGAATCTCGGCGCGGCCGGCGACGCGGGCGCGATCGTCTGCGACGACGACGAGCTGACCGAGCGCTTCCGCATTTTTCGCCAGCACGGAATGGAGCCGCGCTATTTTCATCATGTCGTCGGGGGGAATTTTCGGCTCGACGCGATCCAAGCGGCGATTTTGCGGATCAAACTGCCCTACCTCGACGGCTGGTCGGCGGCGCGCCGCGCTGTCGCGGATGTTTACCGGGAGGAATTCAGCGCGCGCGGCCTGACGGACAAGCTGACCCTCCCAGCCGAGCCCTACCGCGGTCCTCGCCTAACGAATCATCATATTTATCACCAGTACGTCATCCGCGCCCCGCGCCGGGATGACTTGCAAAAACATCTGACGGCGCGCGGCATCGGCTCCGCGATTTATTACCCGCTTGGCTTGCACGAGCAGGAGTGCTTTGCCGGGCTGGGCTACAAGCCCGGCGACCTGCCCGAAACCGAGCGGGCCGCGCGTGAGACGCTGGCCCTGCCGATTTACCCGGAGTTGACCCGCGCGCTGCAAAGCGAAGTGGTCGACGCGATCGCAGAATTTTACGCGTCGTGACTAACGACCTGAAGTTCATTCACCAATTCGTGTCCGGCAGTTCCGGACGCACCCTGCTGCTTCTGCACGGAACCGGCGGCGACGAACACGATTTGATTCCGCTCGGGCGCGAGCTCGACCCGGCGGCGGCGTTGCTCAGTCCGCGCGGGATGGTCTCGGAGAACGGCCACGCGCGTTTCTTTCGCCGGCTGGCCGAGGGCGTTTTCGATCTGGAAGATTTACAGGAACGGACCGGCGAACTGGCCGACTTCATTACCGCGGCGGCGCAACATTATCAGTTCGACGCCGCGCAACTGTGCGCGGTCGGTTATTCAAACGGCGCGAATATCGCCGCCAGTATTTTGCTCCGTCGTCCGGAGGTTTTGCGGACGGCGATTCTCTTGCGCGCCATGGTCCCATTCGTTCCGGAAAAGCTGCCCGACCTGCGCGGGGTGCGGGTCTGGATCGCCGGTGGAAAGGAAGACATGATCATCCCGCCGGCCGAGACGAAAGGGCTGGCCGAGCTGCTGGACCGGGCCGGCGCGGAGGTGACCGCGAATTTTTTCGACGCTGGTCACGGCCTAACGAACACGGAACTGGTCCTGGCGCAGCGCTGGCTGGTGGGCTGACCTTCCTAAAAAGGCTATCCGCGGCAGCCCCCCTAGGACAGCGCGACCGGCGGCTTGAGATTCGCTTCCTCAAGCGCGGCGCGATCCCATTTCCCGAGCGTGGAAGCGGCATCATAAACACTCTGCGCGAACTGGAGCAGCATCTCGTCGGGCAATGCGGCAGTGCGGACCGAGTCGTAGGGCAGAATGAACTCATGGAGCGCGGCGAGATAGCTCGCCTCTCCTGGTTGCACCTTCGCTTCCGCGAAACCAGCCGGTTCCGGATAAGCATAGGAATAATAGAGCGGAGTTGGGCTGGCGGCGTTCCCCGGCCAGAAACCCACGCTGCTTACTTCCTGCGAATAGGCCTCGCGCGTCACGACATCGGAAAGATGGGGCACCCCGCCCGGATGCTGCGGCGCGGGCCGCCCGGAAAAACGCGTGACCGCGAGATCGAAGCTCCCCCAGAAAAAATGCACCGGGCTGCATTTGCCGCAGTAACGCGCGCGGAATTGCTGCAAAACCCGATCGGATTGCAGAAGCACCCGCCAGAAACGATTCGCCTGCGCCGGTTCGTAGGAGCGATGGGTCTCATCCTGGTCGAACGCGATCGGATCCGTGATTTCGTTAGGCAAACGGTCGAGCTTCACCGGCAACTCCAGCTCTTCGAGCGCCGCCATCAGCTCGCGGTAAAACTCCGCGACCGGCATCGCGCGGAGCGGGAGCACCTTGAGCGCGCCGTCGCTTTTCAGGACCCGCAATTCGTGGCTGATGAAATCGAAACGGATTTCGAAAACATGCAGGCCGTATGGGATCGCCGAAGTCGTTAGGCCACGCGCCGTGAGGTAAAGCGTGACGTGCCACGAATGGTTGATCCACGGGGTCAGGCTGAGGCGGATTTTGCCGACGATCTGCGTCCATAGGTGGAGCGTCTCGGCCGTCGCCTGCCATTCGGTAAAAGGGAGCGCGGGCCAGAACTGCTCGCGGTCGCCGTCGGAAAGAGGAGCGGGTGGAGCTTTCATCTTGAGTTAGAATCTAGCGCAAGGGCAAAACAGTTGCGACCTCCGGCGAGTGAGCCTATATCAAACGCTCGTTCTGGGTAGGTACCGAAGTGGCCAAACGGGGCGGACTGTAAATCCGCTGGCTTACGCCTTCGTTGGTTCGAATCCAACCCTGCCCACCGTTTCCCGCCGAAGGTGGAAATAGATGGCCTCTTTCGCCTCTCTTTCGCGCTATAAAGGGGGATGCAGGACCTCTCGAACTCCGCCTCTTTTATCCTGCCGACGCGCGAGGCGGAGCTGGATGTCTTGCGGCGTGCTTTTCCGCAGCTCATCGACTCGCTGAGCGAAGAGGCGCTCGATCGTCTGCGTCCGTTGCTCGATTGGGACTGGGTGGAGCGCGCCGGTGGTGAGGTGCTTTTTCATGAAGGGGAACCGAGCGACTCGCTCTACATCGTGGTCAGCGGCCGTTTGCAGGCGAGCGTCGGCGCGAACGGCGAGTCGCAGGTCGTCGGCGAAATCGGCCGCGGCGAAAGCGTCGGCGAGATGGGCGCGTTCACCAACGAGCCGCGCCGGGCGACGGTCCGCGCGTTGCGCGACAGCCTGCTCGCGCGGATCGAGCTGAAGACTTTCCACAAAATGCTCGTGGCCTGCCCCGAGCTGACGCTCAACCTTAATCGCGTCATCATCGAGCGTCTGCAGCGCCGGAATCTTTCCGAAAAACCAGCGCACAACCTGGTGAATCTCGCGGTTGTCCCGATCGGTGACGGCGTCGGCGCGGGCGCGCTCTTGAACGATCTGGTGGCCGAGCTGCAGGCGCAGGGACAACGCGCTTTGCATCTCACCAGCGCGATGATTGATGCCATCGCGGGCCGCCCTCGCGCCGCGCAGACGACCGAGACCGATCAGCAAGCGCATCGCTGGTTGATTCGTTACCTCGACGAGTTGGAGAGAGAATATTCGCTCATTTTCTACGAAGCGGATGCGACGATCACGCCCTGGACTTTGCGTTGCCTGCGGCAATGCGACGAGGTCTTGCTGCTCGGCGATGCAGGTGCGCCCGCGGATTTGTCGGAAGTCGAGGCCCGTTGCTTAAACGGCGCGGAGCCGGTCACGCCCGCTCGCCAGACTTTGCTCCTGCGACATCGGGATGGAGGACGCTGGGCCAGCGGGACGCCGGCGTTTCTGGCCAAGCGGCCGAAGGTCTATCGACATTTTCATTTGCGCGCCGGTCAACGATCGGACCTCGCGCGGCTCGGAAGATTCCTCGGCGGCCGCGCGGTCGGACTCGTCCTGGCCGGCGGCGGTGCGAGAGGGCTGGCGCATATCGGCGTCTTCCGCGCACTCGAGGAAGCGGGAATCGCGATCGACGCTTTTGGCGGGACGAGCATCGGTTCGGTGCTGGCCGCCGGGATGGCTTGCGACTGGCGTTGGAAAAAACTTTTCGAAACGAATCGCCGGGAATTTCTTAGAAATCCGACGTCGGACTTGAACTTCCTGCCGATCGTCTCGCTCCTCACCGGCCGCAAACTCGATCGCATTCTCGCGGCCGGAACGGAGGGCGCTTCCATCGAGGAATTGTGGCAGCCGTTTTTCTGCGTGAGCAGCAGCTACACCCGCGCCCGCGAAGTGGTGCACACGCGCGGCGAATTGAAATGCGCGTTGCTTGCGAGCATGGCAATCCCGGGAATTTTCCCGCCGGTCCTGCACGGGAACGAGCTGCTCCTCGACGGTGGTCTCTTTAACAATCTGCCGGTCGACGTGATGGCGCGCTCCGGCGTGCGGCACATCATCGCGGTCGATCTGCGGCCGAAAGGTAACGCGACCGAGGCGATCAAATTCGAATCGATGCCGAGGCGGCGCGATCTGCTGCGCGATCTCTTTCGGCCGAAGGCGCAGCGGCGATTTGCGGTTCCTTCGATGGTCACCGCGATGATCGCGGCCAGCATGTTGAACAGCCAGCAAAAGACCGCGCAACTGATCGGCGATGTCGATCTGCTCTTGAATCCGGACGTCGAAGACTTCGGATTGCTTGAATGGAAATCCCACGACAAGATCGTCGAGCGTGGCTACGCGCACGCCCGGGAAGTGCTCGCGCAAGGCCGGCCCTTTTAGCGCGGGGCGTGCATCTTTGTGCGGCGCTCTCTTTTTTGAACGTTCTTCGAGGGACTACGGGCGGCGGATGAGGACGCCGTTTTTCATCACGAGGCGGACTTGCCTAACGACATTCACTTCCGTGGTCGGGTCGCCCGCGAAGGCGACGAGGTCGGCGAGTTGGCCGGCGCGAATGTTACCACGATCGGCGAGATGGAAAATGGCGGCGTTGCCGCTCGTGGCTTGCCGCAGGACTTCGAGGGGGCTGAAGCCGTATTCGTGCACGAGCAACTCCATCTCCCGCGCGTTCTCGCCATGGGGGAAGACGCCGACATCGCCGCCCATCGCAAAGGTCACTCCCGCGGCGCGCGCTGCTTTCACGCTCGCGCGTTTTTCCCCGATTCGGGCCGGCTCGGGCGCGCTCCCTTTTTTCCAGCCGCGGTATTGCTCGACCGCGTCGCCAGCCGCGACGGTCGGGCAAAGCGCCACGCCATGTTCTTTCATTAACTTGAACACTTCCGCGGTGCCGTCGTCGCCGTGCTCGATCGTATCGACCCCGGCGAGGGTGGCGCGGCGCATCCCTTCCGCGGTCGTGGCGTGGGCCGCGACCGGTCGGCCGGCATCGTGCGCAGCTTTGACGGCGGCGGTCATTTCTTCCTGGGAAAATGTGGGGCGGGAAGGCTCGCCCGGGCCCCAGCGATAATCGGCGTAGAGTTTCACCCAATCCGCGCCTTTGCCGATCTGGGATCGCACCGCCCTAACGATTCCCTCGACTCCGCTCGCTTCCTCCGCGCCCTGCGGCAGGTTGAGATCGGTCGAAAGTTTCGGCCCGTAGCTGCCGGTCGCGACGATCGCGCGGGTCACGATGATCATCCGCGGCCCGGGCACAACGCCCTGGTCGATCGCTTTTTTTAAACCGACATCGCCGTAGCCCGCGCCCTCCGTGCCGAGGTCGCGCACGGTCGTAAAACCGGCTTGGAGGGTCGTGGCCGCCTGCGCGGTGGCGCGGGCGGTCCGGAAGGCGAGCGACTCGCTGTTCACTTGGTCGTTCCAGGGTGTCTCGTCGTAGGGATGGAGGAAAAGATGGGAATGACCCTCGATCAGACCGGGACTGAGGGTGTCGTTAGGCAAGTCGATCGTTTGCGCGCCGGCGGGTGCGGTGACTTCCACGGCCGGTCCGGCGGCGGCGATTTTGTCGCCGGTCACGAGGACGGACCAGCCGGGATGGAGCTGGGTGCCATCGAAAACGGCAGCGGGCCGGAGCAAAACGGAGACGGCCTCCGGGGCGGCGGAAGCGAGCGCCGCCGCGAGGACGCTGGTGGCGCCGAAGAGAAGAAGTTTCACGCCAGGGAAACTAGCACACGTCCGGGAGGCTCAGGATGGCAGGCAGTTGTCTGCCTGCCATCCCAGAGTGAAACGCCGGCGGATCGCGCCAGCAGATGAGGCGAAATTATTGGTCGCCCGGAATCGTGATGCTCACGACGGTTTCTGGAAAATCGTTCGAGCTGGCGACTGCTTCGGCTACGACGGTTTTGAATTTCCCGCCCTGAGCCGGGATAGTTTTGGTGATGCGAGCTTCGCCGGTTCTGCGTGGCTCAGTCTTCGCGTCGGAAGGCTGGGTGAGATGGATACTGACCGCGTCGGCATTGTAGAGCGGGCCGCCGGGGCCATCCTTGTGCACGCTGGCGGAGGCTTTGATCTCCTGTTCTCCGCCGACCATGCTCTGCTCCACTTGGACCACGATCGCCACAGTGTGGCCGCCCTGCGGATCTGCATCACGCGCGCCGCCGCGCCGTTGGACGAGGGCAAATTTAGAACCGCCATGCGCACCGAGTTTTGTTTCGGAGCCCGCAGTGCCGCCGCCGCCGCCGCCGCCGGGTGCGGCACAGGACGAAAAGGAAAGGGCAACGACTCCGGACAACAAGAGGTGTGGCAAATATTTCATGGAGGGAGTTTGGTTAGGCCGCAGGGCCTCGTCAATAGCTCTTTCTAAACGGAAACGAAGCGCCTACGGGGGTGGAGGTTCCGCGTGGCGGCGAGGGCCTTTATGGCCTTCCCGACCGCCCCGGCCCGGTTTTTTTAATGTCTCCAGTTTGATCCGCTGCGCCTCGGTCAGCTCTGGTGCGAGGGCGCGATCGGCTTTGTCCATCACCTGCCGGACGCGGTCTCCCGTCTCCGCCCGGATTTTTTCCAGCTCCTGCGCGGTCCGCTCGAAGATGGGCGCGGCCTGCTCGAGCTGCGCCGGGGTGAGATCGAGTTGCGCCTCCATTCGGCTGCGCATCCGTTCGGCTAACGAATGGCGGTGGTGGGAATAATCGGGCCGGTGCCGCCACGCCTGGCTGGACGCGAAAAAGCCGCCCGCGGCCGCGCCGGCGAGAAAAACAAGGACGAACCCGGCGATCAGTTTCCAGCGCAGTTTCGCGTTCATTGCTCGAAGGCGCTCCCGATCGCGGAATCGGCGATTGCGTAATCGTCGGACTGCGTCTCATCCTGGCCGAGCTCGCGGTAGACGCCGGCACTGGCCAGCGCGATGACCGCGAGCGAGAGGAGCACGACGCGGCGGAGAAGCCGCCCAATATCGAAAAAGTCGCGGTTCAGTCCCGCCCGCAGACCGGCCAACACGCGGGTGTCGAAACCGAACGGCATCTCGTTAGGCCGGTCGCTCATTGTTTCGGCCGCGGCGCGGAGCAAGCGATCGAGGTTGGTTTTCTTCATCGCTCGCCCTCCGCTTCAAAGTGCGCGAGTTGTTTTTGCAATTTCTGCCGGGCGCGAAACGCGCGCACTTTGACGAGCGACGCGCCCCAACCGGTCAGGGCCTGGACTTCGGCGACGGAGCGTTGTTGCAGGTAAAGCAGACCGATCACGAGCCGTTCCGCCGGCTTGAGCGCGGCGAGGAGCCGCTCGACCAGATCGCGCGCGGCGAAGCTGCGGTCGGGTCCTAATTCCTCCGCAGTCGCGGCGAGGTTGTGCACCACGGCAACTTCTTCCTCGCTTAGATCGGCGTGCCGAAATTCCGGGCGCACCTTCTCGGCCTGGATCTGGTTGAGACAGGTATTGACGGCGATGCGCGAGACCCAGTGCTCGAGCGGAACTTTGCCCGAGAACTGGGAGAGTTTTTGAAAAATTTTAATGAAGATCATCTGGCAAAGGTCTTCCTCGGCAGCGCGGCGCGGCCGATGGGAGCGGACCAGTTTGAGGACGAGCGGATAGAGCCGGCGGACCATTTCGCGGGCCGCGCTCTCGTCATGTTGCCGAGCCGCCGCCACGAGGGCGTCAGCGTCGAATTCATCTGCCATGTCCTCCAAGCCATCTCCACACTAACGGGGATGACAGCTCCTGGCGCGGATCGGTTACAGAATTTTCGCGCGAGCCAAGGAAGCGTCTCCGGAAATGCCTCCTGGCATTCCGTTAGGCAGGAAGCCGAAGCCGGCAGCCTGGGCGAGAATTCTTGTAACCGGTCCGCCCTCATTCCGGTCATGACTCCTACATATGAAACTGAAACTTATCACACTTACAACGCTGAGCGCGCTGGCGCTTGGCGGCTCGGCTTTGGCGAATGACCCGCAGGGCGACGGACCCGATCGCCGTGGCGGAAGGGGCGGACCGCGTCACAACATGCTCGAGAAAACGACCGAGCGTTTGGACCTGACGGCGGAACAAAAGACCAGGGTCCAGCCGATCATCGACCAGGCCACTCCGCAGCTCGAAAGTATCCGCCAGGAAGCAATGCAAAAAACCAAGGCGGTGATGGACAACGCCATGTCGCAAATCCGGCCGATGCTTACGCCGGAGCAGCAGAAGAAACTCGACGAAGCGGCCAATGACCGGCGTGGCGGACGCGGCGGTCACCACGGGAAACGTGGCCATGGCGGCACGGACGGCGACGACCAGTAACGAAAGATTTCTAGGCGGTTATGGGAGCGGCGGCGTCCTGCGGGGCGCCGCCGTTTTTTTCCTACCGGGGAAGGGTGAGGTCGAAGTTCAGAAGAGGCAATTGACGTGGTTCGCCCGCGGCCGTGGTTTGCGTGAAACCGATCCGAACCGCGCCGAGGTGAAGGTAAAACGGTTCCGCGTTTGGATCAGCCTCAATCGTTAGGCAACGCGCCCCCGACGCGCGCGACTGCTCGGCCGCGTGGGAAAATAATGCGCGGCCGACTCCTTTCCCAAGGTGCTCCGGCAGAATCCAAAGATGTTCCAGGCAGCGGGCAGCGTCCGCTGCACCTAAAGCCGCGAAACCAATCGCCTGCCCATCGAGCACCGCAGCGAAAGTTTCGTGCGCGGCGATGAACTGCGGGGTGATGGTGAGTTGTTCACGCCACGCTTCCATCCAAGCGGGCGGGTAACCCCAATGCGCCTTGGCTTCCCAGGCAATCGCGCTCAGATGCGGTCCATCGGACGGCTGGGCGCGAACGATTGTCACGCCCGAAGATGACCGCGCTCCGAGAGGAGCGCGATCAAGTTATTTCGGGAAAATTCCGGCTATTTCTCGAAGACTTTCTTCACGTCTCCGACCTTCTGCTGGACTTTGCCTTCCACTTTTTCGGCGGTGCCTCTGTCCTGCAAATCTGGATTACCGATGATTTCGCCCGTCTTTTCCTTCACGGCTCCGATCGCTTCCTTGGCCGTGCCCTTTGCCTTGTCTTCGTTGCTTGAGTTCATACTTATAAATCGTGTTTGGTGGAGCGCGGGGCCGTCTCGAAGTTCGCGCGGATCGTGGGCTGTCGCGGAAGCTCAGCCCTGCGATGACGTTTGGAAGATTAGCCATTGGGCAATTCCTTTCCCTTCTCCGCCGCGAAATGCTACAAAGGCGGTCGCGCCCAAGATGTCCGAGCCCACTAATTCCTCCGATGTGACCCAGATCCTGCAGGCGTGGAGCAGGGGCGACACGAGCGCGCCGGAGCGTTTGATTCCCCTGGTCTACGAGGAATTGCGCCAGCTGGCCGGGCAATATCTTCGGCGCGAGCGCCCTGATCACACTCTGCAGGCGACCGCATTGGTGCATGAGACCTACCTTCGGTTGGTCGACCACCATGGAGTGAGTTGGAAAGATCGGGCCCACTTCCGCTGCCTCGCGGCCCGCTTGATGCGGCGCATTTTGGTCCAGCATGCGCGCGCGCACAACGCCGAGAAGCGTGGCGGGAAACTGGAGAAAATTTATCTCGATGAAACCCGCGAGCTGGGGCAGGAACGCCCGCCGGATTTAGTGGAGCTGGATGATGCGCTGCAGCGCTTCACGGTCGCTTATCCGCGGGAAGGCGAGGTGGTAGAAATGAAGTTCTTCGGCGGCCTGACGGCGGAGGAGATCGCGGACGTCCTCCAAGTCTCGGCCAAGACCGTTTTGCGCGATTGGAATTTTGCCAAGCTCTGGCTCTGCCGGGAACTGAGCGAGCCGGCCTAACGAATCGCTCTTTTTCGGATGGAGCGATCCGCCGGCTGGCTCGTACGGGGAATGCGGGCAGAGCAATTTAGCGCACCCGCGCGATGAAGCCGTGCGGGACTCCCGCACTATCAGTATAGCGGCCGCACATCATGCCCCCGTTGTTGATCCCATTGATGCCGGTGTCGGTTGCTCCGGGATAATCGAACGAAACCGACTGGCCAGTGGAGTTGATGACAAACCCGTGCGATCCCCCGGTGCTGTAGCCATAAGCACCGACCATCAGGCCGTTATCGTTTAGATCGACCAGGAACGTGTAGGTCGACCCGGGGAAATCCATCGGAAAAGTCTGCGCCCCGGAGGCGTCACGGAAGAAACCGTGCGCACTGAAGTCGGTATCGAAATAGAAGCCTACGATTTCGTTTGCGCCGTTGATCCCGAGAGGCTCGGTCACGCCGGATCCTCCGACCGTAAAGGTGCTCGTGACACCGCCCAGATTTACATAAGCGCCAAGCGTGCTCAGATCGCCGTAGGAACCGACGAAGTTTCCGGCGTCGTTCAGGGCAAAGATAAAGGTGGAAGGGGCGCCTGGGACGTCGAATTCGCTGAAGACATTTCCGGAGAGGAGAAAGCCGTGCAGATTGGAGTTCCCCGAGTAAAAGCCGCAGACGACCCGCGAGTTATTGATTCTCTGACCGCGAGTCATGTTCCCGTTGTCGTTAGGTTCGACAATCGGCGGCCGAAAGGTGCCGTTGCGCAAGCGGACGAAACCGCGAGTGACATTGTTCGCATCGAGGTAGTGGCCCGTGATCTCGCCCCGATCGTTGATTCCAATGGGCGAGGTGGAGATCGCCCCCGGATAATCGAAAGTGCCGACAATCTGGATCGAGAGCGCGGGCGCGGCCGGAACGGTCGTGACCAAGGCGACGAAGAAGAGGGCGGTGCAGAGTAGGATTTGCTGAATGGTTTTCATTTTGTTTTTTGGTTTCACCCGCTAGAAGCGCCATCCCGTTCAAAAAACGGACATTGCTTATCCGGCTATTTTTCGATTCAATGGCCGCGAGTTCGCCTAACGATGCCGGAAAATCCCGAAACCCTGGCTGAGTTGGTCAAATCCGCTCTGGACCGCGCGCCTTCTGAGCGCGCCGCCTGGCTTGCTGCCGCCTGCCCATCGGCCGGGATGCGCGCCGAAGTGGAGTCGCTTCTCGGTTTTCAAGAGCAAGCGGGCGCTTTCATCGAGCGTGGCGCGCTGGAGATCGCAGCGGAGAGCTTGACCGAAGAGTTACCGCCGGAGCTGAGCGAGCGGATCGGCGACTACAGGATTCTTGCCCGCATCGGCAGCGGTGGGATGGGCGACGTTTTTCTCGCGGAAGATGTGAATCTCAAGCGCAAAGTCGCGCTGAAACTGGTGCGGCCGGGCATGGCCAGCCCCGACCTGCTGCGCCGCTTCCGCTCCGAGGAGCAGATTCTCGCCAGCCTCAATCATCCGAACATTGCCCATCTCCACGGCGCCGGGGCCGCTTCCGATGCGACGCCATTTTTTGTCATGGAGCACGTCGAAGGAGTGCCGATCGACGCGTATTGCCGTGCGCAAAATCTTTCCCTGAGTGACCGGCTCGAACTCTTCCGGAAAGTCTGCGCGGCCGTCCAGTATGCCCATCAGCATTTGGTCATTCATCGCGACCTGAAGCCGTCGAATATTCTCGTGACCGAGAACGGGGAGCCCAAGCTGCTCGATTTTGGGATCGCGAAATTACTCGACGAAGAGGCCAGCTTGAGCGCGCCGCGCGCCGTCACGGTCGCGCCGATCATGACCCCTGACTATGCGAGCCCGGAGCAGGTGCGGGGCGAGAACGTCACCACCGCCAGCGACGTCTACGGCCTCGGCGTCCTGCTCTACGAATTGCTCACCGGCGAGCGGCCTTATCACATCAAGAGTCGGCGCCCGGACGAAATCGCGCGCGCCATTACCGAACAGGAGCCGACCCGGCCAAGCATGGCCGCGCTCCGCCGCGATTCGCAAATCACCAGTCACGATGCGCGTTCCCTGCGCGGCGATCTGGATAACATCGTCCTCATGGCGATGCGCAAGGAGCCGGAGCGTCGCTATCAATCGGTCGCGCAATTATCGGAAGACATCCGGCGTCATCTCGCCGCTCAGCCAGTCAGCGCGCAGAAGGACACGGTCCGCTATCGCACCTCCAAATTCGTCCGCCGGCATAAGGTGAGCGTGCTGGCCGCGCTGCTCGTCGCGGGTTCGCTCATCGCGGGCATCGTTGCGACCGCGATCGAAGCGCGCCGGGCGAACGAGCAGCGACAGAACGCCGAGGAACGCTTCAATGACGTCCGCCGGCTCGCTAATTCGCTCATGTTCGAGATCCACGATGCAGTCAAAGATCTGCAGGGCTCGACTCCGACCCGCCGCCTCATCGTGACGCGCGCGCTCGAGTATCTCGATGGTCTGGCGCGGAAAAAAACCGAGAATCCCTCGCTCCAGCGAGAGTTAGCGACCGCCTACGAGAAAATCGGCGACATCCAGGGGAATCCGTACTCCGCGAATCTGGGCGACACGGAGGGCGCCCTCACGAGTTACCGCAAGGCGGCGCGCATCCGCGAGAGACTTGGCCAAAAGGAGGCTACGACCGAGACGCAGATGGAGCTGGGCCGGACTTACCGCGGCCTGGGCGACATCCTGGAAGTAAAGGGCGACACGGCGCAGACGATCCGCGAATACCGGCGCTCCCTCGAGATCTTCGCGCAGCTGGCTGCGATCGATCCCGCCAATCTGGCGGTGCAGGATGAACTGGCCCGCGCTGATGAAACCCTCGCGGATGGACTCAACCGCACGCCGCACGCCGATGCGGAACGCCTAACGAATTACGAAAAAGCCCTGGCGATTCGCGAGGGACTGCTCCGCCACGATGGCGGAAGCACGAAGCTGCGGCGAAGTGTCGCCTTGAGCCTGATGAAAGTGGGCGGCGCTTCCGATCCGCATCGGCCCGAGGCCGGGGCGTCCATCCGGCGCGGAGTGGCCATGCTCGAATCGCTCGCAACCGCTGACCCCAATAACAGTCGGGCGCGGCGCGAAGTGGGTTGGGGTTACTACCAACTCGGCAACACTCTCGGCGCCGGTGATGACCCGGCCGGCGCCTTGGAGAGCCGGCGCAAGGCATTTGTGATTCGGGAGAAGTTTGCCGCTGACGATCCGCAAAACGCCCAGGCGCAGTTCGATCTCGCGGTGTCCCACGCCGATCTCGCGGAAAGTTTTACCGCCAATGGCGATCCCGCGCAGGCGGTGGCGCACGGCCGCGAGGGATTCGAGATTTTCACCGCCCTCGCGGCGGCTGATCCGAGTAACGCGATTTATGCCCGCAACGTCGCGCTCTGCGCGGAGAAGCTGGGAGACGCGTTCGCCCGTTCCGGGGCGGAGGCCGACGCGTCCTTCGCGCAGCGGAGCAGCGCCTGGTCGGAAGCGCGCGACTGGTACATCAAAGCACGCGACATTTTCTCCAACCTCCGCACCCGCGGGACCCTCGCGCCGGCGGATGTGGACCAACCGCAGCGGTTCGCTCAGCGCGCGGCCGCTTGCGACCGCGCGCTAGCGCAGCTTCCTCTTCCGGCGAACTAGCAGCGCCCACGCACCATCAGGAAAACCGTCCGATTTTGAGCCTGGGCGGCTTGCGTCAGGCACAAAACCAAACCGAGGATCGTAGTTTGAATTTTTGTTTTCATTTCTGGAGGTGTCCTTTCGCTGGGAATTCTTTCCTTCGTTAACGGGTGCAAGCCGGACAAAAGCGGCCAGCATTATTTCAGCGCGGGAGCGGCGCGGCTGCGTTCTCTCGTGAGAAGAGAGGAATTGAAAGCCGCAGGGGCGCGACTACTATGAGCCGCGGTGGCCAAGCGCACTCAGCACAATGCATGGAACGAAGTTTACGCCCTGATTCTTCTCGGAACCGGGACGCTCCTCTTTCTTGCCCTCATCTCTTACGTCCCGAAGGATATCCCGGCCTGGTTCCCCCTTCTTAATTCCACGTCGTCGCCGAATCATCCGGCGCAGAATTTCCTCGGCCCGTTAGGCGCGATCGGCGCGGGAATTTGTTATTTCCTGATCGGCGCCGCCTCCTATCTCCTCGCCGCCACTCTCCTCGGCTTCGGCGGCGCGAAACTTTTTCACGGCGACCTGAAGGTGAACCGGCGAGTCGGCTGGATGATTCTCTTCATCGCCTCGGGCGCCTGCCTGCTTCATTTGCAGCCTTGGTTTTTGCACGATTGGCGGAAGGTTTTTAAAATCCAGGGTCCGGGCGGCTGGGTCGGTTATTTTTTCGGCCGGCACATCTTTCGTTATGCGATGGGGAAGGGGTCGGTCATCGTCCTCGGCGGCATTTATGTGACCAGCCTTATCCTGATGACGGGGTTGCGGCCGATTCATCTCGTTAGGCAAAGCGTCCTCACTTTTCGTCGCGGGCTGGTCGCGCTCCGGCTTTGGTTCCTCCACCGCCGGATGCGGAGGACCGACTTGAAAGGCCAGCTCGAGATCAGCCAGCAGGAGATCACAAAACAGCAGCGCTTGCTGGAAAAAAAGCTGCGCAAGAAAGGCGCGCCCGTGCCCAGGGGCTATTGCGACCCGGAAGTGCTGCTGGAGGAATTTGCCAATCGTCCGGAACCGAAAGTGGTCGATACGACCGCCCTCCCGGAGTCCGCGCCGCCGCGCAAGAAGCCGTCCCTGGCCGAGCTGAAACGGGGCGCGAAAGCGGCCAAGGCGCCTGCCCTAACGAGCGCGGCGCAGGATTTCGACGGCGAAAATTATGTTCTGCCCGGAATCGATTTGCTCGAGGAACACGACAGCGAAGGCAGGGTCGCGGTCGATCCGGCGGAGCTGGCCGGAATCCAGCAGACGCTGATTGATACCCTCGAGCAGTTCGGCATCAAGGTCGCGGCCGGCGACATCACAAAAGGCCCGACCATTACGCGCTACGAAGTCTATCCGGCCAAAGGCGTGCGGGTGGATAAGATCGTTAGTCTGGAGCGCGATCTCGCGCGGGCAACGCGGGCTGAGCGGATTAATATCCTCGCGCCGATTCCCGGCAAGGACACGGTCGGGATCGAGTTGGCGAACAGCCGCAAGGTCAAGGTCACTCTGCGCGAGCTCTTCCAATCGGAGGATTGGAATGCGAGTACCGCGAAACTCCCAATCGCTCTCGGCAAAGATGTCTACGGAAAAACGATCATCGCCGATCTCGCGCAGATGCCGCATCTCCTCGTCGCCGGCACGACCGGCAGCGGCAAGAGCGTCTGCATCAACGCGCTCATTGCAAGCATGCTTTACCGGTTCACGCCCGAGGAACTGCGCTTCATCATGATCGATCCCAAAGTGGTCGAGATGCAGGTCTACAACGATCTGCCGCATCTCATCATCCCGGTCGTGACCGACCCCAAGAAAGTCCTGCTCGCGCTCCGGCACGTCATTCTCGAGATGGAAAATCGCTACAAGATTTTCGCCAAGACAGGAGTGCGCAACATCTCCGGCTTCAACGCGCGCCCGCCGAAGAAAACCCAGAAAGAGCTGGATGCCGAGAAACCTGAAAACGCGCGCGACGGACAGAAGCCAGCAGTCGGTTCCGTCGATGAATACACGGAAAACCTGATCAAGGTGCCGCGCGCTGACGAGCCGATCATCCCGGACAAACTCCCATACATCGTCGTGATCATCGACGAGCTGGCCGACCTGATGCAGACCGCGCCGGCCGATGTGGAAAGCGCGATCGCCCGCATCACGCAAATGGCGCGGGCCGCCGGCATCCACCTCATCGTCGCGACGCAGACGCCGCGCGCCGATGTCATCACTGGCGTGATCAAGGCGAACATCCCGAGCCGGATCGCTTTCCAGGTCGCCTCGAAAATCGACAGCCGCGTCATCCTCGACGAGAACGGCGCCGACCGTTTGTTAGGCCAGGGCGACATGCTTTACCTGCCGCCGAGCACTTCGCGCCTCATCCGCGCGCAAGGTGTCCTGGTCACGGATGAGGAAATTCATCGCCTGGTCAATTTTGTTTCCGCGCAAAGCCCCGCCGCCTACGACATGGCGATCCACGAGAAAATTACCAGCGGCGAGAGCGCGGAAGCGGGCGAAGACGTAACCGACGAAGACGAGGAGCTGGTCGAGAAATGTCTCGAGATCATCCGCCAGGAAAAACGCGCTTCCACTTCGCTCCTGCAACGCCGGCTGCGCCTTGGCTACACCCGCGCCGCCCGGATCGTTGATATTCTGGAGCAGCGCGGCATATTGGGCCCCGGCGAAGGCGCGAAGCCGCGCGAGATTCTCGTCGATCTCGACGCTGCCGTTTGAGCCGCCATCTCGATGGAACCGCTCGGTCAAAAATTACAGCAGGTGCGTCTCGCGAAGAATATTTCGCTCGAGGAGGCTGCGCGTGTCACGAAGATCCGTGCCGCCCGCATCCAGGAAATTGAGGCGGAGGATTTCTCTAGCTTTTCGAGCCTCGCTTACGCCAAGGGCTTCCTGCTCATCTACGGGAAATATCTCGGCGTAAACGTCACGCCCTATCTCGACGCTTTCGAAACTTCGGGGGAAGTCAGCGTGGATGGCTATTCCTATTTGCAGGACGCGCCGAGCTCCGCGCCGCCGCCGATCGTTAGGCGCCAGCCGGCGAAAAAGCCGGCGCTTCTCCCTTTCATTATCGCGATCGGCGTGCTCGTGATCGGTCTCTACCTGGTCAAACTGCTCCTCGATATTCAACGCATCGCGCCGCGGACGATCGCGCCGTCTGCCGTCGCTTCGGCCACGCCGCAACCGACCTTGTCGCCGGCGGAACGGATCGTCGCACCGCGTGCCCTCCCGGCTGATGCCCCGCCCGCAAGCGAGGCGCGCGTGACCGGCGCCCCGACTGCGCCGTCGGAGCCGAGCGCGACTCCGGAGGCGTCCAAGCTAAAGTCGACCGAACCGGAAGTGCGCCGAGCCCAGCCCGTGCGGCCGGAGGATTTTGCCACCCCGCCTCCCGCTCCGCGCGCTCCTTCGACGCAGGTCAACCAGGTGCAGATCACGCCGATCCAGATGACTTATGTGCGGGTCACGGTCGACAACCAGACGAAGCCGGTCTTCGACGACTGGCTGGAGCCGTCGCACGCGCCGATTTCTTTCCGCGGCCAGCACGTGACGATGAAAGTCCTCGATCGCGGCGCGGTCCAGATCACAAAAAACGGCGTGGCGCTCGCGGCGGGCGACGAGGATGTCACCATTGAATAAGACGATTGCGCCCACCACGGTCGGGATGATCAGTCTCGGCTGCGCCAAGAACCTGGTCGACGCTGAGATTATGCTCGGGAGCGTGCGCGCGCGCGGGATGGAGATCACCCCGCAGGCCGAAGAAGCCGACGTGCTGGTCGTGAACACCTGCGCCTTCATCGATTCGGCCAAGGAAGAATCGATCGACGCCATTCTCGAGGCGCATCAACAGCGCGGACTGGGAAAACGCCCTAACCAAAAGTTGATCGTGAGCGGCTGCATGTCACAACGTTTTGCCGCCGAGCTGCGGGCTTCGATGCCGGAAGTCGATGCTTTCATCGGGCTCGACCAGGTCGGTGAATTAGGTGCGATCATCGAACGCGTCGTCGCGTCGCCGAGCGGCCCGGGGGAAAATCTCGTCACCGCCCGCCCGACTTATATTCCCGACTGGGACACACCGCGTTTTCGCCTCACCCCGGCGCACAGCGTCTATCTGAAGATCGCGGAAGGCTGTAATCATCCGTGCAGCTTTTGCGTCATCCCGCAGATGCGCGGCCGGCATCGCAGCCGCCCGCCCGCCTCGGTCCTGGCAGAGATGCGAAGCCTCGTCGCCGAAGGGGTCAAGGAGATCAATCTGATCAGCCAGGATACCACCTATTACGGAATGGATCTGTGGACCGCGAAAGCCGGGCCGCGCCAGCCAGTCGATTCTTCGCGCGGGCCGACGCTGACCGCGCTCCTCCGCGAGATCGAAGCGATCGAGGGCGATTTCTGGGTCCGCCTCCTCTATACCCACCCGGCGCATTGGAGCGACGAATTGATCGAGACGATCGCGCAGTGCGGCAAAGTCGCGCGCTACGTCGACATGCCGTTGCAGCACATCGACGAAGCAATGCTCGGCCGGATGCGGCGCGAAACGAGCCGCGCCCACATTGAAAATCTCATCGTTAGGCTGCGGGCCGGGGTGCCGGGGATCGCGCTCCGCACCACTTTCATCGTCGGCTTTCCCGGTGAGACAGAGGCGGAATTCGAATCGCTTCTCGAGTTCATCGAGCGGGTGCGTTTCGAGCGGCTCGGGATTTTCAAATACTCGCAGGAGGAAGGCTCGCGCGCCGCGAAGATGCCCGGGCAGATCTCGGCCGCGCAAAAAAACGCCCGCTACCGCCGGGCCATGACGTTGCAACAAAGGATCGCGCGCGAAATCGCGAGTGAGAAGGTCGGCCTGGAATTGAAATTATTGGTCGATCAGCCCCTCGTCGCGCGGACCGAAGCAGACGCGCCGGAAGTCGACACCCGCGTCCTCCTGGCGGAAGCGGCGCCGGTTGGGGAATTCGTTAGGCGAAAAATTCGCGGGGCCCGCGGCTACGACTTGCTCGCTTGAAGGATTGGGGATTGACACCCCTGCGCGAGCCTGACAGACACATTGCCGACAACTTTATGGAGGGCAGGTTTATTTGTTCGTATGGCTGATTTGAACGAACCGAAAAAGGAAACGGTGCGGATTACCCTGCCTCTCCGCACCACGCATCGGCCGACTGTGCCGGTGGAAAAAGGAACCGCGCGGATCAATCTACCCAATCGCCCGCCCGGGCCGCCCGCCGCCCGCCTGCCGGAAAGCGCGTTGCGGACACCGGAGAATACGGTGCGCCCGTCCTCGGCTCCAGTTCGTCCGCCGCCTTCCGTCGCGCCCAAACCCTTTCCTCCGACCGGTGGCACACCGGGCCATCGCCCGCCGCCACCTCCGATCGTTAGGCCGCCAGCCCCGGCTTCGTCGCCCGGTGCGGCTCGTCCGCTTCCGCCAGCGGTTACTCCTTCCTCGAAGGCTCCACCGGTGCCGACCGCTGCGCTAAATTTTCCGCCTTCTCCCGTTTCGAAAGCGCCCCTGCCGCCGCCCGCCGGAGGCAAGCCGCCCCTGTCGCCGCCGTCTGGCTTGAAGCCCTCCGCGGGCCCAGGGCCGATGCCGTCTCCGGTGAAGCCCTCTTCCGTGCCACCGCTGAATCCGATGATGCCCAACCGTGCCGGCGTCCGGGTTGGCCCGCGCAAGGAGACCGCGCGCATCGCCGTCACGCCGGATTCGCCGATGAAGGCCACCGTCCGGTTGAGCAATGTGCCGCCGGCCGGCCCGCCCGCCGCCGCGGTCGTGCGCACCGCGCCGCTCTCGCCGCCGGTTGCTAATCCTCCCGCCGCAGGGTTAGTTGAATCAGTTCCAACGCCGCTTTACTGGGCTTTGCTCGGTATTTCCGCGCTGACTTTACTCATTCAACTCTGGACCTATTTCGCCTAACAAAATTATGGAAAATTCTGCAGCGGTAACAATCGACGAAGCCAACTTTGAGAACGAAGTGACCAAGAGCACGCAACCTGTGCTGGTCGATTTCTGGGCCGAATGGTGCGGCCCTTGCAAAATGATCGCGCCGATCCTGGACGAGATCGCGAAAGAAAAAGCCGGCAGCGTGAAAGTCGCGAAAGTGAACGTCGACCACAACCAGAGCTTGTCCGCGCGCTACAACATCCGGGCGATCCCGACTCTGCTGCTCTTCAAGAACGGCGAGTTGCGCGACCAGGTCACCGGCATGACGAGCAAAAAAGATCTGCTCAGCCGGCTCGACGCCCTCGCCTAACGAAACCGGCGCGGCCGGATCTCGCTTGGGTAGCGCACACGTCCTCGTGTGCTCGTCGCGGCATTCTGCCGCGACGAACTTTAATTGCGGTGCGGATTTCTTCCGCGGCGCAAGCTCACGGAAAAGCCGTCGCGGTGGAAAACCGCGCTCCCCGGACGGTCTCAAAGACTTCCCCCTGCCTAAAACGCGCGGGAGTCGCTAACGTCGCCGCCGTTCCGATCTATGCACAAACCGCGGCTCACTCTCTGGCAGATCTGGAATATGAGTTTCGGCTTCCTCGGCATCCAGTTGGCTGGGGCCTGCAGATGGCGAACATGAGCGCGATCTACGAGTATCTCGGCGCGCAGCCCGATCAGATTTCGCCAAACTCTGGATCGCCCGGGCCAGCATCCTCGCCATGCCTTACGCGATGCTGGCCGGCTCCCTCCCACCCGCGAAAATCGGCGCGGTCATGATCGGCGGCGGTTTTCTCGCTCTCGCCGCGCTCCTTGCTCAATTCGTTA
This sequence comes from Spartobacteria bacterium, assembly GCA_040007175.1. Taxonomy (GTDB): domain Bacteria; phylum Verrucomicrobiota; class Verrucomicrobiia; order Chthoniobacterales; family UBA10450; genus Palsa-1392. Next base: position 34,791 of record JBDTVP010000010.1, read on the forward strand.
GGGACATTCCGGCTGATCCGGAGCAACTGATCGAAGGGGAAGGGGTGTTGCCGACTATGACGCCGCCGGAGAGTCCGCTCGCCGAAGTGTGATCTCAAGTCCATGGTCCGTTGTTTTCTTTGCGCCCTCGCGGCGCTCAACCTGATGTCGAACGCCTTCGCCAGTGACGAGCCGGTCGTGAAGTTCTCACTCGAGAGAGAGAAACTGCGGATCGATTACCGCGGCGGCGACGTCGCCTGGGAACGAACTGTCTTTCTCGCACTTCGGACCGGCTCCGGTCTCGGCTCGGCGGTCCTTCCGTTCAGCGCAGGCAAGGAAGGCTCGATCGTGTTTCTCCCTTTTCAGGCCGACAAACTTTATCTTCTGCAGGTTGGGACGGATCACTCGAAGGTTTGGCAACGCACATGGCAGAACTGGAAATTGAGTGAGCGCGCGGAGACGGAACTGGAGATCGAAGTCGCCGCTTGGGATTGCGTCATTCGTTTGCCGCTGGCGACATTAGGCAAAAAAGTCGACGTTGTCGTTTATTCGAAAGAATTCCCTCGCGACGGAGGCTGGGGCCGGCTCTTCGGAGTCCCGGATGGCTCGGTCGCCGCCGGGGAAGGGGACAAATATCTTCCGCATTATTTCGAAGTCGATCTCGGCGGAAAGGAGGCGGTGGCAAAAGTCCGCGGCCGCCTCGGTTCTGCGGCGGAGCGTCCGCAGATCTATCAACTTGTCGTTAGGCTCTTCAGCAACGGGAACGAGACTCGCCAGCCTAACGGCACCCTGGCCGTCAACGGCGTCGGTAAATTCAACGACATCAACGAAGCCGCGCTCGCTTCGCTCCGGAAGCTCGGATTCTCCCACATCTGGCTCACCGGGATTTTGCAACAGGCGACCGGCACCGATTACGCCGCGATCGGCGAGCCGGCCGACGATCCCGATCTGCTCAAGGGCATTGCCGGCAGCCCCTACGCGATCAAAGACTACTTCGATGTCTGTCCCGATTACGCGGCCGAGCCAAAAAATCGCCTAACGGAGTTCAAGGCGCTCCTGCAACGCCTGCACAAAGATCAGCTCAAAGCCGTGCTCGATTTCGTCCCAAACCATGTCGCGCGCTCTTATCACTCCGACATCAAGCCGGAGACCGACTTTGGCCGGAACGATGACCGGGGAAAGTTTTTTGAACCGCGCAATAACTTCTTCTATTTGAAACCGGACAGGAACGGTCCGCCGCTTCGTCTGCCGACCTGCAGGGAGGGCGTGGCCATTAGTCCAACCTGCCAGTTAAACGGGATGAAGTGCGACGGCTTGTTCGCCGGGGAGACCGACTTCGGTCGCGTCACCGGTAATAACGTGGCGAGCTGGAAACCGGACCTCGGCGATTGGTATGAAACCGTGAAGCTGAATTACGGCTACGATTTCACCGCCCCGGAAAAGGCGCGGCGCGAATATCCAAACGCCCTCACTCCCGATAAGCCGGTCCCCGATACCTGGACGAAAACGGACCAGGTGATCGCCTACTGGCAGGGGATGGGGGTGGATGGTTTTCGTTGCGACATGTCGCACATGGAGCCGCCGGAGTTTTGGAAATGGCTCATCGGCCGCGCCCGCAGCCGTGCGCCTAACGTCTTCTTCATGGGCGAAGCCTACGATAGCGATCCGGCCAAGGTCCCGGGGAGCGACCCGGTCATTTCGCAGCTCGAAGGCGGCAAAGCGAACGTCATGTTCGACCTGCTCGACGCCGGTTTCGACGCGGTTTACGACGACCCGAGTTACAAGGCGCTGAAAAATATCTATGATGGCTCGGGTTGGGCGAACGATCTCGACCAGGCGCGTTCGGCTGATTTCATTTTCGAAAATTCGGTTCGTTATGCCGAGAACCACGACGAGGTGCGCATCGCCGGCCGCGGGAACTGGGGCGGCCTTGGAATGCAGGTCGGGCCCCCGGTAGCGGCCATTCTTTATGGCATCGGACGCGGTCCAGTCATGCTCTACAACGGGCAGGAAGTGGGCGAACCGGCGGAAGGCGCGGAAGGATTCGGCGGCGACGACGCGCGCACCTCGATCTTCGATTACTGGTCAATGCCGGAGTTGCTGAAGTGGACGAACGGACACAAATACGACGGCGGCAAACTCACCCCCGAGCGCAAGCAGCTGCGCGCCGATTATGGGCGCCTCCTCGCAGTGACGAACGAGCCGGCTTTCGCGACGGAGGTTTCTTCCCCTTGAATCCGGCAAACAACCGCAACCCCAACTTTGGCCAAGTCGGAACGGAGCCAGCCGGCGGACATTGGCTATACGCCTGGCTGCGTTTTGATCCCGTCACGCAGCAGCGCCTTTTCGCAGTCGTCAATCTGCACGCCAAGGAAGAGTTGAAAGGAACGCGGGTGCTTTTCCCGAAAGAAGCAATCGAGTTCCTGCGTTTCCAGCCTAACGACAACCCGAGCCTGCGCCTGACCGAAAAGCTGGCTGGCAACCTCGAGCTGTCTCTGCCGCGAGCCGCGCTGGCCGGGCCCGACGGGCTGGCTTTGCCGGCGCTCGCGTCGCTCACGGCTTATTTCTTTGAACTCAGTTCGCCTAACAAGTAGTCGGCTCGCCCTTTTTTTCTCTGCGTCTGGTCAACCCGAGCGGGCGATCTCTTCGTTGGTCCCATCCCAATGCAGTTTGTCTCGGCGGGCTCGGCGCTCGTGCTCTTTTCACAAGCGCGCTAAGTCTGCGCAGACTTGATCCGCTCCAAGACCTTCATCGCCGAATTGTGACCAGGAATGCCGCTGACGGCTCCGCCGCGTTGCGCGGTCGAGCCGCAGAAATAGACGTCGTCATACTCCGTCTCGACGCCCCACGTGCCCGCCTGTTCTTTCTTTTCGGCGAAGGGAAAGGTGAGTGTGTTCTGGAAGATGTTCCCGTGATAGAGACCGAGGGCTTCCTCGATATCAACCGGACTTTTGCCTTCGATGCAGAGGCTGCCGTCGTTCGCCTTGGCGAGGCAATCCTCCAGCGGCTCGGCTAGCCACGCATTCATCCCGTCCACGAATCTTGCCTGGGCGTCCTTGCGCACAGTCGCGTTATCCTTGGCGAAGAGTGGCCAGGGAGTATCGATCCCGAAGAGGGTCAGGGTGTGAAAGCCTTTCGCGCGCAGCTCGGGCGAAAGGATGCTGTCGTCAGTCAGAGTGTGGCAGTAGATCTCGCTTGGCGGCTTATCCGGTAGATGACCTTGCATGGCCTGACGATAACTGGTGATCATTTGGTCGTAGCTCTCGTCGATGTGAAAGGTGCCGCTAAAGGCATCGGCCGCGGCGTGGCCGCCGTCCTTCAGCTTCGGCAGGCGATGCAAGAGCATGTTGATCTTAAAGACAGAGCCTTCATCGGTGGCTTGCGGCTGATAGGACTGACCCACCAGTTTTCCGAGAACGTTCCGCCCGAAGTTAACCAGGAGGAAGCGCGCCTCGACTGTTCCCGTCTCTCCGTCGCACTCAAACTCAACTGTCCGCCGCTTGGGCGAGAGGTCGAGCCGGCGCAGATCGACCCGTGTCAGGAACTCTGCGCCATGTTCGCGCGCGGCTTGCTCGAGGGAGCTTGCCACGTGTCCCATCCCGCCGACCGGAACTTTCCATTCGCCCGTTTTGTTTCCGATCAGGTGATAAAGGAAGCAGCGATTTTGCAGGAGCGTCTCGTCATACGGGTGAGTGAAGACGCCGATTTTGGCATCGGTCATGACGAGTCCGCGGATCAGGTCGTCTTGCAAATGGCGCTCGATCAAGGAGCCCAGCGGCTCCTCCACCAGGCAGCGCCATGCCTCCCGACCAGCTTCGCTTTCTTGGAAGCGCTGCTGAAAGTCCGCTTTGGCTTCGAGCGGCTTCAGCATCGTCTCCCAGACCTTCTCCGCGAAGACAGCCGCGACTTCGTAGAAGCGCTTCATCCCTTCCACTTCGGACTCGCTTCCTGTGAGTTCGAGCAGTGACTGACGGTTGAGTTCCTTCGACACATTGCTCAAGAGCAAGCCGCTGTCGTGACCATTCCTGTGATATGGCGTGTAGGAGGCGATTTCTCGCCGGCGCAACTCAAGATCCAGGCCTAAGTCTTTGATAATCTTCTCCGGGAACAAGCTTACCAGATAAGAATAGCGCGAGAGATAGGCGTCGTAATCGGGGAATACTCTCTGTGACGTGGTCGCGCCACCGATATAGTCATTCTTTTCGAGTAAAAGAACGCTGAGCCCAGCGCGGGTAAGATAGGCGGCCGCTACCAGGCCGTTGTGCCCTGCTCCGAGGATTACCACATCGTATTTTGATTTCATAAGTTCGAAAGAAGAACCAATCCGTGCCGAATCCCTAGTCCTGGCGCCGATGGTAGATCAGGCCGCTTGCGAGAAGGGTCAAGGGCAGGGCGACGAGCGGCGAGTAAATCGCAGTGCGAAAGAGGATGGAACGAACAAAAGCCACATCGCGCAACGACGCAGTGACTGCATAATGAACCGCCACGGGCAGCGTTATGACGAGCGATAGGACCAGGATAGCGGCCCAGAAGAGATACCGCCAGCGTTCGGCGCCGGCGGGAGCGTCTTCGGTCGGAGGCCGGCTCCGCAGCCAGGACCAGTAAGTCGCCACGAGCACCCCGAACCCGACGATCGTGCTCAATTCCTGCATAAGAAGATAGCGATAGATGGTGGTCGAGCCGACTTGCATGAAAGGTTGTTGCAGCCACGGGATGCGATCGACGAACCAACCGTGCTCGTGCGTAAAAGCATCCCAGAAATTATGCGTCCACGCCCCCAGGAGAAGCGAGATCAAGATGACGACCCACCGGGAAAAGCCGGTGGGAAACCGCGGGCAGAGCGGGAGCAGATTCTGCCGATGAGGCGAGGGGAGTGCGTAGGAAATCGGCCGGCAGACCAGATAAAAAAGCAGTAAAAGCAGGACTCCAGTAGGGACGCAAGCGAGGAAGCTGCCGGGCAGGGTATGAGCGAAACTCGAGAGGTCGAAACGCTCGATGTAATAGCCAAAGTCCGGCGTCGTGCTGCCGACGACGAGCGCGGTGAAATCAAGCGGCCGCGGAGAAAAGCGCCGCAAAGGCAAAACGATGGCCGGATGCGAAAGGGTCCAGGGCATTGGCGATGACCTTACCCGACTTTCTCGGCCACGATTTCGAGGACGAGAGGAGTCATCATCAAAGCATTGGGATTCGCGCAGGCTTCGGCAAATTCCTTCCTGACTTGTTCCGCGAAGCTCGGCTCGACCCGGCCCAGCTCTTGCAGTCTCGCCAGCCCGATTGGGATGAAACTGGCCGGCCACTGCCACATATGATCATGTGGCCCGACGCATGAGATCCGCGGCACCGTTGCGCGCACAACGAATCCGTTTGCGATCAACGCCGGCGGCAAATCCAGCGCGACATCAGCCTTCCCGCCCGCGGCCGTCCAGCTCGCCTTCACCTCCTGAGCGAAACGTTCCTGGCTCGGCAGCCGCGGCGTGAAAGACCACGTCAGGTAGTGTGCGTATTCGTGGAAAATCGCGACAGCGCCCGGGCGCAGGACTTGCCCGATCTTTTGCACGAGCAACGCCGGATCCGTCACAAACGACGCCACCCAGCGGCACCAGGAAAAATCGAAAGGTCCGTCTGGCAATGGGTCCGTCATCAAATCGAGTTCGTGGATCTGCACGTTGTCGAGCGCGCGCACGCGACGGCGCTCCTCCAGCGCACGGACGAAATTACTCGAGCGCTCGACCGCAACGACTCCGCCCGTCGGCCCGACGATCTCAGAAAGATCGGCCGTCGCGTAGCCAGGGCCGGCGCCGATGTCGAGCACCCGGCTCCCGATCGTGATCCCGGCTTTTTGCCAGCATTCCAGGACCACCGGGAGCCAGACGCGGTGTTGCAAGCCGAGCCGGGAAACTTCGTCTTCGTGCGTCCCGAGGACGTAATCGCGTTCCGTGGCCATGGCGAAGATCATTCCATTGCCCGGGGTTTTTCCCACTCGATTTTTTTGCCCGGGCCGCGAACCTCGCGCCGCGACGCGGACAGCCACGACCGCTTCGTCATCCGAAAGAAGGTTATGAGTAAACGAATACTAACGATGCTGGTGACATTGCTCGCGGTCGGGATGTGGGTTCATCCGAGCGCGGCGGAAATCGGCATCTCGATCGGCGTCGGCGACCAGCCATACTACGATGGACCGACTTATTGGGAGAACGGCTACGAATATGTCTGGGTGCCGGGCTTCCAACGCGACGGCCGTTGGGTTCACGGCCGCTACGATCGCCATGGCAAGTTCGATAAAAAGCACGCCAAAGACCGGCACAAGAAGAAGCACCACGGCAAACGCGACAAGCATTAGCCGAGGCGCTCCGTTTCGTTAGGCGCAACTGCGGTGCCGTCTACTTCGATACTTTGACCAGCAGCTTGCGGCCCTTGAACTGAATCCCGTTCAGCTTTTTCAAGAGGAGTGGCACGCGGGCTTCCGCGACATCGACCAGTGTTTTCGTCGCCTGGAGATGGATCGCGCCGATCTCGCCTTTTGGGATGGCCGTTACGCCCGCGATCACGCCCACGAAATCGCCCGGTTGCACCTCGTGCGCGCGTCCGGCGTTGAAGGCCAGCCGCACCATGCCCGCTTCGTGCGACACCATCCCGGCTTCCTCGCGGGGGCCACTGCGTGGCGGCGGACGCTCAGTGCGTTCGCGATAACCGCGCGGCGGCCGGTCCGCTTCATAATCGTCGCGGCTCCGTTCGCGGCGCCCCCGCGCGCCAGGATCAGGGGCACGGTTGTAATCGCGCGGCGGCCGATCTTCCGGGATGGCCTGGCCGGCGCGCGTTTTGTCTTCGCCTAACAAGTGAATGAGCGCCGACGCGATGTCGGTCGGCGAGTGGCCCTGCTCGAGCAGCCGGTCGAGCAATTCATCGTGCCGCTTGTATTCGCCCTTCGCCAGCGTCTCGCGGATCGCTTCCGCGAAAGCGGTGGCGCGCCGGCCTTCCACTTCTTCCGCGGTCGGGATTTTCTCGCGCCGGATGCGGCTCTTGGTGAAGCGCTGGATATTTTCCAGCCGATAAATTTCCCGTCCGGCCACGAAGGTGACCGCCTTGCCGCCCTTGCCTGCGCGTCCGGTCCGGCCGATGCGGTGCACGTAATCTTCGCCGTCGTGCGGCAGGTCGTAATTGAAGACCACCTCGATGTCGTCCACGTCGAGCCCGCGCGCGGCCACGTCGGTCGCGACCAGGATCTCGATCGCGTGTTTGCGAAATTTGCCCATCACCCGTTCACGCATTGCCTGGGTCATGTCGCCGTGCAGCTTGTCGGCGTTGTAACCGCGCGCGGTCAGGTGCTCGGTCAGGTCGTCCACCATCATCTTGGTCGCGCAGAAAATGATCGCCAGTTTGATGTCCTCCAGGTCGATCAAACGGCAGAGAACCTCGAGCTTCGAGCGACGATCCACCTCGTAATAAACCTGCTCGATCGCCGGCACGGTCAGCGCCTCCGCTTCCATCCGGACGTTGACCGGGTTGCGGGTAAAATGCTTGATCAGTTCCTGGATCGGTCGCGGGATGGTGGCGGAAAAGAAGACCGTCTGCCGTTCGTTAGGCACTTCGCGCAGGATCGTCTTGATGTCGTCGACGAAACCCATGTCAAGCATGCGGTCGGCTTCATCCAGCACCACCATTTTGATCTGATCGAGCTTCAGACTTTTGCGCTCGAGGTGATCCATCACCCGGCCGGGCGTGCCGATGATAATCTGCGCCCCCGCGCTCAACCCGCGGAACTGCCGCTCGTAGGATTGCCCGCCGTAGATAGGCAACTCGCGCACCCCGCGCTTGAAGAAGGCGAGCTTCGCGATTTCCTCCGCCACCTGCACGGCCAGCTCGCGCGTCGGGCAGAGCACCAGCACCTGCGGCGCGCGCAGGTTGGCATCGACCAACTGGATCGCGGGAATGCCAAAGGCCGCCGTTTTACCGGAACCGGTCTGCGATTGCCCGACCACATCTGCACCCTCGAGCAAAACCGGGATCGCGGCTGACTGGATGGGCGAAGCTTCCTCGAAGCCCATTCGCTCGATCGCCTTCAATATTTCCGGAGCAAGTCCCAGCTCCGCGAATAACTTCTTCTGCATCGGCCACTAGACCACGTCCCGGCGCCGAATACAGGGCGCGTCCGTGGAAGCATTGTTGGTCACGAGCGGTCGAGTATCTTCGGGTTCGATGAACGTCGCCGGCCGTCCTTACCGCACCATCTGGCTCCAGCCTAACGACGAGCGAATCGTGCAGATAATCGACCAGCGGGCCTTGCCGCACCGCTTCGTCGTCGAAGAGGTCACGACGGTCGAGGAAATGGCGGAGGCGATTCGCGAGATGCATGTGCGCGGAGCGGGATTGATCGGGGCCGCCGCCGGCTATGGAATGTATCTCGCGCTGGTGGGAGGAATGGAGCCGACGGCTGCGGCCAAGCTTTTGCGCGCGACTCGGCCCACGGCGGTCAATCTCGCCTGGCCTCTCGAGCGGCAACTCGCGGTGCATTGCCACCGGCGCGACGCCCACGGAGAAGCTCGCCCTCGCGCGCGAAACTGCGGAAGCGATCGCGAACGAAGACGTGGAACACTGCCGGCGCATCGGCGTGCACGGACTCGAGTTGGTCGAACAAATCGCCCGTCGCAAGAACGGCCGCCCGGTCAACGTCCTGACATATTGCAACGCTGGCTGGCTGGCGTTTGTCGACCATGGCTCGGCCACCGCTCCGATCTACGCCGCGCACGATCGCGGAATTCCGGTGCACGTTTGGGTCGATGAGACGCGCCCACGCAACCAGGGCGCGAAGCTAACGGCCTGGGAATTGGGCGAGCACGGCGTGCCGCACACAGTCATCGCCGATAACGCCGGCGGCCACCTGATGCAACGTGGCGAGGTGGACCTCGTGTTGGTGGGAACCGATCGCACGACCTACACCGGCGACGTCGCGAACAAAATCGGCACCTATCTGAAAGCGCTCGCGGCGCAGGATAACGGCGTGCCGTTTTATGTCGCGCTGCCATCGTCGTCGTTCGATTGGAAAATGCGCGATGGCCTCGCGGAAATCCCGATCGAGGAACGCGGCGCGGACGAAGTGAGGCACGCGGACGGCTGGGCGGAAGGCCGGACGGCCGGACGGTGGAAGTGCGCGTGACGCCCAAGACCAACCCGGCGGCCAACTACGGCTTCGACGTCACCCCGCGGCGATTGATCAGCGGACTGATCACCGAGCGCGGGATCTGTCAGGCTAACGAACAAAGCATCCTGTCACTCTTCCCCGAACACGCGGCGTGAGCGAAACTGGCGTCATCAAGTTTCAATATGAATCGAGCGGCGGCGCGCTGGCGCCATTCCCCGGTTTCGAGGAATTGAATTCAGCCCGACAAGAAATGCGGCGTCTCGGTTTGCTCGGGGTGGATTTGAACAGGATCGGGTTTGGCAACGTCAGCCTGCGCGACGGGACTAACGAGTCCTTTTACATCACCGGTTCCGGAACGGGGGCGCTCCCGGAGCTGAGCCTCGGGCATTACGCGAAGGTGACGGCCTGGAACTTCGAGCGCAACTGGCTGCGCTGCGAAGGACAGGCGATCGCATCCGCGGAGTCGCTCACGCACGCGGCGATCTATGCGATCGAGGCCGAGGTGCGCGTTGTCCTGCATGGACATGACGGCGCGAGATGGCGAAACCTGCGCGCGCGCGGCACCGCGACTAGTCCCGATGTCGCCTACGGCACGCCCGAGATGGCGGCGGAAGTGCAGCGACTTTTCCGCGAAACCGACTTGCGAACGAAAAAGGTCTTCGCGATGGCGGGACACGAAGAGGGCATCGTCGCGCTCGGGTCAGATTTCGCGGAAGCATTCGCCGCGCTCGCCGCCGCCCGTTAGTCCACCGGTTCCAACATCGTCCCGCGACAATCGGCGCTGCCGCAGTGACAGCCAAAAATGCGTTCCAGCTTTTTCGTCCGCCGCTCCGCCGGTTCCAGGCAGTAATCGTAAAACAGCTCCTCGCCTTTCTTCAAATTCCGGAGTGCGACGATGTAGACGCGCCCTTTGCGCTCGATCGTCTTGCAGTTTGGCGTGCAGGAGTGGTTGATCCAGCGCGCGTCGTTTCCGCCAACCGCGGCATTGATCACCCGCCCGTCGTCGATCGAGAAAAAAAAGGTGTGATGCGGCTCGTCCGGATCGGCCGGCGGAAGATCCTGCGCCTTTTTCCACGAGATCCGTTCGCCGGTGTATTCGATCATCCGCGTCCCTTTCGGGATGCGTTGCCGCGCGAAAACGCCTTTGCCATGCACGCCGGAAGGTTTCACTTCCACCAGAGGCTTCGTTTTTTTGCGCGCGCTTTGTTTCGTTGCTTTCATTCGTTTGGTAACAATTCGCGCTTCACCGGCCTGCTCACCGTGCCCGTTCTGCGCGAGAAAAAAATTACGGCTCGAGCAGCCAGCGGCCGACATCCTCGAGCGTCGAGCAGCCGCAGAGCAACATCGCTTCATCCAGTTCGCGCCGCAGGATCTCCAATACCTGCACCGCCCCGGCTTCGCCAGCGACACATAAACCGTAAAGGATCGGCCGGCCCACCAGGACCGCGCGCGCGCCGAGCGCGATCGCTTTCAGCACATCGCTCCCGCGGCGGATTCCGCCATCCACATAGACCTCGCAGAGATCACCCACCGCCGCGACGACCTGCGGCAGCACCTCGCTCGTGGCCGGCGCGGTGTCGAGCTGACGGCCGCCGTGATTCGACACCACGACTGCTTTCGCGCCGTGCTCCGCCGCGCGGCGCGCGTCATCCCCGCGGCAGACGCCCTTCACCACCACTGGCAAACGCGTCGCCGCGCATAACCAATCAAGGTCATCGAACCCGAGATCCGATTTAAAGTTAGCCCGCACATACGCGGCGAGGCCGGAGCCCTGCACCTCCGGGAGGTAGCCTTTGCCTAACGGGGAAAGGTTCTCTACCGTCAGCCCGTCCGGCAACGTAAAACGGTTCCGCGCGTCGCGTTCCCGCGTGCCCAGCCCGGGCGCATCCACCGTCAGGACGATTGCCTCCGCGCCTGCGGCCTCGGCCCGTTGCACCAGCGCACGCGTGATCTCGCGATCCTTGTAAATATAGAGCTGGAACCAGCGCGGGCTCCCCGCCTCCGCGAAGACCGGCTCCATCGCGGTATTCGAGAGCGAGCTGAGAATAAAGAGCGTTTCCGCCGACTTGGCCGCCCGCGCCGTCGCGGTCTCGCCCGCGGCGCAGGCCAGTCGATGAAACGCCGTTGGCGCGACCAGGATCGGCATCGAGACCGGTTGACCGAGCACCGTGGCGCGCAGGTCGCGCGCGCCGACCCCGGCCAGCACGCGATAGTAGAGTTTCAGCCGCGCCCAGCCATCCGTGTTCTCACGCAAGGTCAATTCGTCGAGTGCCCCGCCCTCGTAGTAATCGAACGCATCCCGCTGGATTTTGGTCTGTGCCGCGCGCGCGTAGTCGGCCAGGTTGAGAAGGAGATCGGATTTCATGATCGGCCGGGGAATAGTGAGCTATCCACGATCTTTGGATCGGCGACAAGCGTCTTGCCTTGGCGGAACGGAGCGGCCTGGCAGTTTGAGTCCAAGCGGGTTGCGTGAAGACCCTGGCCGAAAAAGAAAACTCTATTCGGTCCTTCGTGCGATCGGTTAAACAAGAGCCGCCGCGCAAATGATCTTTCAACTGGTATATAAAAGCACCGCCGTGCGCCACCTCCTGCCGTGGGAGTTGCTCGAGATGCTGGAGCGCAGCCGGCTCAACAATGCGCGTTTCGAGATCACCGGGATGCTGCTTTATCATGGCGGCCAATTCCTGCAGTTACTCGAGGGAGATGAACAGGGCGTGCGCGATCGTTATGCCGTCATCGCCCAGGATGAGCGGCACAAACTGGTTTCGCTTGTCATGACCGGGCCGAACGCGGGCCGCGATTTCCCCGACTGGACGATGGGCTTCCGCGACCTGGGCGAGCGCCAAGCGCCGGCCGAAGGCTGGACCACGTTCCTGGAAGGAACCGAAATGCCGGCAAACTTCCCCGAAGCCTACAATTACGTCCGCAACGTCTTTCTCGCTTTCCGGGATCAGGCCTAACGACCACGGTTCCGCGGTGCCGGCCGTCTTGCCGCTTGCGGGACGCCGTTTCCTCAAAGAACCGGGAACAAAAAATAGCCGGCGCCAGCCTTGCTCGTCGGAGGCTTTTCCTGCTTCAATCGAGCGAGCGTGAAAACCAAAGCCGACATTGTTGCCAACTGGCTGCCGCGTTACACCGGCACCCCGGCGAAGGAATTCTCGAAATACATCCTGCTCGTCAATTTCAGCAATTACGTTACCTGGTTCGCCGAATCCTATGGCGTGCCGGTGCGCGGAGCCGACCGCCCGATGCCGAACGCCACCGCCAACGGCATCACCATCCTGAATTTCGGGATGGGCAGCGCCAGCGCCGCCACCGTCATGGACCTGCTCAGCGCGATCAAACCCAAGGCCGTCCTCTTCCTCGGCAAATGCGGCGGCTTGAAGCGCAAAAACAAATTAGGCGACCTCATCCTGCCGATCGCCGCGATCCGCGGGGAGGGGACCTCGACCGATTATCTCCCGCCCGAAGTCCCGGCGCTGCCCGCTTTCTCGCTGCAAAAGGCGATCTCCACCACCATCCGCAACCACAAGAAAGATTACTGGACCGGGACCGTTTACACGACCAATCGGCGGGTCTGGGAGCACGATGAAGCGTTCAAGAAATATCTCGCTCGGGTCCGTTGCATGGGCATCGACATGGAGACCGCGACCATCTTCATCACCGGTTTCCATAACGAGATTCCGACCGGCGCGTTGCTGCTCGTTTCCGATCAACCGATGGTGCCCGAAGGCGTGAAGACCGCGCTGAGCGACGAAGCGGTCACGAACAAGTTCATGGACCTGCACCTGCGCATCGGAATCGACGCGCTGAGCGAGTTGATCAACCAAGGCTTCACCGTAAAGCACCTGCGCTTCTGAGCCCGGCCGGACGCCGCGATTGTAGCGTCCGCTGTCGCCCACCCCAGAGTAAGGCTAATTCGCGGGACGCGATATGGCTACTTTGCGAAGCGCTCTATTGTACGGTCAGCGTCAGATTATTCCCGTCGCCGCCTTCATAGCTCACCAGGAATGTATTGCTTCGCACCGTGATCGTGGAGCCATCAGCGAGATTCCTGAACGTGCCGTTGATGGGGGTCGCCGACGTGTTATTGATCGCCGTCAAGACGGTTCCGGGAGCCAGCACGGCGCTGCCCGTGTCCCGGGCCAAAATTCGCGCCCCGTTGGTTGTCACCCCGTTAGCCGCGACATTGCTGCTCGTGCCGCGAGCACTATTGAGCCCGTAGCTATAGATCGCGTCGGCATTCAGCAGGAGTGAGTTTGCGATCGTCAGGGTTGTGCTCCTCCGCGAGGCCGGACCAGGTTGCAGGGTCGCCGCCGAGCCATTGTTCGCGCCGACGGTTAACGGGCCGGCAATCGTGCCGCTCCCGCCGATGCGGCCGGCGTTGACCTGCACGGGACCGGTGCCCGTCGCCGAGCCAGTGCCGTTGGCGACAGTGAGTGCGCCGCTATTCACCGTCGTGCTGCCGGTGTAGCTGCTGGCGCCGGCCAGGGTAAGGGTTCCAGTGCCCAGCTTGATGAAAGAGCCACCGGTGCCACCGCCTATCCCGCCATCCTGGAGAATACCGGAGTAAGTGGTGTCGAGTGAGTTACTGCCGACTGACAGGCTTCCTGCACCTAGCAGGGCCGGACCGTCACCTTCTATCGAGCCGATCGTGACGTTGGACAGAGTTTCCTGGCTGATATCCAGATAACCATTGCCAACGAGGAGGATTTTCGAGCTGCCGCCCGTGGCGTTACCGGAGAAGCGAATTCCTCCGCCCTGGCCGACGCCGCCATTCGCGGTCAATGTGGCCAAACCAGCGGATGCGCTGGCAGAGAAATCGATGACACCCGTGAGGGCGCCCGGCACCTGGCCGCCGTTCACTGTAATAGTGCTATTGCTCGCGTTGGTGCTGCCACCGAACAAGACGAATGCGCCGGCGGTGTCGGGAAAGGCAGCGCCTTCGCAAATAATCGTGGCTGAGCCCGCAAACGCGTTATCGAAGAAAGAGACCTCGCCCGGAGATCCTCTCCGATCCGTCCCGGCATGCAGGATAAACGTGGCCGTACCGGCAAACGAAATGTCGTGAAAGAAAACCACCGTATTGAACGCGCCCGGAGGAGACCCGGCGAGATCGAAGGTCGCGCTGCCCGCATCGGAGAAGTTGAAAAATTCCACCTTCCCGCCCGGTATGCGCTCGGCGGCTGTGCTGAGCAGGCTGATCTTAGTCATCGCATGGGGGCTGGCTCCATTGACGAAATTTATGGTGCCGCCAGTCGCGCCCCCTCCAGCAGCGACTAATTCCTGCGTGATCCCGGAATTATTCGTGATCCCACTTCCACTCAGGGTCAACGTCTTCCCTGCCGGGGTGGTGATGATGTAAGGACTGGCCCCCGCGTTGAAAACTATCGTGGCCACCTGGATACTGGCGGAGAGCGAGACGGCGGTCGTGTTCGACATGGCAAAGCTCGCCGTGTCCGTTGTGCTGTCAGGGACAGTCGCCGGAGACCAGTTAGAGACCATACTCCAGTTACCGTTGGCCGGGCTAAGGTTCCAGGCCGCGCTGCCAGCGTGAGCCGCTTGCAGGCTCAAGAACGTTGCCAGCTGGATGGAAAGGAAAAACCGAACTGAGCAGGGAATGATCATGTCTGCTTTTTAGGAAAAGAGTGCGCCGAAAGTAAAGCTTATTTCCTCCTGTTCCTAAACGTCCCCGGGTTTTCGCGGCGTAGCGGAAGCTGTCAGCTAAAACGCCTCCTCCCGTGCATCCGCAAAACCTTCGCCATTTCAGCGGGCCGCACCGCCGGGAGAATCAACCACGGCTTCTCGGAGAAGCACCGGCGCTTCCAGTATAGCGTTGGCGTGGCGGCCGAATATGAATTAGAAATGGAACGGAGCGACAAGGAACCAGTAACAACTAACCAATAACAGGGGCGGAGCCCCACCCATGGCCAGACCAAATTATTCCGGCGAAAAACGCCGCAAAGAACTCGAAAAACAAAAGAAAAAAGAAGCCAAGAAACAGCGCAAGCTGGAGAACGCGAACTCGCCTACGCCTGAGGATGACACCCCGGCCGAACCGGGCGAGACCGCATCCCCGCAATAAGCCGACCGACCAACGCCGGCCCGCGCCCGTTGCCTCCACCGTGACCGAAGGAGCGCTCATCGCCACCCTGGCCGACTTCGACGAGAACGGCGCGTTAACGCGTGACTTCCTCCTGCGTCGCGGTCGTTGTTGCCAGGAAGGCTGCCGCAATTGCCCCTATGGTTTCGTCGCCCCGGCCGAGAGCAGCGGCAGGCTGAGCGACAATTAAAGTTGGGCGCGGCCTTGGCGCCGCGATCTCATTTACCGCCTCTACGCCGCTTTTTTCATTCCCGGGAGCACCCCCGGGAAAGTTGCGACGACCGCTTCCGCCGGTTGCGAGGTCAGCTTGCCCTCGATGATCTCCGTCAGGGCGATATCCGCGATTCCCATCCCCGGAGGCGCTGCGACCAGCGGACGATGTCCTTGGTTCAACTGCTTCACGCGGCGCGAGACCACGTTGACGAGCAGTTCAGTCAGAGGGATCACTTTGGAGGCCGCGGTGAGAAGGTTGGAATTCATAAGATAAGAATGGAAGTTGCGGACTTGAAGAGAATAACACCGAGGCGCCCGCTGAGCGCGATCAGGTGAATTCACCGCAAAGAAACTTCCGGAAGTTCGTGCAATCTCGGCGAAAGGCAACTCCTCACTCCGGCGGGCGCGGCCGCGCGGGATCTGCGCCTAGCGGGCGAAGATATAATAACCCAGGATACCCAGCAGCACCGCCGTCGTGATCAACCAGGGAAGGCGTTTCGGATCCAGGAACGGAAGGGAGGACGACCCGGAGAGCATGGCGGGCGGGCAATGTCGGCAGCGATGATCGACGATCGACAGGGCATATCCGCAGGTTGGGCATTCTTGCAAAGGCACGCCCAAGCATCGCAGGTTTTGGCGGGTTTGTTCAAAATTTATACAAAAAAGCCGTTTTCCGGCCAAAGCCCGCGCCAAATTGGCACAACCTATATAGGTTATAGGTGCAACCTGATTAGGTTGGCATGGCAACTAATATAGGATGCCATGGCAAGCAATATAGGTTGGCATGGCAACTAAATGAGGATGCCATGGCAACCAATATAGGTCGGCCTGGCAACCTAATTAGGATAGCAGG
>JBDTVP010000011.1:0-50705 GCA_040007175.1 Spartobacteria bacterium
CCGATTCGAGTAAAAATAGGGACGGAGATATGGCTTTTCGACCAGAATCCCGAGATGCTCCGAAGTGGCGAGCATCGCCCGTTGCACGAGCTGGATCTCGGGCTGTTGCCGCGCATTCTCGAGCATCCGCCGGGTTGTCTCCAGCTGTTCCCGGGTGGATCGGAGTTGGCGGAGGAAGACCGAGAAGTTTAGGAGCCCGGTCAGGACTAGGAGCAGCGTTCCGCCGACGGCAAGAATGGATAGGAGCGTGGCTGTATTCACTGGATTGATGCTGTATTCCCTCGGACTGCGCGGTCAACCTGCAATCCGGCATGATTTCCACTCATCGCCCATGGAAAGTGTTGAACTCACCCCGGGTCTCGTCGTTAAGACACAGCGACAAAATATTCATTCTCCGCAAAAGCCGGCACAGTAACTGCTCATAATTATGGTGAATCTAATAACTCCGCAAAAAAGAAAGACACCATGACCGCAACCTTTGCTCATCTACAGCCAGAATCCCAACAGCCTTTCGGACTCTCCCAGCTCAAGGCCATCATCGTCGAGCCTTTCCTCGTCGTCGCGACCTGCGTTTTCTGGATCGCTGTTCTACCGGTCACCGGGATCTTCTGCGCAGGAGTGGCCGTCTACGACAAGGTTGCTTCGCTCCGGGCACCCGAAATCCGCCTGCCCGATCTGCGCAGTAACCCCGGCGCCAATCCTCTGGTCCTGCGTCGGAAGGCAGTTCCCGGGAACAATGCGCCAGTCGGCGCTCGCTCCGGCGCCCAGACCACATAAATAAACCCCCATGTCCTTCATCCAACCCGCTCAGATACCGGCGGGAGATGGGATTTTTGCACGGGAACTTCCCGCGCTAAAAAAATCAGACCGGATTTCCGAGGATCTTGCTGGACTCGAGGACGGCTTGGTTTCATTCTGAATCACGCTCAATCCCGGGCTACTGATTTAGTTGGTCGAATACTTACACGATCATGGCGACTGAAAAGGAAGATCCAAAAACCAAGGAAAAGAAGCAGCCAAAAATTGAAATCCGCGACCTCAAGGCGATAAAAGATATCAAAGGGGGCGCGCGCAGCTCAGGCGCCAGCGAGAAACGTCCGCCCGGCGGCACCGCGGAAATCGACTTCATGAACTGGTAGCTTTTCCCGCGGATCGGCTCAGCCAACCAGCCCACGGCAGCCCTCCGAACCGCAGGAACAACGACGCTCCGGATGTTGAGATGGGGCGTAGTCGAGCGTGATCTCTTCCCCTGGCGCAATCAGGCGCAAGGCGTGAAAGAAAATTCGTCCGTGCGCGACCCGGCTGAAGGCGTTAGGCGTACAGGAGTGGTTGATAAATGCCGTCGGGCTGCCACTTCGGCTAGCGTCGATGCTCCAGCGCGTATCGGTCTCGCAGATGCTGATTTTTCCGCCTTGCGCCACCCGCGCCCGCGCCTCGCGGGCGGTGATTTTTTCCCCAGCGAACTCCCCGAATTTCTTTCGCGCCGACAGAGCCACTAACGCGAAACACCCCTGTCCGTTGATCAGCGATCGTCGCACCGTCAGCCGCGCGTCGGCGCGTGCGCTGACCGCCTGCTTTCGCGATGGAACGGATAAGCGTTCTGGCACTACGAAAGATGCCGCTTTCGATCAAAATGTCAGCGACAAACAGCGCTCGCGTCGTCGCCTTCTGGTGACCTGCGCAAGTCGACTGGCAGAGATTCCGGAAGCAGCGATCATCCTCCATGCGCTACGATGTGGTGGTGGTCGGTCTCGGGGGAATGGGCAGCGCCATTCTCGCAGATTGCGCGCGGCGCGGTGCCTCGGCGATTGGGCTCGAGCAGTTCGCTCGCGGGCACGAACTCGGCTCTTCCAGTGGCAAAAGCCGGATGATCCGCAAAGCTTACTTCGAGGATCCCGCCTACGTTCCGATGCTCCTCCGCTCCTATGAACTCTGGCGCGAGCTCGAACACGCGACCGGCGTGGAGCTTCTCCGCATCACTGGTCTGTTGATGGTTGGTCCGGAAAGCTGCGAAATCGTGGCCGGTGCCTGCCGTGCGGCGCGTGAACACTCTCTGCCGCTCGAGTCGTTCGACGTAGCTGAAATTCGAAGGCGTTATCCGATGCTTCGAGTGCTCGATGACGAGGTGGGTGTTTTCGAAACGGATGGCGGCGTTCTCGATCCCGAGCGGGCCGTTATCGCACATTTGCAGGTCGCCGCCGGTGCGGGAGCGGAGATGCGTTTCGAGGTGGCCATGCAGGGCTGGGAAACATCAGGCGATGGATTTGCCGTCAAACTTGATGACGGAACCACGATCCATTCCCGCGCCCTCATCCTTGCGCTCGGCCCCTGGTTCAAGACCACGCTCGAGGAACTCGGTGTTGCCATCCGCGTGGAGCGGAATGTTCAAGCCTGGTTTGAGCCTTCGACCGACGTTTATGACGCGCCGCATTTTCCGCCTTTCCTTCTCGATCGGGCAGGCC
The DNA here is from genome assembly GCA_040007175.1 of Spartobacteria bacterium. Taxonomy (GTDB): domain Bacteria; phylum Verrucomicrobiota; class Verrucomicrobiia; order Chthoniobacterales; family UBA10450; genus Palsa-1392. Next base: position 2,463 of record JBDTVP010000011.1, read on the forward strand.
TCCTTGCGCCTCTCTACGGTTTCCCCGATTTCGGTGATGGGTTGAAAGCCGCCTTTCATGCTTACGGGGAATCGACTGACGCTGCGAGCGTCGACCGGGAGATCGATTACGCCCGCGATATCGCCCCGATCGCCGCCGACATGGAGCAATGGATGCCTGGAGCCTGCACCGGTTTCCGCGCGGCGAAGCCCTGCCTCTATACCCTCACGCCCGACGGGCATTTCGTGATCGACCGCCACCCGGCCCATCCGCGTCTCGTCCTGTGCGGCGGCTTCTCCGGTCACGGCTTTAAATTCGCGCCCGTTATCGGCGAAATCGCCGCCGACTTGGCCTTGGAGAGCGGCTCGCGGCACGAGATCGGTTTCCTTTCCCTCCGGCGCTTCCTGAGTGAATAGGAAACTCCGCCCGACTAGTAAGTCTCCACGGGAGAACGTTTGCCGTCTTCCACGCTGAGCTCCCGCGCGCGCTCTTCGCCAAGCACCTCAACTCGCAACTTCCAGATTTCATCATTGATCGTCGCGAAAGCCGCTTCGGTAAACTCGTGTGGCGGCGCGAGCTTCGCTTTGCAGCGGGCAATATTTTCCAGTGCGCGATCGAGTTGGGCCCGAGGTAGTTTTTCCAGATAACCGTGGGCTTCCTCGATCGCCGGGACGCGATGGCAGATCATCGCGAGGTCGTTTCCGGCGCCAATCGCGCGCCAAATCGTCTCCTCAAGGCCGTATTCGTTCAGGATCGCGCCCATGTCGAGATCGTCCGTCATGACGAGCCCGTCGAAACCGAGTTCGCCGCGGAGCAGATCGGTCACAATCCGGCGGGAAAGCGAGGCCGCGGTTTTCTCGGCCTCGAGCGAGGGATACCAACCGTGGCAAACCATCATGCTATCGACGCGATCGATCAGCGCGCAAAAGACAGCCAGCTCGTTTGCATCGAGCTCGGCGCGGCTGCGCTCGATCACCGGGAGATCGTGATGTGCGTCGATCGTCGCCGCGGAGTATCCAGGGAAATGTTTGCCACAACTGGCGATCCCCTGCCCGCGCATGGCTTCGTTGAACGCACCCGCCAGCCTAACGACCTCGGCCACGTCTTTCCCGTAGCAACGGCCGCGGAGGGAGTTGTCGGCCTCGTCGTCGAACGAAATATCGAGCACCGGACAAAGATCGAGATTGAACCCGAACAAGCGGAGCAAGCGCCCCGTGAGATCGCCATGCCGCCTAACGAGTTCGAGATCGCCTTTCTCGCGCAATTGCTGCGCGTTCGGCGGTTCCTGGCCGATCAGCCGCAGCCGCGAAACACGCCCGCCTTCCTGGTCGATTGTGATGATCGGCTCGATCGCACTCAGGTCGCGCAAGTCATCGATCAACTTCCGCACCTGCGCCGCGCTCTGGATGTTGCGGCCGAAAATGATGAACCCGCCCGGCTGCACCTTGCGGAAGAGCGCGGCCGTTTCCGGGTCGAGCTCGGTTCCGGGCACACCGGTGAGGAGTAATTGACCCGTTGAAGCGCTCTCCATCACGACGGACCTTAGAAGCGATGCACGACGCGCGAAACAAGAAATGGATCGTTAGGCTGGCTGCACTTTTCTTTTGCCTGGCGAGTGCGCAGGGCGCGGTCGAGCTCGGGATCGATGTGCTCGCGAGTCGCGATTATTCGCTCCTCGCCGGCAAACGCGTCGGGTTGATCACCAACCAAACCGGCGTCAACTCCTCCGGAATCAAAACGCGGCTCCTCCTGAAACGCCACGCCAATCTCGTCGCGCTCTACACTCCCGAGCACGGACTCGACGGCACCGAGAAGGCCGGACGCTATGTGAAGAGCCGGCGTGACCCCCTCACCGGCGTAATCGCGCATTCCCTCTACGGCCCGACCCGCAAACCCACGCCGGAGATGCTGCGCGGAGTCGATGTCCTCGTCTTCGATTTACAGGACATCGGATGCCGGAGCTACACCTACATCAGCACGATGGGCCGTTGCATGGAGGCTGCGGGCGAGAACAAAATTCCGTTCGTCGTGCTCGATCGGCCGAATCCGGTCGGCGGCCTACGAGTGGAAGGACCGTCGGTCGAACCGCGCTGGCGCTCTTTCGTCAGCGAATTTCCTATTCCCTACGTCCACGGGCTCACCGTCGGCGAGCTCGCGCGCATGGTGAATGGACGCCACTGGACCTCTGCCCCGTGCGATCTCACAGTCGTGCAAATGCACGGCTGGAAGCGCGGCATGACCTGGGAAGACACCGGCCTGCGCTGGCTCCCCAGCTCGCCCAATATCCCGCGCGGCGATTCCCCGCTCTACTACATCGCCACCGGCTTGGTCGGCGAACTGAGCGGCCCGGAAACCGGCATTCCCGGCCCGCGGCCCTTCCAAAGCATCGCCGCGAGCTGGCTCGACGCGAACTCGTTTACCGGCTACCTGCGCAACCTGGATACTCCCGGAGTGGAATTCCGGCCTTTCCGTGACGGCCGTTTGCAGGGAAGCAGCCTGACGATTTCGCCCGACGCCCGCACCAATCTCACCGGGCTCGGCATTTACATGCTGGCGGAGATGAACAAACAGAGCCGGCCCGATCTGTTCCAGCGCACGAGCGCGAGCAAGCTCGACATTTTCTACAAAGTCTGCGGCGGCCAGTTCATTCGGGCCCAGGTGCGGGAAGGAAAGTCGCCCGGGCGCATCATCGCGGACTGGCAGCCTAACGAGCAGGAGTTTCGCCGGACGCGCACGCAATATCTGCTCTACTGAGGTTGCTTGAAAAAAATCGGCATTTACGGCGGGAGTTTCGATCCGATCCACCACGGCCATCTCATCCTCGCCCGGGAAGCGCTCGAGTCGCTCGACTTGGCGGAAATCATCTTCGTCCCGGCCGCGCAATCGCCGCACAAGCCTAACGACGAGCCCGCCAGCGCCGTTGCGCGCTGGGAAATGCTCACCGTCGCTCTCGCCGGCGAGGCTGGATTTTCCGCCTCCCGGATCGAGCTCGATCGTCCCCCACCCTCCTATTCGATCGAGACGGTCGAAGCGCTGTGCGCGATTCATCCGGACACGGAATTCCATTTCCTCATCGGCCAGGATAACCTTGCCAAGTTGTCCACTTGGCATCGCTACGAGGATCTGGCCCGGCTCGTGCAGTTCGTTGTGCTCGACCGCGCCGGAGCGGAGGTTGAATATCCCTGCCCCGCAGTGCGTCGGAAGATCGACATTTCGGCGACCGCGATCAGAAATCGGGTTGCCAGTGGCCAATCGATTCGTTATCTCGTGCCGGAAGCGGTCGCGCGAATCATTGACCGCGAGAAGCTTTACCAAGGACCAAACCAATCACACCCGAAGAACTAGCGACAGCCTGCGCCACTTACGCCGCCGATAAGAAGGCGGAAGACATCGTGGTCCTCGACTTGCGCGAGATCTCGACTTTCACCGATTTTTTCGTGATCTGCTCGGGAACCTCGGAGCCGCATCTCAAGGCGATCGCCGGTGAAATCGAAGGGCGCTTGCGCAAAGATGACAAAGTCCGGCCCGAGGCGGTGGACGGCTTTCCGACGAGCCAATGGATCGTGCTCGATTACCTGCAAGTCATCGTGCACGTCTTCCACCAGGAAAAACGCGACTTCTACAGCCTCGAAGATCTCTGGAGCGACGCCCCCCGCCTAACGATTGCGGGTGTGACCTAAACCCTGCGATCGCTTACGGCTTAATCGGGGCCGCGGAGGGCGAAGTCGCCATCTTCGGCGAAGCCGCTGCCGCCGGTGCACCGGCCGGCTTGCCGGCGTCGGAGGTCGCTGGCGCGGGGGAAGGAGCCGGGGCCGCTGGCGGCACGATTTCGATCAATTCCACGTCGAATTTCAGCATCGCGTTCGGTCCGATATCGGAACCGGCGCCGCGCTCGGCGTAGGCGAGCTCAGTGGGAACGTAGAGCTCATATTTCGAACCGACTTTCATCAACTGAAGCGCTTCGGTCCAGCCCTTGATCACGCGATTGACCGGGAACGATGCCGGTTCGCCGCGCTTGTAGGAGCTGTCGAATTCCGTGCCGTCGAGCGTCGTGCCGCGGTAATTCACTTTCACGGTGTCGGTCGCTTTCGGAGTTGGACCGCTGCCTTCCTTCACCACCTTGTATTGCAACCCGCTCGCCGTCGTCTTGACGCCTTCCTTGCTTTTGTTTTCGGCCAGGAATTTTTTGCCTTCAGTCGCATTTTTCTCGCCGGTCGCTTTTTTCGCGGCCGCTTGCTTGGTCGTCATCTCCTTTTGGAAGGTGGCCATCGCCTCTTTCATCTCCTCATCGGTCAGGAGCGCTTTGCCGCCGCCCAAGCCGTCTTGGATTCCTTTGTTTAAGAGCTCCGCGTTGACGTCGATGAGCTGGCGTTTCAGGGTGTTGCCGATATCGAGCCCGATGCTGTAGCTGACTTTGTCTTTTTGATCTTTCAATTGGGCGTCAGCGGCCATGGCGAAAGGCGCAAGCGAAAGGGAGGTGACGACGATGAGAAGCAAATGTTTCATAGATATTTTGAGTAAACCTGAGTGCGGGCAGGCCAGTTTTTGGTCCGCCGCGTTGAACTCATCCACGGAGATTGCGTCCGCGTCAAGCGCCCGCCACGCCTCCCGGACCAGACCGCGGCTGGGCCTGTTCGCGCTCGCGTTTAGCCTGCTTGTCTCTTTCCACGCTGCGGTCGCCGTCCCGCTTTCGCACCAGAACGCCCTCCGCATCGGTCGAAAAATCTGGCAGAACGAATGCGGCGGAACGGTCGCCGGCCTCACTTCCTGGAACACCGGGGAGAATTTTGCGTCGCTCGGGATTGGCCATTTCATCTGGTACCCGGCCGGCGCGCGCGGACCATTTGAGGAGAGTTTTCCCGAGTTTATCCGCTTCGCGCAAAAGCGCGGCGCGAAGTTGCCCGCTCTGCTTCTCGCGCGGAAAAGCGAAGTCTGCCCCTGGAATTCTCGCACCGAATTTCTCGCCGCGACCGCGAGTGAACCGTTGAAAGAACTGCGCACATTTCTGGCGGACACGATTGATCTGCAGGCCGATTTTCTGGTCAACCGGATGCGCGCCGCGCTCTCGAAAATGCAGGCGGCCGCGCCCGCAACCGAGCGCGCGCAGATTGAGGAACAATTCAACCGCCTCGCAAGCAGCGCGCAAGGCAACTACGCGCTGATCGACTACGTCAATTTCAAAGGCGAAGGCGTGCTCTCGACCGAGCGCTATCAAGGGCGGGGCTGGGGATTGCTCCAGGTTCTCGAGGGTATGTCCGGCAACAATTCGGGTGCGGCCGCGTCGCGTGAGTTCGCAGATTCGGCCGCGAAAGTTCTGCGGCGGCGGGTGGAGCTGTCGCCGCCGGAACGGAACGAGCGGCGCTGGCTCCCGGGGTGGCTCAACCGGGTCGCGAGTTATCGACCGTAAGGACGTGGTCCGGCGCGATTCGCGCTCCAGCGCACGACGAGGAAAATCGCCAGCGTGACTACGAAAGTCAGAAGCCACCCCCGACCATTACGCGGCGCCGCCCGCGGCGGCGAGAGCGCGACGAGCGGCGATTCCCAGAGCGTCGAACCGTCTTCCTTCAACGCCGTTACCCGCAAGATGTGCAGTTCCTTCGGGGCGAGCCCCTTTAACTGGGCGACGGCCGAATCGCCTGAATTCGCAATTTTTGGCAAAGGCAACGGACGCCACGAGGTTTGCAACCCGTCCGTGCCATCCAAGGCCAGGAAGCGTTCCTCGATCCGGTAATTTGCGACCGGATTCTTCGGTTGCGGCCAGCGCAATTCCCAACCGGGATCCAACCGTTTTGCCCGAACTGCGACCAGGAACTTGCCCGGTGAGGCACTCGGCGCAGGAGGTGCGGCGATGGGCACGAGAGGCGCACGCACCGTCGGCGTAGTTGGCGTTGCGGAAACCAGCGCCACCGTCACGGGTGGAGGCATGCTTGAAGTCTGCTCTGTGACGACAAGTGGCGGCGGGAGCGCCGCCGATTCCACCTCCATGGGCGCGCGAAATCCCTGACCGATGATGGTGACGCGTTCGCGCAGCGGAATGGTCCGGCTTAAGCGCACCACGAGCTCGATCACCCTTTGCTCACGCGGAGCGAGCACGATCTCCGCGACCGGTTGAAAGTTGGAACTCATTTCCACCTTTAATCGCAACGTCTCCTCCGTTCGATTCGTTAGGGTGACCGCGGCCGAGCGCGCCTCGTTTTCGTTTTTCGGAACTACGATCCGAATCGTTGCCGGCTCGACCCGCAAAGGCGAGGTCGCACGGCCCGTGAGTGAAATGGCAGTTGGCCCGTTCCCGGAATCGGAAAGCGTGATCTGGCCGACGAAATCTCGCGCCTCGTTAGGCCGGAACGCCACTGCAATGGTTAGGCTCGCCCCGGATCTGACCCGATACTCCGGCGCAGCAACCGCCCAGGGCGCGGAAACCGTGAGGCGCCCCTCGAGAACACCGCCCCCTTCATTCCTAATCGTAAGTAACTGCGTCTCGCTCGCACCGGCCATGATTTCGGCAAACTCGATCTGCGCAGGAACGCGCAATTTCGCCGCCGGTTCATCCACCGCGATTTGCACCTCGGCTGGCGACGAGGGCTGTTCGCGGCTCGTTTTCACCAGATAAGTGAAACGATCACGCGCCACCGTTTCCTCACCGTCATTTCGATAAATAACGGTCGCTTGATTGTCCCCCAGCAGTCGCAAATCAGAAAGCGTCCCGTGCGCCGGCCGCTGCACGATCCAAAAGGTGACCGTGCCGCTTCCTCGATGGTGGCCGCGCAACGGGATCGTCACCGCTTCACCGCGCAGGACGCGGCTCTCCTCCGGGTCAGCTTGCGGCGGGGGCGGCACTGCCAGCGTAATGTCCGCCTGGACCGCGGTGGCCAGAAAGAACAACGCAATCTGGGCGGCGAATCGGCTCTGGATGCTCGCTTGCATCGGGCCGCGAACGTCCCGTAATAGCCGCCGGGTGGCAAATTAATCCCGGGCGTGCGACCCTTCCATCCAATTTCCGCGTTGCCACCGGCCGGGGAATTATCCATTTTGCTTTCGACAAGCGTTTGGAATTGCCGCACCTACTGAATTTTGTGATCCGCCGTCCCAGCCAATATTTCGCCGTAATCCTGCTCCTCGCACTCGCGACCGTCGATTTGACGGCGCAAGTCCCGCGCTCCGGCGGGCGAACTACCGTCACCACCGTCCGGCCCGCCGTGCGCGTCCGCCCTCCCATGCGGCGCGCGAGCGAGTTGATCAAACGCCAGGAGCCGATCAACGTCTCCGTCCGCCTGCTCGACCAGGTGACGCCGGACAAAGCGCGCGTTCGCGTTTCGCTCTCCAAGCAGCGCGCCTATCTCCTGCTCGGTGACGAGATCGTCATCGACACTCCCATTTCGTCCGGCAAACGCGTCGGGATGACGCCGAGCGGCTCCTACCGCATCTCGCAAAAAGACCGGGACCATCGCTCCAGCGTCTACGGCGATTTCAAGGACGCCGCCGGCCGCACCGTCCGGTCCGGAGTTAGCAGCCGGATCGATTCCGCGCCGAGCGGGACGCGTTTTGTCGGCTCGCCCATGACGTGGTTCATGCGCCTAACGGATGACGGCGTCGGCATGCACGTCGGCATTCTGCCCGGCTATGCGGCTTCGCACGGTTGCATCCGGATGCCCTCAGCGGCGGCCGAGATGTTTTACAACCACGTCAAAGTGGGAACGCCGGTCGTGGTCAGCGATTAGGATTCAGCGAGGCGCTCGCGCAGGAGGTTGAGCGCCATCTGAGTCGCGAGCTGCTTAAATGTCTCGCGATCGGTCGGGAAAAAAAGCCGCCTAACGACCGTCTCACCACCGCCTGCCAGCGCAACGTAGGCGGTGCCGACCGGCTTTTCTTCACTGCCCCCGCCGGGTCCGGCGATGCCGGTGGTGGCGAGCGCGAAACTGGCGCCGGACTTGGCTCGCGCGCCCTCCGCCATTGCGCCAGCGACGGCTTCGCTGACCGCGCCGTGTTCCGCGATGGCAACCGAGCTTACGCCCAGCGAGTCGATCTTGGCTGCGTTCGAATAAGTAATGTAGCCCGCCAGGAAAACCTCCGACGCCCCCGGCACATTAGTCAGGCGATGGGCCAGGAATCCCCCGGTGCAGGATTCCGCCACGGCCAGCGTTGCTTTCTTTGTCGCAAGTTGCCTAACAATCACCGTTTCCAGGTTTTCGCGCTCCGTGGAAAAGATCGCGCCGGCTAATTTTGCGCAGACAATGACGTCGGCTTTCGCCAGGATTTCGCTCGAACCGAGGATGCGGAGATCGACCTCGCCCATGCGCGCGCAATAGCCGAGCTCGAGCCCGCTCAAGGCGAGCAGCTCTGCGCCCACCGCTTCTTCCACATACGACTCCCCCATTCCGACGATCCGGTAGCTGCGATAAGCCACCGCACTTCCTTCGGGTCGGGCGATCCGTTGCAAAATCGGCACGACGGATCGCTCAAACATCGGCTGCAGCTCGCGCGGCGGTCCCGGGAGAAGAAACAAGTGGGGCGATGGATGCGCGCCTTCCCGCGCGGCGAGATAAAGCCCGGGTGCGGTCCCGTTATCGTTCGGCAAAACGAGCGCGTCCTGCGGCACCTGCGCTTGGCGCAGAATGCGATCGGTCAAGCGGATGCCGCGCTTGAGCAGGCGTTGCGTGATGAGTTGTTCGAGTTCCGGATCGGGCGCCAACTCCAGACCGAGCATTTCGGCCGTAATTTCGCGGGTGATGTCATCGGTCGTCGGTCCCAGCCCGCCGGTCACGAAAATCAAATCCGCCCGGCCGAAATTTTCCTGCAAGACGTCGCGAATGGCGAGACCGTCGGGGACGGAGAGCTGGCGTTCGACCCGTAAACCGAGCGGAAATATTTCCCGCGCGATGAAAGTGAGATGCGTATTGAGAACGTCGCCGAGCAGGATCTCGGTGCCGGTGTTGATCACGACGACGCGCATCGGCAACTACTCGCGCAGGCGCCCGCCCGTCGCCACTGCGAAACTGGCCTAACGACTCAGGCCGCGTCTTTGTCCTGCTTCTTGCGAATGAGCGGGACCTTTTTGCCTTCGACCACTGCGCGATTGATCGTTACTTCGGCAATATCCTCGCGGCTCGGCACTTCATACATGATGTCGAGCATGATGCGCTCGAGCATGGAACGAAGCGCGCGCGCGCCGGTGCCCTTGGTCACCGCCTGGGCGGCGAGAGCGCGGAGCGCATCCTTTGTCACGGTCAGGCGCACGTCTTCCATCGCGAAGAGCTTGGTATACTGCTTGATCATCGCGTTCTTCGTGTCGGTCAGGATCATGACCATCTCGTCCTCGGTCAGGGCGTCGAGCGCGCTGAGCACGGGGAGACGCCCGATGAATTCCGGGATCATGCCGAAGCCTAACAAGTCTTCTGGCTCAACCTGACGGACGGCTTCGCGCCGCAACGCTTCGTCAGCCTCGAGCGACGGACTACTGAAGCCCATCGTCCGGTTGCCGATGCGTTTCTGGACAATTTTTTCCAGGCCCACGAAAGCGCCGCCGCAGATGAACAGGATCTTTTCCGTGTTTACCTGAATGTATTCCTGATGCGGATGTTTGCGTCCACCCTGCGGCGGGACGTTACAGGTGCTGCCTTCTAGAATTTTCAGGAGCGCTTGCTGCACGCCTTCACCAGAGACGTCGCGCGTGATGCTCACGTTGTCGGTCTTGCGCCCGATTTTGTCGATCTCGTCAATGTAAACGATCCCGATCTCCGCGCGCTTCACGTCGTAGTCGGCGTTTTGCAGCAGGCGAAGAATGATATTTTCTACGTCCTCGCCGACATAGCCGGCTTCGGTCAGAGTGGTCGCGTCCGCGATGCAGAACGGCACGTCGAGAATTTTCGCCAGGGTCTTGGCGAGAAGCGTTTTGCCCGAACCAGTCGGGCCGATCAGCAGGATGTTACTCTTCTCGATCTCGACATCGGCAAACGGATCGGGCTGAAACGCAGAAGAAGTATCGGTCGGCGGCGAACTTTGTAGGACCCGCTTGAAATGATTGTGAACCGCGACCGAGAGCGTCTTCTTGGCCATCTCCTGGCCGACCACATATTGGTCGAGCGAATGCCGGATATCGGCCGGCTTTGGCACTCGGATGGTCGACGATTGCCTCCGCGCATCTTCGCTCAGCTCCTTGTCCAGGATGCTTTTGCAAACGTTGATGCAGCTATCGCAAATATAGACGCCGGGGCCGGCGATGAGTTTGCGCACCTCCGCGTGGCTTTTGCCACAGAAGGAACACATCGTGAGGTTCGAGGCGCGCGCCATAGTCGTCTCCCCCTTAAAGCAGTTCCTATTCCTCCACCTTTTGCGGCAAAGCCGCCTCCGCCACGGCGGCTGCGCGGTCGTTAACGGCCTTACTGGCGCCTTCTCCGTCGAGCAATTTTACTTCTTTACGCGACTTGATCACCTCGTCGACGAGGCCGTATTCCTTCGCTTCCTCGGCGTTCATGTAATAATCGCGATCGGAATCGTGCAGCACCTTCTCTTCCGGTCGGCCGGTGTGCTGGGCGAGGATGCGGATGAGCCGCTTCTTCAGCTTAAACATGTATTCGACCGTGCGCTCGACGTCGCTCGCCTGACCTTGGGCGCCGCCCGAGACCTGGTGAATCATGATGTCGGAGTTTGGGAGCGCGAAACGTTTCCCCTTCGTCCCAGCAGCCAGAAGGACCGCGCCCATGCTTGCTGCCATTCCGAGGCAGTAGGTGGTCACGTCGCAGGTCAGAAACTGCATCGTATCGTAAATTGCGAGGCCGGCCGTCACCGAACCCCCGGGCGAGTTGATGTAAATGCTGATGTCCTTCTTTCCGTCCTCCATTTGCAAAAAGAGGAGCTGAGCGATGACCAGATTAGCGATGTGATCGTCAATCGGCGTTCCCAGAAAAACGATCCGATCCTTCAACAACCGCGAGTAAATATCGTAGCTGCGTTCGCCGCGGCCGGTCTGTTCCACGACCATCGGAACGAGGACGGAATGAGAGTAATTAGAGTCGCGTTTTGTGGTCATTTAGATTCGGCAGAAACTTCGGAAATGGGCGTTGCGGGCGTGCCATCGATGGTAGCATTCGACCCTAGGAAATCAATTGTCTTGGCCAGCAAAACCTGCTCGACGAGGCCGTTCATGCCGTCGTGCTGCTCGATTTCCTGGCGCATCTTTTCCGGGGTCACATTGTGATGCATCGCCTGGTGGCTGATACGCTCGTCCACGTCGGCTCGCGTCACCTGAATTTTCTCCTGCTCCGCGATGCGATGGAGGATGAAATTCGTCTTCAGGCGGTGCGCGGCGAGGCCGCCAGCGACCCGGATGAGCTCTTCTTCCTTTTCCTTCAGCATCTCGTCCGGCACGCCGCGCTCGCGATTGCGCTGCACCAGTTCGGAGAGCGCGTTGCGGGTTTCGCTTTTCAATAAATTCGGCGGGAGCTCGAATTCGATGCGTTCACTCAGGAATTTGATTACCTGCTCTTCGCGCGCTCTTTCAAGCTCGTGGCCTTTTTCGTGTTCGATCTGGTGCTCGAGCGCCTGCCGCAAATCGGGCAGCGTTTTTTCCGGCATCCATTTCGCCGCAAAAGTGTCATCAACCGCAGGCAGGACGCGCCGCTTGATCTCGTGCAAGAGGACCGTGTATTCCGCCTTCTTCCCGGCGACTTCAGCGACCGGAAAATCAGCCGGCAAATCCACCGTCACCGAGCACGTCTCGTTAGGCTTTTGTCCGATCATCTGCTCCACGAAACGCGGCAGGAAATTATCCGGCGCAAGGCGGAGCCAGAACTTCTTTCCGCCCTGCAGATTCTTGCTCGCAGTGGGCGCCACCTCCGTGATCGGCTTGCCCTCGATCGTTCCCTCGAAATCGATCACCGCAAAATCTTCCATTTCCAACCCGCGTTCCGGGACATCGACGAAATCGGCCGACTGCTCGCGCAACCGCTCGACGGCCGCGTCCACTTCCGCCTCCGTCACTTTCGTATCCGGTAACTGGAGCGGAATTCCCTTGTAGTCGGGGAGCTCAAAGTCCGGCGCGGTCACGACCGTAGCGCGAAAACGCATCGAGCGATCCTCGCCGAATTCCACCTCTTCCAGATTCGTTAGGGAAACGACCCGCAACTGCTTCTCGGCGATCGCTTCGTGGTAACTCTTTGAGACCAGTTTCTTCGTCAGCTCGTCCTGGATGTCCTTGCGAAATTTCTTCTCGATCACGTTGCGCGGCGCTTTCCCCGGGCGATACCCCGGGATCTTTGCCTGGGAAGCAAAGCTCTGTGCAATCGCGTCCCATTCCTTGGAAACTTGATCTGGAGAGAGCTCGATCTTGAGCGTGGCGACGCAGTGCGGCTGGTTTTCGACTTCGACCTTCATGAAGGCCGAACGTTAAGTGCGAGCGAAGTGCTTCGCAAACATCCGCGCCGGAATCTCGCTTGGAGCAACGGTCTAAGACCGCCGCTACAGTGCGCGCTGGCCGCGCACATAAACAGAGTCGACCTGCGGCAGACCGAACCAGTAGGCAATCTCGCGATAATCCGCACAATCGAAGATAGAGAAGTTCGCTTCTTTCCCCACTTCCAGCGAACCAATCCGCTCGCCACGGTTGAGGCTGTAGGCCGCGTTGATCGTCGTCGCCGTGATCCCTTCCGCCGGCGTCATCTTCATCTGCGTAGCCGCCAGCGAAAGCACCATCGGAATTGAAGGTGTGGGCGAGGAACCGGGATTGAAATCCGTCGCCAGCACCACCGCCAGACCGGCCTCGATCATCTCCCGCGCCTTGGGATAACGAGTCTTGCCCAAGGCATAGACGGATGCCGGCAACAGCACCGGTTGCACGCCCGCTTCGGCCAGGGCAGAGATCTCCGCATCGTTAGTCTGTTCGAGGTGATCCGCGGTCGCTGCGCCCAGCCGTGCAGCCAAAAACGCGCCCCCGGAATTCGTTAGTTGATCGACATGCATCCGGAGCCCCAATCCATGTTCCTGTGCGGCCCGCAGAATTTGCTCCGAAGCCACGAGATCGAAATAGCCGCGCTCGCAAAAGATATCGCAACTCTCGGCCAGTTGTTCTTCGGCCACCGACGGCAGCATCTCGTGGATCACGAGCGCCACATATTGCTCGGGCGCGCCGGCAAATTCTTCCGGGATGGCGTGGGCGCCGAGGAAAGTCGGGACAAATTCCAGCGCCGTCGTCTGGTTCAGTTGTCGGATGACACGCAGAATTTTCAGCTCTTCGTCAGGCGACAGGCCGTAGCCGGATTTTGCTTCCATCGTCGTCGTGCCGCAGCGCAGGAACCAATTCGCCCGCTTTTGCGCCTGCGCGAGCAACTGCGCTTCGCTCGCCGCTCGCGTCCTGCGCACGGTTGAGCGAATGCCGCCGCCGGCCGCGGCGATCTCCTCGTAGGTGGCGCCGCGCGCGCGCATTTCGAATTCATCGACACGGTCCCCGCCGAAGACAGGATGTGCGTGCGCGTCCACGAAGCCCGGCAGCACAACGCGCCCTTTCGCGTCGACGACCTCGATGTCGTTAGGCAATTGCCGCGCGATCTCGTCGGACGGCCCCACCACCGCGACCAGGCCGTCGCGGATTAGCATCCCGCCATCTTCGATCAGCGAAAGCTCGCTCAGCTCGCCGCCGACGCGGGCGCGTTTCGGGCCGGCCAGAGTGAGCAACTGTGCGGCATGGATAATGGCGACGGAATTCACAGGTTCGAATCTGGCGCGATCCGCCGCGGAGTCGAGCCCGCAGCGCTTGCCCGCGAAACGTCAACCTCCGTGCGACGATGTTCCACCGTCGCGAACTACAGTTTGCTTTCGACCGCCTGCATCGCTTCCCGGTAACGGCTCTCGGAAGCGGCCGTCAGCTTCTCCATTTTTTCCGCGAGCGTTGTCTTCACTTTCTCATCCTTCAACCCGGAGAGATTGATCCGTACATTCATCCCTGCGCCTTCGATACACGCGCGGGTCGCGAGCAAGCCCACGCCGACATCGGAAATCGAGGCTGGGTTCCCTCTCTCCGCCATCTCGGACAGCAAATCGTAGGATCGGCTGGCGGTTTCCATCACCCGGAGCGGAATCTCTGCCGCGTAAATATTGGCAGACTGGATTGCTTTCGAACGAGCCGCTTTATCCTCGGCGGAATCTTTCGGGAGACCGAAAGCGGCCATCACTTTGTTAAAGGCGGCGGTGTCTTCATCGACCAGAAAAAGCAGCTCATCCTTGAGCTGCTGCCCTTTCACGGCCCACTCGCTGAAAAAATCGAGCTGCTCATCCCAACCGCGTTTTCCCGCGGAAAGATTGGCGACCATTCCGCCTAACGACGCCCCGAGCGCGCCCATCAAGGCCGCGACCGAACCGCCACCCGGCGCCGGTGAATCGCTCAGCGTCTCGTTGCAGAACTGGCGCAGGTTCATTTGCACGAGCGACTTTTTCGCCGCCTCCGCGATTTTGAACTCGATTACTTTTTCCTTCGGATCAAACGCCTTCAACTCGCTCAACCCCATCGAACGAACCGCGAGCTCGATCAGTTCTTCTTCCGCGGCGCCTTCCGACCATTTTTGTTTGCGCAAAAAATAGCGCCCCGCATCGACCAGACATTTCTTCGGCAGCATCCCGACCACTTCCGAGCCGGTCGCCCGCATCCCGCGTTCCGCGGCGGATTCGGCGCAAGCGTCGAACGCAGCGTGCAGTGGCGTCTCGGAAATATTCGTTAGGTTCATCGAGACTTGGGCCATTCCGTATTCCTCGACATACCAGCCGATCCCCTTGACGTGCTTCAATTTCCCCGGGATCCGGACCGGTTCGCCCTTTTCGTCGAGCACCTTTTTGCCCGTCGGGCTGCCGTCTTCCGTTTTGACCCGGCCGTTTTCTCGCACATCGAACGCCACCGCGTTGGCCCGGCGTGCTGAGCGCGTGTTCAAGTTGACGTTGTAGGCCACAAGAAAATCCCGCGCCCCGATCACGGTCGCGCCGGATCGCTCGTTGAATACTGCCGGACCAAAATCCGGCGTCCAGGCGGGTTGTTTGATCTTCTCGAAGAAGCCTTCGTATTCGCCGGCCCGGATGATGGAAAGATTCGAGCGCGCCGGATCGCTCGCCGCCCTTTCATAAAGGTAGACGGGGATTTTCAATTCTTCGCCGACCCGTTTCCCTAACGACTTGGCGCAGGCGATCGCTTCCTCCCAACTCACATCCGCAACCGGAATAAACGGACAAACGTCGGTCGCGCCCATCCGCGGATGCGCGCCGGTCTGCTTGCGCATGTCGATCAACTCAGCCGCTTTCTGGATCCCCCGGAAAGCTGCCTCCACCGCCGCTTCAGGGGAGCCGACAAAGGTCACGACCGTGCGGTTGGTGCTTGCGCCCGGATCGACGTCGAGCAGCGAAACGCCCTCGACCGCTTCAATCGCGGCGGTGATTTGTTTAATGATGTTAAGGTCGCCACCCTCGGAAAAATTGGGCACGCATTCGATCAATTTTTGCATCGTTAGGCTTTTCGTTAATCCCGGGCTTGCGGTTCCATTGGAAGCTTCACGTCGTGGCTTTTCGCGAAATCAATCGCGCGAGAATAACCGGAGTCGGCGTGCCGGATTACGCCCATCCCCGGGTCGCTCGTTAGGACGCGTTCGAGCCGGCGTTTCGCACTGTCCGTTCCGTCGGCCACCACGACCATCCCGGCGTGTTGCGAGTAGCCGATCCCGACGCCGCCGCCGTTATGAATCGAAACCCAGGAAGCGCCCGCCGCGGTGTTGACCAGCGCGTTGAGCAAAGCCCAGTCGGCAATCGCGTCGCTCCCGTCGAGCATTCCCTCCGTCTCGCGAAAGGGCGACGCGACCGAACCGGTGTCGAGGTGATCGCGACCGATCACGATCGGCGCGCTGACCTCGCCTCGCCTAACGAGTTCGTTCATGGCGAGGCCGAATTTGGCCCGCGCGCCGTAACCGAGCCAGCAAATACGGGCCGGCAAGCCCTGAAACTGGATGCGTTTCCGGGCCAGTTTCATCCAGCGGGCGAGCGTTTGGTCTTCCGGGAAAAGCTCGAGCGCCAGCTCATCCGTCCGCGCGATATCGGCGGGATCGCCGCTCAATGCGACCCAGCGGAAAGGGCCGTTACCGTCGCAAAAAAGCGGCCTGATGTATTCCGGAACAAAACCGGGAATATCAAAGGCATTCGCGCAGCCAGCCTTTTTCGCCTGGGTGCGAAGATTGTTTCCGTAGTCGAAAGTGATCGCGCCCTTTTTCTGCAAGGCGAGCATCGCCTCGACATGCTGGGCCATCGTAGCCATCGATTTCTCGACATACTCGTCCGGGTTTTCAATCCGGAGCTTGAGCGCTTCGGCCAGCGTCATTCCGTTAGGCACATAGCCGTTGAGCGCGTCGTGCGCGCTCGTCTGATCGGTCAAAATATCAGGAACGATCCCGCGCCTAACCATTTCCGAGAGGACATCCGCGCAATTGCCGACCAAGCCGACGGAAATCGCTTCTTTCTTGGCGCGCGCCGCGTCGAGCATCCGCATCGCTTCGTCGAGCGAGTGCGCGATCTTGTCGCAATAACCGCTCTGCAATCGTTTCTCGATCCGCGTCGGATCGACCTCAATCCCGAGACAAAGCGCGCCGGCCATCGTGGCTGCGAGCGGTTGCGCGCCGCCCATCCCGCCGAGGCCGCCCGTGACGAGCAACTTGCCCTCGAGCGAACCGCCGAAGTGCCGTTCCGCCGCAGCGGAGAAAGTTTCAAACGTCCCCTGCACGATGCCCTGGCTCGCGATGTAGATCCAGGAGCCGGCGGTCATCTGGCCATACATCGTTAGGCCAAGTTTCTCGAGTCGATTGAATTCCGGATAGTTCGACCATTGGCCGACTAGATTGGAGTTGGCGATCAGGACCCGCGGCGCGTCTTCGTGGGTGCGGAAAATTCCGACCGGTTTGCCTGATTGCACGAGAAGCGTCTCGTCGTTTTCGAGCGAGCGCAGCGAGGCCACGATGGCATCGAACGCTTCCCAACTTCGCGCGGCGCGACCTGTCCCGCCGTAAACTATCAGGTTGTCGGGATCCTCCGCGACCTCGGGATCGAGATTGTTCATTAACATTCGCAGGGCGGCTTCCTGCTGCCAGCCTTTACAGCTCAGTTCCTTGCCGCGCGGGGCGCGGATCGTTCGTTTCACACTCATAAAATTTCGGTCTCGCTATCAAATGCTCCGTCCCGGATCGCCGCCGCGACGCGCTCGATGTCGGGCGAGAGGGCGCGATCCTCATCCACCCGCGGCGCGAGTTCGCGCAAGGTGGCGAAAGCGCGCTCGACACCGACGCCCGCCCGGAGTGGACGGCGAAACTCGAGACCTTCCGCGGCGGCAAGCAGTTCGATCGCGAGGACGTTCTCGGCGTTCTCCACCACGGTGCGAAACTTGAGCGCGCCGGTCATGCCCATGGAGACGTGATCTTCCTTCCCTGCCGAAGTCGGGAGATTGTCGACGCTGGAGGGATGCGCGAGGATTTTGGCTTCGCTGAGCAGCGCCACGGCCGCGACGTGCGCGATCATGAAACCGGATTGCATCCCGGGATGCTGCGCGAGGAAAGCGGGCAATCCTTCGCTCAGGTCGGGATTCGTTAGGCGATCGATCCGCCGTTCGCTGATGCTCATCAAATCCGTCGTCGCGATGGCCGCGTAATCGAGCGCTAGGGCGAGCGGCGCGCCGTGAAAATTGCCGCCGGAAAGCACGTCGCCGTTATCGGTGAAAACGAGTGGATTATCCGTGGCCGAGCCGGATTCAATCGCGAGCACTTCTTCGCAATGCCCGAGCGCGCCGCGGATCGCGCCGTGCACCTGCGGCATGCAGCGCAGACTGTAGGCGTCCTGCACCCGAGGGTCATCCTGTTCATGCGAAGCACGGATTTCGCTCTCCCGCAGCAGTGCGAGGAGATGGCGCGCGACGGCTTGCTGACCGGGATGCGGCCGGGCGTTGTGGATGCGCTCGTCGAAGGCGACCGGGGTGCCCTTGAGCGCTTCGAGCGTCATCGCGCCGGCGATATCGGCCACGCGAGCGAGACGTTTCGCCCGGAAAAGCGCGAGACCACCAACAGCGTGCATCGCCTGAGTGCCGTTGAGAAGTGCGAGGCCTTCTTTGGCCTGCAAATCGGTCGGCTTCAAACCCGCCTTTTGCAGGGCGTCCGCGCTCGGCATGCGCTGGCTTTCGAAGAACGCTTCTCCTTCGCCAAGCAGGGACAGAGCGAGATGCGCGAGCGGCGCGAGATCACCGCTCGCCCCGACCGAGCCCTTCTCCGGGATAACGGGACAGACGTTGCGATTCAGCATCTCGACGAGCAACTGGATGACTTCGAGCCGAATACCGCTGAAGCCGAGGGTGAGCACGTTGGCGCGCAGGAGCATCATCGCCCGCACTTCCGGCTCGGAAAGCGGACGGCCAACGCCGCAGGAATGGCTGCGCACGAGATTGACCTGGAGCTGTTCCAGTTTGTCGGGGGGAATGTGGACGTCGGCCAGTTTCCCAAATCCGGTGCTGACACCATAGATCACGGCTTGGCGCGCCACGATTTCCTCCACCACGTGGCGTGAAGAGTGGATGGCGTCGAAGGCCGCGGGCGCGATTTCGACTGGGCTGCGCGTGTGCGCGATTTCGGCGATCGCGGTGAGTGGTAAAGGCCGTCCGCTTAGCTGCATCATCGGAGCGAATACTACGAGAAGAGTTTGAGATTTCCACTCGCACTCTGGCCCGGCCCGCGGGAGCAGCGGTAAAGATCAGAAGCGCAGGAAACAAAAAAGGCCAGGCCGCGTAAACGACCTGGCCTTTCGGTTAAAGTTGTCCGGTCGGAGGCAACCGCCGGTGCAAGACTACTTGGAGTATCCAGTGGTCGCTGTCGACTGGGTCGACATCGCCTCTTTCTTCTGCGCGCAAGCACCTAAGCTCAACACGCCGGCCGCTACGGCCACGATCATGATCATTTTTACAAATTTCACTATAACTTCGCCTCCTTCCCTAGCAGGTTGCTGCCGACTGTTTAGGCGGGGAACCCAGCGGGCGCAACGAATTTCTCGGGCTTTTTTTCCTAGGTCGTAATGACCACTTCCGCGCCGAGCGGAACCTGGTCGAAGAGCGCGATCAGGTCGTCGTTCTTCATCCGGATGCAGCCGTGGCTGGCCGGCTGGCCAATCTCTTCCTCATGATTTGTTCCGTGGATGTAGATAAACCGGCTGCGGGTGTTGGCGTTGTGGTCCTCCATGCCGTCGAGCCAGAGGATGCGGCTCAGGACGAGGTCGTCGGCCCGGGGCGGCGTTTCCTCGGGCGCGAGAGGAATGCGGCTGCGAAAGACGGTCCTGACGGGAGCGTCCGCGCCTATCTTTTCCCCGATCTTGAACTTCCCGAGCGGCGTTTTCATGCTGCCTTCCTCGGAACCGAGGCCGAAACGTGAGGTCGAGATCGGGTAACTGGACAGGACGGTTCCGTCGGCGACGAGATCGAGCCGCTGAGCGCAGACGGAAATTTGGATGATCGGCTCGGGCATTTGCATCTCCAGAGGCGGGCGATAGACTGCGCTCGCGATGCCGAAAAACTATCACGTCGCGATCGTCGGCGCGACCGGCGCGGTCGGAATCGAACTCCTGCGCGTGCTGGAGCGTCGCAATTTCCCCGTGGCGGATTTGCGGCTACTGGCCTCCCCGCGCTCCGCTGGGAAGTTGCTCGAGTTTCGCGGCGAACAATGGCCGGTCGCGGCTCTTCGCGTAGATTCTTTCTCTGGCATCGACCTCGCGTTTTTCAGCGCCGGCTCGGGGCGGGCGCAGGAGTTCGCTCCACTCGCACAGCGGGCCGGAGCGGTCGTAATCGACAATTCGTCCGCCTTTCGGATGGATGCGGAAGTGCCGTTGGTCATTCCCGAGATCAATCCAGGTGACATCCGTGGGCATCGCGGTCTGATCGCGAATCCAAATTGCACGACCGCGATCGCGTTGATGGCGCTCTATCCGTTGCATCGCGCATTTGGTTTGAAACGCGTCTTCGCTTCTAGCTATCAGGCCGTCTCGGGGAGCGGGGCGCGTGCGATCGAGGAGTTAAAGCAACAGGTCGAAGCGAAGGTCCGGGGGAGTGCGCCGATCTCCGAAGTTTATCCGCATCCGATTGCGTTCAATGTTCTCCCGCACATCGATTCCTTCCTCGACGACGGTTACACCCGGGAAGAGATGAAGCTGCAGCACGAAGGCGGCAAGATGATGCACCTCCCGGATTTTCGCGCCTCGGTTACTTGCGTGCGGGTGCCGGTTTATCGCGCACACTCGATCGCGATGAGCGCGGGATTCGAGCGCGCCGTTTCACTGGATGCCGCACGCGATGCTCTCGCCAAAGCCCCCGGGCTCGACCTGATCGACGATCCGCAAAGCAATCGTTACCCCACCCCGCTGGACGCGGCGGGGAAAGACAACTGCCAGGTCGGCCGGGTGCGACTGGATTGTGCGCTCGAAAACGGACTGGCGCTCTGGGTGGCGGGCGACCAATTGCTCAAGGGAGCTGCGCTGAACGCGGTCCAGATCGCCGAGCTTCTCTGATTTTCCCAGAAACGAAAACGGCCCCGGGATTTCTCCCGGGGCCGTGAAGTCTAGTTTTCGTTAGCCCTGCGGCGACGGCTCTTCAGTCGGCTGATTCCGTTTACCCTTTCGGGGTCCGTTCGGATTTTGGTTTGCCGGTTGATCGGGACGACCTTCCTGAGGACGCTGGGCCCGATCGGGGCGCTGCGCGGGCTGCGGCCGCTCGGCACGCTGCGGGCGTTCGGCCTGTTGAGGGCGTTCGGTCGGCTGTGGACGCTCAGCCTGCGGGGGCCGCTCCGCACGTTGCGGGCGTTCGGTCTGTTGCGGGCGCTCGGGGCGTTCCGCGCGCTGCGCTTCCTGCGCCTTTTCCGCTCGCTGGGCGCGTTCCGCACGTTGCGCTTCCTGCTGCTGCGCGCGCTCGGCCCGCTGCGCTTCCACCTGCTGCTGCCCACGTTCCCGCTCCTGAGCGCGATCGGGCTGCGACGCGGCCGCCTCACGGTCGCGCTCCGCTTTCACGCGGGCGTTCTCAGCTTCCTGCTGACCCAACTGATCCTGCTGGCGCGATTGCTCACGCTGGGCTTTTTGCTCAGCCGCGCGACGACCACGCCCTGCATTTTGCTCATCCGCCTGCCCCGGTTGAGCGTTCTGAGTTCCCGCGTCCTGTGCCCTCGGCACGGATTCCGCACGGCGTTGGTCTGCCGGCTGGCGCTTTTGCTCGCGAGCGTTTTGCTGATTGCGCTGCTCCGCGCCCTGGCCAGCGTTTTCTGCTGCATTCGGCTGAGCGGCGTTCTGTCCGCGGTTTTCCCGTTGCGCCTCACGCGCTGCCTTGTTGGCGGCCCGGTCGTTGCCGGCAGCCGGGGCACGCTCAGGAGCATCCGCGTTTTCGTTAGGCTGTGCGCCCGTCTGGGCGGCGCCCGCAGCTTCGGCTTTCCCGGCTTTTTTCGGCTGGAAAGTAGGAGGAGGCACGTTCTGCGCGTTTTCTTTCTTCATCTCCTGTTCGACCTGGGCGCGATTGTTGATTCCCTGCCAGCCCTTCTCGAATTTCGGCTGCGCTACCTTGGCCTTGACCTGCTTGGGCGCGAATTTTTCCTGCGAACGCTGCACCGTAGGTGCGGCGACCATCAGGGTGCTGCCATTCACCCGGTTCAGGTTCCCCCGCCGGCTCGCGAAATCGCCGCTCACGGTGGTTTCACGCTGCAAGGTCAGGCGCTGCACCGGACGCGTGGAGAATTGGTTCACGCGGGCCAGGTCCGGGCCGTTATTGATCACGACCGAGTTGTTATAAGTGATGTTGGTCACGTTCACGGTGTTGTTGATGATCGTGACGTTGCGGCTCGCCGGGATGAGCCGGCTGCGCAAGACGGGTTCGCCGATGTAGCGAATGTCGACAAAGTTATAATAGAGCGGCCCGATACCGAAAGTGACATCGACGGCGCCGGTGATGGCGCGACCTTCATAGACCACGTCTGCGCCCTGTGGCGGCAAAGGCGCCCAGCCGACATAGTCGCCGCCGGTGCGCCAGGAAACCCAGGCCGGACCCCACTCATACCCGGGCACCCAGACCCAGCCGTAGCTGTCGAGGTTGGCCCAACGTCCGTAGTGATAAGTAGCCCAGCCGAAGTCTTCGTAGGAGACCCAGGTCCACCCGGCATCGGTGTAAGCCCAATAGCCATCGGAGTAAGGACGCCAATCGGAGCTGTCCACCGCCACGTTAGGCTGGTAGACATAACCATAGTCTCCCACTTCGAGCCAACTCCCTTGATCGGAGAGATTGTCATAGAAGAAGTTCAGTGAGACATCGGTATCCGCCTGCGCACGCGGGGCGAGCGGAAGCAGGAGACCGAGCATCGTTAGTGCAAATAGGATTCGTTTCATGAGTGTTTTTATTGGTCTGTGCAGGTTGGACCTAATCCATCCAACCGTTATTCACAGATTCGTAAGTCGGGCGCGCGGTGCGCGTTTACGTTTCCCGAATAAGACCTGCGCAGCGGCACTCGTTAGCGCGGCTTAATCACCACAAACGAACGGCTGCGCTGCCGGCAAACCGAGAGCACCTGCGGCTGGCTCGGATCCAGCGCCTGGATCGCCTTCTCATATTCCTGCACCGAAATGATCGGCTCCTGATTCACCGCCTCGATCACGTCTCCCGCACGGAGCAATTCCCCACCGATCCCCGAACCAACCTGCGCCACCACCACACCTCGCACGCCAGCGGGCACGCCCAGCTTCTGGGCCAGTGGTGGAGTCAGTTCCCGCACCTCGATCGAAGCGAGCACACCACCATCGGCAGACGGCCCTTGGTCCGGCTCATCGGTCTCCGGTTCGTTAGGCGAAGGCGGTTGCAATTGCGGTTGTCCCGGCTGTCCGCCGGGGTTGACCCTGGAGAGGCCGTAGTCGGCCGGCCGTTCCCTGATCTTGGCCGAGATTGTGACGGGCTTGCCGTTACGCGTGACTTGGACGTCGACCTGTTTATCCAACTCGACCTGCGTTACCAGTCGCCGCAGTTCCGTGATGTTGCGCACCTCATGCCCGTTAAATTTCTCGATCACGTCCCCGCTCTGGATCCTCGCTTCGGCTGCGGGCGAATTTGGCACCACTGCCGCAACCGTGACGCCGCCTTCGCTCGCCGGCGATTGGCCGGCTTGTTGCCCAACGGTTTCGATGCCGAGATAGCCGCGAATAATCCGGCCCTGTTTCAAAAGACTCTCCAGCGCCATCCGCACCGTGTTCGACGGGATCGCGAAACCGATTCCCTGCGAGCCGCCGCTACGCGAAATGATCGCCGTATTAATACCAACGACTTCGCCGCGCAGGTTGATAAGCGGACCACCGCTGTTTCCGGGATTAATCGCCGCGTTCGTTTGCAGGAGATCGCTAAAATCATCGGCCCGGTTCGGCCGCCCCTTCGAACTGATGATTCCATCCGTCACCGTCTCCTCGAAACCAAACGGATTTCCGACCGCGAGGACGAAATCCCCCGCCTGCATCGCATCCGAGTCCCCCAGCTTGAGCGGAGTCAGCCCCGGCTCATCCACCTTCAAGACCGCCAGATCCAGCTGCGCGTCGGCCCCGATGAGACGGGCCTTTTTCGTATGCCCATCGCTCAAGACGATCTCGATCTCGTCCACTTTATCGACCACGTGATTGTTCGTAATGATGTGACCCTCTTTGGTCACAACCACGCCCGAGCCGAGCGAATTTTGCACCGTCGCTTCGTCCTGCGGCCCGCGAAACTGGCGCATGTTGCCGCGAAAAAACTCAAAAGGATCGAGTCCGGACTGTGGCCGCAGCACCCGCTTCGTCGTCTTCACGCTCACCACCGAGGGAATGACGCCCGCGACCAACTTTCGCCGCTCATCGCTCAGCGAAGCGAGACTCGCGATCGCCTTCGGATCCACGTCCAGTTTATCCGCCAGCGTATATTTTTCCGGCGTTCCAGAACGCGTCCCGGAAGTGAGCCGCCCGTTTCGCAGTTGGTAGTCATAGAGCAACGAAACGCCCGCGCTCAGGACCAGGACTAAAAGTAAGAATTTGAGTAAATTTTTCATCAGCTGACGTGGGAGAAGGTTTTGCCCACTTCTTCGACAATCAAAGGCCGGAAACGTTGATTTTCCAGTTTCGCAAGGTTCGGGTCGCTGCGGAAAATCCCGAGGGCCGCGGCCCGGGCGCGCTTCATCGCCTCCGCGTCGGAGCGGAGATTTCCCAGCTTCAAGGCCGGAAGTCCGCTCTGCGCCGTTCCAAGCAAGTCTCCCGGGCCGCGCATTTCCCAGTCGGCCTCCGCGACTTCGAAGCCGTTGCTCGTTTTTTCCAGGACGGCGAGTTTCGCGATCGTTTCCTCGGACGGATCCGAGCGCAGCAGGATGCAGTACGATTTGTGTTCGCCGCGGCCGATTCGGCCCCGTAGCTGGTGCAGCTGCGCGAGCCCAAAGCGCTCCGCGTTTTCGATCAACATGACGGTGGCATTGGCCACGTCGACCCCTACTTCGATCACCGTGGTGCTGACCAGCACGCTCGTTAGGCCGCGACGGAAACGCTCCATCACCGCCTGCTTTTCTGGCGCCGGGATGCGCCCGTGGAGCAACTCGCAGGTAAAGGGCGCCAGGCGCTCCCGCCATTTCTCAAACTCGGTGGCGGCCGCCTTCGCCTCGAGTTTTTCGCTCTCGTCGATCAGCGGGTAAACGATATAGACCTGCCGGCCGGCCTCCAATTCGCGTCGAAGAAAAGCGAGCACCTCCGGCAATTTTTCGTCGTCCCGCGCCGCGGTCACGATCCGTCCGCGATCGGCCGGCATCTCATCGATCGTGGAAACGTCGAGGTCGCCATAGAGACTCATCGTGAGAGTTCGCGGAATCGGGGTGGCCGTCATGACGAGGACATCCGGGGCCGGTTCCTCCGTCGTTAGGCGCCCGCGCTGCGCGACGCCGAACTTGTGTTGTTCATCGATCACGACCAAGCCGGGATTTTCCAAACCTTCCGGTTCGAAAAGGAGCGCATGCGTGCCGACAAAGACTTGGCCGGTCGGTCGTTTTTCCTCCGGGGAGCGATCCGGACTCAACGCCGGCGGGCCGGTAAAGAGCGGCAGCGGGTCTTCCCTCCGCGCGCCGGTCCGAAGCGAGACACCGACGCCTAACGGCTCGAGCCAGCGTCGCAGGACGGCGTAATGCTGCTCGGCCAGGATTTGAGTCGGAGCCATCAAGGCGGCCTGGAAACCGGCTTCCACCGCCAGCAACATGGCAGCGATCGCGACCACCGTTTTGCCCGAACCCACGTCGCCTTGCAGCAGCCGGTTCATCGGCACCGCCGAGCCGAGGTCAGCGCGCAACTCGGCGATGACACGGGCTTGCGCATCAGTCAGATCGAACGGGAGCGCGCGCAGAAAGCGCTCGAGCAATTCTCCCGGGCCGCAGTGCACCTCGCCGCTCCGAGTGCGCGAACGCGCGCGGCGCGAGGCGAGCAGCATCTGCATGGCAAAGAATTCCGCAAGCACGAGCGTCTCCCGCGCGCGCCCCAGCGCCTCTTCGTTAGGCGGAAAATGGATTTCACGCAGGGCCGAGGCCGCATCGCCGGGAAGGAGTTCATCGGGCAACAAGGTCCGCGCGCCATCATCCTCAAACTCCTCGAGCAACCGATAGATCAAACCGCGAAGCACGCGCTGCGAAAGCCCCTCGGTCGCCGGATAAACCGGCGTGATGCGCCGGAAATGAATCGAGCTTTCCTCGTCGTTCTCGATCACCTCGAACTCCGGGTGTTCCAGGCAGAGGCGCTGCCCGCGCTGCCGGATCTTTCCGAAAACCACCAGGCGTTGCCCGGTCACGATCATCTTTTGCACGTAATGCAGATTAAACCAGCGCAAGATGAGCGGCTGACTGAGCGCGTGTGCTTCGCTCTCCTGCAGGGTCACCTCAAAGATCATTTTGCCGCGACCAAAGCGATTGAGCCGCGTTTTGGTTACCTCGCCACAAAGACAAACCGGCTGCTCGCTTTCCTCACGCGGAAAGCCGGGAAACTCGCTCCGGTCTTCGTGCCGTCGCGGATAATGCGTGAGCAGATCGCCCACCATGACCAGGCCGAGGCGGCGCAGTTGCGTGACCCGTGGGCGCGCGATCCACTCTATCTCGTCCAATAAATCCGTCGTCGTTAGGCTCATGGGCCGGTCGGGGCGGCGGCGCGCAAGGCTTCCACCTGCATTTGCAACCGCGTTTCGCCTTCATACTCGTCCGCGCTGATCCGAAACGCGATGTCCCAGGGCGGCTCGGGCAAGGGCTGCTCGGCGCCGCCGAAAAAAATCGCGCGCTGCATCCTTCCGTCGCCCCGCAAGCGGAGGGCGAGATGCTTTTCCTTCAAGATTTGCGGCGGCGCGATCGGCTCGACACCACGGACGAGGAAAAGCGGCTGCGGATTTCCCTGGCCAAACGGCTGGAGCAATTCGTGCCAGCGGAGCAGTTCCCAATTCACCTCGCGGAGGGAGAGCTCGGCGTCGAGATGCAACGAAGGCTCGAGTTGTTCGGCGGAAAGGCGCGCTCGACAGATCTCCTGAAAGGTCACGGCGAATGCGCTGAAGTTTTCTTCGCGAATCGTGAGCCCGGCGGCCATTTCGTGTCCGCCAAATTTTTCCAGCTGCTCGCTGCACTCTCCTAATGCGGCGACTAACGAAAAGCCCGGGATGCTGCGACCGCTCCCCTTGCCCAAACCTTCGCCGTCGAAACCGACGATGAGCGTCGGCCGATGATAGCTCCGGGCGATCCGGGAGGCGACAATGCCAAGCACGCCGGGGTGCCAGGCGCGATCGCCGAGAACAATCGCTGGCGCCTCGGCGAGATCGCGTGCGGCAATGCGCTCCTCCACCGCGGTGACAATCTCGCGCTCGACGCCCTGGCGCGCGCGATTCTGGGCGTCCAGCTCTTCGGCGAGAGCGGACGCTTCCGCCGGGTTGGTGGTGACGAGCAACTGGAGGGCCTTTTCCGCAGTCGTTAGGCGACCGGCGGCGTTCAAGCGCGGGCCGAGGCGAAAGCCGATGTGCTCGGCCACGATCGGCGGACGGACGGCGGAAACATCCATCAACCGGCTCATGCCTAACAAACGGCGGCGGGCGATTTCCCGGGTGCCGTGGTGCACCAGAATCCGATTCTCCCCTTCCAGGGGCACGATGTCGGCCACGGTGCCGAGCGCGACAAGATCGAGCCGCTGGCGCAGGTCAAAGCCCGGGAGCGGGCGCGTCTTGAGCAGGGCGTGACAGAGTTTGAAGACCAGGCCGACGCTGCAAAGATAAGCAAAGGTCGTGTCGCCCGCCGCCTTCGGGTTCACGACCGCGACACAATCCGGGACCGCGCCTTTCGGCTCATGATGATCGAGCACGATCACGTCTGCGCCACGCGCGCGAATCTCCGCGACTTCGGTGCAGGAAGAAGTTCCGCAATCGACCGCGATGAGGAGTTCGGGTTTCTCCCCTTTTAACCAGCAGCGCTCGATTCCTTCGCGGCTGAGTCCGTAGCCTTCCTCCATCCGCGAAGGCAGAAAGAGCGTGGGCGCTGCGCCATAAGCGCAAAGCATTTCGTTCAGGAGCGCAAGCGAAGTGACGCCGTCCACGTCGTAGTCGCCATAAAGAACGATCCGCTCGCCGGCATCGATCGCGCGCACGATGCGGTCGACCGCGGCTCGCATGTTTGCGAGCAGGAAAGGATCACTCAGACTCTTCAAGCGCGGCTGGAGAAATCCGGTCGCCTGCTCGTCGGTGAGAAGGCCCTTCCGCTGCAAGAGACGCGCGATGCAGGGCAGGTCGCAAATGCCTTGCGCGAATCCCGCCGTTTCCGGAGAACCATCTTGGGAAGCCAAAATCCAGCGACGGGCGCGTTTCATCTCGATGCCTCGGACTCTCGCATCGTTGTCAAATTAGACGAAGCCGCAGCGGTTAGACGAGCCTGGGCGCGGGCGGGCGGGATGGGAGCAGCTTCTGCGCAAAACATAAATCACCGAATTTCTGGAAACCTTCCTTCTCGGCGTCCCCAAAAGCGAAATGCAGACATTCGCGGAAATAGAATCCGCAGAAAGCGCGCTCCGGCTCCGGACAGGAGGCGATGACGGCCTCGAGGTTTTCCAGATTCTTCCTGCCTAACGACCGGAGCTGCTCCGCCACGCTTTCCTTTCCTGCGTAGTCCGGATCGATCAGCCAGAGCGCATAAACGAAAGGCGAATTCATCCGCTCTTTCCAGGCCGCACCGAGGTCGAGAATCTGATACTCCGCGCCGCATTCCTCCCGGAAACGAATGGCCTGGTCACCAATCAAAAGCCGCCCGCGTTCCGCGCTCAGTTCCCCTGCCCCGACAAACCGGACGGGCAGACCGCGCGCGCCTAACAAACAGCGCAAGAGATTGACGGAGGTCTCGGAAGCGGGATCGACCACCACTTCGCGCAGATCCTCCAGCGGGCCGAGGTGCGCGAGGATAACGCTGAAGACGGGGCCGTCGGAGCCGACGGCCAGACCGTCGACGACCGTGTAGCGCGGATGGCGCAGATATTCGAAGCTCGAGACGAGCGCGACGTCGAGTTCGCCCGCGGCCAGCTGCCGACAGAGCACGGAGGGATGATCAAACCGAACTTCGCCGGGCCAGCCGTGGATGAGCGGCCGGGCGTTGAGATACTGGACGCAGCCGAGACGAAGCAAAGCCGGAACCGGCACCTCAGGCGCAGACCAGTTCGTCTTCCGCGCGCGGAGTGGCGTTTGGCGTGCCGGAAGTCGCAGTCGAAAGACGATTGTAAAAGCTATCGCGCTGCATCGGCTCGCGGCCGGCTTCGCGGATGACGCGGCGGAGCGATTCGACCGTCTGCTCCTGCGGCGTTTTCGCGCCGGCCATGTGGAAAATTTTCTCCTCCATGATCGTGCCATGGAGATCGTCCACGCCGTAGCTGAGTGAAATCTGCGCGAGCGGCAGGCCCATGCTTACCCAATAGGCCGTGAGATGATCGATGTTATCGAGATAGATACGGCTGACCGCTAGGTTGCGGAGTTGATCGAATGCCGTCGACGGCTTGATGTGGGCGAGAATGGTGGTGTTCGGTTCGAAAGCGAACGGAATGAAGCCGGTGAACCCGTGAGTCTTGTCCTGTAGTTCGCGGAGCTGGCGCAGATGATCGACGCGTTGCTCCATCGTTTCGATGTGACCGTAAAGCATCGTGCAGGTGCTGCGGCCACCCATCTCGTGCCAGATGCGGTGCACCTCGAGCCATTCGTCGGCGCTCTCTTTCCCGCGACATAATTCATCGCGCACTCCAGCATCGAAAATCTCCGCTCCGCCGCCGGTGAGCGAGTTGAGCCCGGCCTCGCGCAAAGCCGCGAGGGTATCGACGATCGACATTTTAAAAATCCGGCGCGCCAGATGCCGAATTTCGATCGCGGTGAAAGCTTTTAATTGCAGCTGCGGATCGAGTGCACGCAGACGGGTGAGCAGGTCGAGATACCATTGCTTATCCAGCGTCGGATGCAGCCCGCCGACCATGTGGACTTCGGTGATGCCGGAAGCGAGCGCTTCCTGAACCGCGGCCTCGACCTCGTCGATCGAGCTCGCGAAAGCGTGGGCGTCGCGCTTCTTGGCGGCGAAAGCGCAGAACTGGCAGGAGAGTACGCAGATGTTCGAATAGTTAATGTAACGATTCAGAATGTAAGTCGCGACATTGCCATTCTTCCGTTCGCGCACCGCGCTGGCCATGATCCCGAGCGCGTTGAGGTCGTTCGACCGATAAAGCTGGAGGGCGTCCTCGTCCGTGATCCGTTCGCTACGCTCGATCTTGTCGGCGATCGGTTGGAGTGAAGGTGGGATAAGCGAAAGCTTCATTTAAAATTACGCGTTCCTCGCGGGGAAACTCGGGCGGGCTTATGATGCACAGGAGAGAGCGGATGCGCAAGTGCCGGGCTGCTTTGTTGTCGGAGAAGGATCAAGGGCGGCCGTCTCACGACGGTCCGCCCTCTTTTCAACCCACAACTAGACTGCTGTTAAAAATCGCGATCCTTTGCCGTGCTCATGAAGCGCAGCTTGGCCGGAGGAGGAGCAATGCCCGGTGCCGGATAATCGGTCGCGATCTGCCGGTTCGAAGTCGGAACGAGACGGACCGCGCCCCGCGCGTTGTTCCGCCAACCGTTAGGATCGGCAAATTCTTCGCCACTGTGATGCAAACCGGAAACCTGATCCTCGAGGCCGGTGCCGTAGCGCTGTTCAAGAATGGTCGGCGTCACGAAGACGAGCAGGTTGCGCTTGGTCCGCGCATTCAGGCGTTCCTGGAAGAAGTAGCCGAGAACCGGGATGTCGCCCATGATCGGCACCTTGTTCCGGCTCTTGGTCACTTCATCCTGTAGCAGACCGCCGATCGCGAGGGTGTCGCCGCTCTTGATCAGGACGTTGGAATCCAGGGTGCGGGTATCGATGATCGGGCTGCGCACGGTGGCACCCGCGAAAACGAATTCAGCATCGGCGACCTTGTTACTGATCTCGGGTTTCACGCTCAGCGTGATGAAGTCGTCTTTATTAACCGATGGTCGCACGACGAGCGTGTTGCCGAATTTTTTATCCTGGAAGCCGCCGAAGACCGCGGTGGCGGTCTGTTCGTTGAAGTTCAACTGCGGAACAGGCTGGTTGCGGATGATTTCGATTTTCGCCTGTTGATTGTCCGCGGTCACAATCCGCGGATTGGCGAGGAACTCCGCGTCGGAGTCTTCGTTCAGGGCTCGGACGGTGAGCGACATTTGGGGCACGGAAAGAATGGCAAACTGTCCCGCGAGCAAGTCGCCAAAAGCGCTCCCGACAGGATGTCCGAAGTCTGTTGTTGGAATCGTTGTCCCGCCGGTGTTCGCCGCGGCGGACGCCCCGGTGCCGCTGAGACCGCCATACTTTAGCGTCTGCGGCGCGCTCGAGCTTCCTACGACGCCCGCCCAGTTGATCCCGTAGCTCTGCTTCGGATTGGCGTTCACCTCGACGAGACGCGCTTCGATCATCACCTGTTTGGTTGGTTTATCGATTTGCGCCAGTGTCTTGCGGACGTTGTCAATATTACTCCGTGTCTCGCGAAAGAAAATGGTGTTGGTCCGTTCATCGACCTGGGGCGCGTCTTTGCTCGCAAGTTGCAGGGCGATCAGCGGAGCGATGTCTTTAGCTCGGCCGTAGCTGAACTGGTAGCTGTCGCTTTCGGTCGGCTCGGCCGTGCGTTCAGCGCCCGTCTTGATGTAGTAGACGTTGTCGATCTGGTCCATGAAGAGACCCTTCGCCTTCACGATGATCGCGATCGCCTGCAGCGCAGTCACGTCCTCCAACCGCATCGTGACCGTGCCGGTGGCCGCTTCGCTCACGACCATATTGATCTTGGATTGCCGCGCGAGGAGCCGCAGCACCTGCCCAACGTCGTCTCCCTGAAATTCTCGAACGCCCACTCCGCCATTCTCGGTTACGGACGAAGGCACCGTCGTCGTCGTCGTTGTCGCCGTCGTTGTATCCGTGCTCGTCGCAGTCGTACTCGCTCCGGCGATTGGACGCGCCGGGGCCGGGGCGGCCTGGACAAGAGTCATCGGCGCAAGCTCCGAGCTCGGCGCGGGTCTCGCCGCGATCGGAGCCAGTGACGAGGCCGGGGCCAAGGCGGTCACGGTGGTCGTCGTCGTGGCTGGAGCCGCCGGAACGTTTACCTGGGGCGTCGCCGCGGAAGTGCTCTCCTGGGCCAAGGAAGCGGAGACCGCGGCGAGCGAGAGTGCGAGCGCGCCGAAAAGTTGTTTAGTTGATGTGGACATAGTGGATTAAGGCAAGATGTTTGGACTGCGGACTCACGTAAAAGCAGGAACCAGACCAGCCCCCGAGGACTTTCTGGAAACGCTTCTCCTTCCCGTGAGCAACGAGGGTAAAACCTCGTGCGCCGATCAGTCGGAATCCCCTCGGCCACTTGCGGTAAGCAGTGCTTCGAGGCGCAAAGACCAGAGTGTCCGGCGGGTCAGAAACCGCCGCGACAAATGGCGCGCGGAATGGCGAGGGGTTCCCGTTAGGCCGCAGTCGCGAAACCGAGCGCCGTTTTGCTAAAATCGGCCACCGGCATTTGCCTAACGAGTCGCACAATCCCGTCCTGCCATTTCCGGCTAATGTCGAGCAGATAGGGGTCGTCCTGCTCGAGGCGGGTCCGCATCTTTACCTGCAGCGAATCGGTCTTGTAGCCAAAAATGTCGATCGGCGGACCGACCGCGACGTTGCTTTTCATCGTCGCGTCCATCGAGATGATGCCAAATTTGAGCGCGTCCATCAGCGTGCTGTCATAGCTGAAGCCGCGATCGAGAATCGGTTTTCCGTATTTCGATTCGCCGATCTGCAGATACGGGCAATCGCGACTCGCATGAATGCTGTTCCCCTGCGGATAAATTGAATGCACCTCCGGCGCCAGACCCGCGATCTGGCCGCCGACGATCAGGTTGATGTTGAAATCGAAACCGTCAGCCTCGAGCGCGGCGCGATCGCGTTTTTCCACCTCGCGCACTTTCGAACCGACGTAGCGGACGGTTTCGTAGAGCGTCTTGCAGTTGAGCAGATGTTTCCGCGCGGGATGGCTTTCGTTGAGATGTAGATCGTCGTCGATCAAGGCCAGCGTGGCCTGGCTGAGCGATAGATTGCCCGAGCTCATGATGCAGATGACCCGGTCGCCCGGGTTCTCAAAAATGCGCATTTTCGTCCGGACCGTGATGTTATCCATCCCCGCGCTGGTGCGAGAGTCGGAAAGAAAAACCGCGCCCTTGCGACAGAGCATCCCGAGGCAGTAGGTCATGATTCGCCTGGCTTGCTGCTACCGACGACGCGTCCTTTAACCTGCCGGATCCGCGTGTGATGCGTCAAGGGATGAACGCGGCCATCGCTCCCGCGGAAAAAGGCGCTCAAGATCCAACTCACGATACTGATTAAAATCGCGCCCCAGAACGCGCTCCCGAAACTGTCGACGTGGAAGCCGTGCACGAAGGAGTTCACGAGCAGGAGCATGAGGCCGTTCACGACAAAGATGAAAATGCCGAGGGTGAGAATGATGAGCGGCGCCATGAGCAGGAGGAGCACGGGACGGAGGAACGCGTTCAGGATCCCGAGGAGAAGTGCGGCCCCGACGAGCGAGGCGGCGCTATCGTAACGGATCCCGCTGATGATCGAGGCGGCGAACATCACCGCCACGGTCGTAATTGCCCATCGGAATACAAAATGCCTCATTGTTAGGTTGGAGTCACAGAAGCCAATTTCATGCCGATTTCCGCTTGCACCGCTTTCCTCTGCGGGTACAGGCTTGGCCGACGTAATGGAAAAGTAAATGGTGAATATTTCAAAAAAATCTAAGGAAACCGTGACCGGCGAGAAGCAAACGATCGTGGCTGAAGGCGCGCCAAGCGAGAGCGGAACGGCCAAATCCGCCCGTTCAACTCCCGGGAAAAGCGCCAAAGCCAGGACCGCGAAAACCGCGGGGGGAAGATCCAAAGTCGCCCCTCGCAAAACACCAACCGCCCGGAAACCGCGTCCTGCCGCGGCAAAGAAAACTAAAATGCCGGCACCTGCGTTCTCCGATGCAGACGTGCGGATGCGAGCCTATTTCATCTCCGAGCAACGCCAGCAAAGAGGCCTTCCGGGAGACTCGGCCCACGATTGGCTGGAAGCGCTGCGCCAACTGCAAGCCGAGACGGACGCGTCGGCCTAACGAGTGGTGCCGGCGGTCAGGCCGCTGTGCTCATTTCCGGGAAACAGGCCTTCACCTTCTCCAGCAGACGGGTAATCGTGAACGGCTTGGGCAAGAAGCCGCAGACCCGCGTCTCGCGCAAAAGCTCTTGCGCGCGTTCGTCCGAGCCCTGCCCGGAGACGAGAAGCAAGGGCGGCACGTTCCGTACCGGCGAAGAATTCTCGTAGGCCTTCGTGATGAGCAGGAAGAGCATCGTCCCGTCGACCAGCGGCATCGAGAAATCGAAAATCATCAGGTCATAGGTTTTTTTTAATGCCAGCTCGAAGCCGTATTCGGGCTTAGGCGAAGAATCCACTTCGCAGTGCAGAAAGTTCTGGAGCGATTCCCGCATGATCCGGAGCACCGCCGTGTCGTCGTCCACAATCAACACCCGTTTTGCATCTCCTGCTTCCATCCCGGAGGCTTGCTTTAATTCGGGTCGCGATTCAAGCTTTAGTTGCGCTTTTTCAATAAATCGTCCGCTCATGAATTCACCCGCTAACGAACTCGCCAGCGCCCTCCGCGAACGACTCGCCTTGATCGCTGATGAATCCAGCCGGCGCGACCCGGTGCAGCACATGGCCCGACTGCAGTCCGTTTCGGAAAGAATTATCGCGCTGGGAAAAACGCTCCCGCCCCCGGTCGATCCGCAGCTCGCGCATTATCTTGCGCGCTGCAGCTACGACAAAGCTCTCGCCGCGCTCGAAGCGCAGCCGCCCGCTTAGCGCGAATACAACTCGACGATCAACTGCTCGTTGACGATCGGCTGCATCTCTTCGCGCGACGGGATGTGCGCGACTTTTCCAGTCAGCGCATCGCGATCAACCGTTAGCCAATCCGGCACCGGGGCGATCTGCGTCAGCTCCATATTGCGCTGCGCAAGTTGCCGCGATTTCGGTTTGTCCTTGACCGTGATCTCATCGCCCGTCTTCACATTGTAGGAGGCGATATTGACGTTGCGTCCGTTGACCTGCACATGCCCGTGCGAAACCAACTGCCGGGCTCCGCTGCGGGTGTTGGCCAGCCCGAGCCGGAAAACGACATTATCCAACCGCGTTTCCAGCAACTGGAGGAGCGTCTCACCGGTGACGCCGCGACGTTGTAGCGCCGTCTCGAAAATCCGGCGGAATTGTTTTTCCATCAGGCCATACTGGAAACGCAGTTTCTGCTTTTCCCCGAGCGCGATCGCGTAATCGGATTGCTTGCGGCGGGAACCCTTAGGGCCGTGCATGCCCGGCGGATAATTTTTCCGTTCGAGCGCTTTGGATGGTCCGAAAAGCGGCACCCCATAGCGGCGCGCGATTTTAGTTTTAGGTCCGGTATATCTGGCCATGAAAAGTGATGAATGACTGGTAAGGAGTGATAAGAATCAGACGCGGCGCTGTTTCGGCGGCCGGCAACCGTTGTGCGGGACAGGGGTCACGTCGCGGATGACGGTGAGATCGAGGCCGATCGCCTGCAGGGCACGGACAGCGGACTCGCGTCCGGCGCCTGGTCCCCTAACGAGAACTTCGACTTCCTTCAGACCGTGGCCCATCGCCTGCCGAGAAGCATCCTGCGCGACCATCTGCGCCGCATAGGCCGTGCTTTTGCGCGAGCCTTTGAAACCGACTTTGCCCGCGCTCGACCAGCCGATCACGTTTCCGTTAAGGTCGGTGATGGTGACAATGGTGTTGTTAAAGGTGGAGAGAACGTGCGCGAAGCCGGAGTAAATATTCTTACTTCCCTTGGCTTTGACGATCTTCGGTTTTTCGATGTCGTTCGGGTCGAGGGAAAGATTTTCCTTTGGCGCTTCGGCCGCGGGAGCGTCCGCTTTCTTGGACTTCTTGGCCGCCTTGACCTTTGGTTTCGCGGGCGCTGCTTCGGTGCTCGCAGGAGCGTCAGCCGGCTGGTCGGTGGCGGGTGCTTCAGCCGCCGGAGTCTCGCTCACAGGGGCGGCGCTTTGCTCGGCAGGTGCACTTGTCTTCGGCTCCTCGGGAGCGGGCGCCTCGGCTGGGTTTTGGTTTTCGGAATCTTCGGCCATGTCAGTTCGTTAGGTTAAACTTTTCCTGCTTTCGCATCCTTGTTGCGGATGACACCGACCGTTTTGCGCGGGCCTTTACGGGTCCGCGCGTTGGTCGAGGTGCGCTGCCCGCGCACTGGCAATCCACGGCGATGCCGGATGCCACGATAACAATTGATCGCCTGGAGTCGTTTCAGGTTACTCTGAGTTTCCCGGCGGAGATCGCCTTCGATCGGCAGCTTGTTGTGCGTGATCATCTGGATGATCTCGTTAATCTGCTGCGGGGTCAGATCCTTCGCCCGCAGGTTGGGATCGATATTGGTCTGCTCGAGGACGCGCTTGGCGGTGCTCGGGCCGACGCCGTAGATGTAAGTCAACGACGCTTCGATGCGTTTATCGGCTGGGATTTCAACTCCTAACAATCTGGGCATAAATTTCTCCTAACCCTGGCGCTGTTTATGACGCGGGTTTTTGTCGCAGATCACGCGCACCACGTTCTTGCGCTTCACGATCTTGCAACCTTCACAAAGTCTTTTAACTGATGGTCGAACTTTCATAATTCACGAGACAAAAAAGGCGGAGCCTATCTCCGCGCTACCGATGGCGAAAAGTGATCCGCCCTTTCGACAAATCGTAAGGGGAAACCTCTAGCATAACTTTGTCGCCTGGCAAGATGCGAATGAAGTGCATCCGCATTTTTCCCGAGGTGTGGGCGAGGACGCGATGCCCATTGGGCAGTTCCACCCGGAACATCGTATTCGGCAGGAGCTCGACCACGGTGCCTTCTACCTCAATTGCGTCTTTGCGCGCCATGTCAGGATTTCAGGTTCGTCTTTAGTAATTAAAACCGTGTGCTCGAAATGGGCCGATGGCAAACCGTCCGAGGTACAAACCGTCCACCCATCCTCGAGCAGGCGGACGCCGGCGCCGCCAAGATTAATCATCGGCTCGATCGCCAAGGTCATCCCCGGCTTGAGCCGTGGGCCACTCCCGCGCTTGCCGTAATTCGGCACCTGCGGCTCTTCGTGTAATTTCCGGCCCACGCCGTGGCCGACAAATTCGCGCACCACACTGAAATGGTGGCGCACCGCTTCCTCTTCGATCGCGGAGCAAAGGTCGCCGAGCCGCACATCGGCCCGCGCGAAAGTGATCGCCTCTTGCAGCGCCGTTTGGGTGACGGCGAGAAGTTTCTCGATCCGCTCATCGATCATCCCAACCGGAAAAGTCGAGGCGGTATCGCCCACCCAGCCGTCCTGGATCACACCGATATCTATCTTCACGATGTCGCCATACTGGATGCGGCGCTGGCTGCCGATGCCGTGCACGATTTCGTCGTTGAGCGAAATGCAGATGTTGCCCGGAAAAACTCGATGCCCGAGGCGATACCCGAGAAAAGCACTGCGCACGCCCGCCTCTTTCATCAGGTCGGCCGCGGCCTGGTCGATTTCCTTGGTCGAAATCCCGGGGCGGATCAGTTCGCCGACTCGTTCGAGGATGTCGCTAGCGGTCCGGCAGGCGAGCCGCATCTTGTCGATCTCCCGAGCCGACTTGATCGGGATCATTGCGTTCGTTCTTCGATCAACGCCGAGAGATCCGCGAAGACCGCCTCGCGGTCGCGGTTGCCGTCGATGCGATGCAAGGCATCATCTTTTTCGTAAAAGGAAAGGAGCGGCTCGGTCTTGCCCTTGAATTCAGCGAGACGCGTCTTTAGGACCTCGGCGTTGTCGTCATCGCGCCGGATAAGTGGTCCTTCGCAATACGGGCAGATCGGCCGTTCGGCAAAACTTGCGCTCGTTAGGCTGGTGGTGAACCCGCAGCGCCGGCACTGCAGGCGGCTGGAAATACGATCACGCACCGTCTCCTCAGAAACCTCGAGCCAGATCGCGAGATCGAGCTCGGACTCGCGCTTTTGCAGGATTTCGTTCAAACGCTCGGCCTGCTTGACCGTGCGCGGAAAGCCATCAAACACGAACCCTTCTTTGCCGTGCAGATTCAGCCAGTCTTCGATCAAATGAACGATCGTCTCATCCGGAACCAGGCCGCCCTGTTTGGCGATCTCATCCGCTTCCAAACCGAGCGGCGTCCCCAGATCGCGTTCGCGGCGCAGGATCGTGCCCGGCGACGTAACCGAAATCGCGAAATGGCGTGTGATCATCTCCGCCTGCGTTCCTTTGCCGGAACCCGGAGCGCCCAGGAGCACGATGCGACTTTTCACCTAGCGTCCGTAGAGAAAAATTGCCACGCCCCCGATGACCAGAACGGCGATTCCGACGTAGAGCCACATCAAAGTCCCCTGCTGCACCGTCTCGCCCCGCGCGCCTCCGCGATCGAAGGCCCGGCCACGCAACCGGCCCTTGCGCAGGAACCCGTCGTAGTGCCGCTGGATCAAGTGCGTCTCCACCTGGCGCATCGTGTCGAGAATCACGCCCACAATAATGAGCAAGCTGGTGCCGCCGAAAAATTGCGCGGTGATGACCGGAACGTGCAGTCCTTGGCTTAACAAACTCGGCAGGATCGCGATCAAGGTAAGGAAAATTGCGCCGGCAAAAGTCAGCCGGGTCATCGTGAAATCGAGGAAATCCGCCGTCGGTTTACCGGGGCGTACACCTGGAATGTAGCCGCCGTATTTCTTTAAATCATCTGCAATCTGCGCAGGCTGAAACTGCGTTGCGACCCAAAAATAACTGAAGAAGAAAATCATTCCGGCGAGGACAACGTAATGCGGCCAGCCGTTGGAAAGCGCATCCGCGATCATCCGGGCCGTCCGGCTATTTGGGAAAGCCATTCCCACGATCGTGGTCGGGAAAAGGAGCAAGGCCCACGCAAAAATGATCGGCATAACACCGGCGTAGTTCACTTTTAACGGCATGTACTGCGTCTGGCCGCCGTACATTTTCCGGCCCACGACACGTTTCGCGTACTGTACAGTAATCTTGCGTACGCCCTGTGTGACCGCGATGACCGCGGCAATGACCAGGAAAAGAAACGCGACCATTAAGACAAGGACCGCCGGACTGACCTGGCTTGCGTTACCGCCACTTGGAACAAAGGTTTTCCAAGCCTGCGCCAAGGCCGCGGGCAGGCGCGCCACGATGCCGATCGTGATGATAAGCGAGATGCCGTTGCCGATACCGCGGTCGGTAATCTGATCGCCCAACCACATGAGGAAGAGCGTGCCGGTCGTTAGGGTGAGGACGGTAATGATGCGAAAAGACCAGCCAAGATTATCGACCAATGGAATCCCCAGCCGCGCCGTCGTCTCATTGATGCCGGGGAGCATGGTGTGATAGGACTCCGGGTGCTGGAAAGAAACCGCGAGCAGGTAACCCTGGAAGATGCAGAGAACCACCGTCGCATAACGAGTGTACTGCATGATCTTCTGCCGGCCGCCATCTTCACGCGACAAACGGCTGAGGGAGGGAATCACTGCCGTGAGCAGCTGCAACATAATCGAAGCGCTGATGTAGGGCATGATCCCGAGCGAAAAAATCGCGCAGTTCTCAAGCGCGCCGCCACTGAAAAGGTTGAAGAGCGCTGCGACGCCGCCGCCGCCGCTCTGAGAGGAGGTCCGAAACCAATCCTGCAAAACCGCCGGGTTCACCCCCGGGGTCGTGATGGCCGCGCCCAGTCGGACGAGGACGATGACAAAAAGCGTGAACAAAATCCGCCGGCGTAATTCCGGGATTTTGACGCTGTTTAAGAAAGCTGAAACCATCCGCTAAGTCCGCTGCTAAAGCTTCGCCTATTCAGCGGTCTTCTTTTTCTTCGTCGCGGTTTTTTTCGCTTTTGCTTTCGCTTTGGGCGCCGCTGGAGCCGGGGATTCCTTCTTCTCTTCGCCCGCCTCGGACCGCTTGCCGCTGGTCAAGGACGGCCGCTCACGCAGCGTCACCGTTCCACCGGCTTTCTCGATCTTCTCCCGCGCGGAGTCACTAAAACGATCGGCCTCGATCGTGAGGCCGTGTTTCAATTCGCCGCGGCCGAGAATTTTCAAACCAACTACGTGTCCGCGAATATGCTTCGACTCGCGCAGCATTTTTTCGTTTACCACGGTGCCTGCCTCGAAGTCGTTCAAGTCGTCGAGATTGATCAGCGCGTAGTGCTTCTTAAACCGGGCGTTGTTAAAGCCACGCTTGGGGAGACGTCGGATGAGCGGCATCTGGCCGCCTTCGAAGCCGAGCCGAATGCTGCCGCCGGAGCGCGCCTTCTGACCCTTGTGGCCCTTGCCGCTGGTTTTGCCGTGGCCGGAGCTTTCGCCGCAGCCGAGCCGTTTGGTCCGATGCTTCGCGCCGGGGCGCGGTTTCAGATTGTGCAATCGGATCATGACTGAGCCCGCGCCTCCTCACCGTTGCTGTTCGTGCGAATGCCGCGGGTTTTCAAAATTTCATCGCGCCGGCGCAACGCACGGAGCGCTTCGATCGTCGCCTTGACCACATTGGCGTGATTACTCGAGCCTAACGACTTGGCGAGAACGTCGCGAATCCCGACCGCCTCGACCACCGCGCGCACGCCGCCGCCGGCGATGACACCGGTGCCAGGCGAAGCCGGGCGCAGCATGACTCGACCGCCGCCGAATTCCCCGATCACTTCATGCGGAATGGTGTTGTCGCGCAGAGACATTTTCTCCATCGATTTGCGCGCCGCCTCGGAAGCTTTACGAATCGCTTCCGCTACTTCGTTCGCCTTGCCGAATCCGCAGCCCACTTTGCCGTCATGATCGCCGGCCACGATGAGCGCGCTGAAACTGAAACGACGACCACCCTTCACGACCTTGGCGCAGCGGTTAATGAACACAACCTTCTCGGTCGTGTCGCCTCTTGCCGGAGGCGTCCGGTCCGTGGTGCGTGAGTCGCTTCGTCTGCCTTGGTTGCCTGCGTATGCCATATTAAAGTTTTAGTCCGCCTTCGCGCGCCGCGTCGGCCAGCGCTTTTACTTTCCCGTGGTAGAGGAATCCACCCCGGTCAAAAACCGCCTTGTCGATATTCTTCGCGAGCAAGCGCTCCGCGATCAATTTTCCGACCTTCTCGGCCGTCGCCAGATTAGCGGCGTGTTTGTCTTTGCTGAGTGACTTCTCGGTCGTGCCAGCCGAAACCAGAGTCAGGCCCGCATCGTCATCGACGACCTGCGCGTAGACATGTTTCCCGGAAAAATAAACGCAGAGCCGCGGACGTTCCGCGGTCCCAGAGACTTTGCGCCGAATGCGGTTATGAATGCGTCCGCGAATTACTTTTCGATTAATCGTAGCCATGACTATTGAACGGTTTTGCCTTCCTTGCGGCGAATCTGTTCGCCGACATAACGGACACCTTTGCCCTTGTAAGGCTCAGGCGGATAGTAGCCGCGAATATCAGCCGCGACCTGTCCGACCGTCTTCTTGTCGGTGCCAGAAATCGCGATCTTCGTGTTATCGGTCACGGCGATCTTGATGTCTTCCGGAATCGGGAAGAGCACCGGATGAGAAAAACCGAGACTGAGATTCAAATTCTTCCCCTGGACTGCGGCCTTGAAGCCGACGCCTTCGATCTCGAGGTTTTTGGTGAAGCCCTCGCTCACGCCGATCACCATGTTGTTGACCAGGCTGCGCGAAAGTCCGTGCAACGCCTTCAGGCTGCGCGTCTCCGCATCGCGAACTAACGACACTTGGTTGTCGGCCACGCTCGCCTTGATTCCTTTGGGCAACGTCCAGTCCAGTTTCCCCTTCGGGCCTTCGACCGCGACTTTGCCGCTACCGTCGACGTCCACTTTTACTTTGGCGGGAATTTCAACCGCCTTTTTTCCAATCCGTGACATAGCTTGTGGGTTACCAGATGTAGGCCAGTAACTCGCCTCCGACTTTTTGTTTCTTCGCTTCGCGGCCGGACATCACTCCACGCGAAGTAGAAAGAATCGCCGTGCCCATCCCGCCGAGGACGCGCGGAATTTCGTCCGCCCCGACATAACGACGCAAGCCAGGACGGCTGACGCGCTTCAAGCCGGTGATGGCGCTGGTGCGGTTGGCGATCTTATTCGTGATCTTGATCCGCGGATGAGCAGCAGTGGTGTCGAGCGCGTAATCGGTGATGTAGCCCTCCTCCTTCAAGATCCGAATGACTTCGTTCTTGATCTTCGAGTAAGGGACAAACATCTCGAGCTTCTGCGCGTTGTTGCTGTTGCGCACGCGGGCGAGAAGGTCGGCAATAGGATCAGTTACAGTGCTCATGAAATTAGGCGGCTTGGGCGACGGGCTTTTTGGGTCGGTCGCTGAAGGGCATTCCCAGTTCGCTCAGGAGCGATTTGGCCTCTTCGTTTGTGCCCGCGGTGGTCACAATCGTAACATCAAAACCGATGTTGCGCTTGATTTTGTCCAGCTCGACTTCGGGAAAAATAGACTGATCGGAAACACCCAGCGTGTAGTTGCCGTTCCCGTCGAAACCTTTCGGCGAAACGCCGCGAAAATCGCGAATGCGTGGGAGCGAGGCCTTGATCAGGCGCTCCATGAATTCATACATACGCTCACCGCGGAGGGTGACTTTGGCGCCGATCGCCTGTTCTTTGCGCAGCTTGAAATTAGAAATGCTTTTCTTGGCGCGCGTTTCCGCCGGCTTCTGCCCAGTGATGAGCGCGAGCTCGGCCTTGGCGTCTTCGAGGGCCTGCTTAACGTCCGACTGCGAACCGACGGAAGTGTTGATCACGACCTTCTCCAGTTTCGGAATCTGATGATCGTTCTTATACCCGTGCTGCTCGCGCAGCGCCGGGATGACGCGGTCTTTGTATTCGCGGTAAAATTCGTTTTCCATGATCTAAAAATGTCGACGGCCAGAGGTGCCTAACGACGAGGATTACTCGTCTTTTTTGGTCTT
This sequence comes from Spartobacteria bacterium, assembly GCA_040007175.1. GTDB lineage: Bacteria > Verrucomicrobiota > Verrucomicrobiia > Chthoniobacterales > UBA10450 > Palsa-1392. Next base: position 45,009 of record JBDTVP010000011.1, read on the forward strand.
CTTCTCTTTCGTCGCCTTGGTGGTTTTGCTCTTCTTCTTGGTCGGTTCCTTCTCGTTCCGCTCGACCAGCTTCACATTCGAGATGTGGATCGGGCCTTCCCGTTCCGCGATCGAACCGGAGGGGTTGTCCTGCGACTTGCGCAGGTGTTTCTTGATCAAGCGCACGCCTTCGATCAGGACGCGGCTTTTCTTGGGCAAGACCTGCAGAATTTTCCCAGTCGAACCGCGGAAGTTTCCAGCGATAACCTGGACGTTATCGCCTTTTTTCACGTGAAACGTTAGCCGGTTCATAACACTTCGGGAGCGAGCGAAACGATCTTCATAAATTTGCGTTCGCGCAGTTCACGCGCGACCGGGCCGAAAATACGGGTGCCGCGCGGGTTCAAATCCTTATCGATAATGACGATCGCATTATTGTCGAAGCGAAGGAGAGATCCGTCGTCGCGGCGGATCGGCTTTTTTGTCCGAACCAAAACAGCGCGGACCACTTCACCCTTTTTCACCGTTCCAGTAGGACTCGCCTCTTTCACGTTAGCCGAGATGACGTCGCCGATGCCGGCACACTTTGCCGCGCCTTTGCCGATCACGCCGATCATCGTCGCCATCCGCGCGCCGCTGTTGTCGGCCACATCCAATCTTGATCTTAGATAAACCATGATTTGCTCCTTACTGCACTACTTCGACCAGGCGCCAGCGCTTCAGCTTGCTCAGCGGACGGGTCTCCATGATGCGGACCGTGTCGCCGGGCTTGGCTTTGCTCTCTTCATCGTGCGCGTAAAATTTCTTCTGTTGCTTAACAATCTTGCCGAAAGTGGCGTGCGGGACGCGGGTCACTGTCCGGACCACGATCGTTTTGTTCATTCCGCTGGAAATAACCTGGCCGACCCGCGTCTTGCGCGTGCCCCGGGCGGCGACTGCTGCCGGCGTCTCTGTTTTAGTTGCTTCGTCCATGATCAATTATTTCTTTTTCGCGGGCTGGGCCTGCGACTGCTTGCGCTCGGAGAGGACCGTCTCGACCCGGGCGACTTCCCGGCGCAGGAGACGCATGCGGCTCGGCTGTTCGAGCTGCCCGCTCTGCTGTTGCAGACGAAGGTGGAGGCTCTCCTGGCGGAGGTCGCGCTTCTTGGTCAGGAGCTCATCCGAGCTCATTTCCTGGATTTCTTTAAATTTCATTTCTCGTTAGTCGTTAGGTGGCGACGTGGTGGCGGGTCAAAAACTTGGTCCGGACCGGCAGCTTGTCGGCCGCGAGACGGAGCGATTCGCGCGCGATCGATTCCGGGACGCCGTCCAGTTCGAACAAAATGTTGCCCGGCTTGACCGTCGCGACCCAATATTCCGGCTGGCCTTTGCCCTTGCCCATGCGGGTCTCAGGCGGACGGCCGGTAACCGATTTGTCCGGGAAAATTCGGATCCAGAGTTTGCCTTTGCGCTTCATGTTGCGGGTCAGCGCGACACGAGCAGCTTCGATTTGGGTGTTAGTGATCCAGGCGCGCTCAAGGGTTTGCAGGCCGAATTCGCCGAAGTCGATGCGAAGATTACGCGAGGCCGTGCCCTTGCGGCTTCCCCGCTGGGTCTTGCGATACTTTACGCGTTTGGGCATTAATGGCATGGCAGTGTCTCCTTAAAAATTCGTTAGGCTGCGGCCGCTTCCGGCGAGGCAGCAGGCGCGTTGGCCGGCGCGGCAGGCGCTTCTTCTTTCTTACAAATCCAGCACTTCACCCCGATTTTGCCGTAGACGGTGTTCGCCTCGGCGAAGCCGTAATCGATCGGCGTACGCAGGGTATGGAGCGGCACTTTGCCTTCGCGATACCATTCTGAGCGCGAAATTTCCGCGCCATTCAAACGGCCCGAACTGCGCAGACGAATCCCCTGCGCGCCAAAATCCATTGCGATCTGCACCGCTTTTTTCATCGCGCGGCGATAAGCGATACGGCGCTCGATCTGGAGCGCAACGTTTTCGGCTACGAGCTGGGCGTCGAGTTCCGGCGTCTTGATTTCCTGAATGTCGATCTTGATCTGTTTGCCCTGCGCCATCTTGGAGATTTCCTCGGTCATCTTCTCGATCTCGGCGCCTTTGCGTCCGATCACGATACCGGGACGCGCGGTGTGGATGGTCACGCGAATGCTGTTCCAGGCGCGCTCAATGATGATCTTCGCGACCGCGGCGAACTGGAGTTTCTTCTTCACGTAACTGCGGATCTCGAGATCACCGGCCAAAAACGCGGGCATTTCCTGGGGCGAAGCGTACCAGCGCGAACGCCAGTCACGGTTTACCCCGAGACGAAAACCGATTGGATTAACTTTCTGGCCCATGAATTAGCTTTCTGCTTTCTGTCCGCCGGCTTCAGTGGAAGCGGCTTCAGGTTTCGATTCCTCTTTCGCGGCCGTCGTGTCTTTCGCGACCTTGGCGCGAGGATTCTTTTTGTTGGTCGCGCGTTTCTTCTGTCCGCTCTTTTTCTCGCGCGTCTTAATCTCGATCTCGTCGGTCAAAATGATCCGGATATGAGCGCTCCGTTTGCGGATCGTGCTGCCGCTTCCGCGCGCCCGGGTCATCATCCGCTTCATCGTCGGGCCCTCGCCGACGGTCGCTTCCTTCACGACCAGCGCATCGACGCGCAGGTTGGCGTTGTTCTCCGCGTTGGCGATGGCACTCTTCAGCGTTTTGCTGATCATGCCGGCCGCCTTTTTGGGGCTGAACGCAACAATGTCGAGCGCTGCCGAAACCGGCAGGCCCTGAATGGCACGAGTGACTTCGCGCGCTTTGAACGCCGAAATCTTCGCGTAACGATATGTCGAGCTTACTTGCATTTACTTTAAACTTATTTCCTGGCGGGCATCCACTTGGAGACGATCGCCAACTTTTATTTTTACCTTCTCCGAATCCAATTCCTGAATCACCGCCCCGCTGATTTTCTCGCGCACGTCCACCACTCGGAGGGTCGCGACCGTTTTCCCGCCGCGCACAATGCGCAACGGCATCCCGATCTTCACTCCCTGCTGCGCCCCGAGGTTGCCGACCACGAGCGACCACTCCTCTTTCACACTCAGGACCTTGCCGTCCATCAGGTCCGGCCGGCCTTCTTCGTTAGGCGTGTCGTTCGCTGACAGGAGCCAATTGGTCGAGCGCAATTGCGCTTCCACTTCGGCCCTGGCCTGCGGATCCGCGCTCTCCGTGCTCTTCACGTAGCGCAGCATCGTTTCGGTCAACTGCAGCAACTGCTCGCGGTAAGCTTCCTTCTCCTTGTTCAGGAGTTGCAGGTCGCTCACTGCTTTCAACAGGCGCTGCTCGAGTTTGGCCCGGTCTTTACTGACCGATTCGACCCCGAGCGCGTCCATCCGCAATTGCAGATCAGAGAACTTCCGGCGAAACAATTCCGCTTCCGCGTTCGAGACGACGAGACTTTCGGTCAACGTCTTCTGCGTTTCGCGGTCGAGCGAGAGCTGTTTACGCAAGGTTTCATTCTGCGAGAGCAACGTTTCCGCCGTCACTCTCACCTCTGCATTTTCAAGATTGGAATCTGACAAAGAACTATTTTCTGCCGCCAGCCCATCGGCCAGCGTCAGGCACCCCAACACAACTGCGAGCCGGGGAACGAGAGCGGAGACTTTCATCTCATCCTCTCATTCCGCAACCATCAGTTGAACTACTTCGTCACCTTCGCGGTGTGCGACCCGTGCTTCTTAAAGATTCGGGTAGGTGAAAACTCGCCGAGTTTGTGGCCGACCATATTTTCGGTCACGAACACGGATTGAAAAATTTTGCCGTTATGGACGAGGAAAGTGTGCCCCACAAAATCCGGGGTCACCATCGAGCGGCGCGACCAGGTCTTGATCGGTTTCTTCACGCCCGACGTGTTCATCTTGTCGACCTTCTCGAGCAGATACGGCTCGACAAAGGGTCCTTTTTTTAATGATCTGCCCATAACAAATTAGCTCTTCTTCTTCCGGTTGACCCGACGGTCCTGCATGATGAAGCGATCGCTCGGCTTGCGTTTCGAGCGCGTCTTGAAGCCTTTCGCCAATTGACCCCACGGACTGGTCAGATGCTGGCGACCGCCACCACCCTTGGATTTACCTTGGCCACCGCCGTTCGGGTGATCGATCGGGTTCATGACCATGCCGCGCACAGTCGGGCGAACACCCTTCCAGCGTGACCGGCCGGCTTTGCCACTGACCACGTTCATGTGATCGACGTTGCCGACCTGGCCCATCGTCGCGCAGCAGGTGTCGTGGATGCGGCGAATCTCGCCGGAAGGCAATCTGACCAGCGCATAGCCGCCTTCGCGGTTGCTCAGAGTCGCCTGCTGACCGGCGCTGCGTGCAACCTGGCCGCCGCGACCGGGAGCGATCTCGATATTATGAATGCCGGAGCCAAGCGGGATCTCACTCAAGGGGAGCGAGTTTCCGACTGCAGGAGGTGCGGCAGGGCCGGACATCACTTTCGCCCCAGCCATTAGGCCATCTGGCGCAAGGATGTAGCTCATTTCGCCATCGGCGTACTTGATCAAGGCGATGCGCGCGGTGCGATTCGGATCGTACTCGATCCCGATGACCTCGGCGGCGATGCCATGCTTGCGACGCTTGAAATCGACCTTGCGGTATTTCTGCTTGTGCCCGCCGCCGATGTGACGCGAGGTCAAGCGGCCCTTGTTGTTGCGGCCGCCGCTGCGTTTCTTCACCTCGGTCAGCCCGTGATGCGGCTTCGACTTGGTGATTTCGGAAAAGGTCGAGAGCGTCTTAAAACGCTGCGTCGGGGTAAGTGGGCGATATGCTCTGATGGCCATAATTAATTAAACGAGATCGATCTTCTCGCCTTCCTTCAGGGTCACGATGGCTTTTTTCCAGTGCGGCTTACGGCCGAAATCAGCGCGGCGTTCGCGCTTTTTCTTGCCGGCATAATTGCAGGTGTTCACGGATACGACCTTCTTTTTGAAGAGCATCTCGATCGCCTGCTTGATCTGGATTTTGTTCGCGCGCGGGTTCACGCGGAAGACATACTGATTGAGCTTTTCGCTTAGGAGCGAGGCCTTCTCGGTCAGCTGCACCGTCTGGATTAAATCGTAGGGCTCGTTCATGAGCGGGTCGTCCTTTCCGCCAGCTGCGCGAGCGCGCTGCCAGTCACAATGATTTTGTCGAACGCGAGCAATTGCTCGGTGTTCACGTCGCCCGCAGTTGCGAGCAGGACCGGCCGCACGTTGCGCGCGGAGCGGTAGAAAGTTTCTTCAAACGAATCGGAGATGAGCAGGACTTTCTTCGCGTCGGTGTGGCCCTTGACCAGGCTCACGAACGCTTTTGTCTTCGGCTCTTTCACGCTGAAACTGTCGACGGTCAGGACGTCGCCGGCGTTGATCCGCTCGCTCAGAGCTTTCTGGAAAGCGAGGCGGCGGACGGTCTTCGAAACTTTCTTGGTGTAATCGCGCGGTTTCGGGCCGAACACGACACCACCACCGCGCCAGATGACGGACGATTTATAACCGGCACGCGCCCGGCCGGTGCCTTTTTGGCGCCACGGTTTCGCGCCGGAAAGGTTCACGTCGGCTTTCGTCTTGGTGTTAGCCGAACCGGAACGGCGTGCCGCGCGCATCGCGACGACGGCGTCATGCATCGCCTGGGTGCCACGACCGTTCTCGATTAAATTGATTTTCGCCTCTTTCGCGGCGGCGACGGTTAAAACTTTCGCGCTCATTTACTGGCCTC
>JBDTVP010000012.1:0-49538 GCA_040007175.1 Spartobacteria bacterium
CGCCGCCGCCGCCCTGCGGATTGAGAAAGGGATACTTGTCGTTGAAATCGTAAAAGCCGCTCTTCGGGATGATCTCGAGCACGGGAAGCGCGAGGTCGCCGAGAACGCCGATGGTGAGCTCGCGCCCGGGGATGAATTGCTCGATCAGCAACTCGCGGTCGTACTTCGCCGCTTCACTGAGCGAGGCGGCGACTTTGTCCTCCTCCTTTACAATATAGACGCCAACGGTCGAGCCCTGGCGCGGGGCTTTGATCACGTAGGGCAAGGGGAGCGAGGGCGTTTCGCCGGCCTGGATGATTTGCCAGTGCGGCGTGGCGACGCCGTGCTGGCTGAATTTCTTCTTGGAAGCGATCTTGTCGAAGGCGAGTCGGCTCTCGGCCACGCCTTCCCCGGTGTAAGGAACGCCACGATCTTCCAAGATCTGCTGCAACTGGCCGTCCTCGCCGAAAGTGCCGTGCAGTGCGATGACCGCCAGTTCTATGTCGTTAGGCAAAACGAACTCCGCGTTTTCCACGTCCACTTCGGTGACTTCTGCGCCTAACGAGCGGAGCGCCTTGGCCATACCGGCGCCAGTCGCGAGCGAGACTGCGCGCTCCGAGCTCGGGCCGCCTTTCAAGACGGCGATCTTTTTGTGGGCGAGTTCGATCATGGCGCTATCTCCGATGGACGACAGATGGGGAGTGCTCTCATGTCGCGTCCCCCACGATCTGGACTTCGGTTTCGAGCTCGATCCCGCGTTTCTGCCGCGCCGTCGCTTGGATTTTTCCGATTAACTCCAGGACTTCGCCGGCCGTCGCGGCGCCTTCGTTGATGATGAAATTTCCATGCACTTCTGAGACGCGCGCGTCCCCTACCCGCAGGTTTTTCAGCCCCAGCTCGTCGACCAGTTTGCCGGCCGGACAGGCGGCGGGGTTCTTGAAAATGCAGCCGGCACTTTTCGCGGCCGGCTGGGTGGCGCGCCGCTTCTCCTGCGATTCGTCCAGTCGCCTAACGATCTCTGCAGCGGAAGATTTTTCGCCGCGAAAAACAGCGGAGATAGCAAAGTTTTCGTCGAGCGACGGCACGTGCCGATAGTGCACTTCCAGCTCAGCCGGCGTCTTCTCTTGCACTTCGCCCTCGCGATCAAGATATCGGACGCTCACCACCTGGTCGAAGGTCTGTACGCCCATCGCCCCGGCATTCATCTTCAAGCCGCCACCGACCGCGCCCGGGATTCCTTCCATCCATTCGAACCCGCCGATCCCGGCCGCTTTCCCCGCATAGGCGACCTGTTTTAATTTCGCGCCGACGCCGGCCGTCACTTCCAACCCGGACGCTTCTACTTTGTCGAACTCGCCTCCGCTCGGATGCACCACCACGCCGCGAATTCCGCCGTCGCGGACGAGTAAATTTGAGCCGCGCCCGATGACGAAGAGCGGCAGGTTTTCGCGCCGACAATATCGGATCAGTTTCGCGAAAGCTTCCTCGGTCCGAGGCTCGACCCAGAATTGCGCCGGGCCGCCCACCCGCAGAGTCGTGTGTTTGGCCAGCGGTTCGGAGAGTCTAACGTCTCCCTCCGGCCCGACGATCTCTTTCAAGCGCTCGGCGATGACCAATTCCGCGGCGAGCTTGGCCAGTTGCTCGTGCACATTGCCCGCGCCGAGGCTGAGGACGAGATCGCCTTCCGCCAGCATTTGACCGAGCTGGCCGTGGAGCAAATCGAGCCGCGGCTGGTAGGAAACGCCGCGATGCCCATGCTCCGCAATCGCGTCGGCAATCGTCTGGCCGCTCACTCCGGGCAGAGCGACTTCGCTGGCGGCGTAGATATCCGTGATCACGACATGGTCGGCATCATCGAAGGCGCTGCCGAATTCCTTCCGCAAAGCCTGGGTCCGGGAATAACGATGCGGCTGAAACATGGTCAGGACTCGCTTCCGCCCGGCCGTGCGCGCGGTCGCGAGGGTGGCGCGAATCTCGGTCGGATGATGCGCGTAATCATCGACCAGGAGAAAGCGCTCGCTCTGGTATTTGATCTCAAAACGGCGGCGGGCGTGGCGGAATGTGCCTAACGACTTGGCGATTTTCTCAAACGGAATCCCGAGCTCGGTGGCGAGCGCGATGACGCCGAGCGCGTTGCTCACATTATGTTTCCCGGGCACGCTCAAAGTCGCGTCGCCCAGTTTTTCGCCACCGCGCTGAACGCAAAAAGCAGCCGCGAAATCGTGCAGTTCGAGACCGGTCGCGCGATAACGCGCCTCCGCCCCGAAGCCGTAGGAAATGGCGCGCGGGCGCTTCCCGCACATCCGCGACGCATGCAGATCGTCGATGCAATAAAAGACCATGCCCCGGGTTTGGCGGAGGAGTTTGGCGAAGACGACCTCGATCGCCGCGAGGTCCTTGTAATAATCGAGATGTTCCTCCTCGACGTTAAGCACCAGCGCGTGCTCGGGATGGAAAAGCTGCAGCGTGCCGTCGCTTTCGTCCCCTTCCGCGACAAAATATTCGCCGCGCGCATCCCAGTGCGCGTTGCTCCCGAGAATCGGAATTTCCGCGCCGACGTAATGCGACGGATGCAAACCGCCGCCGCGTAGAACGTGCGCCGCCAGCGCCGAAGTGGTCGTCTTTCCGTGCATCCCGGCGATGATGATTCCGCGTTTGCCGTGCATGATCGCGGCCAGCGCCTCGGCCCGCCTCACAGTGGGAATGCCGCGCGCGCGCGAGCCGGCCATGATCGGATTCTCGTCCTTGATCGCCGAGGAAAAGACGACCAGCTCCGCATCGGCCGCGTCCTCCGCCTGGTGCGGGGAAAAAAAACGCAGACCGAGCTGCTTGAGCCGTTCCGTCTCGAGCGTGCGCGCCTTGTCCGAGCCGCGCACGTCGTGGCCGAGCTCGAGCAGAATGGCGGCGATCCCGCTCATCCCGCTCCCGGCAACGCCGATCAAATGAATCGCGTGCCGTTCCTCGGTAAGGAACTTTTGCAGGTCGAGATCAGGCGGCGACGGCATCATGAGGCTGACTGTATCTTTCCATCGTTTCGACGACCAACCTGGCCGCGTCTTTCGGCGCCAACGCTTCCACGTTGGCCGACATCGTGCGCAAAGTGGCGGGATCACCGAGTAGCTCGCGGATCTTCTGGCCGAGCAGATCGCCCGACAATTCCACTTCCTTGATCAACAAGGCGGCATTTGCCCTAACGAATACCTCGGCGTTGCGCGTCTGATGATCGTCGGCCGCGTAGGGATAAGGCACGAGGACCGAAGGCAGCGCGTAGGCTGCCAGCTCCGAGAGACTGGCCGCGCCGGAGCGCGCAATCGCGAAATCCGCCGCGCTATAAACTTCCTCCATTCGGTGATGGAAGGCGGCGACGTGGGCCGGAATGTTGTCGCGCCGGTAATTATCCTCGAGCAAACGTTCGTCGCGGCTCCCGGAGAGATGGATCACCTGAAGCCTGACCCCTTGCAGCGCGGGCAGGGCCTTGATCAAGCCCTGGTTGATGCCGCTCGCGCCCTGGCTCCCGCCCATCACGAGCAGGGTTGGTATTCCCGGACGCAGGCCGAGTTTTTCCAAAGCCTCCGCACGATCGATCCGGCGCAGGCTCGAACGAATGGGCGTGCCGGTAAATTCCGTGTGCGCTTTCGGGAAATAGGTGGCGCATTCCTGAAAACCCAGGAGAACAGCGCGGACGAAACGCGCGGTGTGGCGGTTGGCTTTGCCGGGGAAGGCGTTCGACTCGTGGATGAAAGTCGGGACCCCGCGCATGCGCCCGGCGATGACCGGCGCGGTGGAGGTGAACCCGCCCATCCCGAGGACAACGTCCGGATGATAGCTCCGAAAAATCCTGCGGCACTGGGAAAGACTCTCGTTAAACCGCCTAACGAACGCAAGAATGGCCGGCGAGAAGGGCGATGGGAGCGCGACGGTCGGAAGCTTTTCGAAACGGAATTCGGTCCGGCCTTCGACCGCGAGGCTGTCGATCTCCTTTTCGGAAATAAAGACGAGCACCTCGTGCCCGCGCTCCCGCAGCACCTCGGCTACGGCCAACCCGGGAAAGAGATGCCCGCCGGTTCCTCCACATGCGATGACGGCGTTCATAGGGCAAACCCTCCTTCACGCCCGGCGACTGACTTCGGGTAGCGCACGCGTCTCGCGTGCTGGCGACGGTATCCCACCGTCGCGGGCTTTTCGACGGAGGCGGAGTGTATCCTAACGATTTCGTTGCCATAGAAAGTTCGTCGCGGTGAGACACCGCGACCAGCACACGAGACGTGTGCGCCACCCGGATAAATCGCGCCTGTCGTTTCCATCAGATTCGTGGGGTGACTCGCACCCGCATCGTGGCCATTTCCTTCTTGGGGGCGGGCTCGAGCACGCCCTGCCGGTAGATATTCAAGAGAAGCCCAACCGCGAAAAGCGCCACGACAAGATTCGAACCGCCGTAGCTGACGAAGGGGAGCGGCAGCCCCTTGTTAGGCAGGAGCGAGGTCACGACTCCAATGTTGATCGCGGCCTGGAAAGCGATCAGGGAAACGATCCCGCTCGCGAGAAGAAGACCGAAACGATCGCGCGCATGGAGCGCGATCGTCATCCCGCAAATGATGATGACGACGAAAAGGAAAACGACGAGCAAGCTGAAACGCAGCCCCAGTTCCTCACCCACGATCGGGAAAATGAAATCGGTGTGAGCAAAGGGCAGGTAAGACATTTTCTGCCGGCCATTGCCGAGCCCAAGGCCTTCGATTCCGCCGCTGCCCCAGGCGATCAGAGCTTGCAACTGCTGCAGGCCGGCGGTCAGTTTGTACTGTTCCGGGTGGAGAAAGGCCATCAGGCGGCCGTTTCGTTCCGCGATGTGCGTGGCAAGATAAAGAATGGAGGCGACTCCGCCTAACGAGAGAGTGCCGAGCAGGATGAGGTTGGTCCCGGCGATGAACATGACAACGAAAGTGGTCGCGCCGATCAGGACCGTCGTCCCGAGGTCGACTTCGGTAATGATGAGCGCGATAAGCAGGCCGATCGTCGCCATCGGCAAAACAAAACCGCGCCAGAGCTGTTTGCTCTGCGGTTCAAAACGCGAAAACCAATAGGCGAGGAAAAAAACGGCCGCGATCTTGGCAAACTCGGAGGGCTGGCAGGTGATGCCGTGGAATTCGAGCCAGCGCCAGGAGCCATTGATCTTGTGCCGGAAGGGCGGGAGAAAACAGAGGGCCAGCCCAACCAGCGCGCAGGCAAACCAGATCCACCAGGTCCGCTGCCAAAAATGGTAATCAACCAGCGCGGCGAGGGAACAGGCGACGAGGCCGATCCCGAGCCAGAGGGCGTGTTTGCGCACGTAAAAATAAACGTCGCCGTGACTATCCCGCGCGAAGGCGCCGGTGCTGAAGAGCACAACAATCCCGATCGCGAGCAGGCCGAGGACCGCGAGGAATAAAATGTAGGCGCTCTTCCGATGCATCAGTGCTTTTCGTTAGGTGCGGTGGCTTAGTCCGATGCCTTGTGTTTCATCGCGATTGTTTCGGCTGGGATGCGCAGCTTCTGGCCGATCTGCAGCTTCCGTGGGTCGGTGATTTCATTCAGTTCGAGCAGGTCGGCCTCCGCGACCTTGAGGTGGCGGGCGATCGTCACCGGGTTGTCTCCCCTAACGACGGTGTAGATCTTGCCGGAATCGGCGATGTCCGATTTTTTTGCAGCCGACGGCCGAGCCGGCTCCGTCTCGCGGGCCGGAGCCTTCGTTTCGGTCCTGGCCACAACCAGCGCGGTGTCGTTAGGGGCCGCGACCGCGGAGACGGCCGGCACTGCTGGTTCCGCTCCGGGGCTGACCGCCGCGGGCGCGGCGGAGGCGACTTCGGCCGGTCCGGCGTTCACGGTTTCGCGTGATTTGATCGTGTTGAAGGCGACGATGCCGGCGACCGCCACGATGTGGAGAAGCAAAACGATGAGAAGCGCGCGCGACAGCTTCATGTTCGGCTCCGCCATCTGTTCGTATTCCAACCCGGGCAGCCCGAGGCCGCGCGGGCGGCGCGCGGTCGCGGCATGGAGTTTCTTTCGTTTCAGGAGTGCTGGCATTTTCATAGTTTTTTATCGGGCAGGCCGCGCACGAGGGCGCGGAATTGGTCGCCGCGATCGGCGTAACTTTTAAACATGTCGAAAGAGGAGGTGCCGGGAGAAAAGAGGACCGTTTCGCCCTGCGCCGCGACGGCCTGGCCGCGCTCGACGGCTGCGCCTAACGAACCCGCGAGCTCGCATTTTGTGGCGGATGTCCAGTCCTGCGCGACCCGCTCGGCGATCTCGCCGATGAGGATGGCGTGGCGCACTTTCTCCCCGATGAGAGGCGCGATGGAATCGAAAGCGAAGCCCTTGTCCTTGCCGCCGGCGATGAGCACGATCGGCCGGGTCGCGCTGAGGAGCGCTTTCTCCAGCGCATCGAGATTGGTCGCTTTCGAGTCGTTCACATACTCGACGCCGCCAATCGTGCGGATGAGTTCGAGGCGGTGCAATTGCGCGCGGTAAGCGCAGAGCGGCGGCACCATTTCCTCGAAGGAAAGGCCGCGGGCTCGCCCGACGGCAAGCGCGGCCATCATGTTCTCGGCGTTGTGCGGTCCGCGCAGTTGCGCCTCGGCGAGATTGAGGACGGGCTGTTGCCGATAAACGATCCAGCCGTCGCCTAACGAAAAATCGCCATCGTTCGTCCAGGCACTAAAGGTGGTGACCTGCGCCTTCAAGCCGGGCAGATCCTCGGCCACGTTCAGGACCGCGGTGTCAGTGGCAGTCTGATTTTCAAAGATGCGCAGCTTCGCTTCGCGGTATTCGCGAATGGAGGGATAACGATCGAGATGGTCAGGCGCGAAGTTGAGCCAGACGCTGATCTCAGGATGAAATTCGCGGATCGTCTCGAGCTGGAATGAACTCACTTCCACGGTCAGGACCGCCAGGTCGTCGCTCTCGCGCGCGGCTTCGACGAGCGGCTTGCCGATGTTGCCGCAGGCGATGGTGCGCTGCCCGCAAGCGCTCAGCATTTGCGAGATCAATTCCGTCGTGGTCGTCTTGCCGTTCGTCCCGGTGATGCCGATCACCGGCACGCGGCTGAACTGCCAGCCGAGCTCGAGCTCGCCGATCGTCGGGATGTTTTTGCGTGAAAAATTCCGGGCCAGAGCGAGCTCCGGATCGATCCCGGGGCTCAACACTCCGAGGTCGTAGACGGCCGGGTCTTCCTCGGCGAGCGGACCGCAAAGCAGATAAACGCCGCGCGCGCGCAGCGGCTCGAGGCCGGCGAGTTTTTCCTCTGGGGCGCTATCCAGCATCGTCACTTTTGCGCCTTCCTCAGCGAGCAAAAGGGCGGCCGCTTTTCCGCTCCGGCCCGCGCCGAGCACCGCGACGTTTTTGTTTTTGTAGTCGGGGGTCATCGCAGTTTCAGAGTGGCGAGGCCGAGGAGCGCGAAGATGATCGAGAGAATCCAGAACCTAACGATGACGGTGTTTTCCTTCCAGCCGCTCAACTCGAAGTGGTGATGGATCGGCGACATCGCGAAAAGCCGTTTCCCGGTCAGTTTAAAACTCAGCACCTGGAGGATGACGGAAACGGCTTCGATCACGAAGACGCCGCCCACGACCGCGAGGAGGAGCTCTTGTTTACAACAAATCGCGACCACCCCGATCATCCCGCCGATCGCGAGCGAGCCGGTGTCGCCCATGAAAACTTTGGCCGGGTGACAGTTGAACCAGAGAAAGCCGAGACCGGCGCCGATGAGCGCAGCGCAGACCACCGTGAGCTCGCCGGAGAAGGGATAAAAGGGAACCTGCAAATATTGCGCGAGGCGAAAATTTCCGCCGGCGTAGGAGAGCAAAGCGTAGGCGAAAGCGACCGTGATGGTGCAGCCAATCGCGAGGCCGTCGAGGCCGTCGGTTAGGTTGACGGCGTTCGAGGCGCCGACAATGACGAGAGCGAAAAAGAAGAAAGTGAAGATGCCCATGTTCGCAATCACCGGCAGCTTGAAAAACGGCAGATAGAGCGCGCGCGCCTGCACTTCGATGAGCGGATTGAGGAGGAAAAACGCGGTCACGATCCCAGCGAGGATGACCTGGAAGACCAACTTGAGGCGGCCGCTGATCCCGTCGGATTTTTTCTTTGTCACCTTGAGGTAGTCATCGACGAAGCCGAGCACGCCGAGGTAGACCATGCAGAAGAGGACGAGCCAGACGAACGGGTTATCTGGCCGGGCCCAGGCGACGGAAGCGACCACGACGGAGCCGATGACGAGCACGCCCCCCATCGTCGGCGTGCCTTGTTTGCCACCGTGGAGTTCCGCGAGGTGCCGCACTTCCGCCGCGGTCCGGATGGGTTGGCCGATCTTGAGCGAAATTAATTTCCGGATGATGAAATTCCCGCAGAGCAACGAGATCGCAAAAGCGGTGATGGCCGCGAGGACGGCGCGGAAGGTGACGTAGTAAAAAACATTGAAGCCTTTGAAGTCCTCCGCCAGGCGATGCAGGAAGAACATCATGACGCGCAGTGGGTCTCCAGCTGGCGTTTCGCAAATTCCTCCAGGACCCGCTCGGTCCGGGCCGCGCGGCTGCCTTTGACGAGCACGAGATCACCCGGACGCGCGATCTCGCAGAGCAGATCGGCCACCGCCTCGACCGAGGCGACCGTGCTGCTTTTCGTTAGGCCAGCGCCAGCTGCGGCGGTCGCGATCTCGGCCGAGCCTTCCCCGAGGCTGATGAGGCGATCGATGCCGAAAGACGCTGCCGCCTGGCCGACTTCTTGGTGGCCGCGTTTCGATTCCGCCCCGAGCTCGGCCATTTGCCCGAGGACGGCGATGCGCTGCCCGTCGGTCTCCAGTTCCGCGAGGGTGCGCAAGGCGGCTTTGGTCGACTCGGGATTGGCGTTGTAGCTGTCGTCGATGAAGAGGACGCCGGCGATATCCTTGATCTGCAAACGCGCCTTGGTCAGAGGCGCGGCGGCGAGGCCGGCGGCGCATTCCTCGAGCGAGAGGCCGAAGACGCGCCCGGCGGCGATGGCAAGAAGAGCGTTCTGCACCATGTGCAGCCCAGGCACCGGGAGGACGGCGTGACAGCGATGCGCGCCTTCCAGGATGGTGAACTCGGCGCCGCTCGCGGTTTGCACGACTTCCCGCGCCTGCACTTCGCCGGCGTCGATCCCGGCGAAAATCACTTTCGCGTTCGTGCGTTGCGCGATCGCGTCGGCAAAGTCGTCGCCACGGTTCAAGATCAACGTGCCGTCGGCCGGGAGCGCGGCGGCGAGCTCGCCTTTTTCGCGCGCGATCGCTTCGCGCGTTCCCATAAATTCGAGATGCGCGATGCCAACGTTGGTAATAATGGCGACGTCAGGCTGCGCGATTTGCGCAAGGGGCGCGATTTCGCCGGGATGATTCATCCCGATCTCCCAGACCCCGATTTGGTCCTGCGCGCCGGCCTCGAGCAGGGTGCGCGGCAGACCGATATGATTGTTGAAATTCCCTTCCGTTTTGCTCACGCGGAAACGCCGGGCCAGGACCGAGGCGGTGAAATCCTTCGTGCTCGTTTTCCCGTTGCTCCCGGTGATGGCAACGACTTTCAAGCCTAACGAGCGGCGATAATGAGCCGCGATTTGCTGGTAGGCGACGAGCGGATCCTCGACCCGGAGGAGGAAAAAATCCGGCGACGGTTTGCCGGTCCATTTCTTTTCGACGATCGCTCCGATCGCACCGCGTTCGTTCGCCTGCGCGACGAATTTGTGGCCGTCGAAATTGTCTCCACTCAAGGCGACGAAAAATTCGCCCGGCTGGACCGTGCGCGAGTCGGTGCTGAGCCGG
Organism: Spartobacteria bacterium; assembly: GCA_040007175.1. Lineage (GTDB taxonomy): Bacteria > Verrucomicrobiota > Verrucomicrobiia > Chthoniobacterales > UBA10450 > Palsa-1392. The sequence continues at coordinate 9,785 of JBDTVP010000012.1, forward strand.
GTGACGGGGCCGACGGCCGGGGCGTTGACCCGCGCAGCGCCGGCGAATTGCGCAATTTGATCGAGTGAGAGCGGGTCCATGGTCAGCGCGAAAATCCTGCTGGAGAAGCGTGTGCGCCGCGGAACTTTGCGAAGCTATCTGGGAAAAGTTTCTTCACTCGGGAAACTCCAGTGGGCGATTTTCGAGCGCGCGGCGGGCGATCTGCAAATCGTCGAAGGGAATGGTGTGATCGGCGAATTCCTGGTAGGCCTCGTGCCCTTTCCCGGCGATGAGAATGATGTCGCGCGGCTGGGCCAGGGCGATGGCGTGGGCGATCGCTTCCGCGCGGTCGGGGACCGCTTCGAAGTTGCTGGAACGAAATCCCTTTTTCACGTCCTCGATGATGGCGAGGGGATCTTCTTTGCGCGGATTATCCGAGGTGATGATGCTGTAGTCGGCGTTTTGATCGGCGACCCGGCCCATCAACGGTCGCTTCTGCTGGTCGCGATCCCCGCCCGCGCCGAAGACGACAATGAGGCGACGCGGACCGAGTTCGCGCAGGGTCTTGAGGACGTTGAAGAGCGCGTCGTCGGTATGCGCGTAATCGACGAAGACCTGGAACTGGCGTTTCGCCGGGACCGCCTCGAGCCGGCCGGGAACTTGCGGCGATTTGGCGAGGCTAAGAACGGCGTCGCGCAGGCGGATGCCTAACGAGTGAGCCGCGGCCAGCGCGGCGAGCGTGTTCGAGACATTGAAGCGCCCGATGAGCGGCACGCGCACGAGGTAGATCTTGCCGCAGGCATCGAGCTGGAAGGAGGTGCCGCTGAATTCCGCGCGGTAATTCGAGGCGCGAAAATCAGCCCGCGCACTCACCCCATAAGTGATGACCGGGCGGTCGGGCCCGAGCCGGCTGACCAGTTTCTCGCCGTAAGGATCGTCGATGTTGATCACCGCGGCCGCTTCCTTCTTGTTAGGCTGTTGGCTCAGCCCGGTGAAGAGAAGCGCTTTCGACTCGAAATAGTTCGCCATGGTCTGGTGAAAATCGAGATGGTCCTGGGTGAGATTGGTGAAGATCGCGACGTCCCATTCCAGCCCGCGCGTGCGCTCCTGGGCGAGGGCGTGGGAGGAGACTTCCATGATCGCGGCCTGGCAACTGGCGCCGGCCATTTGCGAGAGAAGTTCCTGGAGATCGACCGACTCAGGCGTCGTCCGGGTGGCGGGCAAAACGCGCTCGCCGATCTCATAGCGGACGGTGCCGATCAAGCCGCTGCGCAGGCCGGCGGATTCGCAAATGTGCTTGAGCAGAAAGCTGGTCGTCGTCTTGCCGTTCGTCCCGGTGACGCCGGCCATTTTTAAACGCAGGGCCGGTTTTTTGAAAAAGGTGAAGGCCAGATCGGCCAGGGCGACGCGGCTATCCGCGACCACGATCGAGGTCGCGCGGGAATGCGACTCCGGGCGTTCCACCACGATCGCCGACGCGCCTCTCTCGATCGCTTGTTCGGTGAATTTGTGGCCGTCAAAATGCGCGCCACGGACTGCGACGTAGAGGCCGTTTTTCTGGACCCGGCGCGAATCGTAGAAGATGCCGTCGACCTCTCGGTCGAGCGGTCCCAGGATTTCGCGCACTGGGATTGATTCCGCGAGAAGTTTGAGCTGCATGAGGTGTGGACACGCGAGGCGCGGGAACTTAGCGATGGGCATTAGTTAAGGCGACTCGTCCTGCCGCGGCTGGCGTTCCTTCTTCCTCATGCGGCTCAAGATCGAGATACTGCGCCGCTCTCTCGGCGACGCGGGAAAAAATTGGTCCGGCGACGGTGCCGCCGTAATTCAGGGCCGGGTCCTTGGGATGCGCGTTGTCGAGCACGACGAGGGCGACGAACGCCGGGTTATCCGCGGGCAGGAAACCGCTGAAGGAAACGACATACTTGTTCTTTTCGTAGCCGCCCCCGGGCGCGGCTTTTTGGGCGGTGCCGGTCTTACCCGCGATCACAAAACCGGGAACGGCGGCTTCCGCGGCCGTCCCGCGTTTACTCACGACTCCGCGCAAAGCGAGGGAGATCTGCGCCGCCGTCTCGCGCGAGACGACTTGCCTAACGGGAAGCGTTTTGAAAGGGGTAATCGTGTTTCCCTGGTCGTCGATGATGGATTTCACGATCCGCGGTTGCACCAGTTGGCCGCCGTTCGCGATCGTCGCCATCGCCATCACCATCTGCAACGGCGTGACCCCGACTTCCTGTCCCATCGGGATGCGGGTAATCGAGATCTTGCTCCAGGTCTTCGGCGCGTGGACCAGCCCGCTGATTTCGCCCGGCAACTCGATCCCGGTGCGATCGCCAAAACCGAAACGGCGAATGTATTCGTAGAACTTCTGTTCCCCAAGCATCACGGCCAGCTTGGCCGCGCCGATGTTACTCGAATGGACCAGGATGTCCTGCACGCTCAGGTCGCCGTAACCTTTGTGCCCGTGATCGTGGAGAGGCCGGCCACCGATGTTCCAGACGCCGTTCTCGCAGAAAACCATCGAATCCAACCGCACTTTCTTTTCGTTGAGCGCGGCTGCCGCGGTCACGATCTTGAAGGTCGAACCGGGCTCCATCAGGTCGAGGATGGCGCGATTGATCTTCTCCTCCGGCTTGGCCTCGGCGCGGAGATTGAGGTCATAGTTAGGCCGATTGGCCATGGCGAGAATCTCGCCCGTCTCCGGCCGCATCAGGATGATGGTCGCCTTGTCCGGGGTGAACTCGCGCATGGCGGCGTCGAGCTCTTCCTCGACGATCGCCTGGAGATTGAGATTGATCGTGAGATGGACTTGAAAACCGTTGCGCGGTTCGTGTTCCAGGCCGCGATAGAGGACGATCTCGCGCCCCTGCGCGTCGTGCTCGACGTAACGATAACCGTCCTCGCCGCCCAGGTATTGCTCCATCGATTTCTCGACGCCCTGGATGCCGCGCTGGTGCACATCGGTGAACCCGATCACGTGGCAAAGCATCGGCCCGTTCGGATAGACCCGGATCGTCCCGCGCTCGCAACGAATGCCGCGCAGCTTCGCGACTTTCAACGCGCCTTCGAGCGCACGCGCGTCGGACTCCGGGACTTCCCGTTTCAAAACAATGTAGCGCCGGCCGGTTTCGATCTTCTCCGCGACCTCGTTAGGCGGAAGTTGCAGGTGCTGGGCCACGAGTGGGACGAGCACGGCGGCATCGGTAATCAGGCTGGCATCGGCCACGACCGTGGCGACGGGAACATTCTGCGCCAGGATTTCATTCTGGGCGTCGAAGATCGCGCCGCGCTCCGCCGGGATGACGTCGCGCCCGACATTCCGCTCGGCCGCGATCTTGGTGTAATAATCGTGCTGCACCATCTGCAGATAGATCAGCCGCCAGGAAAAAATGCTGAAGAGGAGCGCGAAGAAAACGCAAACCAGCGCGCAACGAGTCCGGCCATTCCATTTCATTGGCCGTCTCCCCGGTTCACGACCGGCTGCACTTCATCGTCCCCGGAAGGGCGCGCCGACGAGTTTAGCCTAACGATGTTTTGCTCGGCGATCGGGACCATCTTCAGGTAGCCCTCTTTCAAGCGCCGCTGCAGCGCGACGCGCGAGGTGAGCGCGGCCATCTGCACCTTGGCGTCCTCGTTTTGCATCCGGGTCTCGACCAGCTCCTGCTCGAGCAACCGCCGCTCCACGCCCTGGTGATGGAGCTGGACGCTGAGGTAGACGTAGCTCAGCCCGGTCGCGGCAAGAAACGTGACGATCACGATCCAGCGCGCGAGCGAGGGCGCGTCGATCGGGTTCAAATTTTTGCGGCGCCGGCGGTTCATCCGATCCTTTCGGCGACGCGCAACTTGGCGCTGCGCGCACGCGGGTTGGCGCGTTGTTCGGCCGCATCGGGCTCGAGCGGTTTCGAGGTGATGAGCCGGAGCGAGTAGTCCGGATTTGGCCGGGGCTCGGGCCACTCCGGGCGGTCGAGCCATTCGCGGCTGCGGTCGCGGAAGAAATTTTTCACGATCCGATCTTCGAGCGAGTGAAAGCTGATGACCGCGATCCGGCCGCCCGCTTCGAGCCGGCTGGTCAGCGCGAGGAGCCCGGCCGCGAGCGCGCCGAGTTCGTCGTTCACTTCCATCCGCAACGCTTGAAAGACCTGCGTCGCGGGATGGCGGCGTCCGTGCCGGCCAACGATTTTTTCGACCGCCTTGGCCAGGGCGAGCGTCTCGTGGATGGGCGCATCCTTGCGCAGCTTCACCATCTGGGTCGCGATGCGGCGCGCGGCCGGTTCTTCGCCATACTCGCGGAAAATGCGGATCAGCTCATCCTCCGTGTAGGTGTTGACGACGGCGGCGGCGGTTAATTCCCGCCGCGGATCCATCCGCATATCGAGCGGGCCGTTGCGCATCAGGCTGAAACCGCGCTCGGCGTTCTCCAGCTGGCGCGACGAGACCCCGAGATCGAGAATCGCGCCGCCGATTTGCGCCACCCCGAGCTCGTCGAGGACCCGGCCGGCTTCGCGGAAATTTGCCTGGCGCAGCGTGACCCGCCGGCCGAAGTTCGTTAGGCGCGCGCTCGCGAACTCGAGCGCGTCGGGATCCTGATCGAGCGCAAGGACGTCGGCGCCGGTGTCGAGAATGGCTTCGGTATGGCCGCCGCCGCCGCAGGTGCCGTCGAGGATGAGGGAACCGGGACGCGGCGCCAGCAGTTCGATCGCCTCCGTCGCGAGCACCGGCCGGTGATAGGTAAAATCCTCCATGTCCTGCGCCTCCTCGTTGATCAGGAGCGGACCGGTCGCGAACCGGATGGGCCGCTCAAATAACAATGCATTCACGTCTCTTAAAGTCCGACCGCGCTGGCCACGTGCTGGTAAGTGGGATGTTCTTCGGCGTGCGCGCGCTGCCGCCGGGCCTGGTTCCAAATTTCAAAACGACCGCGACCGCCGACGAGGACGACCTCGCCTTTCAGGTCGAGCCGCTTGCAGAGATCGTCCGAGAGGAGGAGTCGACCCTGCTTGTCGGAGGCGCCATGTTGCGCCTGGGAATGAAGTTGCCGCAAATAGATGCGCGCATCGCGAGGAGGAATGTCGGGGTTATTCTCCGCCGCGGCGCCGATACGCTCAAATTCCTGCGGCGACATCACGAGAAGGAATTGGCCGTTCGGTTCCGGGACGATGATGAACTCCTCGGTCGCGCCATTCCGCCGCCAGCGCGAAGGGATGGTAATACGGTGTTTGTCATCGAGTTGATGACGAAATTCTCCGGCGTAGAAACTTGAAGATGAAGAGGGCTTTTCCATGCGCAGGAGAATTGAACCAGATTAATCCACTTCCCCCCACTTTAAACCACTCCATTTTTCCTCGGTCAATAAAATAAATGCCCGTTTGCGTCCTTTTCTTTGGCTTCGTAACTTTCCGGCCCTGTCTATGTTTCGCTCTCTTTGGCTTCTTTTCGGTTGCTTCTTCTACATCGGCGGCAGCTTGAACGTCCTTGCCCAAGGCGCCGATGACGCCGTCCGCGTGACTGTCACGATGAACCCGGACGGGTCGAAAACCGTTTACGAAACCAACGGCTCCATCCGGCAAACCGTCGCCACCAACACGGGCAAGAACGGGAAAAAGCTGAGCAGGATGATCTACCAACTGGATGCCGCTGGGCGCTACGAGCGCGGTCGGATTTTCGGACCGGACGGCAAGCTCCGCTTCAAAACGCTCTACGAATACGACGGCGCCGGCCGCGTCGCCCAGGAGACGCAACTGGGCAAAGACGATTCTGTGCAAAATAAGATCGTCTACAGCTACGACGACGCTGGTCACCAATCCGGCTACGCGGTCTACGACGGCGCGGGCCGATTGCTCGGCCGAACCACCGCTAAGAAAGGCGCCGCCACCGCAGGACCGAGCGGACGCACGACCCCACCTCCGCGCCGCTAAAATCCCGCGCCACTCAGCTGTCTGTGGGCGTTTTTTCGCTGCCCAATCCGCATTCTTCGCTGCCCTTTCGCGCTCTTCCGCGCTCTTTCGCGCCTCCCCTTACTTGTCATCCTGAGCCGCGCAGACGGCGAGGGACCTCCCAGTTGCCAATCCACGCGCCCTAGATGGGAAGTCGCGTCACCTGCACTCGAGAGATCCCGCGATTCGCTCGCGAGCAAGGCCCGGAGTGCACAAAATCACGCTCGCCCTCACACCTAAAGTTTTTTTACTCGTTAGGTCGCAAGCCTCTTTACTTGCCAGCGATGGCAAAGGGAGTTATCAGGTCTTCGCATGATCGATTACATCCAGAAGGGTGGCTTGCTCATGTGGCCCATTCTGGTCTGCAGCATCATCTCGATTGCTGTTTTCGCGGAGCGGCTTTTTTATTTTCACCGGGCTACCATTCACGTCGGCGAATTTCTGCAGGGCCTCTCCAATCTGGTCCAGCGGCGCAATTTCGCCGAGGCGCTGCATGAATGCGCCGGCACTCCCGGACCGGTTGCGCGGGTCATTCACGCTGCCATCATCCGGCACGAAGCCCCGCGGGCTGAGCTGCGCGAGATCGTGCAGGAAGCCGGCCAGCTCGAGGTGCCGAAGCTGGAACGTTTCCTCGGCGTGCTGGCCACGCTGGCTTACCTGGCTCCGCTCATTGGATTGTTAGGCACGGTCGCCGGCATGATCGAGGCCTTTGGGCTGGTTTCTTCCAACGGCGGTTATGCGACGGTGACCGAACTGTCGACCGGGATTTACAAGAGCCTGCTCACGACCGCGGCCGGCCTGGTCGTGGCCACTCCTACTTTTGTCGGTTACAGCTATCTTTCAGCCCGGGTCAATACTCTCCTCCATGACATGGAACGCGCCGGGATCGAGGTCGTCCATATGTTGACCGATCAGGCGCCCTCGGCCGAGATCATCAGTTTCCAACAGGCGCGGGAGAAAAGCGCGGCGCGGCCGAGCGAACGCTAGAGGCTGTGCGGCGGATCTTTACCTAACGAGAGATGAAACTCTCGCGCACCAGCACGATCAGCTTCGGCTGGCTCTACGTCTTTCCCCTCCTCGACGTGGTCTTCCTGCTCATCTTTTTTTTCCTCCTCAGCTCGAACTTCGTCCTCCAGCCCGGCATCTCGGTCAGCGTCCCCTTTTCCCGTTTCACCCTCGGGCCACAACCGAACCAGCAGATCATCAGCATCACTGGCGGTCCCAACCCGACAATTTATTTGCGCGATCAAAAGGTCACGCTCGAGCAACTCGGCCCGGCGCTTGACCTAACGAAACGCGAAGGCCGCACCATCATCATCAAAGCCGACCGGTTCGTCTCCTACGATCTCGTCATGGCGGTGACCAACGCCGCGCTCGAGCGCGGGATCAGCTCCGTTGCCCTCGCCACCACGCCCGCCAAACCGTGAGTGCGCCGAGTCTCGCGCCTTCGACCGGCGATTTGCTTTTCCGTTGGGAACGTCCGCGCCAGCGCCGTTATGCGATCGCCGGTTTTCTGCTCGCTTCCGCGGGCTTGCACGCGCTCTGTTTTTATCTTTTCCAAGTCGTTTATCCCACGACGATTTCCCTTCTCCCGCCGCCCGCGCAGGTCAGCGTGATCGCGCCGACTACCCCGGAAGCGCGCGAATTTCTTAACTGGCTCGAGTCCGAAGACCCGGCGCTCGCTTCGCAAACCCAACGCCCAGCTGACGCCCGCGCCTTCCAACTTCCGAAGCTGGCGCACATCCCTTCCTACCTCGCCGTCCCGCCAAATTTGAAGCCGCCACCAGACGAAGCCCGCGCGCTTTCCGCTCCTTCTGCTCTCCCTCCGGCGCCGGTCCCAACCGCTCCTGCACCAAAACTCCCGCCACCTCTCCTCGCCCCCACCACTCTGAGTTTCTCTGATCAACTCAGCGGCCGGGCCGTGACGCAACCGGTATTGAAATTTCGTGCCTCCATGCGCGAAGCGCCGCAAAGCGCGCGTTTCCGCGTGGCCGTCGATTCGTTAGGCGTGATTCGTTACCGCTTCCTCGATCAATCCTCCGGTGACCCCGCCCTGGATGAACAGACGCGCGCCGCGCTCGCCGCGACCCGCTTGCAAAGGACGCCGCGTCCGGGCGCCGGCGCCGAATTAACCTGGGCGACCGCCACTTTCGAGTTCGGGAACGACCTCGAGCTGCCACCCACCCCGGCGGAGCGCGCGCCGTGATCCGGGTCAGCCTCGCCGCGCTGGTCACGATTTATCTGCTCCTTTTTCTTGCGGCAGTTTTTCTCCTCTGGATATTTGGCGAGTGGAATCGCCGCCGCCGTGAGCAGCGGGCGCTGCGCCACCGATTGCGGTGTGTGATTTGCGCTTTCGAATTTGAAGACCGGACGACGACGCTTCTGCCGCGTTGTCCGCGCTGCGGCAGCCTGAACGAACGTTTTAAACTAGATCGAATTTAAATCATGGGAATGTGGATTGGCCGAAACCGAAAAGCGCGCGTGACTTATGGCTTCGACGAGATTGCTCTCGTCCCCGGTCGCGTCACGATTAACCCGAACGAAGTCGACATCACCTGGCGGGTGCAACGCCGCGACGCCGCGCCGATCGAATTCAAAATCCCGATCCTGGCCAGCGCGATGGACGGCGTGGTCGATGTGCAGTTCGCGATCGCGATGGGGAAACTTGGGGGCCTCGCCGTGCTCAATCTCGAAGGCGTGCAATGTCGCTACAAAAATCCGCAGGAAGTTTTGCAGAAAATCGTCGATGCCGATAAAGCCGACGTGACCGCGCTCCTGCAAAAAATTTACCAGGAACCTGTGCAGGAAGATCTGATTAGGGCGCGCATTCGCGAGATCAAGGACTCCGGCGTGCCGGTTGCGGTCAGTTCCATTCCACAGCGCGCGGAAAGTTTTGGCGCAATCGCGCAGGAAGCGGGCGCGGATATTTTCGTCGTGCAGAGCACCGTCTCGACCGTGCGTCACGTCTCCTCTGAATATAAATCGCTCGAGCTTGCAAAATTTTGCGAAGACATGCGCATCCCCGTGATCGTCGGCAACACCGTCGGCTTCGAGGCCACGCTTGAGATCATGGAATGCGGCCCGGCCGCGGTCCTGATCGGCGTCGGTCCGGGCGCGGCCTGCACTTCGCGCGGCGTGCTCGGTCTCGGCGTACCGCAGGTGACCGCGACGGTCGATTGCGCCGCGGCGCGTGATGCCTATTTCAAGAAAAGTGCGCGCTACGTTCCCATCATCACCGATGGCGGGATGAGCAAAGGCGGCGACGTCTGCAAGGCGCTCGCCTGCGGCGCGGACGCGGTCATGGTCGGAAGCGCTTTTGCCAAAGCCTACGAGTCGCCCGGAAGCGGCTACCATTGGGGCATGGCGACGCCACACGCAAATCTCCCGCGCGGCACGCGCATCAAAGTCGGCGCCACCGGCTCGCTCAAGCAGATCCTGTTCGGCCCGGCCGAAGTCGATGACGGCAGCCAAAACCTGGTCGGCGCCATCACCACCTGCATGGGCAACGTCGGCGCCAGCACTCTCCCGGAATTCCAGCAAACCGAAATCATCATCGCGCCGTCGATTAAGACCGAAGGCAAATTGTTCCAGACCGTCCAGAGCGTCGGGATGGGCACGCGGTGACGGAGAGTGACAAGTGACCGGTGTTGAGTGACAAGTAACCGGAAATCGCCGCGCCCAGCCCTCTTGTCACGCATCACTTCTTCATGAATCGCAGAGTCGTCATCACCGGAATGGGAGTCGTTACGCCGTTAGGCAACGATCTCGAGGTCTTTTGGAAAAACCTGCTCGAGGGCCGGAGCGGGATCGTCGACATCACGCGCTTCGACACGACCGGTTACGATTGCCGCATCGCCGGCGAAGTGAAGGACTTTGATCCCAAGGCCGTTTTCAATAATCCCAAGGAACACAAGCGAACCGACCGTTTCTCGCATCTCGCGATGGGCGCGACGAAAAACGCGATGCGAGACGCCGGCATCGACATGGACAAGGTCGATCGCGACCGGTTTGGCGTGCTCGTGAGCAGCGGCATCGGCGGTTTGAAAACGCTCGAAGATCAGCACAGCACGCTGGTTAATAAAGGTCCGGGCCGCGTCTCCGCCTTCACCATCCCGATGCTGATCAGCAACATGGCGAGCGGTCTTATCTCGATGGAATATGGATTGCGCGGGCCGAACATGTGCATCGTCACCGCCTGCGCGACTTCGAACAACGCGATCGGCGAAGCGTGGCGCATCATCAAGTTCGGCGACGCCGACATCTTCCTCGCCGGCGGCTCGGAATCGTCGATCATCCCGGTCGGCCTGGCTGGTTTCTCCGCGATGAAAGCGCTCAGCACCCGCAACGACGAACCGCAGCGCGCCTCGCGCCCGTTCGATCGCGATCGTGACGGCTTCGTCATGGGCGAAGGCGCCGGCGTCATGGTGGTGGAGGAACTCGAACACGCCAAGGCCCGCGGCGCCAAAATCTGGTGCGAACTTTCTGGCTACGGACTTTCCGGCGACGCCTATCACATGACCGCTCCGCCGCCCGACGGCGAAGGCGCGGCCCGCGCGATGAAGATGGCGCTCAAGCACGCCGGCGTGAATCCCACCGACGTCTCTTACGTCAATGCGCACGCGACTTCGACCGGTCTCGGCGACATCTGCGAAACCCGCGCGATCAAATCCGTCTTCGGCGATTACGCCAAGAACGGCCTTTCCATCAGCTCGACCAAATCGATGACCGGCCACTTGTTAGGCGGAGCCGGCGCGGTCGAGATGGCGGTCTGCGCCATGGCGATCCGCGACGGCAAAATTCCGCCCACGATCAATCTCGATAATCCCGATCCGGAATGTGATCTCGACTACACCGCGCACGTCACGCGCGAGAAAAAAGTGCGCGTCGCGGTCAACAACTCCTTCGGTTTTGGCGGGCACAATGCGACCCTGGTCGTGACCGAGTTCAGAGAGTAGTTGGTCGGTCGTCTCCCTCTCGGTGTTGTCATCCCGATCCGGCGAAGCGCGGAGAGGGATCTCACTTCCACTCGCTGTTTTCTCGCGACCGGTAAACGCGGATTGCAGTTGCGAGGTCCCTCTCCGTTCTTCGGCGGATCGGGATGACAGGATGGGTAAAGCGGACGCGGTTTAACGTGCCATTGGTTCAAATCGCCGCGCCCGTCAGTGCCACATCGCAGGCGGCGCCAGCTCCACGACGTTGCCGGCCGGATCGCGAAAGTAGAGCGAACGATCGCCCCGCGGCCATTCCACCTCTTCTTCGATCGCGATCCCATGCTTCGCCAGACGTTCCCGCCATCCGGCGATCTCCTTTTCCTCGATCACGAAAGCGATATGTCCCGCGCCGGTGGCGCCGTGCGCAGGCACACCCGCGTCGCGCACCCGGGTCCGTGAAGGATCGAAAACCAGAAGAACCGTTTCGCCGCAACGGAAGGCGATCCCGCGATCGGTCAGGCTCGCAACCACCTCCAGCTCCAGGACCTCGTGATAAAAGTGCCGCGCTGCGGCCAGGTCACTGGCATAAAGCGCCGCTTCGCTGAGTTGGCCGAGCTTCATCGGATGGCGGAGAACGGTTGCCCCGAGTCCGCGCGAGCGCAATCTTGCGCAGATGCCGGAGATCGGAAAAATGCTCGTAATTCTAGGAGCGGTCATTGTGCTCGTCGGGCTCGCGCTCTGGAGCGGCTTCGGCGCTGGCTGGCTCGGGCGGTTGCCGGGCGATATCCGGATCGAGCGCGGGTCGTCGGGTTTCTATTTTCCGATCGTCACCTGCATCATTCTCAGCATCGTCCTGAGCCTGATCTTTTCTCTCTTCCGTCGTTAGGCGAATGGCCGCCCCGACGCAAAAACAACTGCGGCTCGACGAGCATGTCGCGCGTTTACGCAACTGCCGCCGCTGCCCGCTCATGCATCCGCCGCCGGTCTCGGGGGGCGCGGTCGTGAGCAAAGTTCTGCTCGTCGGCCAGGCGCCCGGGGTGCGCGAGCCGGTCGTCGGCAAACCATTCGCCTGGACCGCAGGCAAAACGCTTTTTCGCTGGTTCGAAGAGGTAACCGGCCTAACGGAAGAGAGCGTGCGCGCGAAAATATATTTTGCCGCGGTCTGTCGCTGTTTCCCCGGCAAAGCGCCGGGCGGGAGCGACCGTGTCCCGAATCCGGAGGAGATCGCGAACTGCTCCTCCTGGCTGGAGCGCGAGCTCGAAATCCTGCGTCCGCGCCTTGTCATTCCGGTCGGCAAACTCGCGATCGCGCAGTTCATTCCGGTGGCGAAACTCGACACCATCATCGGTCAAAGTTTTCGCGTTCGTCGGGCCGGGCAATTATTCGATCTCATCCCCCTGCCTCATCCCTCAGGCGCGTCCCCCTGGCACCGGATTCCGCCGGGGCGCGATCTGCTCCAGCAGGCATTGGCACGGGTCGCCCGTCATTCCGCATTTCCAAAAATGGAATCAAGAAAGCAGGAAAGCAGGAAGTTGAAGAACAAGGGCGTGTCAGGATGATCATGCCTTTTTCCTGCTTTCCTGCTTTCCTGATTCATCCCTTCTTTCCTTATGCCTGATCGCATCCGCGTCACGCTCTGGGCGAGAACGTGCACGAGCAGGAGAACGCGATTGTGGCCGGGATTTATCCCGACGGAATGCACCATTGCATCGCGCAAGGTCTCCGCGAAGACCCGGCCTTGGAGGTTGCAACGTCAAACGCCTGATGGGCACGAGTTGCTCCCTCACGTGGCGCGAGGTAGGCGAACGCGAGCGCCTCTGAGTCTGCAACCCGGGCCACCCGATCGCGCGTGGAATTGAAAAGTCTTTCGAGATCGAAAACACCGAGATGTATGGCGAGCCGTTCGCCATCCCCGCGCCAGACGAAATTGTTTTCCTCTCCTGGTTTGAAGGCGGCGAAGTCTTCCGGAGCGGCTGCACCTGGAAGCGCGGCAACGGTAAGATCTTCTATTTCCGACCCGGCCACGAGATCTACCCGATCTATTCTCACCCGGTCGTTAGGCAGATTCTGCGCAACGCCGTTCATTGGGCCGCACCGGAAGGCCGGCCCTTGGGTCGATGATTGCCCAAACGTCTCGATCGAGTAGGCGCACGAAAAACTCGTGTCCAAAGGCCCGAAGCTGCCGCAGGACGGCGAAACCGGATTTCGTTAGGGCTCAGCCGAGCGGCTCGGCCGGCGCGGGCTCGTCCACCAGCACGCGGCGCAGTTCTTTCCCGAAGCGGTGCCGGATGCGCAACAGGAGAAGCAAGGCGACCGAACCGAGGCCGCCGACCAGCCCCCACCAGAGCCCGCTCGCGCCTAACGACGTGCGGAAGGCGAGAAAAAAACAAAGCGGCATCATCACCACCCAAAAGGCGACGAGATTGATCACCATCGGCACGCGGGTGTCGCCGGCCCCGCGCAAAATCCCGCCAGCCACCACTTGCAGCCCATCGAAGACTTGAAAAACGCCGGCGATCGGGATGAGCCGCGCGGCCAGGACAAGAACACCCGCTTCCGTGGTGTAGAGCGCCGCCAGTCGCGTGGGGATCGCGATGAAGAGGATCGCACTCAAGACCATGAACGCCGTTCCGCAAACCAGCGCCGCACCGGCGTGACGCCGGGCGCCCGCCGCATCATCCCGGCCAATCGCGTTGCCGACCAGGACCGCCGCCGCGGCGCCGATCCCCAGCGGCACCATGAAAGTGAAGGAGGCGAGATTAAGCGCCACCTGGTGACCAGCAAGTTGCTCGGTGCCGAGCCAACCCATGAGCAATCCGATCACGGCGAAGGCACCGTATTCGATCTGGATCTGGATCCCGATCGGCGCACCCAGGACGAACATGCGCCAGAGAGGTGCGAACTCGAGCGCGCCCGGACGGATGGGAAAAAGGCGTCCGCTCAGACTCGACCAACCTGCGCCTAACATTGCGAAGGCCATGAACCAACGGCTGATCGTCGTCGCCCAGGCCGCACCCGCGACCCCGCTCGCCGGCAGACCGAGATGACCGAAGATGAACGCCCAATCAAGCCCGGCGTTGAGCAGATTGGAGACGATGATCGTGAGCACGATCGGCCGCATCCGATGCTGCGCTTGCAACGTTTGGCGGAGAACAAGGAAGGCGAAAAACGGAAAGATCCCGGGGATATTGATCCACGCGTAAAGCGCGGCAACCGGGACCACGTCGGCCGGTTGCGCCAGCCAGTGCAGGACCGGCGCGGCCGGGAGCAGGATCGCGCTCGCGGGCAGGGTGAGCGCGAGAGCGAGAATCATTCCGCGCTGCACGCCGCGGGTCACCCCAAGGTCGTCGTCCGCCCCGACGGCCTGCGCGATGATGGGATCGAGCGCCATCACCACCCCCAACCCGAAAACCACCGTCCCAAAAAAATAGAGATTGCCTAACGCCACCGCGGCCAGGGCGGTGCCGGAGACGTGCCCGACCATAATGATGTCGACCATTCCCATCGTCATCATCCCGACCTGGACAAACGCGACCGGCGCGGCCAGCCGCACGGTGCGTCGCAGATCGTCGCGAGTGGGAATAAAGGAGCGCATGAGCGTCACTCACCGTGCATGGAAGCCGTCCGACCGCAAAGCCTCTGCTGAAGCGGTTGCTCGCTCGTGCTAAGAAGAAGCCTTGCGCTCCGCTGCCAAAAGCCCGTCTTCATCGCCTCCTCGCAAAGTCGCCCTCGCCGGCATCCCGTGGGACGAGAACTCCTCGTTTGCGCGCGGGCCCGCGGAGGCGCCGCCCCTGATTCGCGCCGCGCTTTTCTCCGAAGCCTCCGGATTGCGCAGTGAAAACGGATTCGAGTTTCGGCGCGAAGATTTGCACGATGCGGGCGATGTGCCGCCGCGCACCGGCGCGGAAATGCTCGGTGCAATCGAGCACTTTAGCAGCGCGCTGCTCGCGCAAGGGCTGCGCCCCTTGTCGTTAGGCGGCGACCATGCCGTGACCTATCCGATCGTCAAAGCGCTCGGTCGCAAGTATTCCGACCTAACGATTCTGCAGTTCGATGCGCACACCGACCTTTACGATAGTTTCGAGGGCAACCGCTACTCGCACGCCTGTCCTTTCGCCCGCATCATGGAGGAAGGCCTTGCTAAACGCCTCGTTCAGGTGGGCATTCGCACCCTCAACCGCGAGCAGCGTGCCCAGGCGGAGCGGTTCGGAGTCGAGATCATCGAGATGAAGGATTGGCGCGATGGACGCGCCCTGGTTTTCGACGGGCCCGTCTATCTCAGCTTCGACGTGGATGCGCTCGATCCCGCTTTTGCGCCCGGGGTATCGCATCAGGAACCGGGCGGTTTCACCACCCGCCAGGTGTTGGACGCGCTGTGCTCGCTCAAAGCCGATCTTGTAGGCGCAGATTTGGTGGAGTTCAATCCACGCTGCGACGTGGCGAACCTGACCGCGAACCTCGCGGCTAAACTGGTGAAGGAGATCGCCGCGAAAATGTTCGGTGAAAAGGCTCAAGGAAAAACCGCGTGAAACTGGACATGCGGAAGCAGGTCCCTCCGAATCTAGGGCGCGGACCGCGACTTCGCAGGAACTGCCGGGCCGCTCACAACCCCAGATAGGTTGCCCGCGGCGTCGCCTTTTTTGGGGTGCTCGTCGCGGAGGCGGAAACGATGGAATTTGCGTATGGCTCAAACCACTGAACATCAGAAAAACGATCGTCGTTAGGCGTTCGTGCTTCAATTTTTTACTGGTGCAGGACGATCGTCGCGGTAAACCGTCCCGCCTTTCATCACAAAACCAACGCGCCCGAGCAGGTTCACGTCCTGCAACGGATCGCCCGGCACCGCGATGAGATCGGCGAACTTGCCTGCGGTCACGCTCCCGACCCGATCGCTCCAGCCGATGATTTCGGCGTTCAAACTGGTCGCGGCGACGAGCGCGGCGGCGGTGGGTTCGCCAAGGCTTTGGCGCACCTGGAATTCCTTCCAGTTTTCCCCGTGCTCGATGACAGCGGCGTCCGTCCCGAACCCGATGGGAAGTTTCGCCGCCAGTGCGCGCTTGAAGCCGGCGAACATCACGCTCTTCATCTTGCGGCTGCGCTCGCGTTCGGATTCCGGCACGTTGTTTTCCGCGCCGTTTTGCTCGATCGCATCGATCACTCCGAGCGTCGGCACGTAATAGGTTTTGCGATTCGACGCCTTGATCAGCGCGATCGCTTCGTCATCGAGATCCGAGCCGTGATCGACCGTGCGGACTCCCGCCCGAATTGCCGCTTTGATTCCGGCTGCGCCGTGCGCATGCGCCGCGACTTGTCCGCCCCAACGAGTCGCCTCTTCCACCGCGGCTTTGATTTCCGCGTCGGAATATTGTTGCCGGCCGGGCTCAATTCCCTTCGAGAGAACCGCACCCGTGGCCATGATCTTGATGAAGTCCGCGCCGTTTTTGAAATTCGTCCGGACCACTTTCGTGACTTCGTCGGGACCGTCCGCGAGATTTTTCACGGTCGGCGCATCGAGATAAATGGAGAACTGTTTCGCGTCGCCCGCGCCGCCGGTCGAGGAAACGTAATTCCCGGCGACGAGCAGCCGCGGTCCCGGGACAGCGCCATCATTGATCGCGTCGCGCAGATCGACATCGACGTAGGGCCAGGTCGGTCCCATGTCGCGGCAAGTGGTGAAGCCAGCGCGCAACGTGACGAGCGCATTGCGCGCGCCCCAGAGCGCATCGTGCCCGGGCGTGGTGGTGGCAAGCGCGTCTTCCCAGTGCACACCCATTTTTCCAGTGAGATGGGTGTGCAAATCGATCAGCCCCGGGAGCAAAGTTGCATCGCCCAGATCGATCACGGTCGCGCCATCCGGAACCGTGAGATTTCCTCCTACCTCGACAATTTTTTCGCCCTCCACCCGCACCATCGCCGGCGCGAGCGCCGCGCCCCCGCGCCCATCGAGCAAACGCGCCGATTTGATAATCGTGACGGGCGTAGTCGCGGATTGTGCATGGAGATTCGCCGGCAGACCCGCGCCACCGCAGAGCGCGAGGAGAAGGAGAAAGCGAATGGTCATGCCGGGCAGACTAGCTCTCCGAACTGGCGCGAACCAAGCAGCAACTTCGCCTTGGGATGACAGAAGCGGTTTTTGCGGCGAGAAAGCCATCATGGACGAATCGAAAATTTTGACCCGGGACGAGATCCCGGAAGCCGACAAGTGGGATCTCTCGCACCTTTTCACGAGTGCGGATAAATGGAGTGAAGACTTCGCCTGGATCCAGGCGACCTATCCGCGGCTAACGACCTGGAAAGGCCGGGTCGGCGCATCGGCCGCGCAGCTGGCGGAGCTGCTCGAATTCGATAAGACGATCGACCTGAAAATCGAGCGCGTTTATCACTACGCCTCGCTCCAGTTGGCGGAGGATAGCTCGAACCCGGCCTATCTCTCGCGCATCGGCCAGCTGCAAAATCTGCTGACCACGATTGGCGAAGTGACCTCCTTCATCGTGCCGGAAATCCAGGCGATCGGGGACGAGAAGTTTGCCGAATTTCTCGAGGATCCGGCCCTGGCGGACTGGCGGATCAGCCTGCGTAAGGTGCGTCGGATGAAGCCGCACGTGCTTTCCGAAAAAGAAGAACGGCTCCTCGCCCTCGGGAGCGCGGCGCTTGACGGCTACGACGACGCCTTCTCGCAACTCACCGATGTTGACATGAAGTTCGGCGTGCTCCGCGACGAAAAAGACGAGGAGCGCCCGCTCACGCAAAGCTCCTACGGCTCCTTCCTCGTGAAGCGCGATCACGGTCTGCGGAAGCGCGCTTTCCACCAGTTCTATGCGGAGTTTCAGGATCACCAGTTCACCCTCGCGAGCTCGCTTTCCTATTCGGTGAAGGCTGATGTGTTCCGGGCGCGGGCACGGAATCATCCTTCCGCGTTAGAGGCTTCGCTCTTCAAGGACGACATCCCGCCGGCGGTTTACGACGCGCTCATCGGATCCGTTAGGCACAATCTCGGGCCGCTCTTTCGCTATTACGAGCTGCGCCGACGCGTCCTGGGATTAGACGAACTGCATCCCTACGACACCTACGTGCCGCTGGTGGCGGAGATTGAAACCAACATTCCCTTCGACGAAGCGATCACTGATGTCCTCGCCTCGCTCGCGCCGTTAGGCACGGAATACGTCGAGGCGCTCGGCGCCGGGCTGCGCGGGCGCTGGTGCGATCGTTACGAATCGAAAGGGAAACGGAGCGGCGCTTTCTCCAGCGGCAGCTACGGCGCGCCGCCCTACATCCTGATGAACTACAAGCACGATGTCTTCTCCGACGTTTACACTCTCGCGCACGAGGCGGGGCACTCGATGCACACCTGGCTGGCGCAACGGACGCAGCTTTATCAGAACGCTGACTACCCGATCTTCCTCGCGGAAGTGGCTTCGACCTTTAACGAGGAGCTGCTCACTCATTATCTGCTCGAGCGCACGACCGATCCGAAGATGCGCGCCTACATCATCAACCGCCAGATCGATGACATTCGCGGCACGCTTTTCCGGCAAACCATGTTTGCCGAGTTTGAGAAAATCATCCACGCGCTGGAGGAGAGCGGCGAGGCCCTCACCCTGGAGGTTTTCAAAACTGAATATCGCAAACTGCTCGAGGCCTACTTCGGGCCGGGCGTGGCGCTCGATCCCGAGCTCGACCTCGAATGCCTGCGCATCCCGCATTTTTATAATGCGTTTTACGTTTACAAATATGCGACCGGCGTCTCGGCCGCGATTGCGCTGGCCGAACGGGTCTTGAGCGGCGCCACCGGCGCGGTCGAGGCGTATCTCGGTTTCCTGAAATCGGGCGGGTCGAAATTTCCGCTCGAGACTTTGCAGGCGGCGGGAGTCGATATGCGAACGCCGGCGCCGGTCGAGAGCACCTTGCGACTTTTCGATCGCCGTCTGGGCGAACTGGAAGCGCTTTTGTAGGCGCTGCTCTCCGCAGAGCGCGGGTCTCCCCCCGCCGGCGAAGCGAGTCGAGGCACGGCGCCAAACTGCGCGGGGCCCGGCAATTGCTTTCCCAAAAGGGGTGAGAATCGAATGGCAATTACGCAGCGCCTGCGGCTACGCCGAACTCGGGATGGATCGCGAATCCATCGCCGCCTTGAATTCCATCCCGAAAGCGCAGCAGGACCGGCCGGAAGTGCTGCAACTGCGCCTGCACCACCTCATGATGCGAAAATCGTGGCAGCGCGCGCTCACTCTCAGCCGCAAGCTTTGTCGCGTCGCCCCGGAATGCGGCGCCGGTTTTCTCCACGCCGGTTTTTGTTTGAACCAACTCGGCCGGACAGAAGAGGCGCGCGCGATGTTGTTGAAAGGTCCTCCCGCTTTGCGCGGCGAGCCGATTTATTATTACAATCTCGGCTGCTACGAGGCGCTCCTCGGTCATGCGCAGGATGCGCGGCGCCATCTCAAAACCAGTTTTCAAATGGACAAAGCGTTCCGCGAGATCGCGAAAAAAGATCCCGACCTCAAGACGGTGCTTCCGTTGTTGTAAAGGCCCGGCCGGCGTCGCAATTTTTCGGCGGGCTCATCGCCTCGTCGGCGCGCCGAGCGAGAATGGGATTGCCGAGCCGGCGTCTCCCGTGAAAATATCCGGCTTCACCGCGTCCTTGCACCTACTTCGCTCGCCATGCCTAACGACACCGCTGCTGCCACCGTTTATTCTCGCGCCAATCCTTTTCCCGCCCGGTTGCTGGTCAACCGGCGCCTGAACGCTTCCGATTCGGAAAAGGACACCCGCCACTTTGAACTCTCGCTCGCCGGCTCCGGCCTGACTTACGAAGTGGGCGAATCGGTCGCGGTTTACCCGACCAATCCACCCGAGCTGGTCGCTGAAATCCTCACCGCGCTCGACGCGAAAGGCGACGAAGCCGTCCCAAATTATCGCGGAGCGGAGACCACCCTGCGCGAGGCCTTGCTCCGCGACTACAGCATCACCCAGCCGACCCCGAAGATCCTCCGCGCGATCGCCGAACGCGCCGCGGCCGCGCCGCTTCTGAACGAGTTGCTCGATCCGGAACGCAAACACGAGCTCGACACTTATCTCTGGGGCATGGAGATCATCGATTTCCTGGCCGAACATCCCTCCGCGAAATTCGCGCCGGCCGAATTCGTCGGTCTGCTCGCGAAATTGCAGCCGCGCCTTTACTCCGTCGCTTCCAGCCTTAAGGCGCACCCGGAAGAAGTGCACTTCATCATCGATGTCGTGACCTACGAAAGCCACGGCCGAAAACGGAAAGGCGTCTGCTCGACTTTTCTTTCCGAGCGTTGCGCCGATTCGCCCGCCCCGGTCTTTCCGAGCAAGTCGAAATTTCATCTCCCGGAAGATGGCGACCTGCCGATCATCATGGTCGGGCCCGGTACCGGGGTCGCGCCGTTTCGCGCTTTCCTGGAGGAGCGCCAGGCGATTGGCGCGCGCGGCAAGACGTGGCTTTTCTTCGGCGCGCAACGCGAGCAGAGCGATTTTTATTACCAGGACGAGTTTGAGAAATTCAAGGCCGACGGCTGGCTGACCCGGCTCGACACCGCCTTCTCGCGCGATCAGGCGCACAAAATTTATGTGCAAGACCGGATGAAAGAATCGGCCGGTGAGATTTGGAAATGGCTCGATGCAGGCGCCTACTTCTACGTTTGCGGCGACGCCAAGCGGATGGCCAAGGATGTCGACGCGACCCTGAGCAAAATCGTGCACGAGGAAGGCGGCTTGAGCGTCGAGGCGGCGAGCGAATACGTGGAGAAATTAAAGAGCGAGAAGCGCTACCGGCGCGACGTATACTAGGACGCGGCGCTCCGCGAGCCCGCGTTCTGCCTACCGCGGACCTTCGTTAGGTAAAGAACTGGCCGGCAGCGAAAAGACGCGCGCTCTAAAGCACGACCGGCCGGCCTTCGGTCATCACGATGACTTTTTCCTCGACGCCATGAGCGCGGGCGCTCGAGAGCAAACGCTCCGGCGGCTCATTCAACGGCTCGAAGCCAAGGCGGAATGTGCCGTAATGCATCGGGACCAATTTCTGCCCGCCCAGCTCGAGAAAAGCGCGGACCGCTTCCTCGGGGTTCATGTGCACTTCGCGCTTGCTCGGCGCATCGTAGGCACCGATCGGCAGGAGCGCGACTTCGATCGGAAAACGTTTCCCGATTTCCGCGAAGCCGGGGAAATACGCGCTGTCGCCACAATGGAAAATGGAGCGGCCGTTCGCCTCGATCACGAACCCGCCAAAACCGCGATGCTGATCGTGCAACATCCGCGCGCCCCAATGATGACACGGGGTGAGTGAAATCTTGAGCGGACCGAGCTCGATCTGTTCCCACTCCTCCATTTCGTGCACGATGTTGAACCCGAGGTCGTGGACGAGGTTCCCCACCCCGGTCGGGACGACGATGGGTTGATCGGCCGCCACCCGGCGCAAGGTCCGCCGGTCGAGGTGATCGAAATGCGCGTGGGTCACGAGAACGGTGTCGATCGAAGGGAGATTATCAATGTGCATCCCGGGCCGTTTCAGGCGCTTGACCACTTTCAGCCACATCGACCAGTTGGGATCGATCAGAATGTTTCTGCCTTCGAGTTGGATCAAAAACGAAGCGTGCCCGATCCAGGTGATGCAGATCTCGCCTGGTCCTACTTTCGGAAAAAGAGTTAGGGTGCGATCGCCCGAGCGCTTGGTGAAAAGCGAGGGAATCAGAACCTCGGTAATGAAATTGCGTTTGTGCCAGTCGACTCCCGGTTTCAGGCCGACGCGGGTGGCCGACGGCTTCTTCGTGCCATTGGCCGCGCCGGTTCGAACCACGTTAGTTCGCTTTTTCCGCGAAAAAGGAGTCGGCACAGTCGGCCAACGATATAAACTAACGCGAGTGAAGCAATCGTTTTGGCGGCCACGCCGGATGACCCGGCCTAACGACACGCGGGAAGCCGGAGAATAACGCTCGTGGCTTCCCCCCGACAACCATTGAGCGGCGTGGCCGTGGCCGCGCTTGGCGGAATTTTGGGCGCAGAATTCTGTTCCGCGCCGCTCGGGCTGGTTTGCGCTTTTCTCTCAATTGCCGCGTTCGTTAGTCTGATCCGCCCGGCGTTTTGGCTAACCGGGGCTCTCGTGCTGATGGGGTTTTTCGCGCTTCATCTCGGGCAGGAAACCGACGCTCCCGGGAAATCCCTGCGAGACCGCCTTGGCCCGCGACCGCGCGTGGTCTCCGTGGCTGGAACCGTCGCGAGCGAACCGAAAGTTTCGCCGACTGATTTCACCACTTTCCTGCTCCAGCTCGAATCGATCGAGCTCGACGGTCAACCGGAAGTCTGCACTGCGACCGTGCGCGTGCGCTGGAAAGGCGCCCCGCGCTTCGGCGACGCGCTGCGCTTGCGCGGTCTCGCGGAAACGATTCCCGAGATGCGAAATCCGGGCGGGTTCGACCAGCGCGCCTACTTCGCGCGACACGACGTCTACCAAAGCATCTTCGCGCGCTACCCCGAGGACGGAACGATTCTGCAGACAGGCGGGGGCGACTTCCTGACCCGCAGCGCGACCCGGGCGCGGGAGTGGATGCGCGCGACTTTGAGCCGCGGGCTCGAGGATTCGCCCGAGGTCGTCGCGCTGATCAACGGGATGGCGCTCGGCTTGCGCCACGAGACGCCTAACGACATCGAAGAACCTTTCCAGCAGACCGGAACGCTTCATTTGTTTGCCGTGGCCGGTCTGCATGTCGGAATCATCGCGCAACTTCTCTGGATCATCGCGCTCCTCTGCCGGCTGCCGCGGAAGGCGGCGGCGGCGCTGATCATTCCGTGTCTCTTTTTTTACTCGGCCATTACCGGTTTCCACGTCTCGAGCCTGCGCGCGGCCACGATGGCAGCGATGTTGTTAGGCGGAATTTTCTTCGACCGGCCGGTGCTCGCTCTGAACAGCCTGGCCGGGGCCGCGCTCCTCATTCTCGCGGTCGACAGCAACCAGCTTTTCAGTTCCGGCTTCCAACTTTCCTTCGCGGTCGTCGCCGCCATCATTCTTTTGCGGAATGGAATTTTTCACGTGCTGCACAAGCTCGGCGAACCCGATCCGTTTTTGCCGCGCAGCCTGGTCAGCCGCAGGCGGCGCTTTTTCCAGCGCGTTTACGATTGGCTGGCCGGAGGCATCTCGGTTTCGGCCGCGGCCTGGGCGGGCTCGCTCCTCCTCATTATCTGGTATTTTTACCTCGTCACGCCGGTCTCGTTGCTGGCTAATCTCACCGTCGTCCCGGTCGCGTTTTGCATGCTCGCGGTCGGCTTGATGTCGCTCGTGGCGGCGCCTTTCTCCAGCGCGCTCTCGGTCGTTTTTAACAATGCGAACTGGAGCCTCGCGCAGGTCATCCTCCATCTCGTGCAGATCTTCGCGCAGTGGCCCGCCGGGCACGCTTACGTTGAGCGCCCGCACTGGCCAACCGGCGCTCGGGCTGAGATCACGGTGCTCGACGCCGGAGCCGGAGCCGCGGTCCACCTCCGCGCGCCGGACGCGGATTGGCTTTTCGACGCGGGAAGCGCGCGGGATTATGAAAAATTCCTGCGGGACTACCTGCACTCGCGCGGGATCGATCGACTCGACGGGCTGCTCTGCAGCCACGGCGATTCGTCGCACATCGGCGGAGCGGGCGCGGTCTGGGATGAATTCCAGCCGCGCCGCGTGCTCGATAACGCCGCGCTCGACCGATCCCGCGTCCACCATGACCTGACCGCGAAAATGAAAAATCGCGAGAGCGCGACCGGCGGTGACGTTTATTCGTTATCCCGCCGTATTACCGCTCGCATCCTTCATCCGCCCGCGAGCTGGCCAGCCAAAGCGGCGGACGATCAAGCGCTCGTCGTGCAATTGGTGATCGATGGAAAATACCGCGTGCTCCTCGTCTCCGACAGCGGCCTGCAAACCGAAAAGGCGCTGCTCGCTTTGCCTAACGAGAACCTGCACAGCGACATTCTGATCAAGGGCCAGCATTACTCCGGCGTCTCCGGTTCCGCTGCCTTTCTCGAGGCCGTTCAGCCGCGCCTGATCATCGCCACCTCGCGCGATTTCCCTGCTCGCGAACGAATCCCCGATGAATGGGCCCACCTCGTCCGGGAACGCGGGATCACGCTTTTCCGCCAGGATGAGACGGGCGCGGTAAAGCTGGAATTCTTTCGCGACGACTGGCGCGCGACGGCCTTTCTCGGTCAATCGACCTTGCGCAGCCTGAGCCGGTAAATTGGCGCGCCTTCAGCGAGGAAACGCTTTTCAAAAGTCGTGACCGGGAATGATCCTTCCTCTTCCGCAGGTTCCTCGGCGAAGCCGGCGGCGCTGACGATATCGCGGATGGCCTCGAAATAATCTTCCTGGTCGGTCGCGATCCGGAAGCGTCCGTCAGGTGCGAGCATCCGCCGGATCGAAGCGACGAAATCATCCTGCACGATGCGGCGCCGCTTATGGCGTTTTTTCGGCCAGGGATCAGGAAACAAAAGGTGCGCCACGGCGACCGACCCGTGCGGGAGCAGATACTCCACGGCGTAGGTCGTTTCGAGATTCAAGATGCGCAGATTCTCCAGGCGCTGCCGGGCGGCCCGGCGACACCCGGTGCTGACCCGGCCGAACATCCGCTCGATCCCGAGAAAATTGCGTCCGGGCACCTGTTCGGCCATGGCGGCAAGGAAACGGCCGTCGCCGCAACCGAGATCGACTTCCAGCGGGGCGGGCCGTCGAAAGACTTTTTCCAGCTCGAGCGGGGCAAAATAATTTTCCGGGATCAACTCGAACTCTGCCGGGCGGGGCGGAAGTTGTGGCTGGAATAATTGCTCAGCCGTATCACTCTCATTGGGAACCATGACTAAATTTTTCTCATTCTTTTTACTGACTCTCGCCCTGGCTGGCACGGCCGTGACCGCCCGGGCGGAAACCAAAACCGCGATCTTC
Organism: Spartobacteria bacterium; assembly: GCA_040007175.1. Lineage (GTDB taxonomy): Bacteria > Verrucomicrobiota > Verrucomicrobiia > Chthoniobacterales > UBA10450 > Palsa-1392. Next base: position 34,552 of record JBDTVP010000012.1, read on the forward strand.
GCCGGGGGCTGCTTCTGGTGCATGCAGGAACCCTTCGACCACGTCAAGGGCGTGACGAAAACGGTCGTCGGCTACACGGGCGGAAGCAAAGAGGATGCGAACTACAGCGCCGTCTCCGGTCACAGGACCAAGCACCGCGAAGCGATCGAGGTGACCTATGATCCGGCGCAGATTTCCTACGACCAAGTGCTCGACGTTTTCTGGCACAACATCAATCCGACCCAGGCGGACGGCCAGTTCCACGACATCGGTCTTTCCTATCAAACCGCGATTTATTTTGCGAACGACGAAGAGAAAAAGCAGGCCGAAGCGTCGAAGGAAAAACTGGGCAAGTCGGGGAAATTCGACCGCCCGATCGTAGTCGAAATCCTTCCGGCGCTCCCGTTTTATCCGGCGGAAGATTACCACCAGAAGTACTACCAGAAGAATCCTGCCGCCTATGAAGCCTATCATGTCGGCTCTGGGCGCCCGAGCTACTTGGAAAAGATCTGGGGCAAGAATTGATTTGGCCCTGGAGCGCGCGGGCGCCTAGCGTTTCGGTTTTTTGACCGGGACAATTCGTCCGCTCATCGCGTCGACCGCGACGTGCGTGACATTCTTCCCCTGGGCGATATCGATCGACCAAACCAGTTTCTCCGCGACCGTTTCCAGCTTCGCAGCGGTGACGCGAGCGCCCTCGTGATGTTTCAGCGCGATGTGTTCCGCCTCGTTCTTGGTAATCTTGGCGCCCCCTTTTTCAGCCGCTCTCGGGCTGGCTTGAAGCAACGACAAACTAAGGACGAGGGACAGGGCCGTGAGCAAGAAAAGCTTCATCAGAGAATGAAGCGACTTCCGGGGCGTTTAAGCAAGTAAAAGTGCGCCGCGAATTGGAGTCTTGTCGCGGCTGACCGCTCTTTTAAAAAAAGAATCGGCCCGCCGAGGAGGGAGTGGCACACGCGCTGCTTAAAGAGAAAGTGCGAGCTAGGAAGTCACTACTGCACTATTTAAAAGTTACGGAACGTTCCTCAGATTCGCGGCGCGATCAGCAATGATCGCGTTTCTTTTTTTCGGGACGGATGCGCTAGAATTTATAGAGGTCCGATTTGCTCGGCTCTACAAATTCCGCCTGGGCCACGACCAGGTTTTCGTTCAGGACTTTCGATAACCCATCAGCCAGAACGGCGGCGATGCGCTTCGGTTCGCGGGTGTAATGCGGGAGCGGAAACGAGCCGGCGTTGCGGTCGTAACCGTAAATCGTGCCGGCGGTTTCCCAAACGCAGTAGGCATGACCAGCCGGATGATCCTTGTAGCGGACGAGCAGGATCTTCGCCCAAAAATTTGGCTCCAAGCTGTGCTTCGTCTGGACCACCGCGAGGTAATTGCAGGCTGAAATAACGCAACCGTTGAGCACGACCAAATCGTTCTCGGCGGGGGTGAGAATCACTTTCTGCTGGCACGCGCCAAGCGCGAGGGAAGCGAAAAGCACCAGAGAAGTGGCAAGGCGGCGAAAGGAGGCGGAAAAGATCATATACGAATTATGGATTTTATAACACCAGCGCGGTCTGGTTGGGAAGCCTTACTTTGTCGCAAGTGCGGTTTCGCCTCTCAAAACAGGACTCTTCCACCCCAGGCTCCCTTGACATTCCCCGCTCCCGACGGGTACTTCGCCCCTGCCCTTGAAGCCATTATCCTCTACTCCGCGCCTGGCCGTCAGCCTGTCCCTTCTCACGGCAGCGCTCCTGGTGGGCGTGAGTTGCGACCAAAACAGCGACAAGATCACGGTTTACCGTGTCCCGAAGGAGGCCCCGCCGGAACCGATATCGCAAGGAGCGGCGCCCGCGACCGGCGCGCCGGTCGCGGTTCATTGGACTGCACCCTCCGGTTGGGAGGAACAGCCGGCCTCCGGCTTCCGCAAAGGAAGTTTCCTCGTGCGCGACGCGGATGGAAAAACCGCGGACGTGTCGGTCATCTCCTTTCCCGAAGCCGCCGGCGGTTTGCTCGCCAACGTCAATCGCTGGCGCGACCAGTTAAAACTGGCGCCGATCAGCGATGTGGTGAAAGCGGGCACGCCGATCTCGGTCGCGGGACGCGACTTGTTTTTCGTCGACCTCGTGAGCGAGCAACCGATTGGGGCCGATGGCTCGAAAACGCGGATTCTCGGGGGAGTATTCCCGAGCGCGGGCGAGACTTGGTTTTTCAAAATGATGGGGCCGGCTCCGCTGGTCGAAACGCAACGGGAAGCGTTCAAACAGTTTCTGCAGAGCGTGCATCCGGGAGACCATGCGACTGGCGAGGAGGCCGCCCTAACGACGCCCGCCGCCCCGATGAGCGCGAACGACGGCGGCGAGACGAACGCTCCCACCCCGCCGCCGATCGAGTCCGCGCAGGGCGGCGCGCTGCAATACAAACTCCCGCCGGGCTGGCAGGAAAAGCCACTTTCGCCGATGCGCCTGGCCAGTTTCAAAGCTGGCTCGTCGGATGGAAAAGAAGTCGACGTCTCGATCGTGACCTTGCCCGGAATGGCGGGCGGCGACCTGGCGAACGTGAATCGCTGGCGCGGCCAGGTGAAGCTCGCACCGATTGACGAAGAGACCCTGGCCAAGTCCGCCGAACACGTGCAGGCCCAGGGTCACGACTACCAACTCTACGATCTGGCGAGCGAAACGCCGCTAGGCGAAAAACAGGAAAAGGAACGGATTCTCGCCGCGATCCTGAATGAAAATGGCCACAGCTGGTTCATCAAGATGACCGGCGAAGAAGCCGCGGTCGCCGCGCAAAAAAGCGCCTTCCTCGATTTTCTGCGCGGCCTAACGATACCCTGACGATGCCCGAAAACGTCGTTCGCCCATTTCCGCTCAAGTCACCGCTCCGCGTCCTCTCGTCGCTGCGCCTGACCGTCGTCTGTCTCGGCCTCGGAATGTTGCTCGTTTTTCTCGGCACTCTCGCGCAGGTGCATCTCGGGATTCACGCCGTTCAGGCGCGCTATTTTCAGAGCCTGGTCATCTTCTGGTCGCCGCCGGGGGCGAGTTGGAAAATTCCGATTCTGCCCGGCGGCTATCTTCTCGGGACGGTCCTGCTCGTCAATCTGCTCGCGGCGCACGCCATCCGGTTCCAGTTCACCCGCAAAAAAATCGGCATCATCCTGCTTCATCTTGGCGTCATTCTCCTGCTCATCGGGCAACTCCTGACCGGTCTCTTCGCGCGCGAAACCCAGATGCGGATGGACGAGGGCCAGACGCTCGGCTACTCGGATGCGCCGCGCGAAGTGGAGCTGGCGGTGATCGACCGGACCGACCCGAATTTCGATCAGGTCGTGGCGATTCCGGAGAAGGTTTTAGGCGAGCAGAGGACGATCCAGAATCCTGCCCTCCCGTTCACGCTCAAAATTCGGCAGTTCATGCCCAACTCGCGCATCGCCCGCCGGAGCGACGCGCCGCAGGCGCCGCCTTCGCCGGCCACGATTGGATTCGGCACCAGCCTGGTGGTGGCGGAAGCGCCGCGGACGGTGCGAGATGACGAGCGCGATTTGAGCGCCGCGTTTGTCGAGATCGACAGCACGCAGGGCCCGTTAGGCACCTGGCTCGTCTCGAACGCCCTGCCCAATCCGCAAAACTTCACCCTCGACGGGCACAACTACTCGCTCGTAATGCGGCAACGCCGCTTCTACAAGCAGTTCGCCCTCACCCTGCTCGACTTCGAACACGATCGTTATGCCGGGACGGATATCCCGAAAAATTTCTCGAGCAGGGTGCGCCTGATCGATTTCCAGCGGGGCGAAAACCGCGAGGTGCTCATCTCGATGAACGATCCGCTGCGTCACCGCGGCTACACATTTTACCAGTCCGGTTTCGACAACAACGACAAAACCAGCATTTTGCAGGTGGTGAAAAATCCCGCCATGCTCCTGCCCTACATTGCGTGTGGGCTGGTCGCGCTCGGGCTGCTCGTTCAGTTCTCAATGCATCTTTTTGGGTTTGTGAAAAAGAGGAAGCGATGAAGCAGGGACGATCCATCATCATTTGGCTGATCGTTGCCGCGACGCTGCTCTACGTCGTCTCGCCGCTCTTCCAGCACGACCGCCGCGGAGGCTTCGAATTGGAGAAATTCGGCCGCCTCCCAGTCTTGCTGAACGGCCGGATCAAGCCGCTCGACACTGTTGCGCGCAATTCCATTCTCATCATTCACGGCAGCCAGACGCTCCGCACGGAGGAAGGCGACCTCGGCCCGATCGATTGGCTGGCCGAGCTTTTGATGAAGCAGGAAAAGGCCGACCAACGAAAAGTGTTTGTCATTCGCAACCCGGAAACTCTGGCCGCGCTCGGCTGGAAACCGGACGCGGGGAAATATTTTTCGTTCCAGGATTTCGTTCCCCACCTCCAGGACGTCGAGCGGCAGGCCGCGCTCGCGCAAAAAATAGACGCGCAAGTGCGCTCGGCTTTTCAGCGCGACATCATCAAACTTTTCGAGCGCCTGACGCTTTATCATCGGCTCGAAAACAGCCTCGAAGTCACGGGCACGGTGAATTTCAAAAGTCAGATCGAAGACCTGATCAAGAACGTTAGGCCGTCGCCGGTTCCGATGGAGAGCGGGATCACACCGGAGGCGCTGCAGAGCTTCGGCTTCCTTGCCGAGACCGGTTATTTTCTTCCCATCCCGCCTTTCCCGCCGAGCGACGATCCGTTGCAATGGCGTAAAATGGGCGAGAGCCTGCTCTCGTTTTTGACCGACGGGAAGATGCACCCCGCGGTGCCGTCCTATGCCGCGATGGCGACCGCCTTTGCGGCGAACGATCCGGCGAATTTCAATCACGCACTCGATCGTTATGCGGCGGAGCTGGAGAAGAATCTCCCGGGCCGGGTTTGGAAGGCGAAGGTCGAGTCCGTCTTCAATCAGCTCCAGCCTTTTTACAGCTCGATGGTGATCTACGTTTTGATCTTCATCCTCGCCTGCGGGTCGTGGCTGATCTGGCCGCAGACACTCGGCCGCTACGCTTTCGCCCTGCTTGTGGTCGTCTTTGTCGTGCACTCCTTCGGGCTGCTCACGCGAATGTATCTCGAGGGCCGGCCACCGGTCACCAATCTCTATTCCTCCGCCGTCTTCATCGGCTGGGGCGCGGTTTTTCTCGGGATTTTTCTCGAGCGCTTTTTCCGGAGCGGCATCGGGAGCGCGACCGCGGCGACGATTGGTTTCATCACTCTGCTCATCGCACACCACCTTTCGATGGATGGCGACACGATGGAAATGATGCGCGCCGTGCTCGACACCAACGGCTGGCTCGCGACTCACGTGGTCTGTGTCACGCTTGGTTATGCCTCGACTTTCCTGGCCGGTTTCCTCGCGCTCACCTACATCGTGCGCGGCGCTTTTACGCCGTCGCTCGATCGCGCGACGGCACAATCGCTCACCCGGATGGTTTACGGCATCGTCTGTTTCGCGACCCTCTTCAGCTTCGTCGGCACGATTCTCGGCGGTATCTGGGCCGATCAATCCTGGGGACGTTTCTGGGGCTGGGACCCGAAGGAAAATGGCGCGCTCCTGATTGTCCTCTGGAACGCGATCATCCTGCACGCCCGCTGGGGCGGACTCGTTAGGCAACGCGGCCTGATGGTGCTGGCCGTTTTCGGCAACATCGTCACGAGTTGGTCGTGGTTTGGAGTCAATATGCTCGGCATCGGGCTGCACTCCTACGGTTTTATGGACAGCGCTTTCCCCTGGCTGATCGCTTTTGGCGCGAGCCAACTCGCCTTCATGATGATCGGCGTCCTGCCGCCGCATACCTGGCGGAGCCGGCCCGAAGCGGCGAAAGAAGTCACGCGCCGCGAGATGGCTGATTCTCCGGCTTAAAAATTATCCCTTTCGAGTGGGGTCGGCCCCCCCTTGGGGGCACCGTTGCATTCTCCTGCAACGGCGGCTCCGGGGATTCAGGGAATACGCCTTGGTACTGACACAAATCTGTGTCTTCACCTATTCCATGTGCAAAAATTTCCCGACGTTGCAAAAAAAGTGCGGAACGCCAAAAAAATTTGCTCGAACCGACAATTCCAGACCGCGAATCCTAGAAAACGGTCTTTGGTTCAGGCCCGTCGAGGATCTGCTGGAAGCGTGGATCTTTCCGCAGTGGATCCCATTGCCAGCGTAAGCGTAACTCTGAGAGGGTCATGCTCGCTTCATCGACCGGTGAGACACAGCCGGGCGCACGGAGAAGCGCTTCGACCATCGAGATCGCCTCCTCCGTGTTGCCGACCCGGGCATGAATCAGCGCGAGATGGCAGAGCCATTGGTGTCCCTCGATTGCGTCCCTGGTCACCGGCGTCAACTGCACCGCCCGTTCCCCCTCGTGAATCGCATCCCCCTTCCTTCCGAGATAAGCGTAAAGCAAGCCGAGCCGGGCGTGGCGGATCGCGTCGTTCGGATGGCCCAGTATCTCCGCTTCCATCGCCGGGCGCGCGCGCTCGAAGAATCCCTGCGCGCGGTCCGTCCGCCCCTGCGCCAACCAAATGCAACCTTCGAGGTAGCTCTTCGGAACCGGTGCACTCAGCACCGCGCTAAGAGTTGCGAACGGAAACCCATCGAGCGCCGCTTGCGCCTTCGAAAAATCTCGCGCCAGCATCGCCGCATCCCAACGCGCCCAGGTCAGCGTCCCTTCCGGATCACCGTAGGCGTCGAAGCTCGCGAAAAAATTTTGCAGTGGAACCAAGTCTCCCTTCTGCCAGAAATCGACCACGGCGCGTTCGCCGCGCAGCGGCACCAGCTTCGGGGCGAGCTCGATCGCCCGAGCGGCATGCTGAACCGCCGCGGGCCAGTCGCGGAGGAAAATCGCGGTGGAATAAAGTTCCCGCTCATAACTTTCATCGAGCGGGTCACGCGAATGAGCGCGCTCCAGTCCGCTCAACGCTTCGCGCCAATGGCCACTCCGCCGTTGGATCAGCGCGATCAAGCTTTCTGCTTCGACGTCGTTAGGCAAGAGACGCCGTGCCGTTTCTAGGAACGGGAGTGCACGGTCAAAATCCCGCTCGATCAAGTAAGCACAACGACCCTGCACGAGGTGCGCTTCGCCCAGGCCCGGCTGCAAGCGCAGCGCCTCGCGCGCTTCCCCGTCGGCGCGCGCCTTGAGCGCTTCGCTCGGTCCGCGAAAGCGGTAGAGCAATCCCAAAGTGCTTGCGAGGCGCGCATGCGCCAGGGCGAAACCCGGGTCGAGCGCGACGGCCTGGCTGTAGAGAGCTTCGGCCGCCTCATATCCGGAAATCGCGAACGGCAGGCTGTTCTCGAGCTTGCGGCCCTGCAGATAGAGCAGGTAGGCATCCGGGTTGCGCGTGGATTTAAACCGGATAGCCAGCCTTTCCTGCGGGCTGAGTTTCGCGTCGAGCGTGTCCGCAATATCGCTCGCCAGTTCCCCCTGCCGGTTGATCGCATCGGCCAGCTTTCGGTCGTAGCCCTCGGACCATAACTCACGGCCATCCCGGGTATCAACCAGCGCAACGTGGAGGTAAACCCGATCGCCAGAGCGGCGCAGGCTCCCTTCCAAAAGATGACGCACCTCCAAAGCCCGGCCGATCGCGCGCAGGTCACGCGGTTTGTTCGCCGGATAATTGACCGTCCCTAGCCGGCTGATCACTCGCAGGTCATGCATTTTGACGAGGCGGGAAAGAATGTCGTCCTGGATACCCTCGACGAAAAAAGCGTCGTTCGGGTCAGAGCTCAGGTTGCGAAAAGGCAGCACCGCGATGGATTTTTCGCGCGGCAACGGAGGCGGGGCGGAAAGATAAATAGCGAGGCCGATCAGCGCTCCCGAGAGAGCCAAACCGCCAGCGAGAACCCAACGCCGCGGCAAAGTGCGGCGCGGCCTTTCGCTTGCGGGATAGACTCCGGAGAGTTCCTTGAGGCAGCGCTGCAGTATCTCGCACAACTCGATCGCCGAACGCGGCCGATCCTTCGCGACGGGGCCCAGCATGGACTGCAGCAGCGCTCCAACGGGCGCGGGAATCCCGGCTGGAGCCATCAGTAGCGGGCCCGAAAAAACTCTGCCCGTCAGCGCCTGGTGGAGGATCGCGCCTAACGAAAAAAGATCTGAGCGGCGTTCGGCGCCGGTCGCCTCGCGGGCTTCGCGCGGAAGCCGACTCACCCCAAAACCAATCACTTTCACCCAGGGTTCGGTGCTGGTTTCTCCCTCGGTCGTGAGCATGATGTTGGAAGGCTTCAAGTCGCGATGGAGCAAGCCGCATTTCTCCGCCGCGGCCAAGGCCCGCGCGACCTGGAGCGCGATCTGGAGGGCCGGACCGGGCGCGAGCAAGCCCGTCCGGCGCACTCGCTCCTCGAGTGATTCCCCCTCAACGAATTCCATTGCGTAGAAACAATTCCCCACGTCCTTCCCCGTCTCCGATTCGTTAGGCGCAGGCTCGACCTGGAGCGTGCCAAAATGGAAAACGCTGGCCACATTCGGATGGCGCAATTGGGCCGCACTTTGCGCCTCCTGCAGGAAGTGGCGGCGCGCGCTGGGCCGACGGGAAAAACGCGCATCGATGATCTTCAACGCGACCGGGGTATCAAGGTTTGCATCGCGCGCCTTGTAAGTGACGCCGAGCGTCCCGCGGCCCAGTTCCCAAGGCGAGCCATCCGGCCGGGTCAGAATTTCGTAGTGCTGATAAAAGCGCGCGGCGGACTCGTTAGGCGTGACCGGCCGCTGGGCGCGCTCGTCCTCGAGACCGGTGCGCAGGAGGCAATTCAAGCAACCTTCCCCCGTCGCCGAGCTCTGCAGCGGCGCCCCGCATTGTTCGCAGGTCAGACTTCCTTCCCGGGCGGGCGAGTGCATTTCAATAAACCGTCGCCGGCTCGGGAGCCGCCAGGATCTTCGCGAACCGCGGCTCCTTGCGCAGCGGATCCCATTGCCAGCGTAAATGCAGTTCCCACCAGCTCATGCTCGCCTCGTAGAAAAAAACTCCGCCCGGGGTCGGCAGCAAAGTTTCAATCAACGTGATCGCCTCGTCGGGTTCGCCTACCCACGCGTGGATCAAGGCCAGATTGCTCAGCTCCTCCGGACCCTCGTACGCATCCAAGGCGATCGGTTTGATTTCGACCGCGCGTTTCCCTTCCCGGAGCGCGTCTTCTTTGCGCCCCATGTAGGCGTAGAGCAGGCCAAGCCGGGCATGGCGCAGGGCGTTTTCGGGGTGCGCCAGGGTTTCGGCTTCCATGGCGGGGCGCGCGGCCTCGAATTTCTCTCGCGCTAGCGCCCTCTGCTCTTGCGCCAGGGCCAAACAGCCTTCCAGGTAACTCTTCGGCAGCGGCGCGCTGTAGACGGAGGTCAGGGTGTCGAACGGAAAACCGTCGATCGCTGCCTGGGCCGCGGCGAAATTGCGGGCGATCATCGCCGCGTCCCAACGCATCCAGGCCAAAATCCCCTCCCGGTCTCCGTACGACGGCAGGCTCGCGAAGACTTTTTGCAGCGGGACGAGATTTCCATCGCGCCAGAGATCGACCAGAGCCCGCTGGACCTTGAGCACGGGAGGTATTGGTGAGAGCGCTTTCGCCTGGATGGCGTGGCGTTCCGCCGCCGGCCAATCACGCAGCAGATACGCTGTCGTGTAGAGTTCCTCTGCGTAGGTGGCGCTCCGCGGATCGCGGGCCCGGCAACGCTCCAGCCCAGCCCGCGCTTCCCGCCATTTCCCGCGGCGTCGGTCGATATAGGCGATATAACTTTCCGCTTCCGCGTCGTTAGGCAAAAGGCGGCGTGCACTTTGCAGTTCGGGCAGGGCGCGGTCGAAATCGCGGTCCATTCGATAAGCGCAAAGCGCGTTGACCAGGTGCGCCTCGCCCAAATCGGGCTGCAACCGGAGCGCCTCGGCCGCCTCCGCATAAGCGCGCCGCCTCAAGTCGGCGTGCGGCCCGCGGAAGCGGTAAAGCGAACTGAGCGCGGAAGCCAGCCGCGCATGGGCCAGAGCAAAGCCAGGATCGAGCTCAATCGCCTGGCTGAAGAGCGCCTCGGCCGCCTCATAATCGGCGATCGCATAAGTCTGGCTCATTTCTAATTTACGACCCTGCAGGTAGAGAACATACGCTCCCGGATTATGCGTGGAACTCGCCCGCACCCCGATACTTTCCTGCGGACTGAGGGTCGCGTTCAGCGCGTCGGCGATCGCGCTCGCGAGCTCGCCCTGGAGATTGATCGCGTCCGCCAACTTGCGGTCGTAACTTTCTGCCCAGACTTCGTTCCCGTTTCTGGCGTCCACGAGTGAGACGTGGAGCAGCACCCGGTCTCCCGTCCGGCGCAGGCTGCCTTCCACTAGGTGCCGCACGCCGAGCGCCCGCCCAATCGCGCGCAGGTCTCGATGCTCATTGGCGGAATAGGGCGAGGTCCCAAGACGACTGATCACTTTCAAATCGCGAATTTTGACCAAACGAGAGAGCAAATCGTCCTGCACCCCGTCGGCAAAAAAAGCGTTCGCCGGATCGCTACTCAGGTTCCGGAAAGGCAGGACGGCGATCGATTTGTCGTCGAACCGCGAAGCGGCCGTCGTTAGGTAAATCAATAACCCGATCAACCCCGCCGCCAGGCCGACTCCGCCGGCCAGCATCCCACGGCGCATCCGCTGGGTGCGCGACGAAATCATTTTTCGACCCGCAAGTTCTTCCCGGCTGCGCTGAATGGCTTCTCCCAGTGCGACCGCGGATTGCGGCCGATCCCGCGGCTCCGGGGCCAGCATCGACTCGAGCAGCGCGATCACCGGAGTTGGAACATTGCGCTCGACGAGCTGAACTCTTGGTGGCGGCTCTTTCGCTGGTCGCGGGCCCGCCGCGTCCCCGGCTTTGCGCACAAACGGCACCTTGCCCGTGAGCGCATACCAAAGTGTCGCCCCTAACGAATAAATATCCGAACGGCCGTCGACCGCGCGGGTCTCGATTTGTTCCGGGCTGGAAAAAGCCAGGGTTCCCAAAAACCCTTCCGCGTCGGAAGGCTCGCTCTCCTTGCTCACGAGCTTGGCCAGGCCGAAATCGATCACCTTGACCCACACTTCACTCGCGCCTGGATTGCCGGCGGCGTTTTCCTCCTCGACCGCGAGCATGATGTTCGACGGCTTCAGATCACGATGGACCAAGCCACGCTTTTCGGCCGCGGTCAGGGCGCGCGTTACCTGGGCAGCAATCTCGAGCGCGAGCGCGGGCGAGAGCGGACCGGAACGACGGAGACGCGCTTCCAAGGTTTCGCCTTCGACGAACTCCATCGCGTAGAAGCAATCACCGGCATCGGCATTTTCCTCGACCGTCGTCTCGACGCCCTCGAGCTCAGGCAGCGCGTTGATCGTCCCGAAATGGAAAACGCTCGCCACATTCGGATGCTGGAGCCGGGCCGCTGCCTGGGCCTCGTGCAGAAAACGCCGCCGCGCCTCCGGCCGCGCGGAATAACGACTGTTGATAATCTTGAGCGCGACTGGCGTCTTGAGATTTACATCCCGCGCCTTGTAGGTCACGCCCATCGCGCCCCGCCCCAGTTCCCAGCGCGAACCATCCGGCCGGGTCAGAATTTCATAGTGCTGATAGAAGCGGCTCTTCCCTTCGTTAGGGGCGGCGCCGGCCACATCCTCTTCCGGATCGATCCCGGTCGTGAGGAGACAATTCAAGCAGCCTTCTTCGCCTCCCTGGCTCTGCAGGAGTGCGCCGCATTGCTCGCAGTGAAGTGATTCCGGCCCGGATAATAATGACATGGTCGCAAGCCGGGCTCCGGCCTCTTTTCGTTAGGCGCCCGCGATCAAGACGCGGCAAAGGTAGCGTAATTCCTCGTCGATATCGTTCTCCGACGGCACTGTCCGGGCCACTTCCGCGCGGAGCAAAGCGCGGTAGCGCGTGCGCAAACGGAAGAGATGGCTGCGCAGCGTATCCACCCCCACGCCAAGACGCCCCGCCGCCGCCTCGTGTGTCGGCAACCCGAGACCGCCCGTGAGGAAAGGACGCAGCTCGACCAGGAGCCGCCCCTTCGTTGGGCTGGAATATTCGGCGGCCAGAGCTTGCATCGCGCGAGCGACCAGCGCCGCCGCCCAATTGCGCTCGAAAAGTTGCTCTTCATCCAAGGGCGCCGCCGTCGCGAGCGCGCAGTTTTCCAGGGCGTCCAACGCGCTCGTCTCCATATCGAGATGGAACGCGGTGGAACCGCCGCCGCGCTTCTGCCGCCCTTCGTAAGCCCGGTTCGCCCCAAGGTAACGTTTCAGAAGCACGAGAAGAAAAGTGCGGAAGCGGCCCTTGTTCCGATCCGGCGTGGTGCGCGCTTGATTTTCGCACAGGTAGACGAAGAAACCCTGCGTCAGATCCTGCGCGTCGGCCCGGCTGTAGCCGCGCTGGCGGACAAATCGATAAAGCGGCGGCCAATAGTCGCGGCAGAGTCGAGTTAACGCGGCGCGCGCCCGATCGGGGGCGGCATCCTGCAACGCAAAATCGCTGACCACGCTCCAATGCGTGGTCATGAAAGCCCCACCTGCCGTGGGAAAAGTCGTGGCGCAATCCTTCAATCAGTCGCGATCCTACCGAGCAACTCTCCGGTCCGTCAAGTCTTCGCTTCCTGCGGAAAAACTGGGAGTGGAGGCGAGGGGAGTTGAACCCCTGTCCTAATCGCTATCCCTGCGAGCTTCTACATGTGTAGCCGATGATTATTTTTAAATGGTCGGACGTTGCACCGGCACACGCCGTCCATCGAGCCACCACGAAATTCCTTCACCGTCCGGCGCGGTCACTCCGCCGTCCGATTAGCCTGCTGTCCATGTCCCGAGCCGTAGCAGGCGTCCAGCCCGGGACATCGCAGTCAATTAAGCCGCGAGAGCGAGATCTTGGTGATCTGCATTTATTTTTTTTGGTCCGGATTTTAACGAGGCCAACGAACCATCCTCGACATGCCGCCTGCGCTTCAAACAATCAGTCGAAACCAGTACGCCCCCGTTTTTTGGGAGGCCTAATTCTACCCGAGACTTGCGCGTTTGCAATCCGGCCGAACAGGCCGCGCGTTGTTAGGCGCGATCTTTCAGCTTCGTTTCGCCATCCGCTCGCGCACAGTTCGCACAGCAAAAAATCCCGTCTTTGTCTTCCAACCCGTGCCCGATGATCCGACAGCCGCAATGCGCGCACTTCGGCGCGAGCGCGTGGATCGCGCATTCGAAGCTGTCGAAGGTGTGCTTCGCGCCCTGGTAGGTGATCTCAAACGATTTGTCGTACTTGTTTCCGCAAACTTCACATTCAGCCATGTAAAGGGTTCGCGCGCGGCGGCTCGGCTGCGCTTGCCGGGAGGACTCGCGCGCGAAAATGCCTTGCTCGCAAGGCGACTGTGCGAGACGAATTCGGCATGCCGGAGTTGAACGATTTCAAAAGCTCCGTCGCCGTTCTCGTCTCCAGTTGCGACGCCTTCTTCGACGCCTGGCGGCCTTTCGAATCTTTCCGGCAAAAATTCTGGGTCGATTGTCCGCTGCCGTTCATTCTTCTCACCAACGATCTCGAAATCCGCTCGGCCCGGCTGCGCGCGCTCGCGGTCGGACCGGATCGCGGCTGGTCGAGCAACCTGCTCGTCGCGCTCGAGGAGATCACGCAGCCCTACGTGCTCTATCTCCAGGAAGATTATTTTCTGACCGCGCCCGTCGACGAAGCACAAATGGCCCGCGACTTTGCCCACGTCATCGATTCCGGCGCTGATGCCCTTTGTTTCCGTGCCCGCTCGGATCCGGACATCGGTTTCCGTCCGCTCAACGATCGTTTCGGCGTCGTGCCGCTCGCCTCCGACGGCCGCACGCGTTGTCAGGTGACACTCTGGAAACGCGCCGCTCTCCAATCCATCCTGCGCGCTGGAGAAACGGCCTGGAATTTCGAAGCCCGCGGCAGCGCCCGCACCCAGCATATGCAGATCCTTTCCTATTTCCGACGCGAGAACACTCCGGTCCCCTACCTCATGTCGGCCATCTCGCGCGGTTTCTGGATGCCGGACGCAATCGCGCTCTGCCAAGAGCACGCGGTGCAAATCGACCCGTTTTTTCGCCCGGTCTTTTCTGCTCATTCCTGGCAGAGGGGCTGGCGGCGCGCTGCTGGCCGCCGACGCTTCGCCCGCGCTCTCGCCGCGCAAATCGGCCATCCGATCGACCTGCCATGAAGCGACTCGTGAGGTGGAATCTGAGCAGCCGGGCGCGTCAGCTTTCCGGTGGAGACGCGCTCGTCGTCTCGATTCCCAAAAGCGGCCGCACCTGGGTGCGGACGTTTCTTTGCGCCTACTTCTGCGAGAAAATCGGCCAACCGTTCACTCTCGAGCCGGAGCAACACGCCGGCGTCCCGCATCTCATCTACACCCACGATCTTTTCGAGCAGCGGACCAAGGCCGATCGCTGGGACAAGGTGCGCGGCAAATATCTGATTCCCCAGCAGGAGAGAAAACGCGTTCCGATCATCCTCCTCGCGCGCGACCCGCGTGACGCCTTCGTTTCGCTCTACCTGCAGCTGACCCGCCGGACGCAGGAAACGCCTAACGAACTAAAACAAATGTTCGTCTCTGAGCTGCTGCGCGACCCGGCTTTCGGGATTGCCTCGATGGTCGAGATCATGAACGCCTGGCTCGACGAGTGGTCGGAGCGGCCGGACTTCCTCCTCCTCCGTTACGAAACCCTGCGCACCGATCCCGAGCCCGGCTTCCGCCAACTTCTGCAGCTAGTAGGCGAACAACCGGTCAATCAGCCAGCCTTCGCGCACGCCCTCCAGTTCTCCGATTTCGGGCACATGAAAAAGCTCGAGAACGCGGGCGCCTTCGAGTCGAAGATTCTCCGCGCCGGCGACACGCAGGATCCAGAGTCCTTCAAAGTGCGCCGCGGCAAGGTCGGCGGCTTTGGCGAATACCTCTCGCCTAACGACCAGGAATTCGCGCGCGTCGCGCTGCAAAAGCTCGACTCCCGCTTCGGCTACACGGCCCCGTAGCCGCCTTCCCGGGTGTCAGCGGAGCGGTCGCGCGACGAGAATCCCGCTGTCGCTGCTGTAGCGGGCGAGGTAGCTCGAGAGGC
>JBDTVP010000013.1:0-48496 GCA_040007175.1 Spartobacteria bacterium
AAGTGCCGGCCGAATTCAACGATCGCCCGCATCTCCGCGGCGTCCTCTCGATGGCGCGCTCGGCCGATCCCAACTCCGCCGGCAGCCAGTTCTTCGTCTGCCTCGGCACCGCCAGTTCACTCGATCACCAATACACCGGTTTCGGCAAAGTGATCAAAGGCCTAGATGTGCTCGACAAAATTGGCGCCACGCCCGTCAGTCGCAGCAACAGCGGCGAGAACAGCAAGCCAAACACCCGCGTTACGCTCGAGAGCGTCAAAGTCGTCCCGGCCGATTCCGTCAAGTAGTCATGCCTAACGACAGCTCGCGGGTCGCACTCATCCAGATGCAGTGCGGCCCCGAGCCGGACGCCAACCTCGCGATCGCCGTCGCTCGCGCCCGCGAAGCCGCGGAGCAAGGCGCGCAGATCATCTGCCTGCCGGAGCTTTTCCGGTCGCAATATTTCTGCCAATCGGAAGACCACGCCAACTTCGAACTGGCCGAGGAAATCCCCGGCCCCTCGACCGACGCCTTGAGCGTCGTCGCGCGTGAGACCGGCGCGGTCATCGTCGCCTCCCTCTTCGAGAAGCGGACCGCTGGCCTCTACCACAACACCGCCGCCATCATCGGCAGCGACGGCGAACTGATGGGGAAGTATCGCAAGATGCACATCCCGGATGACCCCTTGTATTACGAGAAGTTTTATTTCACCCCCGGCGACCTCGGCTTCCGCAACTGGCCGACCAAGCACGGCAACATCGGCGTCTGCGTCTGCTGGGATCAATGGTACCCGGAAGCCGCCCGCCTAACGACTTTGCGCGGGGCGGAGATTTTGTTTTATCCCACCGCGATCGGCTGGCATCCATCGGAGAAAGCGAAATACGGTTACGCCCAGCATTCCGCCTGGGAAACGATGCAGCGCAGCCACGCCATCGCCAACGGCTGCTTCGTCGCGGCCGTTAACCGCGTCGGCCACGAGACCCCGGTCGGCGGCGAAGGGATCGAGTTCTGGGGCCAAAGTTTCCTCGTCGCCCCGAGCGGCGAGATTTTGGCCAAGGCCAGCGTCGACCGCGAAGAAATTATCTACGCCGACGTGGAATGGAAACGGGTCGCGGAACACCGCACCCATTGGCCTTTCCTCCGCGACCGCCGCATCGATGCTTACGCGGGGATCGAGCAGCGTCTGCTCGATTAGCAAGGCGACCGTGCTGGAGGGACGGGCGCCGTCCCGTCCGTGTTCCTCGCGATTTCCGCGCAAGCGGGTACATTCCTCCATGAAAACAAACCGATTCCACCGCATCGGATTGAGCCTCCTCGCCGGCTCACTCTCTTTTCTCGCTGTCGTCGCCACCGCTCAGGAACCTACGAAAGCCATCGCTGTCCTCCATCCCACCAAAGACAGTAAAGTCGAAGGCACCGTCACCTTTACCGCATCCGGCGACGCAGTGAAGATCGTGGCCGACGTCACGGGGCTCACCCCCGGCAAGCACGGATTCCACATCCACGAATTCGGCGACTGCTCTTCATCCGACGGGAAGGCGGCCGGCGGCCATTTCAATCCGGGCAAAAGCCCGCACGCCGGTCACGACGCCACCCCGCGCCACGAAGGCGATCTCGGGAACCTCGAAGCCGACGCCTCCGGCAAAGCGCATCTTGAGTTGACCGACAAGATGATGACGATGAGCGGCGAGAAATCGATTCTCGGCCGTGGCGTGATCGTGCACGAGAAAGAAGACGACCTGAAATCGCAGCCGGTCGGCAACGCCGGTGGCCGTCTCGCCTGCGGCGTGATCGGGATCGCCAAGCCCTAACGGGCCGCGACCGATTCTCTGCCGTTTTCGGCTGCAAGCGGAATCGGATTCGAGACCGGCCGGCTGGTGATCCTGGCGGTCTATCCGCTCCTCTTCCTCCCTCGCTCTCGGCTGGGTTTTGTGGCGGCGGCGTGGATTTAGCGCGCGCAGACTAACGAAAACAGGATTTCTCATCCTCGCCGCTGGCTGCGCGCTCAACGGATGCGTCAAACCATACGACACGCCGGAATACGCGGAGATCGATACGTCGGAAACGGGATTCCTCATCCCGCTCGAAGGCGACTCCGGCAGCCAGGCGAAGTTCCAATCCAAGCAGTATCTGCGCGATCTCAAAGGCGCCGCGAAACGCGTCCAGATCACCCATCGTTGGTCGCAGGAAGGCCGCTTTTATTGGAGCGGCCGCTGTATTCCCACCGTCCGACTGATCAAGGTCAATCGCTCGCCCGTGACTCGCGAGTGGACGGCCGAGAATAACAGCGGCACCGCCAGCAAGAACGTAGCGATCTGGATCGAAAGCGCGGATAGCGTCGGGTTCAGCCTGGGCTTTACCTGCACCTCATTCAACGCCGAGGAGAACGCCGCCAAGTTCCTCTATTGGTATCCGAGCGGCTCGCTCGATCACGTCATGGACAGCGAAGTGCGTGGGCGGATTCAACAGATCAGCGCCGAGGTCGCGGCCCGTTATCCGCTCGATGCCTTGCGCGAGAGGAAACAGGAAATCTCCGATGCGGTGAAGAAAGACCTCACTCAATTCTTCCTCGATCGCGGCGTTACGGTGACGACGTTAGGCATGTTCGGCGGCATGACCTACGAAAACGCCGAGATCCAAAAATCGATCGACAACACGGTCATCGCACAACAGCTCAAAGTCGTGAACGAAGCGGCTTCGACGCGCAACGGCGCGAGAACGATCGCGTGGAACTGGAAGCGAACGCGACCGCCGAGCGGGCGCGCCGGATCGCGGCCGGTGAAGCCGACGCCAAGAAAATCGCCGCCGCCGCGGAAGCGCAGTCGATCCGCGGAGTAAACCAGGCCCTTGCCGAGGCGAAAGAGAATCCACTCCTCTATCAACTCCGCTCACTCGAAGTTTAGCGGGCGCGGGTCGAGCATTGGAACGGGCAATACCCGACCTATTACCTTGGAGCGGGCGGCGCCGCGCCGACCATGTTGCTGCCCGCGCCCGTCGCGCCTCGCTAGTTTTTGTCGGGCGCCACGCTCCGCGAAAATTAGTGTTCGCTCCGGTCGGCGCCAGTCTATACTGGCGCCGATTTCTTCCCGCGTGCGACGTTTATTCCACTGCCAGGCGGTCTTCGCGGCGATGCTGTCTTGCCTCGCTCCGGTCTCTCTTTTCTGCGCCCAGGAAACCCCGCCGCCTAACGACTCCCAGAGCGTGGGTGTGCAGCTGGTTCGCGGAACGAAGGAGGTTTCGCCGACCATGACGTTTGAGCTCCGTTTCGACGAAGCGATGGTCTCGCCGCAAAATGTCGGCTTCCCGGCGAAAGTATCGCCACTCGTGCTAAGGCCGGCTCTGCCCGGTTCGTTCGTCTGGCTCAGCCAGCGGAGCGGCGTTTTTACCCCCAGTGAACCGCTCGCTCTCGCCACCCTCTACCAATTGTCTCTGGCACCCAACCTCACCACCGCGGCAAACCAACCCTCCACCGCGAAACTCGAAGCCAAAGTGCAGACGCCGCCGCTGACGGTCACGGGCGTCTCCCCTTCGGAATTCCGGGAAAAGAACGCGCCCTCGAGCCCGGTCATCGTTGCGCAATTCAACGTCCGGGTAAAAGCCGACGCGATCGCGCGCTTCGTCGAGTTCCGCGACTCCGCCGGGCACTCTGTCGCCGCCCTCACCGCGCTCGCGACATCCGGTGACGGCTATTTCCCCGGGCCGGCCCTGTCCCAGGTTGCCTGGCGCGATCGTTTCAAGAAAACGCCTAACGACGCGAAAGATTCAGCTTCATCTGACGATGAAAAAGCGCCGGCGCCGAATCGCGTCGTCATCCGATCCGCCTCGCCGCTCGCGCCAGGTGAAGGCTGGCGTTGCCTCCTCCGCAAAGGTTTACCCGCCGCGGACGGCCCGGAAAAGTTGCCGGCTGATTACGAGATTAAGATCGGCAAAGTGCGGGCCTTCGCCGTCGAGAACGTGCTCGCTCACAACACCCTCGAGAGCGGCAAATGGATTCAGGTGGAGTTCACGAAAAGCCTTTCGCCCCTGCTCAAGGTCGCCGAGGCGCCGCAGTGGGTTTCGGTCAACCCCGCGCCGGCCAACCTGAGTTACGACCTGGACGATTCCACCATCGCGTTGCACGGCGATTTTCAACTCGATCAAAGCTACAGCGTGATCGTAAAGGAGGGGCTCCCGGCGGAGGAACCATTCACCCTGGCTGACTCCCTGACCAAGGAAGCCACCTTCGTTCCCATCCCGCCGCGCCTCTATTTTCCCGCCCTAACGACGACTCAGCTGAGCACCGGCCGGCGTGTCTTTGACTTAAGGTCGATCAATTTGCCGGCCGCTTCGCTGCGCGCGCGTTTGCTTGATCGCTCTTCGATCATTTTCGCGCTCACCGGTTATCAAAGCGGTTATGCCAACAAACCGGGCGCCAAGGGAAGCGAGCGCGAGCCCTATCATGGCCTGCCCTTTGCACTCGTTCCGGGCAAAACGATCCTCGAGGAAACGGTTGAGACGAACGCGCCGCGGGATCAGGCGCGCACCGTCCCGCTCTCCTGGGATCACATTCTCGGCGGTCGCCGCACCGGCGCGGTTTTCCTCTCCGCCGAGGCCTCGATCGACCGGACGGACGACGACGCGAAAATCGTCGGGACCCAGGCCGTCGTGCAACTGACCGACATCGGGCTGGTTTGGAAATTCAATGGCACCGACGCCTGGGTTTATGCCTTCTCCCAGGAAACCGGTCTGCCGCTGGCCAACGTCACGCTCCGTCTCCTCACGAACGAAAATGAAACGCTCCTGACCACGAAAACGAGCGACGCCGGCATCGGCTACTTCCATCGCGATAGCCGCAGCCAATGGTTGATGGCGGAAAATGGCGACGATTTTCATGTCATCGAATTCGCTCTCCATCCGATGACGAACGTCCCGCTCTACGCTTTCAAAATCCCCTACGGCACCTGGGAGCCGCGCAATCTTCAGTCCGTCTTTCTTTTTTCGGATCGGCCGCTTTATCAGCCCGGCGAGCAACTCCATCTCAAGGGAATCGTCCGCGCCCAAAGCGAAAGCGGCCTCGCCTTGCCGAAGCCGTTCTCGTTTCAGTTGCGGCTGAACGATCCGGACGACCAGATGATCTGGGAAAAACAGCTCACTCTTTCGCCGCAGGGCAGTTTCACAGCCGACATTCCGATCCCAGACGACGGTCGGCTCGGCGACTACACCGCGGTCGTCGACTTTGGAAAGAACTCGACCCGCTCGCTCAGCATCGGCGTGCAGGAATACAAACCGGCGCCTTTCGAGATCACGCTCCAGGCGAAAGATTCCTACACTGCCGGAGAGGTCGTTAGGGCAGATGTCTCCGCTCGCTATTTTCATGGCAAACCGCTGGCCAACGCGCTCGTTCGCTGGTCAATCGAAGGGAGCGACACGGGCTTTCGTCCCAAGGGTTTCGACAATTTTACCTTCGGCCCATCCGGCGACAACCAGGGCGACGAGGCGGAGGCAGCGACGAGTTTTGCCGCTCACGGCGAGCTGCATCTCGATGCCGAAGGAAACGTAAAAATCGCCCCGGAAGTTTCCACCAACCCGCAACAACCGCAGCCGCGCCGTTGCAGCCTGCTCGTCGAGATGACCGATCTCGGCCAGACCACCATCGCGCAACGCCGCGTTTTCGTTAGGCAAAGTTCCGCCTTTTATCTCGGCCTGGCGCGTCCCGACGACGTGCTCGTCGCGGGCCGGCCGTTTCCGCTCAATCTCGTCGCCGTCCAGGCCGACGAAACGCCCCGCCTTCAGCCCGCCACCGCCCGGGTCGTGATCGAGAAGCGCGACTTCCATACCGTGCGCGAACAGGGCGCGGGCGGCGCGCTCAATTATCGCACCGAAACGAAATTCACTTCGGTCTTTGAAGGCTCCGTCGCCACCCTGCCCCTGCAGAAAAAGGACGACCGCTGGGAGGTCGCCGCGGCCAGCGCCAGCCAGTTTACGCCTAACGAGGTCGGCAGCTATCGTCTGCGTGCCCTGACTAAAGACGAATCCGGAAACCCGATCGAGACCAACTTTGATTTCTCGGTCAGCGCGCAGGAACCGCAGAAAACCGACTGGGATTATCGGAACGAAGCGCAGATCGACCTCGTCCCCGACAAGGAGTCGTACGCGCCCGGCGAGACGGCGCGCATCCTGGTCAAGACGCCGATCAACGGCGCCGCCCTCGTCACGGTTGAGCAGGATCGGGTGCGGCGCGCTTTCCTGACCAAACTCGAAGGCAACGCGCCCGTCGTGCAAGTGCCGCTGGAAGCGACCGATGCGCCTAACGTTTTCGTTTCCGTTCTCGCCCTGCGCGGCCGCGCCCAAAGCCCGCGCCAGATCAAGACGCCGGATTATCGGGTTGGCTACGTGCAACTCAATGTCGTTAGGCCGGAAACGCACCTGGCCGTTTCGATCGAACCGGGCGCACGCGAATACCGGCCGGGCGCCGCGGTCGAAATTAGCGTGCTGGTGAAAGGCGCCCATGGGCGCCCCATCGGCCACGCCGAAGTGGCGCTCTTCGCAGTCGACGAGGGCATCCTCGCCCTCCTCGGCTACAAGGCCCCGGACCCGTACCGCTTTTTCTACGCGACCCAGCCGCTCCGGGTGCAGACCGGCTTGTCCTTGCCGAATCTCTTCCCCGAAGACGCCAGCGCGCTCAGTTTTTCGAACAAAGGTTTCCTCATCGGCGGGGGCGGAATCGATTCCTCGGCCAGCCCCTTGCGCAAGAATTTTCTCGGGACCGCTTTCTGGAAAGCGGATCTCCGCACCGGCTCCGACGGCCGGGTGCTCGCGCGCTTCACCGCGCCGGATAACCTGACCCGCTTTCGATTGGTCGCGGTGGTCAACGCCGGGACGGATCGTTTCGGAAGCGGCGAATCGAGTTTTGAAATCAATAAGCCGCTCATGCTTGATCCGGCGCTGCCAAGCTTCGCGACCGTCGGCGACCAGTTGCTCGCCCGCGCCGTCCTCCACAATCGTTCCAACGAGAGCGGCGAAGCGGAGGTGAGCCTGCAGCTGGATGACAAAACGAAGGAAACATCTCCACTCGTTAGGCGCGTCACGCTTCCGGCCGGCGCTTCGCGCGCCATCGATTTCGCGGTCGCCTTCCAGAATCCCGGCACCGCTCACTGGGTCTGGAACACGACCCTTAAAACGAACGCCGGCTCGCTCGCCGATGCGGTCGAAAGCAACCTGCCGGTCGGATTCGCCGCGCCGCTCCTGCACGAAATTCTCACCGGCCGCACCGCGGAACCGGAAAGCAATCTGCTCGCGACGGCCAACCCGCAATTTCTCGAGGGCACTGGCCACTTCGAAGTCAGCGTCGCCAACACCCGGCTGCTCGGCCTGGCCGAACCGGTTGCCTACCTGCTGCATTATCCCTACGGCTGCGCCGAGCAGACGATCTCGAACCTGCTCCCATGGATCGTCGGGCCGCAGCTGCACCAGGCGGTGCCCGAGCTGGTCGTGCCTAACGATAAGGCAGCCCAGGCGATCACGCGCGGGATCAATCGCCTGCTCGAAATGCAAACCGACGACGGCGGAATCGGTTTCTGGCCGCATGACCCCGAGGCGAACCTTTGGGCCAGCGCTTATGGCGGGGTCGCCCTCGCGCTCGCGCAGCGCAACCATTGGCCCGTGCCCGCTTCTACGCTCTCCCGTCTGGGCGATTATCTCCGCGCCGCGCTCCGCGACTCCGGCGATTTGCAGGATAACTTCGAGCTTTCCGATCGCTGCCTCGCTCTCTACGCGCTTGCGCTGGCGGGCCGCCCCGAAAGTTCTTACCACGAAATTTTCTTCAACAAACGCGCGCATCTTTCCGCCGAAAGCCGAGCTCTGCTCGCCCTCGCGATCATGGAAAGTGGTGGTCCGGCAACGATGATCGAGGAGCTGATTAATCCGCCGGGACCGATGGAGGCGCAGGGCGAAGTTTGTTTCGGCAGTCCCGATCGCGAAATCGCCTTGCGCCTGCTCGCCTGGTCGCAATTTCGTCCGGCCGACCACGAGGTCGATACCCTGGTCGAAGAACTTCTGCGCTCGCGGAAAAGTGGCCGCTGGGAGAACACTCAGAGTAACGCCTGGGCGATCCTTGGCCTAACGAAATACGCGTCTGCGGTCGAAACCGGCGAGAAAAACGCTGGCGGCGCACTCGACTACAACGGCAGTCATCATACTTTCCAGCTCGACGAGAAGACTCGCGCCTACGCCGAGCAGCAACCGATCGCCCAGGTTATGTCCGGCGCGACGCCGCCTCCGCTCACCCTTCTCAACCCACAGAAACGCACGCTCTTTACCCAGGTGAAAATGGAAGCGCGTCCTCCCGTCGGCCTGCAACCGCGCCAGGATCGTGGTTTTCTTCTGCAGCGCAGCTATCAAAAATTGCGGGACGACGGGTCGTTAGGTACGACCGATGCGCTGGTCGTGGGCGACCGGGTTCTGGTCACCCTCCAGCTCGAGGTGCGCCAGCCAGCGCATTTCGTCGCAATCGACGACGCGCTCCCGGCGATTTTCGAAGCGGTCAATCCGGAATTCAAAACGCAGGACACGCGCGGCGCGACCGGCGCAGGCGGTAACTGGTTCAGCGATTATCGCGAGCTGCGCCACGATCGTGCGCTCTTCTTTCGCAATCATCTCGCGCCCGGCTCCTACACCATTCACTACCTCGCGCGGGTGCGGGCCGCCGGGGAAGTCATCGCGCCGCCGGCCAAGATCGAGGAGATGTATCATCCCGATCGCTTCGGCTTGAGCGAGGGGTTGAAGGTGAAAAGCGCGGCCCTGGAATGAGAACGGCCTGGCGACTCAGCCTGCTCGTGCTGGCGCTTTGCCTAACGATTCTGGTCGCGATCCGCTTCGTTCCCCTGCCACTTTCCCTGACCGAGGCACCCGCGGCCGGAATCCGTTTCACTGATCGCAATGGAACCGTCCTGCGCGAATCCCTGCTCGAGGGCGGCCGTTTAGGAGCGCCCATCTCGATCGACAAGTTGCCGCCGCAGTTGCTCGCCGCCACGATTTGCGCGGAGGACAAACGCTTCTGGTCGCACCACGGCGTCGATCCGCTCGCGGTTAGCCGCGCTGTTCTCGACGCGATCCGCCACGGGCGCATCGTTTCCGGCGCGAGCACGATTTCGCAGCAGTTGATCAAAATCGTCCAGCCGCGGCCGCGTAACCTTGGGACTAAATTGATCGAAGCTCTTCAGGCGCTGCGCCTCGAGCAGACCTGGAGCAAACGCCAGATCCTTGAGGCTTATCTCGACCGGGTCGATTACGGCAACTTCCGCCTCGGGATCGCGTCGGCTGCAGAATATTATTTCGGCAAACCGCCTAACGATTTGAGTCTGGCCGAGTGCGCCTTTCTCGCCGGGCTGCCGCAGGCGCCTTCACGCCTCAACCCGCGACGCCATCTCGTGCGCGCCCGGGAGCGCCAACGCCAGGTGCTGGCGCGGATGAAAAACGAAGGGCTCGTCTCGCAGACTGCCTGCGCGCGCGCCCTCGCCGAGCCCGTCCGGCTCGCGCTCCGGCCGGCAAATTTCGATGCACCTCATTTTGTCGATCTCGTTAGGCAGGAACGCGCGCTGCCACCGGCTCGGACCGTGCAGACGACGCTGGACCTTCCCCTGACTAAATTTTGCCAACGCTCGCTCCGGCATCATTTGGAAAAGTTGCGCGACCAGCAGGTCAAAAACGGTGCCGTTGTCGTAATCGAAAATCGGACCGGCAATGTGATCGCCCTCGTCGGCTCACAGGATTATTTCGGGCCGGTGGCCGGTCAGGTGAACGGCGCCTGGGCGGCACGCTCCGCCGGCTCGGCGATCAAACCATTCACCTATCTCCTCGCCTTCGAGAATGGCGCCACGCCCGCCAGTGTGGTCGCGGATGTGCCGGTCGCCTTCACGACTGCGACCGGGGTTTATCGGCCGGAGAATTACAATCACCTTTGTTACGGCCCGGTCCGTCTCCGGCTCGCGCTCGCGAATTCACTCAACATTCCAGCGGTCAAGGTGCTCGCCTCGGTCGGTGGCGCGAAGCCTTTGCAGGAACTGCTACGGCGTTGCGGCATCAGCACGCTCCGACGACCCGCGGCGAAATACGGCCTCGGCCTAACGATCGGCAACGCCAACGTTCGACTGCTCGAACTGGTGAACGCTTATGCCGCGCTCGCCCGGTTGGGCGAATTCCAACCGTATCGGCTCCTGCGCGCTGAGCCGTCCGCACCGCTGCGTCGGATCGGTGACGCCAGCGCCTGCTATTTGCTAGCCGATATCCTGAGCGATAACGCCGCCCGCGCCCTGACCTTCGGGACCAACTCCTGGCTGCGGTTTGATTTTCCGGTCGCGGTCAAGACCGGGACGAGCACCAGTTTTCGCGACAATTGGGCCATCGCATACACCCCTGAGTTCACGGCCGGGGTTTGGGTCGGGAATTTCGACGGGAGCGCGATGCGCGACGTTTCCGGGGTGAGCGGCGCCGCGCCGATCTTGCACGAAGTCGTCGAGCACCTGCAACGCGAGTTTGGCACCACCTGGTATGCGCCACCGCCGGATATCGTTGAGCGCTTCGTTAGGCCATTGACCGGGAAGCGCGTTGCGGTCGCGGAGGAAAAGACCGCAGGGCTCGTGCGCGAGAAGTTCGTCGCCCGCCACCTGCCTCCGCTCGAGTCGCCGGATGATTACGATGCAATGGGCCGGGTCAAGCTCGGCCCGGAGTATCAGGATTGGCTCGGCAGCGCACAGAACGAGCTGGCCGGCCAGGTCGCGCCCGCGCGCTTGCCTAACGAGCACTTGCGCGTGGTCTCGCCGCTCCCGGGCAGTGTCTATTATCTCGATCCCGATCTGCTGCAAAGCGATCGGTTGCCGTTGCAGAGCAACGCGAGCGGACCGCACGTCTGGAAAAGCGCGACCCTGCAATGCGATGACTCGTTTGCGCACTTGAAGGAAGGCCGGCACGAGATCACGCTGCTCGATCCCGCCACCGGCGCCCGCGCGGAAACCTGGATCCTGGTGAAGGCACTTTAGTTCAGGACTGCCAAAGCAATTCCAGCCCGCGCGCCACGGCCTGCGGAATCGGCTGTTCGCCTCCGCGCGGAATGATGCAAACTTTGTCCCGTGCTTGAATTGTTGACCCTCAAGGAAGTTCGCCAGGCCGTCCCGCATGGTCCGCTCGAAACGCGCGTCCATGTGCAGCTCGAAACCGTCGCGGCCAAGTTCACCCGCGAACAAAAACCGTACTGCGAGCTGAGCCTGGCCGACGCGGCCGATCGCATGACGCTGCGCGTCTGGAGCGACAGCCCGAATTTCAAAGCCTGTGACTCCATGCAGAGCGGCGATTTCGTCGAGATCACCGGCGAGTTTTATCAACATCAGCAGTACGGCCTCGACGTGCGGCGCTGGAAAACGCGGCCGCTCACCGCGGAGGAAAAAGCGCACCTCCTGCAAGGCCCGCCGGCGTTGCGAGAAAAGCAGACGGCGGACTGGGAATTCATCGTCGCGACGACGGCCGCCATCCGCGATCCGCGACTCTATGCGCTTTGCGCGGAGTTCATCGCGCAATTCGGCGAGCGTTTTCGGAACACGGCCGGCGCCCGCACTTATCACCACGCCCGGCGCGGCGGCCTGGTCGAGCACACCGCCCAGATGATGCGGGCCGCGACGCAAATCGCGCTCCTTTATCCCGAGCTTAATCTCGATCTCATGGTTGCCGGAGTCCTCTTCCACGATTCCGGCAAGCTTTGGGAAAATCATCTGCCCGCCACCGGATTCAGCATGCCGTTCGATGAGCGCGGCGAGATGATCGGGCACATCGCGATCGGTCTGGAGCTGGTCAATTCCCTCTGGCGAAAAATCGAATCGAGCGACGAAGCCGCCGGCTGGCAAAAACTGACGCCGCCGATGGACGATTGCCGGCTGCATCTCTTGCACCTGATCGCCGCGCACCACGGCGAACCGCAGTTCGGCTCGCCAGTTTATCCCAAGACACCCGAGGCGATCGCGCTGAACTACATCGACAACCTCGACGCGCGGCTCGAGATGATCTTCGCCGGTTACCCGGTGGCAAAGCCGCTCGCGGCGCGCATTTTCGAGCGAGTCCGTCCGCTCCCTGGGAATCTGATCAAACCCCTCGGGAAATTCTCGGATTCTTCCTCCGGGTAGCGCACACGTCCTTGTGTGCGCGGAACGCGAGCGCTACCCGAGCCTCCGCCCGGCCTCGCGCAAATATTCCTCGTCGATCTCGAATCCGACGAAGCTTGTTAGGCCGGCCCGCTCCGCCGCGACCGCGGAATTTCCGATCCCGAGAAACGGATCGAGCATCCTTTCGGTTTTCGTTAGGCCGTGGAGCAGGATGCAGTTCGTCGCCAACTGCACCGGGAACGTCGCCGGATGCGGCCGCTCCTTGGCCCGCCGCTGGATCGTCTCATAAGGAACAAACCACGTATTCCCGCGGCAGCGCAGGTCGCGCCCCTCCGTGTGGCCCCACCGGGCGATGTTCGATTTGTCCGCGTAAGGCACCCCGAGCGCGAGCCGGTCGAGCGGCGTCTTTCCGTTAGGCGTGAGGTGGAAAACGTATTCATGGCAATCATTCAGAAAGCGGGGCGAATTGATCGGCTTGAAATGTCCGCGCGAGATTTCTTCGCCGGCGGCGTCCGGGAGTGTGATCGCCTTCACCCAGTGGATCGTGTTTTGCAGGACGAAGAATTTGCGCAGCCGCAGGACCAGCTCGTGCGGCAGCATCGGATTCGAGGGCGCCGCGCCGACATTGAGAAAAAGCGATCCGTTAGGCCGAAGCAGACGGCGAACCTGCGCCGCCCACTCCTCGCACCAGTCGAGATACGATCCGCGCTCCGCGGTGTCGGCGAATGTGCCATAACGAATCCCGAGATTGTAGGGCGGCGACGTCACCACCAGGTCGATCGAGGCGGCGGCGAGCTCCGCCATTCCAGCCACGCAATCGCCCAATCGCAAATTGAACCCGTCCACGAGGCAGGATAAATCGCCCGCTTAAAAGTACAAGCGAAGTCACACACCGGGCAAGACGCCCGGTAGCCCCACAGGCAAGATGCCTGTGCTACGGCCGCGCTGCGCCGGGTTCGGGATGACAGCGCCGGTGCACGCGATAAGTTATCCCGATGTCGGACAAGCCCGCCAAACTGAAAATCGCTGGTCGCGAATTCTCCTCCCGGCTCCTCGTCGGCACGGGCAAATTTGCCTCTAACGAACTCATGCGCGACGCCCTCGCCGCCAGCGGCACCGAGCTCGTCACCGTCGCCCTGCGCCGGGCCGATCTCTCTGGCAAAAGCGACCCCTTCGCCAACATCCTCGAGTTCATCGACCCGCAGCGCTACCTCCTCCTCCCCAACACCAGCGGCGCGCGCAACGCCGAGGAAGCCGTCCGCCTCGCCCGGCTCGCGGTCAGCGCCGGGTTGCCGGCCTGGGTCAAACTCGAGATCCATCCCGACCCGCGCTACCTGCTGCCCGACCCGATCGAGACCTTCGCCGCCGCGAAAATCCTCGTCGCCGAAGGCTTCACCGTCCTGCCCTACATCAACGCCGACCCCGTCCTGGCCAAGCGCCTGCAGGACATCGGCACCGCCACCGTCATGCCGCTCGGTTCACCGATCGGGAGCAATCGCGGAATCCAGACCCGTGCCCAGATCGAGATCATTATCGAACAGGCGACCGTCCCCGTCGTGGTCGACGCCGGCCTGGGCGCGCCGAGCCAGGCCGCCGAAGCGCTCGAGATGGGCGCCGACGCCGTCCTGGTCAACACCGCCATCGCGATCGCGTCCGACCCAGTGCGGATGGCGCACGCCTTCCGCAAAGCCGTCGAAGCCGGACGCGACGCCCACGAGATTGGCCTCGCCGAAGCGCGCACCACCGCCTCCCCGACCAGCCCGCTGACTGCTTTCTTCAACGAAACGTAGCGCCCTCGTTCCAAAGAACCCTACGTGCGCTTCGTGTCCTTCGTGGTAAAACTCCCCAACCCCCGTGCCGACTGACCGGGACCGCACATGAAGCGCGTTGGAATGGAGACAGAACTCGCGGCGAAACAGGTGGATCGTCGCGAGATTCATCCAGATCAGCGCGGATTCCATATGGATCTCGCTGGATCCCAGATGGAGTCTGTTGAGATTCAGATGAAGTGTCGCGGGAAAGACATGGTACGTCCGCCGTTTCATATGGAACCCGCGTGAAACAGGTGAAGTGCGATTCGATTTACCTGAGTCCTGACGAGAAATAAGTGAAGCTCCCGGCGATTCGTATGAAGCTCCCGGAGAAACAGGTGGAGTGGTGGGAGATTCAGACGAATCGTCGCGGGATTCACCTAAAGTAGCGCGAGATCCATATGGGGATTGGGCTCCTCCACCGGGAAAAAGTGGCGTTCCGTCTGCCGAAGGCACCGCGCTGCCCGGTCCGCTAATCGAATCTCAAGTCGTCCGGGCGGGAATTGCCGGTGCGGACGCGTTCGAGCCGCATTTGGGCGTCGTTGTAGAACTCGATCCGCCGGCCGCCGACTCGTTGCACGACACGCCAGCCATGGTGGCGGGCAAAGGCGCGCAGGTCGTCGTCGCTCACGGCCTGGAACAGCTTCATCTCGCTCGGGTGCGTGATGAAATGCTCCGGGCGCACCGCCAGTTGCCGGGCAATGACGCGCGCCATCGGCTCAAGTTGCTGCAATAATTCTTCGTTCACGATTGTTCGCGGCTCTTGGCCAGACGGCCCTTCGTATTCTTCGACGAAGGCTCGTTAGGCGGAGGTGGTGGCGGCTTGGATGGCCGATTCAGTTTTTGCCCGAGAGATTTCTTCGCCTTCTCTTCCGGACTCGGCCCCCGCACATTGGTCTTCCTCATCATGCCGCGGCCAACCTTCTCCATTCCACCGCGGCGCGCCAACGCCGGGCGGAGATTCGGCGTTGCCGCCCACCCCTTCGCTTCGCAGAATACAACACGATGAAGGGTCGAGAAATACCACGTAGCCAGGGGGCGGATCTCGTCGCCAGCGGGGTGCGCTATCGGACCTGGGCGCCAGGCCACGAGAAGGTGGAGGTGGTGATTTTCAATGCGACCGGGCAGCCGGCGCGGGTCTTGTCGTTAGGTAAAGAAGCGGACGGCTACCACGGCGCGATCGACCCGAACGGTCGCGCCGGCGATCGCTACAAATACCGCTTTGCGGGTAACGACTGGCCCGACCCCGCGTCGCGTTGCAACCCCGACGGCGTGCATGGGAGCGCCGAAGTGATCGATCCGGGCGACTACGACTGGCGCGATGGCGAATGGTCGGCGCCGCCGGTGGCCGAGCTGATCATTTACGAGCTTCATCTCGGCACCTTCACGGCCGAAGGAACTTTCCGCGCGGCTATCGCGCGTCTCGATCATCTGGTCGAGCTCGGGGTCACGGCGATCGAGATCATGCCGATCGCGGATTTCCCGGGCGAACGCAATTGGGGGTACGACGGGGTGTTACTCTATGCGCCGGCGCGGGTCTACGGCCGGCCTAACGACTGTCGGGCGCTGGTCGACGCGGCGCATGAGCGCGGCCTCGCGGTCATTCTCGACGTGGTCTACAACCATCTCGGGCCGGACGGGAATTATCTCGGCAGCTACAGCCGCGATTATTTTAACCCGAGCCACAAGACTCCCTGGGGCGACGGATTCAATTTCGAGCGCCGGCCGGTGCGGGATTTTTTTGTCGAGAACGCCATTTACTGGCGGACGGAATTTCACGTCGACGGTTTCCGGCTCGACGCGACACACGCCATCGCCGACGCGTCCGAAAAGCATGTCCTGGCTGAGATCGCAGAGCGCGTCCAGTCGTTAGGCGGTTTTGTCATCGCGGAGGATGAGCGGAATGAAGCGCCGCTTCTGCTCCCGCGCGCCCAGGGTGGAATTGGCCTCGACGGGGTTTGGGCGGACGATTTCCATCATGTCGTTAGGGTGATGCTGACGGGGGCGCGGGAGGGTTATTACCAGTCCTACGACGGCACGGTCGCGGAGCTAGCCGCGACTCTCGAGCATGGGTGGCTTTTCGAAAGGGAAACGCGCGCGCGGCAGAGTCACGGGCAGGCCGCGGAAGCCGCTCAATTGCAGCCGGAGCAGTTCGTTTTCTGCATCGCGAATCACGATCAGATCGGGAACCAAGCTTTCGGTGCGCGGCTCAATCATCTCCTCTCGCCGGCGGCATTTCGCGCGGCCTCGGCGCTGCTTTGTCTCGTCCCCTACACGCCGCTGATTCTGATGGGCCAGGAATGGGCGGCTTCGACTCCTTTCCAGTTTTTCACCGATCATGGGGAGCCGCTCGGCCGCCAAATCACGGAAGGACGTCGCGCCGAGTTCGGCGCGTTCGTAGCGTTCCGCGATCCGGTGGCACGCGAGAAGATTCCGGATCCGCAAGCGATCGAAACCTTTCTCCGCTGCAAACTGCGCTGGGACGAACGAGGTGAGGACCGACACGCGTCCACGCTTCTTCTTTATCGCGAATTCCTGCGCTGGCGGCGGGAGTCGCCCGCTTTGCGCAATCGTTCTCGGGCCCACTGGCAAGTCCTGGAGCCGGTCGATGGAATCATCCGGCTTGTTTTTGGCGTCGGCACCGCCGAGCAATGCCTCGTCCTGGCCGACCTCGTCGGGGGCCACGCCAGGCCGGAGCTGGAGGGCGCCTGGGAGCTGGCGCTCTCAAGTAACGAAACGCGCTTCGGCGGCGACGAGGCGGCTCCGTTCACCCAGCCGGAGGTGCGCGTTTTCCGCGGGAGCGCTTCGGCCTAACGACAGGAGCGGATTGACCGGGCGAAGCAGGCAACGAAAGTGAGGACCGCGCCGATGAAAACGAAGATCCTTTCTCTGCCTGAGCTGACCCGGACCGCGTCCGACATTCGCGGAGCGAACGGGCGCCTTGTCCTAACGAATGGCTGTTTCGACCTGCTCCACGTCGGTCACGTGCGTTACCTGGAAGAGGCACGGGCGCTGGGCGATTTCCTCGCGGTCGCGGTGAACGGCGACGACTCGGTCCGGGTATTAAAAGGCGCCGGACGCCCACTGAACAGCGCAGCGGATCGGGCGGAAGTCCTGGCGGCGCTCGAGTGTGTGGATTTCGTGACGGTTTTCCCGGAGTTGCGCGCGACGAAGGTGATCGAAGGAGCGCGGCCTACGGTTTACGTCAAAGGCGGTGATTACACTCTGGAAAGTCTCGATCCGGAGGAGGTCGCTGCGCTGAAGGCCGGGGGCACGGAGATTAAGACTCTTCCTCTGGTCGCCGGCAAATCGACCACTGGCCTGATCGAGAGAATGCAGCACTAGCCGGTGATGCCGCGCCTCGCTCTCGGCATCCTCGGATCTGGCAAAGGCTCAAACTGCCGCGCGATCCTGGAGCAAATTCAGCGTGGCGCTCTGCCCGCCGAATGCCGGATCGTGATCTCGGACGTGGAGGACGCCGGTATCCTCGAGATTGCGCGCCAATTTGGCGTGCCGGATGTCTTTCTGCCCCCCGGGAAGTTTCGGACGAAGCTCGAACCGGAAGTCGAGCAGGAACTCGTTAGGCTGCTGAGGGCCGCGGGAGTGGAACTGGTCGTCCTGGCCGGTTTCATGCGGGTGCTGAAGGCGCCGCTCCTCCAGGCATTTCCCGGCCGGATCATCAATTTGCATCCGTCGCTCCTGCCGAAATTTCCTGGTCGCGAGGCGTGGGCGCAAGCTCTGGCGGCCGACGAAACGATGACGGGTTGCACCGTGCATTACGTGGATGTCGGGGTCGACACCGGCGCCATCATCGCGCAAAAGGAAGTGCCGATCTTGCCTAACGACACCCCGGCGAGCCTGCATGAGCGGATCCAGTTGGCCGAACGCGAGCTTTTCCCGGCCGTCATCGCGCAACTGGCCGCGGCGCAGCCTTAGCCGCGCTCGGATTTCTGATCGCGGCCTAACAATTCCTGCATCGCCTGGGCGGGAGGCTTCCCTTCATGCAGGACGGCATAGACCTGGTCGATGATCGGCGTTTCGATGCCGACTTTGCGGGCGCATTCGAAGGCGCTGCGCGCGGTTGGGATTCCCTCGGCGACGGTTTTCATCCCGCGGGTGATGTCTTCGAGGCTCTTCCCCTGGCCGAGCTGCTCGCCGAGGCGGCGGTTGCGGCTGTGCTGGCTGAAGCAGGTCGCGATCAAATCTCCCGCGCCGCTCAGTCCCTGGAAAGTGCGAGCGTCGCCGCCCATCGCAACCCCGAGACGGAAGAGTTCGGCTAAGGAACGCGTGACGAGCGCGGCCTTCGAGTTGTCGCCGAAGCCGAAGCCGTCGCTCACGCCGGCAGGAATGGCGAAGATGTTTTTTAGGGCGCCGCCCAGCTCGATCCCGACGATCTCGTCGCTGCTGTAAACGCGAAAGCGGGCGCTGCCTAACAAGGCTTGGAGTTCCTCGGCCACACTCCGGTCGCGGCAGCCGAGCACGGTCGCGCTCGGCAGACCGCGTGCCACCTCCACTGCCAGATTCGGCCCGGAAAGAACTGCGACCGGGTTCGAGGGAAATTTCTCATGCAGGATCTCGGTCATCCGCAGGCCGCTGCCGTGCTCGATTCCCTTCGTGCAACTCATGAGGATGGCAGCCGGGTTCGGGTTTTCCTTTTGCAAGTTTGAGGCGACTTCGCGCAATGCCACTGAGGGCGTGACAAAGACAATGAGATCGGCTGCGGCGCACTCAGCGAGCTCGGTCGTTAGGCGAACGTTAGTGGGCAGATCGGTCCCGGGCAGGTAGTCGGGATTCTTTCGGGTCCGGGCGATTTCGTGCACGCGGTCTGGGGTATGGCCCCAGAGGATGACCTCGTTGCCGCCGGAGGCCCAAAGGATCGCGAGGGCCGTTCCCCAGCCGCCCGTGCCTAGTATTGCTATCTTTCCCATTGTCATTTGGCCCCGAAACGCTGCTCTTCACCGTGTAAGAGACGTTGAATGTTGGACCGGTGCCGCCAGACCACAACGGATGCGATCAAAACCGAGAATGGAAGTAAACTCTTTCCTGACAGCATATTAAAGCGTAGATAAAGCCCTACAGCGATCGGTAATGCGACTGCTGCTCCGATTGAGGCCAGCGAAACATAGCGCGTAGTTTTGAAGAGGACCAGCCAAACAGCCAGCACTGTCACCATCGTCAAAGGCATCAAACCGAGTAACACACCGGCTGAGGTGGCGACTCCTTTCCCGCCGCGGAAGCCGAGCCAGACCGGGAAGGCATGACCCAAAATGCAGGCCAGTGCAGCAACGATACCGACCAGATCGCGCTGGACCATGTGAGGGGCCAGGGATAATGCGAGAGCGAACCCGATTCGCACGGCAGCAAATCCCTTCAGGCAATCGAGTGCGAAGACAAGGTATCCCCACGACTTCCCGACTACCCGGAGAACATTGGTAGCGCCAATGTTCCCGCTGCCATGTTTCCTGATGTCAACGCCACGGGCGCGGGCCACGAGAAAACCATTGGGACAGGAGCCGAGCAGATAACCGACCGCTGCGGTTAGAAAATAGACCAGAACGCTGTGAGACACGGTTTAAAAGGTTGCCGCGGTATTCTGTCCTCGTTTTTTCCTAAGCCAAATTGAGAGCACTCCCAAATCGCTTGGCGTCACCCCGCTAATGCGTCCCGCTTGTCCGATATTCGTGGGGCGCAGGTCCGTTAATCTTTGCCGCGCTTCGCTGCCGAGTCCCGGGATGGAGGAGTAATCGAGGCCCGGTGGAATTCTGATTGCCTCAGAGGCCCGGACGGACTGTAATTGCTCGTGATGGCGGCGTAGATAGCCTTCGTACTTCACCTCCGTCTCCAAGAGGTCCCAAATTTCGAGAGAGATTTCGTCAAAAAATTCGGCGGGCAGCAGCCGGACATGGAACTCGGGGCGTTTCAATAACTGGGCGAGATGAGTCCCTTCAAGACGCGTTGTCTGGATAATCTGACGGGCTTTTTGCAAAGCCTGAAGTTTTTCTTCCAGAATTACTTTCCGCCTGTTTCCCACCAGTCCAACTGCGTTTGCTTTCGGCGTGAGCCTTTGGTCAGCATTATCCTGGCGAAGCAAAAGGCGATGCTCAGCGCGGCTGGTGAACATTCGATACGGCTCTTGTGTGCCGTGCGTGACCAAATCGTCGATCAGGACGCCGATGTAGGCCTCGCTCCGGTCGAAAATCAGTGGCGATTGTCGCGCGACGCCCAATGCTGCGTTGGCACCCGCGACCAATCCTTGCGCAGCAGCTTCCTCATAACCTGAGGTGCCATTAATTTGTCCCGCGAAAAACAGCCCGGAAACCAATTTGGTTTCCAAAGTGGGTTGCAATTGGGTGGGAGGAAAATAATCGTACTCGACCGCATATCCCGGACGCATAATTTCGGCCTGTCGAAGCCCGGGGATCGTCCGGATAAATTCGATTTGGACCTCGTACGGCAGACTGGTGGAAATGCCGTTGACATAAAACTCCTCGGTTTGGCGTCCCTCGGGCTCTAAAAAGAGCTGGTGCTGCGATTTTTCGCTGAACTTTACCACCTTATCTTCAATAGACGGACAATACCGTGGCCCGGTCCCTTCAATTCGACCACTGTAAAGAGGGGAACGATGCAGATTTCGACGAATAATGTCGTGCGTTTCGGGCGTCGTTGCCGTAATCCAACAGGGCAGTTGTTCCACGTGGAAAGTTCCGTCGCGAATGCCATTCAAGGTCAGGAAGTCCTCGTCTCCGAATTCTTCGTCGGCAGTAAGATAGCTAAACCGCACGGGCGGCTCATCTCCAGATTGAACCTGGCAGGCAGAAAAATCAACTGAACGCCCGTTGATGCGACATGGAGTCCCAGTCTTGAATCTACCGCTGGAAAACCCGAGGTCCCGAAGATTGTCGCTTAATGGTGAAGCTGAGTCCGCCATTCGTCCTCCAGGTCGCGTTTGATCACCCACGTGCAGTAGGCCGCGCAGAAATGTGCCTGCGGTGATCACGACGCTGCGCGTACGGACACTAAGGCCGAAGTCCGACCGCACTCCGACTACTCGCCCATGTTCAACTAATACTTCGGACACACTGCCTTGTTTAACGTCGAGCCCTTTTTGTTTTTCCAAAACGGATTTAATCCGGAATTGATATGCCTTTTTGTCGCACTGCGCCCGAGGAGCCCTGACGCTCGGACCTTTCGCCCGATTCAGCATTCGAAACTGAATCCCGGTCGCGTCCGTATTTATGCCCATAGCGCCGCCCAGCGCGTCAATCTCGCGAACTATATGCCCCTTTGCCGGTCCACCTATCGCAGGATTGCATGACATTTGGCCGATCGTATCCAGGTTTTGACTGAACAGCAGCGTCTCGGCACCCAGGCGAGTTGCGGCCAGCGCAGCCTCAATTCCGGCATGGCCGGCGCCCACCACGACGACGTCATAAGTTTTGGAAAGGAAAAATTGTTCCACGTGGAATTAACCCCTCGTTGGAAGCTCTTGGAACGGGGAAGGCAAAAGCGTCGCAAGCGATACCTCGACGTGAACGCCGTTCGAGCCCACACAGAAGATGGCCAACGAAGGCTCAAACTCGGCTAGAAACTGGCGACACGCCCCACAGGGAACCACCGGCGCGTTTGTCTCTGCGACGACCGCTAGGCCGATAAATCCACGGAATCCAGCCTCGACGGCGGACACCATCGCAGCGCGCTCAGCGCAAATCGTCAAGCCAAACGACACATTCTCAACGTTACACCCTGTGAAGATTTCGCCAGACCGCGCCATCAGAGCCGCTCCCACGGAGAACCGGGAATACGGCGCGTACGCGCTCTTTCGCGCCGCCCAGGCACGTTCGGCAAGAGGTTCCCAATCAACCGGAGAACTCATACTTCTCTAGGCACAACCAATTGAACGTCTTTTTGTTGCGTCTCCGCCTTAGCAGCCGCAGCACTATTTTCCGCCTCTTGCAGCAAACGCAGGGAGATTCGACCGAGAGCAACCAGGATAACAATTGAGAGCATCAATCCTCCTCCCCAGATCCAATACTCAGCCAGCCTCGGGTGGCTCTTCCCTAGCATCAGATTTAAGCCCAGTTGGCCGAGGGTTCCGATGTAAGCATAGAGGAACAAACCAGGAGCCTGCCCGATCGCGACCCACAGAATGCAGGTGCGAAACCGAATAGTGGTGAGGCCATAAAGATAATTCAACAAGCTAGTCGGAAAGAGCGGATGTAACTGACTGAGTAAGATAATCTTCCATCCTTCTCGTTCGACCGCGGGCTCCAGCGCTTCCAAGGTCGGATTCCGCATCAATTTTCGCCGCAGCCAACGACGCCCGAGCCAGCGGCTCAGGTAAAACGAGATCGCCGCTCCCGTGACGTTCCCGATCAAAACAATGAAAAAGCCCCACCAAAGCCCGAAAAAGAATCCGCCGCCAATGCTGAGCAGACCCCCGGGTAACAAAAGCACATTGCAGCCAGCGTAGAGGAGCGGATACCAAATCGCGCTCCAGACGCCCAGACGCATGACCTTTTCCTGCACCTGCGCAATCCAATCGGCGATCGGCAAGAAGTGGCTGGCAGTAAGGAACAACACCCCGACCACAAACAATCCGCCGACTTGAAAATAGAGCGCGCGCCGCACTTTGGACATCCGCGCAACTTGCCTACATCAGAGGCCGCGCGCAAACGCCGCTAACTCTACCGTGGCAGAGTATCTCAAGAACGGCGTGATCAGATAGACGCCCGGGAAACGTTCCAGTGCAGCCTGGGAAATTTCGCGCGCGATTTCCAATCCCCGCGCGCTGCCCTCGTCGCCCTCGGTTCCAGCCATCCGCCGGCGCACCTCCTCGGGCACCACAATCCCCGGCACCTCATTATGCAGAAACTCCGCCTGCCGTCCGCTCAAGAGAGGCCAGACCCCGGTGAAGATCGGCACGCCAAAGTCGCGGGTCCGGCTCGTCATCGCATCGAGAATCCGAAGGTCAAATACCGGCTGGGTCATCACATACTGTGCCCCGGCGGCGAGCTTCCTCTCGAGCCGCGAGATTTGCGCGTCGAGATTTTTTGAGTTCGGATTAAAGGTGCACCCGACCACAAACTGCGTTGCGTCACGGATCGATTTGCCCGCGTGATTGAAGCCCTCGTTCATCCGTTTCACAATCCCGATGAGTTGGACCGAATTGACGTCGTAAACCGACGCCGCGCCTGGGTGATCACCGACGCGCGCAGGATCGCCCGTCAGCGGCAACACGTGCCGCATCCCGAGCGCCGCCATCCCGAGCAACTCGCTTTGCAACCCAAGCACGTTCCGATCGCGGCAGCTCATGTGGAGCAGCGGAGTAATGCCAAATCTTTCCTTTAACATCGCGCCGATCGCGAGGTTACTCACGCGCAGAATCGCGAGGGAGTTATCAGCCAGTGTGATCGCATCGCACCCGGCCTTCACCAGGGCCTGTGCGCCGATAAAATACTTCTCCAGCGCCAGCGTCTTCGGTGGATCCAGCTCGCAGATGATGACGCGATGCCCGGCTGCGATTCGGTCGAGCAGGCTCACTTCCGTGGGAACGGCCCGCCGCGCCGACGGCACGCGCTTTGGCTCGCTCACGACCGCGATCGACTTGCTCGTCGCAGGCTTCAACTCCGCTAAAGCCGCGGCGATCGCAGCAATCGTGCGTGGCGTTGTCCCGCAGCAACCGCCGATTAACCGCGCCCCTTGCGCCGCCATCTCGCGGGCCATTTTGGCAAAATATTCCGGCGAGGTTTCGTAGATGAAACGCCCTTCATGATACATCGGGTAACCAGCGTTTGGATAAGCGGAGATCAAAAACTCGAGCGGTATTCGCTCCAGCAGGTGCAACATCGCCTGCGGCCCGTTCAGGCAGTTCACCCCGAGCACGTCAGCGCCGAGCGCCTTTAGTTTTCCAAATGCCTCGACCACCGTCTCCCCCGAGCGAAGGCGGCCTTCCGGTTCACAGGCGACCGAGCAAATCGTCGGAAGTTTCGAGATCTCCATTTTCGCCCGTAACGCAGTCTCCAGCTCGTCGTAATCTAGAAACGTTTCAAAAAAGATCGCGTCGGCGCCTCCATCGATGAGACCAGAAACCTGCTCGCGAAAAACCGCCGAGCGATCGATTCCCTGATCAGCCGCTTCATCGGCAGTAAGACCGAGCGGGCCCACACTGCCAGCCACGCAAATATCCTTACCGTGACCCGACGCCTGGGCCAGCTGCGCAGCACGAGCGTTGATCTCATGCGTGCGCTCGCTCAGGCCGAAGCGATCAAGCCGCACCGCGTTCGCCCCGAAGGTATTGGTTTCGATCATCCGCGCACCAGCCAGGATATAAGCGTCGTGCACCTGCCGAACCCGCTCCGGGTCACTCACACAGAGCTCCTCGAAACAGCGGTCAAGCGGTACGCCGTCGTCAAGCAACATCGTGCCGATCGCACCGTCGCCACAGACTAGACGGCTCTGAAGTTCTTCGAGGAGATTCACCGGCTAAGCGCTTAATGTTGCCGCGAGCTCAGGTCAATCGCCATCCTGCGACCGAAGCGAGCAGCTCACTGCGCGGCCCCCCTGGGCTCCTCCGTCTAACGACCCGGCCTAACGAGCGAGAATGACTTCCTTCTTGTTCCAAGCGTGCTTGCCGCCGCAATGCGAACAGGCCACCGTACCCGGCTTGATCTCGGTGGCGGCAAAGATGTCTTCTTCAATCACCACTCCGGTGACGTTGAGTTTTTTCGTTGTCGGACATCGCACCAAAATTCTCTTAATCACGATCCTAATATTCCACATCGGGCGCCAAAAGCTCGCGCTATCTTGAAATCGAGTGCGTGTGAAGGGATTGCACGAGAAGAGGCCAACAACTACCAACAAACTCCAATAAATGGGAGTAATCGCAGATGTGGGACGATCTGTCGGTGTCACTGGAGTGCCGTTATCAACAAGGCCAAGCCGGAGTTTTCCCGGGTAAGATCCGGTGCCGAGGCACTTATTCAGAGCCTTAAGATGAAGAGATCATTTAATTTTAAACAAGAACGCTCTTCTAATCTGTGAACAAGTCGAGCCTCGCGGTGGGAAAAAGAAAACGGCAATAATTAACCATTCACATGATTCCTGCCCGTCACCGCATTCTCGTCCCTAACGACGCGGAGATTCCGCCCCCGCGCGGCTGCGCGCTCGCGATAATGACCAAAGCACCGCGCGCCGGGCAGGTAAAAACGCGCTTGACCCCGCCGCTCACGCCGGAGGAAGCCGCGGCGCTTAATATTTGTTTTCTGCGCGATACGGCGGCCGCAATCTCCGCTGCCGGCGGGAACGCGCAGGGAGTAGCCTGCTACACGCCGATCGGGGCCGGAGAAGCGTACGCCGATATTTTACCCGCCAACTTCGAGCTGATCGCACAGAAGGAAGGAACCCTGGGCGAACGTCTCTACCGTGCAGTCGAAGATTTGTTCGCCGTGGGCTTCACGTCGGTCTGCCTGATAAATTCCGACAGCCCCACGGTGCCGGCCTCATCGTTCGCCGAGGCGGTCCGATGGTTGTCCCAGCCTAACGACCGGGTGGTGCTCGGTCCCTCAGATGATGGCGGCTATTACCTCATCGGGTTGAAACGGCCGAAGCGTAGGCTGTTTGAACGGATCGATTGGAGTACGGAACGGGTTTTTCAGCAAACGATCGAGCGCGCAAAAGAACTCAAGCTGGAGGTTAAGCTCTTGCCGGGAGGTTTCGATGTGGATGATCACAGATCCTTGCGCCGGCTTTGCGAAGAGTTGCTCGGTTCTCATGACCCCGGAGAAAACTCAACCGCGCGCTCTACGGAGGAATTTCTACGCGCGTTCGTCGCGCAAGAAGGGAGCACGCGCCTTTGGCCGGTCGAAGAGACTCCGCCTGACGCGACCTAAACAGGGCGCTGGCAACGAGCACACCAGGCCGTGGTCCTGCCGCCGATCGTCGCACGTCGCAGTGTGCTGCCATCACGAGGACATTTTCCGCCCGGTCGCCAGCGTTCGTGTAGCAGCCAACCTTTCGGCGGATCGGAGTAATCCTGGCCGATCGTCTTCACCGCCGCCCGCGCCACAAACCGCGTTGTCCGCCAAAGAAGATTGAGCCGGGCCACGCTTAACTTCCCGGCCGGCGTGCGTGGGGCGATGCGTGCGCGCCAGAGAATTTCATCCGCCATCCAGTTGCCGACGCCAGGAAAACCTTGCTGTAAAAGGAGCACCGCCTTGACCGGAGCGCGGGCATGCCGCCTAACGAACGCGCTCATGGCCTGCTTGGTAAATTCCCGGCTCTGAATCTCCGGTCCGCTCGCTTCCCACCATTCCGGCGCGTCTTTTCCGTGGTGAAAGCGCACCCGGCCAAAAAGCCGCGCGTCGCTGAAAACGAGCGCTCGTTTCGCCTGCCGCAAAATGAGGTGATCGTGCTTCCCGGCTTCGAACTTTGGTGGCTCGGTCCGCAACCGGCCGCTCATCCCGAGATGGATTCCGAGCCAGTTTTCGCCTTGGAATGCGAAGAGCATCTGTTTCCCGCGCGCTCTCGAGGAAAGCAGTTGCCGCCTAACGAGTTGACGCGCGAGTTCCTCGGGGTCACTCCCGCGGAAGATCCTTTTCCCGGCGTGCAAGTCCACCACGACGATTTTTCCCCCGAGTCCGGCGTCCCATTGTTTACGAAAATATTCGACCTCCGCCAGTT
Organism: Spartobacteria bacterium; assembly: GCA_040007175.1. Classification (GTDB taxonomy): domain Bacteria; phylum Verrucomicrobiota; class Verrucomicrobiia; order Chthoniobacterales; family UBA10450; genus Palsa-1392. The sequence continues at coordinate 26,597 of JBDTVP010000013.1, forward strand.
CCGGCATGCGCGAAAATTAGAACGGACCGGTAGTCGTTGCCAGAATTGCGGCGGAGTTATTAGAAACGAGGTGAAGCGAGCCGCTACTTCGATTGCAAATCGAAGTTACGTAACGGGCTCCACCTGAACGCACGATGAACGCACGATCCCGCGATCGGTCTAGCCGCGCGCTTCCGAGCCAAAAAGTTTGACCAATTTATTGTAGAGACCGAGCAACAGGATCGTCGGCGCCCAGTGGCCGACAAAGTGCGACTGGTCGCGGCGACCGAAAAGGCGAAGGCTGAGCGAAAGCCCGATCGATCCGAGCGCGAGCCAAAGGAAGGTGTCGGAAGGCAGCTTGCTCGTCTGTCGCTCGATCGCTTTCGCTACCGCGCCCTCGCCGTGATAAATCCCCGTTAAATCTGTTCTCACGTTAGTGGTGTCCATGTGAGGGGCTTCGTTCGGCGGGCAGGGGCAGACGCCATTTTCTTTGGCAAAGGGGCTCCGCGGCGGGATTAGATCGGCTGCGGCCTCCATGCTACGCTTGGCGCTCATGGAAAAAGTCATCATCATCGGGAGCGGTTGCGCGGGACTGACCGCGGCGATTTACGCGGCGCGTTCCAACCTGAGTCCGCTCGTTCTGGAAGGCGGCCAGCCCGGTGGCCAACTCTCCACGACTACGCTGGTGGAAAATTTTCCCGGTTTCCCTGAGGGGATCGATGGCCCGCAGTTGGTCATGAACATGCACAAGCAGGCGGAACATTTCGGTGCCCGCTTCTCTTACGCGGAGGCGACAGATTTCGAAATGGTCGCCGACCACGTTCGGCTGAAGGCGGATGATGAATGGCTCGAAACCAAGGCGCTGATCATCGCGAGCGGCGCCTCGGCCCGCTGGCTCGGCCTGGAGAACGAGGAGAAATTAATCGGCCACGGCCTAACGAGTTGCGCGACCTGCGACGGCGCCTTCTACCGCAACGTCCCGGTCTGCGTGATCGGCGGCGGCGATTCCGCGGCCGAGGAAGCGCTATTCCTGACCCGCTTTGCCTCGAAAGTTTACCTGATCCATCGGCGAGATCAGCTCCGCGCTTCCAAAATCATGGCCGACCGCGTCCTGGCCTGTGACAAGATCGAGCCGATTTGGAATACCGTGATCACGAAATACATCCCGGACGAGAAAGGCGAGATGACCGCGGTCCAACTGCGCAACGTCGAGACGAACGAGGAAAGAATCCTGCCTATCGCATGCGTCTTCGTCGCCATCGGGCACGACCCGAACACGAAAGCGTTTGCCGGTAAACTGGAGACAGATCCGGACGGTTATCTTATCGTTAGGCATTTGGCCGAGAGCAAACACCCGGGCGTCTTCATCGCAGGCGACGTGGCCGATCGCGTCTATCGCCAGGCCGTGACCGCCGCTGGCTCGGGCTGCGCGGCGGCCATAGAGGCGGAGAAATACCTCAGCGGGCACTCGGCCTAACGGGGTCGATTTCCTCCCGGGAAATTCTTGAAGCTCTGTGATCTGACGCAGTTTTACTCGCCGCTGAGCGGCGGAGTGAAACGTTATGTGCACGAAAAGATCGATTACATCCAGAGTGCGACCAACGATAAGCACATCCTCATCATTCCCGGGCCGAAAACCGAAATGGTCGAGGCTGTTCGATCGCGGATTTATTCGATTCGATCGCCGCTCCTGTCGCGCACCTCGCGCTATCGCGCGCTCCTGAACCTGCGCGCGATCGAGGAGATTCTGGAATGGGAGAAGCCGGATCTGATCGAATCGGGCGATCCGTATCAGGTGGCATGGACGGCAATCGCCTCCGGAGCCGCGCTCCGCATTCCGGTGGTTGGATTCTATCATTCACACTTCCCGGAAGCGTATCTGCGGACGACGGAGCGTTTTCTCGGGCGGACCGCGACGGAGTTCGTGATGGATCTGGCGCGGCGCTACGTGGATCAGGTTTACAATCGCTTCGAAGCGACGCTTGTCCCGTCGGCGCGCCTTGGAGATCTCCTGACTTCGTGGGGCGTGAGGAATGTCCGGGCCGTCGATCTGGGTGTGAACGTGGAGGTCTTTCGCCCAGAACCGGACGACGCGGCTGCGACGCGCGCCTCGTTAGGCATACCGGTGGAGCGCCGCCTCCTGCTTTACGTCGGGCGTTTAGCCCAGGAGAAAAACACCCGGACGTTGTTCGCCGCCTTCGAATTGCTCATGCGCCGGGAACCGGAACGCTATCAACTCATGATCGTGGGTGACGGCCTGCAACGGGCGGAGTTGCGCAGCCTGCAGGAACGCGACGGGTCGGTCGCCTGGCGGCCGTATTGCACCGACTCTGCCGAGCTCGCGCGTCTCTATCGGGCGGCTGATCTGCTGGTGCATCCGGGTGTCCAGGAAACCTTTGGCCTGACGGCTCTGGAAAGCCAGGCTTGCGGCACACCGGTGGTTGGTATTCGCGGCAGCTATATGGACCGGATCATTTTTGGCAGCCAGGAACACTGGGCGACCGAAAATTCCGCCGCCGCGCTGGCTGATGCAGTCACGGCTGCATCACAGCAGGGTGAGTTGCGCGCGGCTGGCCTCGCGGCAGCCAACGAGGTGCGCGAGCAATATGCCTGGCCGGTGGTGTTCGGGAGATTGTTTCGTCTTTATGATGAAGTGCGAGTGGGATTCCACCCGGCCTGAATGCGCAAACGCGTTCGCCGGCACAAAGGACAATGCACAACTTTGCTGCTTCACCGCCTAATGCGCGCGCCCGTCGAATTTGATTCGCGCACTGTAGTTCCATCGTAATTGCCTTGAGGGAGAGCGCCAGCGACGTAACCTCCGGCGAGATGAAACCCGAGCGCGCCTATACCATTCGCGGTTTCCGCGGGTCGGATCGTGACGCGGTCCGCAGGTTGTGCTGCCAGACGGGCTTCCTCGGGACGCCGATCGATCCGGTTTACGAAGACCGTGAGCTGTTTGCCGACTTCCTGACCACTTATTACACCGACCACGAGCCGGAGTCGTCGTTTGTGCTCGAAGTGGACGGCGAACTGAAGGGCTACCTGCTCGGCTCACGGAAACCGCTGCTCAATCAGCTTTATTCCTTCCAACAAAACATCGTCCTGTTCCTGCGCTCGCTCTTGCGTTACCCGCGTTACAGCGCCGCTTCGAAACGCTTCATCCGCTGGATGATGATGAACGGCTGGCGCGAAGTGCCCGCCGCGCCCGCCCGCATGCCACATTTCCACATCAACCTCCTGCCCGAGGCGCGAAAGATTTCGACCACGCGGGCGTTGATGAGCGCCTACCTCAGCTACCTTTATCGTTGCGGCGAGAAAAGCGTTTACGGGCAAATCGTCACCTTCGAGAGCCGGCGCGGTGAGAAGATGTTCGAGCGCTATGGCTTCCGGGTGCTGAATCGCGCGGAGATCACCAAATACCGGGAGTTTTATCCGCAATCCGTTTATCTCAGCACAGTGATCAAAAATCTCGAGACGGCGGAGCCGCTTTCCGCCTACTCGAATTCATCGGCCTGAGGCCCTTGTCTCCGCGGTCGGCAGCGATAGTGTAAAGCCGTCACAATGCCGGCATAGCTCAGTTGGTAGAGCAGCTGATTTGTAATCAGCAGGTCATCGGTTCGAACCCGATTGCCGGCTCTCTCATGGCCGTGATTTTGCGCCAAGATGAAATTTACCCGGGAGACGTGGGTCTTTTTCTCGGTGGGCACATTTCATGATACACCACCCCCACCGTAGATGAGACTCTCGGGCATTTATCATAAACGGATGACTGCGGCACTTCGAACGGATACGAGTTCGCCTTCGGACGCGGAGCAATAGGCGACGACGTGTGCAGAGCCGCAAGGCGCAAGCAGCAGCGGCAGGCAGCATATCCAGGAGCAAGGTTTAACTCGTGCATCTCCCAAGTCCGATCGGAATTGGGAACGACAGTGTTTTCGAACCATCGAATGCCTCGGGCATTTTCATCTGCGACCGAAAGAGATCGCAGCGCACCGCTCGCGCCGACTTCCCCTTTTAGAATAGCTTCTTTCCGCGCCCAAATGCGGGTGAAAATCGCGGCTATCTCATCATCCTTTGCCGAGCGGAGAACCGCAGTTTCCGCAACCGAAAGAAACGACCCGGCCATTTCGAGGAACGACGCGCGACCACCCGGGTGCAGGGCTTCCACGTCGACTCCGACCGGTCCGCTCATGCTCCATGCAATCAGGATAGAATTACCGCTGTCGGAAACGTTAAACTCGAGAGTGTAGGACGCTGTCGGTTCGACGTAGGGCTTGCCGAACGCCGTGCGCAGGATGGGAACCAGGCGAGGTTCAAGTCCGATGCAGTTGGCGCAGAGATGGCGCGCGCAGGCGCGCGCGATGATAAACCGCTCCGCGTCTTGCCGGCGACGATAGCGCTCCGCCTGTTCCAACTCCTCGGGGCACAAGGTGAGGCAGAGTTCGCGGAGGCGGGGGACGGTAGCGGTCGACCGAGAGCACGCAGACTTTTGTGCACGGTTTATCTCCGGGTGGCAAATCAGTCATATCCTCAACCGCTCGAGATAAGGGGATCGCTTGGACGGGTTAAGGAATGCATCGGATTTCGATCATACAAAATACGGCGCTCGATGGGAATTTCGTAATGAGGATGGCGAAACCGTCGTCCTCAATGGGTTTCGCCCCGGAGCGCATCTTGCAAGCCCGACGCCCGCACTACTCTTTTCCCGATCGACGCGCGCAGCACCGTTTCCGGGGCCCAAATTTCCACGCCTTTCCGGGCTCTCGTTAGGCCAGTGTAGAGCAGTTCGCGCGTGAGAATGGGTGCATCCTTTTCCGGCAGGATGAGAAGCACCTTTCCAAACTCAGAACCCTGGCTCTTATGCACCGTAATCGCGAAAGCGGTTTCGTGGAGGGGCAGACGCGACGGCAGGAAACGGCGCAGTCTGCCTTCGGCCGAAACGAAAAAGGCGCGCAACTCTCCGCCGTCCTCGCGATCGGGCAGGATGATGCCGGTATCGCCATTGAAGAGACCGAGATTGTAATCGTTCCGCGTGATCGCGAGCGGCTGGCCGGCGTACCAACCACGGCGCGGGGTGATTAAGCGGGCGCCGGCGAGGATTTCCTCCGCGACCGCGTTCAGATTTTCCACCCCGAACGGGCCGTGTCGGAGCGCGCAAAGAATCCGGAATTGCTCCAACTGTGCGAGCGCTTCCTGCGGATCGTCGGTTTTCAGGCAGGGGGTGAATGCGGCGATCAGTAGCTCGCGCAACGCTTCGGGGAGTTTGGCCGCGGCGGGGAGCGGCTGCCAGTGCACTTCGCCGCTCGCGTCGGACTGCAAGGCGGCAAGGGCGGCGTCCGCGTCGCCGGAATTGATCGCGCTGCTGGCCCGATAGATGCCGCCCGATTCGGCAAACCGGTAATTGCGCCGCAGCGCCACGACCGCGCTGTGCAGCGGTTCGTTAGGCTTAGCTTGTTCCGCCGCGGCGCAAATGTCGGCCAGCACGCTGCCTGCCTCGACCGAGGCGAGCTGGTCGCGATCGCCGAGCAGGATGAGGCGCGCATCGGGCCGCACCGCGGCGACCAGCTTCGCCATCAGCGCGAGATCGACCATCGAAGCTTCATCAACGATGACCACATCGGCGTTCAGCGGGTGCTCCGCATCGTGGCGGAAATAGGGCGAGCCCGGCAAATAACCGAGCAGCCGGTGAATCGTCGTCGCTCCGATCCCTTGCTTTACCGCGCGGACCGATTCCGTTAGGCGCGCGGCCGCTTTCCCAGTGGGCGCGGCGAGCGCGATCCGCCGGCGATCCCCACCCGGCTGCTCGAGCAGGAGCGCGAGAATCGCCATCACCGTCCGCGTTTTGCCAGTGCCGGGTCCGCCGGTGATGACCGTAAAATGATTCACGACCGCTCTGTGCGCCGCGACTTTCTGCAAATCAGTTTCGCCTTCGCTTAGAGCGGCACCGCCCGCTGCGGCCCGGCGCCGGATCGCCCCGGCGAGCTCCTGTTCATATTCCCAGTAACGGCGCAGATAAAGCCGGTCTCCCTTGTCGAGCACGAGCGGCGTAAATGCCCCCGGCGTTCCGACCACTTTACTGGCGCGCAATTTTTTGCGGAGCGCCGCCGCGTTCGACGCATCCGCGCGCTCGGCCATCTCGCCTAACGTCGTACAGACGTGCCCTGCCGCGCGCGCCCGGCTGGCGCACATCGCGGCGAGGCGCACTTCCGCCGCTGCGTTGCCGGCGAGCCTTTGCAGGAAATCGCCGAAGTGACGGTCGAGCGCGCTGAATGTTGTCTCGTCGTTCATGGCTCGAAAATCCCGCTGAGTTTCTCCACAAACGCGCGGCTCAACCGCTCGAAGTGCACGCCGTTTTCCGGCTGCTCCGGATCGAGGCCGCGAAGAAAGATGTAGAACGCGCCGCCAAAATGCTGGTCGAAATCGTAACCCGGTTTGCGCAGCCGCAGGTAGCGATGCAAGGCCACGCTGTAAAGGCAAAGCTGGAGCGTGTAGAAGTTGTGCTCCATCTCGGCCGCGATCGTCGCCGGGCGATAAACGCTCGTCGTCGGACCGAGCCAGTTCGATTTCCAGTCGGCGAAATAGAATCGGCCGCCGTGCTCGAAAGTGAGGTCGATAAACCCGTTCATGAATCCGTTGATCGGCTGGAACTGGAGCCGCTCGATCTGGAGCGGCAGTTCCTCGAGCGCGAAGACTTTGGTCAGCTTCGCGGTGGTCAGGGAATTGATCGGGAAGGAAAATTCCAGTTCGACGATCCGTGATTCGTTAGGCACATCGCCGAGGCGAAAACGCTCGGCGTCGGCCGCGAGTGGGTGCGCGGCCAGCCGGCGCACATTTTCCATCACGACGTCGTCGAAATTCTCGATCCCGTAAGCCTGCAGCCGGCGCTGCACGATGGCGCGCGCGCCGCTCAGGTTCGCGAAATCGACCGCCTCAAGGACCTCGTGCAGACAAGTTCCGGCGTGCATCCCGCGCGGGAAAGCATGAATCCCTTCCGCATCGGGGCTTTCCTCAGCCGCCGGTTCTAGGAGCGGTCCTTCGTCGAGCAAGTCCGCTTCGCGCCCGCTCACCAGCCGGGTGAAACTGGCGGTGCCCCAGCTGCGATCGATCACGCCGGTGAACTCTCGCGGCGCAGGTGCGGTTGTAACTTCATCTTTCGTCGAATGCCAAAGCGTCGCAGCCGCCGCGGGCAAAGGAGCCACTGCGATTTGCTCGCTCGCTTCGATCTCGGGCGGAAGTGCGCTGCTGCTGCCGAGCAGATAAGCCGGCGCCGATTTGTCTTCCTTGGTTTTCCCCTGCCAGATCATCGCGCAGCGATTTCTTGCCCGGGTCAGCGCGACATAGAACTGCCGGAGTAACTCGGCGCGCGCTTCCGCTTCACGCCGGTCTTTGTGTGCGGCCGGGTTCGACAAGTCGAGCGTTAGTCGGCCGTCATTGTCCGGATCGTGAAACGCGTCGCGCGTCGGGCCGGTCCAGGCCACGAACGGACAAAACACGACCTCGAACTCGAGCCCCTTGCTTTTGTGCACGGTGATGATTCGAACCGCCTTTTCGTCGCTCTCGAGGCGCAGCTCATGTTCTTCGCGGTCGGCGAAACCTTTTCCCTGCATCTGTTGTCCGTGCCATTTCAGGAGGCCATTCATGCCCAGCCGGTGCTCGACGCAGGCGGTATGGAGAAGCTCGGTGAGATGAAGCAAGTTCGTTAGGCGACGTTCCCCGTCCGGATAACTGAGGAGTCGTCGCCGCACCCAGTGTTCGGCCGAAAGTTGCCGCAGCATCTGAATGAACCCTTCGTCGCGCCAGGTCTGATGATGTTTCTGAAAACGCAGATGCTCGATCTCCCAGGCGCGATCGTCCTGGGTAAAAGCATCGAGATCATTGCCCGTCCGTCCGAGCGCGTCGGTGCAGAGCGCGGCTCGGACAAATTTCTCGTAGCCCGGTTGCGCAACCGCCGCGAGCACATCGCGCAGCTCTCGCGCTTCATGCGAAGTAAAGATGTTCGCGCTGCTGTAGAGCACGCTCGGGACACGGCGTCGACGCAGCGCCGTTTGGATCTGCGCGGCCTGGCTGTTCGTGCTCGTGAGCACCGCGAGGTGGCGCGGCTCGAGCGGCTCGGCCCCGATCGTCGCGTCGCTGGTCAGCAATCGCACCACTTCAGACGCGACCGATTCCGGAAGATCGTCATCCGCCTCGGCGCGCCAAAGATGGAACGGGGCTTCTGCTTTGCCGCCGATCCGCAGCCGCTTTTCATCCGCCTTCGGGCTCGGAGTGACGCGATCGAATTGAATCTCGTCGAGCAGGAACGGAGCCGGGCGATCGAAGATGGTGTTGACCGCCTCGACCAGTCCGCTTTCCGAGCGCCAGTTGGTCGTTAGGGTAAATTGCCGCGCCGCGTCCGCGGCCGCCTTCATGTAGGTGAAGACATCCGCGCCGCGGAAGGCGTAGATGGCCTGCTTCGGATCGCCAATGAACGCGACCGGCGCGCTGCTCCTGGCGTAGATGCGCGAAAAAATCGAGTACTGCACCGGGTCAGTGTCCTGGAATTCGTCGATCAACGCGGCCTGATACTTTTCGCGGATCGATTTCGCCAAATCCGCGCCGCCCGGGGCGGCAAGCGCGTCGTCCAGCCGGGTCAGGAGATCGTCGAACGAGAGGACGTTGCGGAGCAGTTTGCGCTCGTGCAGTTGCGCGCGAGACCAGGAGAAAAATTCAGACTCCAGGGCGACGCAGAATTCCGCCGCGAATTCCTGGAGACGTTCGCAATCATCGAACACTTTCGAGCGCGGACCGGTGGCTCCCTTGCGCACTCGCGATTCGATCATGCTGGTCGTGAAACATCCCAGGCATTCGAGCTGTTCGACCGTGCCGCCTTCCTCGCTCAGGCAACGCGCGAAGTCGTCGAGCAGCGGCAGCATTTTTTCTGGGTCGGCGTGATTGTGTTTGGCCCAAGAGCCATCGGCGAAAGCGGCGCGGATTTTCTTTTCGTCCTTCGCCCAACTGCGGCGCAGATCGACCAGCGTGCTGCTCAACTCGCGGGCGATCTCGCCTAACGACCGCGATGTTTCCGGCAGAATGCGCAACGTCGGGTTGCGGGTCAGCTCGTCCAGATAGCCGGCCAGGCGGGCGGGCGTCATCTTGTTCTTCAGCGCGAGCAGGCTGGCGAAACGTTCGCCGCCGTAAAAATGCATGCGCCAGAAATCGTGCACGATCTCGCCCAGCAGATCCGACTGGTTGGTGACCAGTTCCGCGTCGAAAAGCGTGCCGCTCTCGAAGGCGCGGTCGGCCAGCACGCGCTGACAGAACCCGTGAATGGTGTAGATCGGCGCCTCATCGAAATTCGCCAGGGCCACTTCCAGTCGTTTGGCGGCCGCGGGCTGATCGCGGTATTCCTGGAGAAGGTGAACGAGCAGTTCGTCGTCAGAGTTACCCTCGTGAAACACGCTGATCGCCTTCCGCAACAATTCCCGAATACGGCCACGCAGCTCGGCTGTGGCCAATTCGGTGAAGGTGGTCACCAGGATGCGATCGATCGTGAGATCCGGCCGCTCAAGCAAGAGGCGCAGGACCAGGCCGGAAATGGTGAAGGTCTTTCCGGTGCCGGCGCTGGCCTCGATCAGCATCGTGCCCGCGCCGATTTCCGTGCGCAGAAGGTCGAAGGGTTCCCGACTTTTCATGGGCGGGCGCCTTTCAGGATGGGCGCGAAGACCGCCAACGACAGCTGCTGGAATTCTTCGTCGAGCGGATCGGCGATGTTGCGAAAGACAAGGCGGAAATATGGATCGTCGGCTTCCGGTCTTTCGCCCCGGTCTGGCTCCCACAGATCGGGGGAGCGGCGCCACTTCGCCTGCGCCATCTCGAGCGGCGAACGATGGCCCTTTTGCTTCAGCATTTGCTCGACGAAAGCAAGCGAGCTGCGCGGGAAAAAGCGTAACGGCTCGCGCAAGCCGCGCCAATAGAGGGCGAGTAGTTCGCGCACGCCCGCGGTCGCTTTGTTGGGCTCAATCGGCACAAAGGATTCGAGCAGCGGGCGGCCTTCCTTGTCCGCCGTGATCAGAACGGATTCCGTTGCGCGCTCGGAATTCGCGGCCAGGTGATGGATCCAGGCGATCATGTAATCCTTCGGTTTCCGTGTCGTTAGGCGGTAATGGACCAGGCGGCCGCTGTGCAGTTTGTCGAGCCGCGCGCTGAGCGCGAAATCATCCAGCGCGAGCTGCACCGTCCGCGGTTCGTCAGCGCTCGGGCCGACGTGTTGCCTCACGAGTGCGGCGAATTCTTCCGCCGCCTCGCACATTTCCCGGAGCCGCGCGTCACCGGCGTGGCCGGGCGGCAAATCCCCGCTCGCGCGCAGCACCGGAAGGAGCGGGTCGAGCGAATCGCCCCGCACGGCGTGTGCGAGCAGCTCCTGCTGGAGTTTATATTTCACGAGCGAATCGATTTCGATCGGCTCGGCATCTTCGAGCAGCCCGTCCATCCGCGGGAGGCGAAGCGCGAGCCGCTGTTCGACAAAAAATTTCGCCGGTTGCCCGAAGAAACTGATCAGCCTTGCGGCATCGAGCTCACGCCATTCCGCTTCCGGTTCGCTTATCGGCCCGGTGATAAACGCCAGTGGCTCGTGCCGCTCGGCGGTGGCGACTTCACTCGCGGCGCAATTTTCTTTCGAGTAGCTGAAGAGGCGGTTGCCCGGTTGGAAATAGGCCGGGCTGAACGGTTGCAGACGATGCTTGGTGACGAGTGGCGCCGCCTCTGGAATCGCGAAACTGCCCCGCACATAATCGAGCAACGCGCTCACCAGCACGCTCGGCGGGATCGGGCTGTTGTCGCGGCTGGATTGCCCGACATGGCTGAGATAAAAAACTTCGCGCGCGGAAAGAAGCGCTTCGAGAAAGAGGAAACGATCGTCGTCGCGGGTCGAGCGGTCGCCGGGCCGCGGATCCTGCGCGATCAAATCGAATCCCGGCGCGCGCTGATGACGCGGGTAGGCCGTGTCGTTCATCCCAACGAGACAGACGACGCGAAAAGGAACGGTCCGCATCGGCTGAAGCGCGCAAAAGGTGACGCTCCCGACAAGGAATCCGGAGCCGCTCTCCGTCCGGTCGAGCGCCTGCGCGAGATGCGCGAGGAGCACATCGAGCGGCACGGCCTCTTCAAACCCGGAAAGGGCGGCGGTTTCGCCTAACGACTCGATGACCCGCTGGAGCTGGCGCAGCTCCGATTCGCGTTCCTCCTCCGCGCTCAGGAAACGGGCCGCGATTTCGCGCAGCGTTTCCTGCCAGGCGAAGAGCGCGCGCGCTTGCTGCAGGCTGGCCGCAGTGGCGAAGAGCGCCTCGATGAACTCGACGAATTGGCCGAGCGTTTCCGTGCGGCTGCCTTCGATTTTGTCGTAGGCCAGGATGCCGGCGAAAAGTTGTTCGCTCCGGGCCGGCGCGGCGTATCCGAGCAGAAGCCGATCGAGCCCCGCGCGCCAACTGTTCTCGGCGAATGCGGGCAGGCCGAGCGCGCCGCGTTGCGCGGCGTCGATTCCCCAACGGATGCCCGTTTCCTCAATCCAAGTGCGAATGATTTCCAAATCAGAATCGGCCAAATCGAAACGACGCTGCAAGGCGGTCGACTCGAGCATGCTCAGCACGCTGCTCGCGGTGAAGCGGCTGCCGGCGGCTTCGAGGATGCGCAGGAAAGTGTCGACCACGCCATTCTCCGCGCGCGCGCCGCGATCGGAGACGCTGAAGGGGATGCGCAACGAATCGGGCGCGGTGGCGAAGACGGCCTCGATAAATGGCGCGTAAAGGGAGATGTCCGGCGCCATCACCACGACGTCGTGTGGCTTGAGCCCGGGCTGCGCTGCAAAAAGCGCGAGCAACTGATCGTGCAGCACCTCCATCTCGCGCATCGGACTGTGGCAGGAGTGGATCTGGACCGAGGAGTCGTTAGGCTGAACAGGGCGCGGCGCGCCGCCGGTGGGATTGTGGAGTTGAAAAATATCGCGCTGGATTTGTCCGAGGATCGTGTCGTTAGGGGGCGCCTCGAAGTGCTCCTGTTCCGCGGCCGGGTTGAGTTCGGTCACACTCTTGAGAAAATCGCGCCCGAGTTTTCCGAAAGAAGCGAGGAGCGGGTTGCCGCGCGCGAATTGCAGGTCGAGCTGCGCGGTGGCGGGTGCTTTGCGGCGCGCGCGTGTTTCCTCGCGCTCGGAGTAGATATCGCCCCACCACTCCGGCGTCGCCCGCATGACGAAGAGATGAACCTCGGTCGAGCCCGCGAGTTCCTGCAAAAATTGCAGATAGAAGGTTGGCAGGGTGGAGAGGCCGAAAAACGAAACGCGCTCCGGCAACGGCGCAGTGCTCCGGCCTAACGAAGCGATAAATTCCTGTTCCAGCGCCGGCGGATGCAAACCGGGCGCAGTGCGGACCAGCTCGCGCCAGAGAATCGCCTGCCAATGTTTCTCCTGGCCGCGTTCCCAATCGAGAATCAGGCGCGGCCGGAAGGCGAGATACTGATCGAAGGAACCGGCGATCTTGCCCGCGAGCTGGAAAAGTCGGAGCTCCGGCCGCGGCTGCTCAAGGTAGCGCCGCAACTCGGCAAACTCGGGCCGCGCCGCGAGCTCCGGGAGCAACGCCATGATGCGCCAGGTCAGATTTTCGCGCGCATAAAAGCGGGCGGCTGCGCGTCCGGGGAGTGCTTCGTCCATCAGGCCGGCGACGAAGTTTTGCGGAAATAAAAACGAGATGTTGGCGCAGATGCCGTGACGAGTGGCGAGCTGCTGGGTGAGCCAGCGTTCCAGGCCGAGGCTCGGGACGACTACGGCCTCGGCGGCAAAGGGATCGCGTAACGGATGAGCGAGGAGCAAGGCAAGCGCGTCGGCGAGCCGCTCGAGGCGATTGCTGGTCTGGAGATAGAGGCCCGCTTTTTCGATCACGCCCGGCACCATATCACAAGGCCTCGGACAAAAACGGTCCGACAAACTCACTTTTTTCGCGGCGTTAGGCGGATTCCGCTTGAGTCGCGCGCGCTCCCGCGGTTATCTGTTGGACATGGTACGTCCGATAGTCCTGGAAGAGAAGCCGGCGCGCGCCCGCCGAGGCAAGCGCGCCGTGACCGAGCAATTCTCGCGGCCGCCGCTGGCGCGCATGATGCAACTGCATGCCCAACTCCAGGCCCGCAAATTTCCGAACTGCCGCAAGCTCGCGAGCGAGCTCGAGGTCTCGGCCAAGACCATCCAGCGCGACATCGAGTTCATGCGCTACCAGCTCGGGTTGCCGATCGAGTACGACCAACTGCACTTCGGTTTCGTCTACACGGAGCCGGTGACGAGTTTCCCGAGCATCCAGGTTTCAGAGGGAGAAATCGTCGCGCTCTTCATCGCGCAGAAAGCGTTGCAGCAATATCACGGCACGCCATTTGAGGCGCCGCTCAAGGCCGCGTTTCAGAAAATTGGCCACGGCTTGAAGGACAAGGTCACTTTCACCTGGACGGACCTGGACGCGGCGATCTCATTTCGCAGCGCCGGGAAGAGCGAGGCGGACCTGGAAGTTTTCGAATTGCTCAGCCACGCTGTCCTCCACTCGGTCGAGGTCGAATTTCGTTACCGGAAATTGCGCGGCACGGCGGACGAAACGCGCCGGGTGCGTCCCTATCATCTCGGCTGCGTCGATAACCAATGGTATCTCTTCGGGTTCGACCTCGATCGCGAGCAACTGCGCACCTTCGCGCTGCCGCGCATCTCCGTGGCGCGCCGGACCGGGGCGCGCTTTCGGCGGCCGGCCAATTTTTCCATCGGGAAATTTCTTGATTCCAGTTTTGGGGTTTTCCAAGGGAGCGGTCGCACGACGGTCCGGATCCGCTTCCAGCCGTTCGCCGCGCAACTCGTGCGCGAGCGTACCTGGCACCACTCTCAGAAGATCAAGGAACTGCGCGACGGTGCTCTGGAATTGCAACTCCAACTCGGCAGCCTGGAGGAAATCGAACGCTGGATCTTGAGCTGGGGCGACCAGGCGGAGGTGCTCGAGCCGGCGAAGCTGCGGCAGCGCCTAGCGGAAGTGGGACGCAAGCTCGTAGCCGACTACGGCGGCAAATAACTTTCTCTCGGACCGCTGATCCGCGATCGAAGGCTTCATTGTTTCCTTTTGGAGCTACAAAAAGTGAAGACCCGGGCAAGGACTCCCTCGCTCGGGAATCCCTCTTTCATCTGGATTGCGGGGAACGAGTCGCACGTTAGACTGGGCGAATGATCGGACGTTGCGATCAGACGTTCGCTTCAATCCCAAGCCAGGGTGGCGAAATTGGCAGACGCGCCAGACTTAGGATCTGGTGGAGCAATCCGTAGGGGTTCAAGTCCCCTCCCTGGTACTCCTTCTCGTCATGCCCGATCCTCATCTCGAAATCGAACGGAAATTTCTCATCCGCAAATTGCCGCGCGCGCTGGACCGGTTTCCCCATCGCGAGATCGCACAAGGCTACCTGGTGTCGGATGGGAAATCCCATGTCCGCCTGCGGCGCAAAGGCCGCGTCTGCACACTCACTTTCAAGCGCGGCTCCGCCCGGGCTCGCGAGGAGCGCGAGATTCCTCTCACCGCCGCGCAGTTTGCCGTGCTCTGGCCGGCCACCGCGGGCTCGCGCCTAACGAAAACGCGCTATGATGTCCGGTGGCGGAAGGTCACGATCGAGCTCGATATTTACCACGGCTCGAATGAGGGGGTAATCGTCGCGGAGGTGGAGTTTCCCGACGCGAAGGCTTACGAGTCTTTTCGGCCGCCTGCCTGGTTCGGCGCCGAAGTGACCGGCACGTCGCGTTACAGCAATGTGAAGCTGGCCCGCGACTGAATTCCCTCGGCGAACGATTCGAAAATTGTCAGGCGTCACCCCTTCCGTCATACTGCGTGGAGTTCGTCCGATGAGCAATTCGCCTAACAAAAAGATCCTGATCGTCGAGGACGAACCTGATGTGGTCGATCTGCTTACCCTGCAATTGCGCAAGGCCGGCGGTTTCTCCTTCATCACCGCGGAGGATGGTGCGGAGGGACTGAAAAAAGCGCGTGCGGACGCGCCGGCGCTGATCGTGCTCGACCTGATGTTGCCGCGGATGTCGGGCCTGGAGGTCTGCAAAATTCTTAAAACGGACAGTGCGACCCGCCATATCCCGATCATCATGTTGACCGCCAAAGCCGAGGAGGTCGACCGCATCGTCGGTCTCGAGTTTGGCGCGGACGACTACGTGACCAAGCCGTTCAGCCCGCGCGAAATGCTTCTCCGAATCAAGGCGATCCTGCGCCGTGGCCAAAGCGACGGGACCGACGAAAGCATGACGCGCGGTTCGATTACGATCGATCCCGCCCGGCACCAAGTGCGCGCGGCCGGCAAATCGGTCATTCTCACCGCGGTCGAATTCAAGCTGCTCAGCATGCTGATGCAACGGCCCGGGCGCGTGCAATCGCGCGATCGGCTGCTGAACGAAGTGTGGGGCTACGAAACCGCGATCGACACGCGCACGGTCGACACCCACGTCCGCCGGCTGCGCGAAAAGCTGGGTAAATCCGCCAGCGCGATCGAGACCGTCCGCGGTTTTGGTTATCGGTTGCGCGAGTAATCGGCGAAAAATGGGCTGGCTCGCATTCGCCTTCGCGCTCGCTCTCCTTGCCTACGGCTGGTGGCGAGTCCGCAGGGATTGGATCGTTCCCGCTCGTGAAATGGAGCAGATCGTCAGCGAACTTACCGCTGGCAGAATGCCGCCCACGTTCCTGATCGGCGGCGGCGCCTCGGTCCGCGCCACCGCGCTTGCCCTTGAGCAACTGGCGCTGCGCGAAGGCGCGCTGCGCACCCGCGTCCAGGAAGGCGAGTTCGGCGTGCAGGCGATTGTCGGCGCGCTGGCCGACGGCCTCGTTGTCGCCGACCGCGAACGGCGCATCCGTTTGATGAACCGGGCCTTCCGGGAAGTCTTCGCAGCCGGTCCAGAAACGATCGGCGGCACGATCCTGGAAACGGTACGTGATGCGGTGGTTGAGCGATTGTTAGGCGAGGCGCTCCGGAGCGGCGAAATGCGCCGGGGCGCGATCACGCTGCAACGTCCGGCTGGCGCCGAGATTCATCTCGAGATTGTGGCGGAACCGATCAAGAACGAGGCGGCTGAGGTCAGCGGCGCAGTCATCCTCTTTCGCGACATCACCGAGCTGCACCGGACGGAAGCAATGCGGCGCGATTTCGTGGCGAATGTTTCGCACGAACTGCGCACCCCGCTCTCCATTCTGCGCGGCTATCTCGAGACCTTGCTCGAGAATCCGAAACAGCCGCCGGCCGAGTTGCTCCGCATCTTCGAAGTGATGGAGCGGCATTCCAATCGCCTCAACCTGCTCGTCGACGACGTCCTCAGCCTCGCCCGGCTCGAGGGCTCGGGCGTGACGCTCGATCTCGCGACGATCCGGCCGGCGATTTTCCTGGGCGGAATCATGCGCGATTGGGAAATGAAGTTCGCCTCGAAAAATCTGCAAACCGAGCTCGATGCGCCGGGCGATCTGCCGCTCCTGCGCGCGGACGAAAGCCGCCTGCAGGAAATCGTCTACAACCTGCTCGATAACGCGGTGAAATATTCGCAGCCGGGCGGACGAGTCGCCGTCCGCGCCGCGGCCGCGGGCGAGTTGCTCCAGTTAAGCGTGACCGATAGCGGCGCGGGAATTCCGGCACGCGATTTGCCGCGGATTTTCGAGCGCTTTTACCGCGCGGACAAGGCCCGCCATCGCGATTTGGGGGGCACCGGGCTCGGGCTCTCGATCGTCAAGCACATCGCGCAGCTCCACGGCGGCAGCGTCGAAGCTGAGAGTGAGATCGGTCGCGGCACGACGGTGCACGTGCGTCTGCCCCTCGTCGCCACGCAATCGTAACATTAAAAACTTTGCCCGATTTGGGCCGAGTTTGCATCGTCTTCCAGTGGACTTCTCGACGCCCATTTCGATTCTGCCCGTGGCGCAAAGGCGAAGCCGCCGTGCCCGTCGCGTGATCGAGCGGAGCATCCGCTATTTTTTTGGCGGCAACGCCGTCGTCGCGGTCATCGTGCTCGCCTTGATCACGATTTTTCTTTTCCGGGAAGGCTCAGGATTCGTTGGGCAAAACCTGCGCAACCTTCGGCTCTATCGCACGGCCGGGCTCGAATACGTCGACATCATTCGCGGGCAAGCCGAGCAGCATTCGGCCTTGAACCGGTCGCTCAACCAGATCCGGCTGCGCGAATTCAAGGCGCTCAACCAGGCCGGCCGGAGCAACGCCGAAGCGCAGGCCGCGCTCGCGTCCTTCGACCAATTTTCGTCCGAATTCAGCGACACGGGTGACGAGTTGAACGGTCTCGTTTCCGATCTCAACGACGAAGCGATGGGTTTGAAAGAGGCGCTGGCGAAGCGGGACGAAAGCGTCGCGGAAAAAGATCGGCTGATTCGAGCTGGCCAGGCGCAGGCCGCCGTGCAGATCGCCGTGCCGGCGGTTGACCAGGCGGCCACGGTTGCCAGCTTGCGGGCGAGCGCGCCCGCCTTTCGCCAGGCCAGCGCGACGGTCGCGGGCAAGATCGGAGGTTTGCTCAACAACGCGCCTCGCCTAACGAATCCAGCGGCAGAAAAACAGCTTCTGCACTGGAAAGCCGAGGCCCGCGATTTCGTCGCCAGCCTCCCGGCCGTTTACCAACAGCTCGAGCGTTGGGATCCGGCGCAGCCGGTCAAATGGTACCGCGGCCTCACCGCATTTCTCTTCGGGCATGATTGGATCACGGCCAGTTTCTGGCAGGATTGGTACGGCATCCGGCCATTGTTAGTCGGCTCGATCATGGTCTCGGCGGTCGCGCTTGTTTTTGCGGTTCCGTTTGGCGTCGCGGCCGCGATTTACGTGAGCGAAATCGCTGGGCGGAGCGAGAAGCGCCTGATCAAACCGTACATTGAATTCATCGCCGCCATTCCATCGGTCGTGCTCGGATTTTTCGGGATCGCCGTGGTCGGGGAAGCGATCCGCCTCGCCTCGCAATCGAAGTGGCTGAGCTGGATTTCCTTTTTTCCGATCAGCGAACGCCTCAACGTTTTCACCGCTGGCACGCTTCTCGCGTTGATGGCCATCCCGACCATCTTCACGCTCTCGGAAGACGCGCTGCGCAACGTGCCGCGCGGGTTCAAGGAAGCTTCCTATGCGCTCGGTGCGAGTCGGCTGCAAACCATCGGGCGGATTTTGGTGCCGGCCTCACTTTCGGGAATCATCTCAGCCATCCTCCTCGGGTTCGGTCGCGTCATCGGGGAGACGATGGTGGTCCTGCTCTGTGCGGGTAACCGGATCGAGGTTCCGAATTTCAGCGAAGGGCTCGGCGCGTTTTTCCAACCGGTTCACACCATGACGGGCATCATCGCGCAGGAGATGGGCGAAGTGGTGCGCGGCAGCATTCATTACCGCGCACTCTTCATGGTCGGGTTGGTTCTTTTCGTGATCACTCTCGGGATCAATTTTCTCGCACAGAAAATTGTGCAGCGTTATCGGATGAGCATCGGCTAATGAGCGGCCTAACGAAACAGCAACGCCGCACCCGGCTGACGGAACGGATCGCCTTCTGGAGTTTCCGGCTCGCGACTTATTTCATCATCGCCTGCACCAGTTACATCTTTCTCGATATTGGCTGGAAAGGCGGGCAGACCGTTTTCCAGACGAGCGCACCGTTCGTGAACCTCACTTTCCTGACCGAGAAACCGGAGACGCTTTACGTTTTCGATTTCGAGGGAAAAAAGATGTCGTTAGGCGATCGCGCCTTCCGCGCTTGGAAAGGAGAGCATCCGGCCGCGACGGTGGAACCGACGACTGTCGCCTACTCCGCCGGCGGTATCTGGCCCTGCATCGTCGGGACCGCCCTGCTCGTCATCGGCTCGATGATCGTGGCGCTCTTCATCGGTATCTCGAGTGCGATTTACCTGAGCGAATACAGCCGCAACACGCGTTTCATCCGGCTCATCCGGATCGCGATTCTCAATCTCGCCGGCGTGCCTTCGATCGTTTTTGGTCTCTTCGGTTTCGGACTTTTCGTGATCTTTTTCCATTGGAACGTCTCGCTTCTTGCCGGCTGGTTTACCCTCGGTTTGATGGTGCTGCCGGCAATCATCACCGCGAGTGAGGAAGCGCTCCGCGCCGTGCCGCAAGGCTTGCGCGAAGGCTCGCTCGCGCTCGGGGCGACGAAGTGGCAGACCATTCGGAAGAACGTCCTTCCCTACGCGTTGCCGGGCATTCTGACCGCTTCCATTCTCGGTATCGCGCGGGTCGCGGGCGAGACTGCGCCGATCATGTTCACCGCCGCTTACGCGCTGCGCGACGAGATGCCGTGGCAGGTCCAACGCTGGACCGACTTTTTTTTCCAGGGCGTGATGGCGTTGCCTTATCACATCTATGTCGTCAGCTCGAAAATTCCGCAAAACGAATACACGGAACGCGTGCAATACGGTTCCGCCTTCGTTTTCCTCGTCCTCGTGATGCTGATCGCCTTGACCTCTGTGGTCTTGCGCGAACGCAGCCGGAGTCGCTTATCATGGTAGAACTGCGCGCTATGCCCGAATCCAGCAACCTTGTCGGCCGGACCGAATCGACCGCCGCGCCGCCGTCGGAAGAGATCAAACCCACGATCGACGTCCGCGACCTGACTTTCGCCTACGGCAATCACGAGGTCCTGCACGAAGTCAGCCTGCAAATCCCGCCGCGAGCCGTGACCGCGTTCATCGGGCCTTCCGGATGCGGCAAGACTACTCTGCTCCGCTGTTTTAACCGGATGAACGACCTTGTCGATTCGGCGCACATCACGCGCGGGTCGATTGCGGTCGAGGGCCGCGACATCAACGATCCGGCAGTCGACGTGGTCGATCTCCGGCGGCGCATCGGGATGGTATTCCAGAAATCGAATCCCTTCCCGAAATCGATTTACGACAATATCGCCTACGGATTGCGGATCGCGGGTGTGAAGAAACGCTCGGAGATCAACGTTGCGGTCGAGAAAAGTTTGCGCGCGGCCGCGCTCTGGGAAGAGGTCAAGGACCGTCTCGATCGCAGCGCCTACGGACTTTCCGGCGGCCAGCAGCAGCGGCTCTGCATCGCCCGCGCGCTCGCGGTCGAACCGGAGATTGTGCTCATGGATGAGCCCTGCTCCGCGCTCGACCCGATCGCGACCGCGAAAGTCGAGGAGCTCATCCGGCAACTAAAAAAGGACTACACGATCGTAATCGTGACCCACAACATGCAGCAGGCCGGGCGCTGCTCGGATTTCACCGCCTTCTTTTATCTCGGGCGGCTGATCGAATTCGGCGATACGTCGAAAATATTTTCCCAGCCGTCGCAACGGCAGACGGAAGACTACATCACGGGACGATTCGGTTGAGTAAAGGAACGCGATGATGACAAGACATATCCTGGGCACCTTCGACGAAGCGCTTACCTCGCTGCGCAACAACGTGCTGATGATGGCGAGCCTGACGGAGCGCAGCTTGGACCACGCGATCAAAGGTTTACTCGAGCGCGACGACGATCTCTGCGCGATCGCGATCGCGGACGACGAAGAGATCGATCAGCTCGAGAAACAGGTCGACAAAGACGGGATCGAATTACTCCTCCGCTTTCAACCGGTCGCGTCGGATCTGCGCCGGGTCGTCTCCGCGATGAAACTCTGCTCGAACCTCGAACGGATGGCCGATCAGGCCGTCAACATCGCGCGCAAGGCGCGCAAGTTGAACCGGCATCCGGCGCTGCCCGAAGCTGAGTTAGTCACGCCGATGCGCGAGCACGCGATGCAGATGTTCAAGGACAGCGTCGATTCCTACATTCGCGAAGATGTCGAGCTCGCACTCGGCCTGAAGGCGCGCGACAAAGCGCTCGATGAGATGAATGCCGCCGCCAGCCGGCGTTTGATCGAGCGGATGGCGCAGGATCCCGATCAGCTGCGCGGTTATCTAAATCTCATGTTCATCGCGCGACACCTCGAACGCGTCGGCGACCATGCGACCAACATCGCCGAGGACGCCGTCTATGCCGCGGCCGCCGAAGACATTCGACACCAGGGACCTCAAGCCGCCTGATGCGCCTTTATTTTCTCCGCCATGGCGCGGCCGATTGGCCCGACTGGAAGAAGTCGGATGATGAGCGGCCGCTCACCAAAGCCGGGCGCAAGCAAATGCATGAAGTCGCGAAATTTCTCTCGGCGCTCAGAGTCGAGCCCGATCTCATCCTAACGAGTCCGCTGCCGCGTGCCGCGCAGACCGCGGATCTCGCTGCGGAGCAGTTGAAGGTGCGGGCTCATGAAGAAAAACTTCTCGCGCCCGGGTTCCGGATCGAAGACTTGCCCCGTCTCCTCCGCAAATATCCGCAGCAGGTCCTGATGCTGGTGGGTCACGAACCGGACTTTACCGGAGTTATCACCGCCCTGACCGGCGCGAGCCTGAAACTCTCCAAAGGCGGGGTCGCGCTAGTCGATTTGAATGCAAAGAAGGGACGACTGCTCTGGCTTTTCCCACCCAAGTTGGTGCAGGCCTAACGAGGCGCGCACTGGAAACGGCGTCCTGGGCGAAGCCATCATGCCCGCAGCAAAGCAACACCAGCGCGAGTCCGGCACGCTGGTTGGAAAAAGGAAGCCCGCCGGAGTTTCCCCGACGGGCGCCTCAACCTAACTAACGTTGGGCTGGAACTATTTGATCGGAACGAAACCAGCCTGAGCGGCGATTTTCTGGCCGGCGGAGCCGATCGTGAAATCGAGAAACTCCTTGGCCACGCCAATCGGCTCGCCATTCGTGTAGTAAAAGGTCGGTCTGGCGTAAGGATAGGTTTTGGCGTGCACGCTTTGCATTGTCGGAAGCGCGCCGTCGATTGGCGCGACCTTGATTCCGCCCGCCTTGGTATAAGCGAGGCCGACATAGCCGATGCCGTTGGCGTTGCGACCCACTTCGG
>JBDTVP010000014.1:0-45434 GCA_040007175.1 Spartobacteria bacterium
TGAATCACGTCGTGACCCGGCGCTCGGTCGTTTTTTTTATCTCCGATTTCCAGGCGGAAGATTTTTCCCGCGCGCTGACCGTGACGAGCCGACGGCACGATTTCATCGCCATCCGGATCGACGACCAGCGCGAGGAAACGCTTCCCGACATCGGCCTCATCACGCTCGAGGACGCCGAAACGGGCGAACAAATCGAGATCAACACCGGCGACCGCCGCACCCGGGTGCGCTTTAGCGAGGCGGCCCAGGCGCAGCAGACCGAACTCACCCACCTCCTGCGCCGGAACAACATTGATACCATTTCGCTTCGCACCGGCGGCGATTATCTGCCCGCCCTGCGCACCTTTTTTAAACAGCGCGAACGCCGCATGGCACGTCGTTAGGCAAAATCCGATGCAGATTTTTCTTGCGCAGGAATTTCACGATATCACCGGCCCGCTTGATTATTTCATCCTCCAGACCTGGATGATCGTCGCGGCCGTCGCGGGCACCCTCCTGCTTATCGGCCTAACGACATGGCTGGTGAAACGCTGGCGCAATCGGCCCGTCGCCGTGCCCACTCCGCGGCAGCGCGCGCTCGATCTCCTGGCCCGGGTCGAGACCGAGATCGACAAGCTCACCCCTTACCAGTTCAGCATTCGCGTCTCGGACATCCTGCGCCGTTACGTGACCGAGCAATATCAACTGCCCGTGACCCGACAGACCTCGGTTGAATTTCTCAACACTCTCGCCGCCGCCTCCCCTTTCTCCGGCGACGAGCAAACGCTTCTCAGCGATTTTTTGAATCGTTGCGACCTGATCAAGTTTGCCCGCTACGACGCGACCCAGGAAGACAGCCGCCTGCTGCTCGATGAAGCGGCGCGTTTTGTGAAAGGAGGCGCACTTGAGCCTGCCTAATTTCTGGACCACAAACTCCGGCTGGGGATTTTCCTTCGCGCATCCCTGGCTCCTTCTCCTTCTTCTTCTCGTCCCGTTGCTCGCCTGGCTGCGCGGCCAGCGCGGAGCGGCCGCGGCGCTGGTTTTTTCTTCGACCACGACTTTGCGCGCTCTCGGCAAACGGAGCACTTCGAGCGCGGGGCGAATCATGCAGGGCCTGCTCTATTTCGCGCTCGCGCTTCTGATTCTCGCCCTGGCCCGGCCGCAACTCGGCAAGAGCCTGACCGAGGTCGAGGCGAGTGGGATCGACATCATGGTCGTACTCGATGTTTCCGGCTCGATGTTGACCAAGGATTTCACCGTCGGCGGCGATTCCGCCACCCGGATCGACGCCATTCGCGAGGTCACGCGCACTTTCATCGAAGCCCGGCCTAACGACCGAGTCGGGATCATCGCTTTTGCCGGCCGACCTTATGTCGTTAGTCCGCTGACCCTCGATCACGACTGGCTTCTGCAAAACCTCGAGCGGGTCCGGATCGGCCTGGTCGAGGATGGAACCGCGATCGGTTCCGCGATGGCCTCGGCCGCCAATCGCCTGACCGATAAGAAATCGAAAAGCCGCGCCATCGTTCTCCTGACTGATGGCGAAAACAATGCCGGCAAAATTCCGCCGAACACCGCGGCGGAAGCAATCAAGGCGCTCAAGATTCAGCTTTACGCGATCGGCGCCGGGATCAACGGTATCGCGCCGGTGCCGGTTTTCGATCCCGCGAATGGCCGCCCGGTTACCGACGTCGGCGGCAACATCATTTACCGCAACCAGCGCGTGCAGTTCAACGAAGCCGGCTTGAAGGAAGTGGCGAAAATTGCCGGCGGCCAGTTCTTCCGCGCGACCGACACCAACTCGCTCGAAGCGATCTATCGCGACATCGACAAGATGGAGAAATCGACCGTCTCGGTGAAAAAATATCAAAAATATCGCGATCTTTTTCCGGCCTGCCTGATGGCGGGCGCCGGCCTGCTCCTGGCCGAGCTGCTCTTATCGCAAACCATCTGGAAAAAGCTGCCATGAGCTTTGGAAATCCCATCTGGCTTTGGGGCCTGCTTCTTCTCCCGGCGCTGGCCTTTTTCTTCGCCCGCGCCGAGCAACGCGGCGCGGAAAAACTTCAACAGTTCGTCGCCGCGCGTTTGCTGCCGCAGTTGGCCGGGACGGTCAACCGCGGCCGGCGTATTTTCCGTTTCGCGCTCCTCCTGCTCGTCGTCGCTCTCGTCCTCGTTAGTCTGGCGCGGCCGCGCTGGGGTTACGCCTATGAAGACGTAAAACGCAAAGGCCTCGACCTCCTGCTCGCGGTCGACGTCTCCCGCAGCATGCTTTCAAACGACGTGCAGCCCAACCGCCTCGAGCGAGTCAAATTGGCGACCCAGGATTTGCTGAACGAACTCCAGGGCGATCGCGTTGGCCTGATCGCTTTTGCCGGCAAGGCCTTTCTGCAAGCGCCCCTCACGATCGACTACGACGCCGCGGTCGATTCGATCAACGAACTCGACACGAAGATCATCCCGGAAGGCGGCACTAATATTTCCGACGCGATCGCGCTCGCCACCCGCACCTTCGGCAAGTCCGCGACCGGCAACCGGGCGCTGATTATTTTCACCGACGGTGAAGAACTGAAAGGCGACGCGGTCGCGACGGCGAAGGCCGCGGCCGAGGCCGGGGTGCGCATCTTCACCGTCGGGGTCGGGACGCCGTCCGGTTCGCTCATTCCCATCCAGGACACGAACGGCGGGACGGCTTTTGTGAAAGACGGCAAAGGCGAAGTGGTAAAATCCAAGCTCGACGAAGCGCGCCTGCGCGAGGTCGCACAGGCAGCGAAGGGATTTTATCTCCATCTCGAAAACGGGCCGCGCACGATGAAGCAGCTCTTCAGCGAAGGCCTGGGAAAGATGCAGGTGGCCGACATCAACGCGCGCCTCTCACGCCGCCCGATCGAGCGTTACGAGTGGCCGTTGGCGACGGCGATTCTGCTCTTCGCGCTCGCGCTCCTGATCAACGAGCGGCAGCGCAACCGAGCAGCGGCGACGGTTGGAAGGACGGGCGCCGTCCCGTCCCCGAATCAGAAACGCGGACGCCACGACGGGCGTCCCTCCAAGGCAATCACTGCGGCCATCTTTCTCTTTCTCGTTAGGCAAGGTTTGGCCGCCTCGCCTGGCCTGGAGCTTTACGAGCAGCAAAAATATCCCGAGGCCTTCGACCATTTTTCGAAAACCTTGCAGGAGAACCCCGAGGCGCGGCAGACCGATCGCATCCAGTTCGACGCCGGCGCTGCGGCCTACAAAATGAAGGATTACAACAAGGCCTTGCAGTCCTTCAGCCAGGCGCTCCTCTCGAAAAATCCGCACCTGCAAAGCGAGAGCCATTACAACCTTGGCAACACCCTTTACCAACGCGGCGAAGCCGAGAAAACGGACGACAAAAAGCTCACCAACTGGGAAGGCGCGCTCAAGCATTACGAAGAAACGCTCAAGGCCGAGCCGCAAAACAAGAACGCCAAGGATAACTACGAATACGTCAAAAAGAAGATCGAAGAGTTGAAGAAAAAGCAGGAACAAAAACCGTCGCCCAGCCCTTCGCCCTCGCCCTCCCCGTCGCCGCAGAAAGACAAGAAGGACGATCAAAAGAAAGACGACAAAAACCAGGAGCAAAAAAAGGACGACCAGAAGAAGGACGACCAACAATCGAAAAACGGCGACGGCTCCGGTGAAGGGGAGAAATCCGACGGCCAGCAATCCCCTACTCCGACGCCGCCGCCCACCCCGACGCCAGACGCGAGCGCGAGCCCGACACCCGGCAAAGAAGAATCACCGACCCCAAGCCCCAGCCCGTCGCCTTCTGAGGGCGAAAAGCCCAACGCCTCGCCGACGCCCGGCGACGAAGGCACACCGTCGCCCACTCCGGGCACTGGCGATGAGAACGGCGAACAACCCACTCCCACGCCAGCCGGTTCGCCCGGTAAAGCGCCCACCGGTGATGTAAAAGGTGCGGACGGCGAGAAGCCGAAAGAAGAAGCGCCCGCCGAGCCGGCCGAAGCCGAGCCGGAAAAAGAAGGCGAGATGAATGCGAAGCAAGCACAGGCCCTTCTCGAATCGATGAAAGACGAAGAGGAGAAAGTGCAGCTTGATGAACACAAGCTCGTGCGTCCTGTCTATAACGATTGGTAGCCCGAGACCACACCCGATGCCGTCCCGAAAATTTACTTTCCCGAGCGAAACCAGAGCCCGTGCCGAAGTGGTCGCGCGCTGGATCGGTGCGCTGGTTTTCCTCGCCGCAATCTGCGGGCCGGTTCTCCGCGTTTGGGCTGACCCGGCGACCGTCACCGCCGTCCTAACCAGCTCCGAGACGGACGTTGATCAACCGGTGCAGTTGCAAATCAAAGTGACCGGTGACTCCGGCGCCACCCCGCCTAACGACATCGCGGTCGACGGCCTCGACATACGTTACAGCGGCCAGTCGCAACTCGTAGAAGGCCGTAACTTTCGTTTCTCCTACAGCTTCGTTTACAACTACACCATCCTCCCGCTCAAGGCCGGCACCTTCACCATCCCGCCACAGACGGTCCAGACCAGCGGGGGCGCGCTCCAGACCCCGGCTCTGACCTTGAACGTCGCGCCTAACGACAACCAAGGCCGGTCCACCGGCCGGCGGGGTTCGAGCCAAAATGATCTCGGTAAAATTGTTTTCGCCGAGATCGTCGTGCCCAAGACCACTGCCTATGTCGGGGAAATTGTGCCCGTCGAGATTCGTCTTGGATTTAACACCCGCATCCGGGCTCAGCTCGCCGAACCGCCGCAGATCAACGGGCAGGGCTTCACCACAGAAAAGCTGGGCCAGCCTCAACAAACGATTGAGAGCGTCCAGGGCGGCACATTCGAGATTCTGACCTACAAGACCGCCATCACGGCAGCGCGCAGCGGCAAATTCGAGATCGGCCCGGCCGAAGCTAAGGCGATTGTCGTGGTGCCGCGGAGAGGCGGAAGATCGCGCTCGCCCTTCGATCTCTTCGGCATGGACGATCCCTTTTCCGATCCGTTTTCCGCAGCGTCGGAGCAGAAGATCGTTCCCCTCACGAGCCGTCCGGCGACCCTGAACATCAAACCGCTGCCACCCAACGCCCCTGCCAGCTTTTCCGGTGCGATTGGAAATTTTGCGCTCATGACGGACGTCAAACCGAAGACCGCACAGGTCGGCGATCCCTTAACGGTGACGGCGAGGATCTCCGGCCGGGGCAATTTTGACCGGGTGAACGCGCCCGCGCTGGAGAGCGAGCGCGGCTGGCACACCTACCCACCGGGCTCCAACTTCAAGCCGGACGACGAAATCGGTCTCAGCGGGACCAAGACTTTCGAGATGGTGCTCACCCCTAACGAACCGAAGAAAGAAGTCCCGCCGCTCGTCTTCTCCTATTTCGATCCGATCAAGGAAGGCTACGTCACGCTGAAAGGCGACCGGCTGCCGGTCGTGGTGCAAGGCGGCGCGCTCGCCACCGCCACGCCCGCCGTGGCCAGCGCGGGCCGCGCCCCCACCCCCGCGACGGCCCGGCCGACCGCTGCGCCTAACGATCAGGATATTCTTTATCAATTGACCGATCACGGCCGCTGGGACGCGAGTTTCACGCCGGTTTTTGCGCAGCCGGTTTTCTGGGCGGCGCAGGCGCTTCCGTTCTTCGCTCTGGTCGGTTTCTTCGGTTGGGAGATGCGGCGGCGCCGGCTTGAAAATCGCGCCGGCCTGCGCCGGGAGGCCTGGGAACGCGAGACGGCTGAACTGCAACGCAAGCTGCGCCAGACCGACACCGCACCCGACAAATATTTCGCCGAGGCGCTCCGCGTCGTGCAGCTCAAAACCGCTCTCGCGCCCGGCAGCCGCGGGCTCGAACCGAACGCGGTCGACGCGGAGACGGCAGTCGCGGCCTTCAATCTCCCGGACGAAAAACGCGACCGGCTGCGCGAGCTCTTTCGCCGGAGCGACGAACTGCGTTACAGCGGTCGGCAGAACGGCCACGGCACGATTGCCGAGCAGACCCGGCGCGAAGTGCTCGATCTCATCGAAACCCTTTCCTGAAAATGCCGACCCGCCTTTTTCTTTTCCTCGCCACCGCGCTGCTTTGCCTGACGATGCCGGCGCCGATCCGCGCGGAGACCGAGACCGGTTTCGCGAAGGCGAATGCCGAATACGCGGCGGGGCGTTTCCCAGCCGCGGTCGCCGGTTATGAAGCACTGGTCAAGAGCCGCACCTGGAACGCCAGCCTCTTCTACAATCTCGGCAACGCCTATTTTCGCAGCGGCGACTTCGGGCGGGCCATTCTGAACTACGAACGCGCGCTCGCTCTCGACCCCGCGCAACCGGAAGCGAAAGCCAATCTCCAGTTGGTGCGTGACCGGGCGCGCGCGCTCGAACTGAGCAACGGCTGGGCCGAAGAACATCTCGATTTCCTGACTCGCAATCAATTCATCTGGCTCGCGGCCGTCGCTTTCTGGGGCGCCGCGGCCATTTTTTGCGGGCTTTATTTTTCTCGGCGGCGCGCGGTCGTCTGGATTTTCACGCTGCTTTTGTTTGGCACGATCGCGGCCGGTGCGGTCTATGCCGTTTATGAGTTCGAGAACGGGCGCGCGGGCCGCGATCTCGCGATCGTGACAGCGAAAAACATCCGGGCGCGCCTCGCAACTGCGGAAAGCGCCGGCACGGTCCTGCAATTGCCGCCGGGGAGCGAAATCAAAATCCTCAGTACCCGGGGCGCGTGGTCCTACGCGGCTCTGCCTAACGACCTGCGCGGCTGGATTCCGGTGGAGAGCGCCGAGCGAGTCCGGCTCTAACCGGCGAATGTGGAAGGGGCCTTCGTGCCCGGGCATTGGCGACGTCTCTCCTGATCGGCGCACAAAGACCCCGTCTACATTTGAGAAGCTCGCGATTGTCCTCATCTTGCAGCGATGAATGCGGAGATGGACATCGGGACGAACAAAAAAGCGTTCCAAATCAATCTCGACGTCAAACGTTACGGGACGTTTGCCGAGATCGGCGCCGGCCAGGAAGTGGCGCGCCGTTTTTTCCAGGTCGGCGGCGCCTCCGGCACGATCGCGAAGACGATGTCGGCTTACGACATGCGGTTCAGCGACGCGATCTACGGCGCGACCGATCGCTACGTGAGCCGGGCCCGGCTCCAGACGATGCTGGATCACGAGTACCGACTATTGATCGAGCGGCTCGACCAAAAGCTCGGCGACGAGCGCACCTTTTTCGTTTTTGCCGACACGGTCGCGGCCCGCAGCTTCAAGCAGCATAACGAATCGCACGGCTGGCTCGGGATGCGTTTCCAATCGGAAACGCGGGGCGAAGCAAGCGAGATCATCATTCACGTCCGCATGCTCGACGAAGCGAATGTCGACCAGCAGGAAGCGCTCGGGGTGATCGGGGTCAACCTGATTTACGGGGCGTTCTATTATCATCAGCCGGAGAAATTGATCGCCTCGCTGCACGAAAATCTGCCCGCGGAACGGATCCAGGTGGACATGATCAAGTTCTCCGGACCGGCCTACGCGGAGGTCGATAACCGCTTGATGAGCCTGCAACTGGTGAGCCAGGGGCTGACCGACGCGGTGATGTTTACGGCCGACGGCGAATCAGTCCAGCCGGCGGAAATCCTGCACAAGAAAGCGATCATCGTGGAGCGCGGCAGCTTCCGGCCCGTGACCTACGCGACGAACGACATGCTCGACGGCGCGCGGCAGATTTTTCTTAGCCAACCGGAGGCGAAGGAGGAAGACCTCGTCGTGTTAATGGAGATGACGCTGGAAAATTTGCTCTCCGAAGGACAGCTCAACCACGCTGATTTCCTCGCCCGGGTCGATATTCTCGGCTCGTTAGGGCGGACTGTTTTGATCTCGAAGTTTGGCGAATACTACCGGCTGGCCGGTTATCTTTCCCGCTACACGAACCAGATGGTCGCGCTCGTCATGGGCGTGCCGAGCCTGGATGAGATTTTCGACGAGAAATATTATCTCAATCTCGAGGGCGGCATCCTCGAAGCCCTCGGACGGATGTTCAAAGGCGGGCTCAAGCTTTTCGTTTATCCGCTGGAAGACGACACGAGCGGCGCGCTCCTGACCGCGAAGCAGCTCGAGGTCGCGCCGAATCTGCACCATCTCTACCAGTACCTGATCGAGAACGGTTTCATCCAGGAGATCGAAAATTTCCATCGCGACTACCTGAAAATTTTCCCGCCCGACGTCCTCGCGAAGATGCGCGCGGGCGATCCGAGCTGGGAGAACATGGTGCCGGCCGAGGTTTCGCAGATGATCAAAGCGCGGGGCTATTTTGGCTATCGGGCCTCGGTCGCCGCTTAAACTTGTCGCGTCGGATAAAGCGCGGGAATTTTTGGCAAACTCACGCCGCCCGGCACGCTTTCCGCTTTATGAAGCCGCAACGACATGGCCAAGCCCGCGAATTCAGTTATCGGCATCGATCTTGGGAAACACGTATTCAAAAGCGTGCTCCTGCAGCGCAAAGGCGACCACCGCTACGTCCTGACCAATTATGCGTCACGACCGGTCCCTGAATCCATTAACGACGCCGACGAGCTGGCGACGCAGGTAAAGCTGCTGCTCAAGGACCTCGGTGGCCACGCCAAAGCTTGCGCAGTGGCTTCTTCTGATCCGGCCGCGCTCCTCCGCATCATCGAACAACCAACCACGCCGGTCGAGCTCCTCCGCAGCGCGCTGCGACTCAACGGGCTCGCCGTGCTCAACCAGGAATGCAAAGAGTTCGTGCTCGATTGCGCGCCAGTCTCCGCCCTGACCCTGGCGGGAGTCGCGCCCGACGGCACCGCGATTGAAGCTTCCGCACCAACGGGCAAGACCCGTTACCTCGTGGGCGGGATGTTGCGTCCGGCGGTCAAACAAATTTCCGAGGCGCTGGGCAAAACGAAAACGCCGGCCAACCTCCTCCAGCTCGCCCCGATTTGTTCCTTTAATGCTTTCGAGTTTGCCTACCCGGAAGTGTTCGCAAACGAAGCCTTCCTGCTCCTCGACATGGGCCACGACCAAAGCACGGTCTTGATCGGGCAAAAGAAGGAGTTGATGCTGGTCCGCAGCGTCGATTACGGCGGCAAACTTTTCGGCGAAGCCGTGACCGACGAAGGTGCGCTCGATACCCAAACGGCCCGGCAGTTGATGCAACAAGGCGACGCTGGGATGGCCGAGACCTGCCGCCATTCGCTCCTCGGGCTCGCGACCGAAGTGCGCAACTCGATCGGCTTTTTCGAAGGCCAATGCGAGGAAAGCATCCACCGCATCTTTGTTTCCGGCGGCATGGCCAAGTGCGAAATGATTTTGCAAACCCTGAGCGATGAGCTGGGTCTGCCCTGCGAAATTTGGGATCCGCTCGAATCCTGCGAAGTGGCTCTGCCCGCGGCCAAACGCCAGGCCCTGGCGAGCGAATTCGTCTCGCTCAACGTCGCCTGCGGCGTCGCCATCTCCTACCTGAAAGTTGCCTAACAATGGCCCTGCAACTCAATCTTCTCCACGAGGAAATCAGCGAAGCACGCCAGCGGAAGCGCGATCCGCTCAAGCTCGGCATGATGGCCTTGATCGCCTTCGGCGTGCTTCTCTTTCTTTACTACGGCTGGAACGCCTACGGGACGATGCAGATCAAAAGCCAACTCACCGCCGCCCAGGCGGAATGGGAAAAAGTCGAGCCGAAAGTGACCGCCGCGCAGAAACGCGCGATCGAGCTGGCTCGGATCATCGACAGCACCAAGGTCCTCGACCAGATGATCGAAGATCGCTTCTACTGGGCGCCTTTCCTGGCCACGATATCCCAATGCGTCGCGCCCAACATCCAGGTCACCTCGCTTTCCGGAAACGCCTCCGATACTGACCAGACCATCAAGGTCACGCTCGAAGGCCTCGCCGCCGCCCGCGAACCACGCGCCGCCGCCGAGGACCTCCGCCAACTCCTCACTGAGCAGCTCGAGAAGAGCTATCAGAACGTAGAAGTCACTTTCAAAAATCTCGAAGACCTCGACACCGTGGTCAATCTTGCCGGGGTCCCCACGCCGAGCGCCCGCTTTGTCTTGAATGTGAACCTGAGTTCCAAGGCCGTCACTGAGCCCAAAACGGTCGCCGAGGCACCGAAAAAGCCGCAATCGAAATGAAACCGCAAAAATTGACCAAAGACCAGATCCAGAAGATCGCTCTCAGCACCCTCGGCTTCATCGGTTTGATCTATTGTTACTTCAGTTTCTTTCTCGGGCCTCTTAACAAAAGCCGGGAGAACATGACTGCTTCTATCGCCACCGTGCAGGACAAGACCTCCTCTTCCAAGACCGAGTTAAAGAAAACCGCCAACCTTGAATTGCAGGCCAAGGAAGCCACCGGCCGCTACGAGGCGCTCAAGGCAATGACCGCGGATGGCGCCCCAATCGCGTGGTTCCCGCCAAAGATGCGCACATTTTTCGCCGGGCAAGGGATGGAGAAGGTGGCCGCCCGCCTCGAGTCGACGGGAGATTTTGGGCAACCAGAGATGTCGGATTGGACCAAGGACCGATGGGAAATCGACCTGCCGCAAAGCGATTATCGCGACCTAGGGAAAGCCATCGCCGCCTTGGAAAACAGCGAGCCTCTCCTCGCCATCCAGCGGGTTTCGATTATCGCCGTCCCCGAGGACCCGCAATTCCAACAGGCCACTCTCGCGGTCCAAACTGCACTCATAAAGAAATGAAGAATCTCCTCCTGACTGTCAGCCTAACGAGTTTACTTCTCAGCGCAGCCCATGCCGGGGAGACCAGCGCAGGGAAACCGGTCTCGCCGATCGAGTTGAAGCGGGAGTCCAATTTCGACGCGGCCGACGTGCGCGATCCTTTCTGGCCGATCGGCTGGAAAAGACCGGGACCGAAGACCACCTCCGTCGCCGGCCCGGACCTCTCCTCCGATTCTTTTTCTTTGAGTTCGGTCACGATGGGTAGCGGGCAGCATTTCGCCATCTTAAATGGCAAGGTGATGCAGGAGGGCCAGCAATTCGGCCTCCAGTTCGGCAACCAGGTTTACCAGGTCACGCTCCGTTCGATCGAAGATGGCCGGGTCATTCTCACCTACCAGGACGGCGAGATCGAAGTGCCGCTACGCCGCAAGTAAGGGTCAGGTCTCCCGATAGAAATCGCGGTAATGGCGGGCGTTCAGCTCCAGTTGCCGGCGCAGAATGCTCTGCGGATCGCTCGCTTTGCCACGACGCAGGACCGCGGCCACACAGAGCCGTACCATCCCGATGAAATCGTCGATCGCGACGTACTCGGCCGCGATCGTTTTCTCCGGTGTGACGTTGTGATAATTCCCGAGCGCAAGACTGGCCGCCACGCAGGTGTAACCGTAAAGCTGGTAGGCCGTCGCCTCACAGGTGCCGCCATCGAGCAGGCAGCGCTGCACCGGAATCTTTTCCTGCTCCGCGGCGGCCAGTAAGCGCAGCGTGGCCGGTCCGTCAAAGGTCGAGACTTTGTCCCCCACCCTGACGATCGGTCCTTGGCCGATTTTTGCGGTTCCACGCGGGGTGCTCGTCTCGAGCGAGAGAATCGTTAGGCTAAGCGGCAGCCGCCCCGACTGCGCGAGCTTGATCGCGCCGACAAAGCCGACTTCCTCCGCCCGGGTGAAAAGGCCCACGCAATGCGTCTCCGCATTTTGTTCCTCCAACTCACGAAAAACACACAGGATTTCCGCGCAGCCAAGCAGATCGTCACAAGCCCGGGAATGAATCTGCCGATCGCGAATTTCGAACGGCGGCAGGTCCCACATCGCGAAATCGCCAAATGATTTCATCCGTGGATTCTGGCGCAGCTCTTCCGGCACGGAGCCGAGGAACTCCAACTCGGAATCCACGTGGCGCCGAACCCAGCCGGGATGATCCATATGCGCGGCAAAAGCCCAATCGCCCGCGCGCGACCGGCCGCGCCGATAATGCGCGATCACGTTGCCGAAATCGTCCCGCTCGAATTTCACGTGCGGACATTGCCGCAACTGCGCCTCGATCTCTGCCCGGACCGCGTCCTCGCGGAAGGGCGCGGTCGGCTGTCGGGCCAGCGCCTGCACGATTGCGAGCATTTCTTTTTCGCGCATTGGTTTTGTCTAACGACTGGAAACCCCGACCCGGGCCAGCGGCACGAACTCGCTCTCATGTAGCTGCATTGGCTTCGTCCCGCGGAGCAACCGCCACCATTGCCAGGCGCAACCGGCCACGATCAGGAAGACCAACAAAAGAAAAACCGCCGCGACCAGCGCGTCGAAGCGCCAGATGAAGGCCTGGCGCGCGTAATCGATCTTGGCCGGCGCCGCCACCACGATGGCGTCCGCCATTTTTAGAAAACCAAGCCGCGGATCAGCCGAGAAAATCTTCAGATACCCGGCCGAAAACGTGACCACGATCATGAAGACAAGCGGGAGAAGCGTCGTCCAGGCGTAGCGCACCTTGCCCATCTTGATCAGGAGCGTAGTCCCAAGGCAGAGGGCAATGACGGAGAGGAGTTGATTGGCGAGACCGAAAAGCGGCCAGAGGCTGTTGATCCCGCCTAACGGATCGATCACGCCCTGGTAAAGAAACCAGCCCCAGCCCGCGACCATCAGCGCGCTCGCGATCAGGTTCGCGCTCCACGATCGGGTGTTGGCGAGGGGCCGCCAGATTTGGCCGAGTAAATCCTGCAAAAGAAAACGCCCGACCCGCGTGCCGGCGTCGAGCGTCGTGAGAATAAAAAGCGCCTCGAACATGATCGCGAAATGATACCAGAGCGCGAGCGCGGTCGGGCTCGCCGTGACCCGGGCAAACATGTGCGCCATCCCGACCGCAAAAGTCGGCGCGCCGCCCGCCCGGCCGAACATCGTGCTCTCGCCGAGATCGCTCGCCAGTTGTTTCATCTCGAGCTCGGTCACCGGGAAGCCGGCCGCGGAAACCTTGGCCACCACTTCGCTTGGCGGCCCTTTCGCGTTGATCGCGAAATATTGCCCCGGCTGCAAGACGCAGGCGGCGATCAGGGCCATCAGCGCGACCATCATTTCCGT
The DNA here is from genome assembly GCA_040007175.1 of Spartobacteria bacterium. Lineage (GTDB taxonomy): Bacteria > Verrucomicrobiota > Verrucomicrobiia > Chthoniobacterales > UBA10450 > Palsa-1392. The sequence continues at coordinate 12,967 of JBDTVP010000014.1, forward strand.
GACCATCGCGCCGTAACCGATGTCGCGGATGCGCGACTCGCGCTCGATCATTTTCGGCGTCGTCCCGGAAGCGATGAGCGAGTGAAAACCGGAGACCGCGCCGCAAGCGATCGTAATGCAAACAAAAGGAAAAACCGGCCCGGCGAAGACCAGGCCGCTGCCGTCGATGAAACGCGAAAGCGCCGGCATTTGCAGCGTCGGATGGATCAGGATAACCGCGAGCGCGAGGGCCGCGACGGTGCCGAGCTTCAGGAAAGTGCTGAGGTAATCACGCGGCGTAAGCAGGAGCCAGACCGGCAGCGCGGAAGCGGCGAAGCCATAAATCATGACCGCCCAGGCGAGCCATTTCTGGTCGTGGCGGAACCAACTTTCGAGCATCGGATATTGGTGCAAATATTGCCCGCCCCAAACCGCAAAGAGCAGGCCTAACAAACCGAAAACAGTGACCCAGCCGACGCCAACTCGACCCGAGCGGAGACCAATTCCCATCAGCAACGCGACCGGAATGGTCGTCGCCATGGTGAAAACTCCCCACGGACTCTCGGCCAGCGCCTGCACCACCACGAGAGCCAGGACCGCGAGCAGGATCACCATGATCGCGAGCACACTAACGAGCGCGAGCGAACCGACCGCGCTCCCGATTTCTTCCTTCACCATCTGGCCAAGCGTTTTCCCGCGGCGCCGGACGGAAGCGAAGAGCACGATCATGTCGTGCACTCCGCCGCCTAACGTCGCCCCGACCAGAATCCAGAGCGTGCCGGGAAGAAAACCGAACTGCGCCGCGAGGACGGGACCGACGAGCGGGCCCGGACCGGCGATGGCCGCGAAGTGATGGCCGAAAGCCATCCAACGATTCGTCGGCACGAAATCCCGGCCGTCATCCACCACCAGCGCGGGAGTGGCGCGATTGTCATCGAGCACGAGTACTTTGGCCGCGAGCCATTTGCTGTAGAAGCGGTAACTGATCGCCGTCGCACACAAGCCGGCGGTCACGATCCAGAGCGCGTTGACCGATTCCCCGCGGGACAAAGCCAGCACCGCGACCGCCGCCGCACCGAGGAGGGCGACGCCGATCCAGAGAAGAATTTTGAGCAATCCTGCCATCCGCGCGGCCAACATAGCGCGAGGCGTCTTCGGGCGGCAATCTCCGGTTTCGCCGATCGCAGATCGGCGCTACGGCGCTGTTAGCCTAACGAGTCGCGCATTCCCTGAAGCTGCGCGAGACGTTCTGCGAAATCGCTTTCCCGCTGGCGATGCTCCGCCACCACCGCGGCCGGGGCGTTCGCGACGAAATTTTCGTTCGCGAGTTTCTTCTTCACCGTGACCAGCTCCGCTTCGATCTTCGTGATCTCTTTCCCGAGCCGTTCCCGCTCCGCGTCGAGATCAATCAAACCATCGAGCGGCAGATACAGCTCCCCGAGCGGCGTGAGCGCGGTCGGAGTTCCTTTGGCCGGTTCATATCCGGGCGTGAGATCGAGCGGCTCGGCATTGAGCAGGATGCGCAGAACCGCCGCCTCTTCCTCGGGCAACGGCGCAGACGGCTGGAGAACAAAGGCGACCCGCTTGTTCGAAGCGATGTTGAAATCGCGGCGCAACCGACGCCCCGCCACGACCGTCTCGTATTTCGCGTTGGCGATTTGTTCGTCGTTAGGGGTGAGGCCGTAGTGCTCTTTGAAATCGTCGTCCAATGGCTGCGGCCAGTGCGCGAACTGGATCGTCCGCCCGCCCTGGCCCTCGGGCAGATCGACGTTGAACCCGAGCCCGTGCCAGAGCTCTTCCGTGATGAACGGCATGAAGGGATGAAAGAGACGCAGGGTGTGGCCGAAAATGAAATCGATCACCGCGAGCGTGTTGGTTTTCCGCGCGCTCGGCGCTTCCCCATCGGCAAACCCGAGCGCGGCTTTGCTCGCTTCGAGATACCAGTCGCAATATTCGCTCCAGAAAAAGCGGTAAAGCGCCTGGGCGGCTTCGCTGAAATTGTATTCCTCGAGCGCCTGCGTGACGGCGCGGATCGCATGGTCGAGTCGCAACAAGATCCATTTGTCGTCGCTCGTCAGGAGCGCGGGATTGATCTCGCCCTCGGTCTCCCCGCCGTGCATTTGGCGAAAGCGCGTCGCGTTCCAGAGCTTGTTCGCAAAGTTGCGTCCTTCCTCGATCTGTTTCTCATCGTAGCGAATGTCCTGGCCGCTCGGCGCGACCCGCATCAGCCCGAAACGCAGACCGTCGGCTCCATATTTCGCGATCAGATCGAGCGGATCGGGCGAATTCCCTAACGACTTGCTCATCTTGCGCCCCTGCCCGTCGCGGATCAGCCCGGTAAAGTAGACATCCCGGAAAGGCGCCCGGTCCGTGTATTCGAGCCCGGCCATGATCATGCGCGCGACCCAGAAAAAGATGATGTCGGGCGCGGTCACGAGATCGCTCGTCGGATAAAATTTAGCGCGCGTCGCCTCGTCCATCGTCTCGAAGGGCCAGAGCCAGCTCGAGAACCAGGTGTCGAGCACATCGGGATCCTGCGTCCAATTCTCGCGATCGGCCGGCGGCTCGAGGCCGACGTGGATCTCGGCCTCCGGGATGGTAGCGCGAGCTTCCAGCTTGCGCGGTTGATCAGGCGGCAAGCTGGAAGCTTGCGCTACCTTGGAGATGGCGGGGGCGTTGACTCCCGCCTTCTCCGGATTGCGCAGGATGTACTCGGTGATCCGTGCCAGCGCGGTTTCGTTTCGCACGATGTGGTCATACGACTCGCGCTGCCAGAGCGGCCCGGAACGTTCGAGCGCGGCGTTGATTTGATTTGCAGCAAATGATTTCCACGAGTGCAAAATTCCGCCTAGGTCATTCTCTGCCTTCGGGGTCACCAGCACGTGGACATGGTTCGGCATAACGACCCAGGCACCAAGTTCGTAGCGGTCGCCATCGAAATGAGTCAGTGCCCCGGCTACGATTTCCGCCGCGGCCGGTTGGGCGAGCACGCAGGAACCCTCGCCGGCGTCGAGCCATGCTTCGAGCTGATTGCTGAAGCGCTCGTAGTATTCGCGCTTGTCTTCGTCCGACCAGGGATGGGGATGAAACTTCAGCCAGTTTTTTCGTTCCTCCTCCAGCTCGGAGAGCCTGGTCGCCGGGAGGGAATCGGCGAGGCGAAAGGTGACGAAATAGGTTGCCCCGCTCTGTTCCCAATGGGGCAGGTTCCGCCGGGAAATATCGATCTCGTCGAACTCGTCGAAGAAGGAACGCTCCGGGATGGTAGCGCGAGCTTCCAGCTTGCGCGCTTCGTTAGGCTGCAAGCTGGAAGCTTGCGCTACCTTATACCAGACCGGGATACGGTGACCCCACCAGAGTTGCCGGCTGATGCACCAGTCCTGGATGTTTTCGAGCCAGTGCTGATAGACGTTCTCCCAGCGCTCCGGGCGGAAGCGAATCTTCTCGTTAGGCCCGACCGCGGCGCGCGCTGCCGGGACCTGCGGGTATTTGAGGAACCATTGCTCGCTCAAGCGCGGCTCGATCGGGACTCCGGCCCGTTCACTGAAGCCAACGGTGCTGTCGTGCGGCTCGGTTTTGGCGAGCAGTCCACTCTCCTCCAGCATCTCGGCGGCTTTCTTGCGCGCCACGAAACGATCGAGACCGTCGAGCTCTGGCACCGCGGGGCAATTGATCGTGCCGTTAGGATGAAGGACATCAATCACCGCCAGCCCGTGGCGTTGCCCGATCTCGAAATCGACCTTGTCGTGTGCCGGGGTCACTTTCAGAACCCCGGTCCCGAACTCCGGATCGATCCCTTCGTCCCCGACTACCGGCAACTCCGCCCGGTCGAGCGGGCGCCAGACTTTTTTGCCTAACGAAGACTTGTAACGCTCGTCCTCTGGATGCACGGCGAGAGCGACGTCAGCCATGACCGTCTCCGGCCGGGTCGTCGCGACCTCGATGAAACGTCCCGGTTCCTCGACCAGTTCGTAGCGCACGTAGTAGAGCGCAGACTTCTGCGGCGTCGGGATGACTTCCTCGTCGGAGAGTGCAGTCAGTGCGACGGGGTCCCAGTTGACCATCCGCCGCCCGCGATAAATGAGGCCCTTCTGGTGGAGATCGACAAAGGTGCGCTGCACCGCGCGCGAATAATCTTCATCCATCGTGAAGCGCTCGCGCGACCAATCGCAGGAACAGCCGAGCCGCTTCAGTTGTTCGATGATGATGCCGCCGTGCTTTTCCTTCCACTGCCAGATTCGCCTAACGAACTCCTCGCGACCGAGATCGTGCCGGGTCTGCTTCTCTTCTTTGCGCAACTGGCGTTCCACCACGGTCTGGGTGGCGATGCCGGCATGGTCCATCCCGGGCAGCCACAGGACTTCGCAGCCGGCCATGCGCGCGCGCCGGGCGAGGATGTCCTGGATGGTGTTGTTCAAGACGTGGCCGAGAGTGAGAACGCCGGTCACGTTAGGCGGAGGCATGACGATGGAATAGGCCGGCTTGGGCGAGGCCGGGTCGGCCTGGAAACAACCGTCGGCCAGCCAGCGGGCGTACCATTTTGCCTCCACTGCCTGCGATTCGTATGCCTTGGAAAGTTCGGCCATGGGGAGCAAACCATCGAAGAGCGCGCGAGGTTTGCAAAACGAAAAGACCGGGGACGATATGCTATCTTCGCCCGCGATGGAAAAGGTGAATCTCGAGGAAAAGTTCGGGGCGTTTACGGAACATTGGCGGCCCAAGATCGTCGGCGAACTGAACGGGCAGGAAGTGAAGGTGGTGAAGTTCAAGGGCGACTTCGTCTGGCATCAGCATGAGACCGAGGACGAGCTCTTTCTCGTCTGGCGCGGACGGATGCGGGTGGAATTTCGTGAGCGCAGCGTCGAGCTGAACCCGGGCGAATTTCTCGTCGTCCCGCACGGCGTAGAGCATCGCACGCTGGCGGATGAAGAAGCGGAAGTCGTCCTCTTCGAGCCGGCCGCGACGCGCAATACCGGGAGCGCCGGGGAATCCGAGCTGACCGCGCCGGGCGGGGTGCGAATTTAATCGCAGAGAGCGCTTGGAGTTCCCTTGCGAAGTCTGTCCTGCGTCGTTAGGCCGTCTTCGCTGCCGGCAGCTTGAAACCGACGTAAGTGGCGGCGCTGATCCCGAGCAGGTCGAGGAGGGTGGCGCTGAACTCCGGCATGGCCAGTTCGTTGCAAACGTTAGCCACAAACATGATCCCGAGGATCAGCGTCCAGACGAAAATCTGGAAGCGGTGGAAACTGATCACGTTATTTTCCGCGAGCAGATCAGATATAACGCCTTTCCAGGTCGGCCAGGCAAAGTAGGCGCTCTGCCAGCGGTAGTTTGCCAGACGTTCGCGCACTTCATTCCGCTGGCGCTCGTTTTCCTCAAGCGCGTTTTTATCCGACGACGAGAGGGCGGCGCGCGCTTTCTGGAGCGACTCGAGGTCCCTTTTGCGTGCTTGCCTGGAACGCTGAAATGCAGAAGTGAATCATTGTGAGAAGAATGCGCCCGGTGATCGGAAGATGAGAAGCTGAACTTCCAGGAATTCTGGCGGGGCCGCGCCGGGCACAATCGACTTGCGGAGGTTCCGGCGCGCCAGCACGTTCGCGCTCGTGCAGATCCTCAAAACGCTCCTCATCTTCGGCGCGCTCGCCACGCTCCCGTCTCCGGTGCGGGCGGCAGATTGGAAGGTGATTCGCGTGCAGGATCGCGACTACGTTTCCTTCGCCAACCTGGCGCAGTTTTACCACTTCCCGGAATACACCACCGTCAGCCAGACCGTCTCGTTGCGCGGCGAACGGCGCGGCATCCGCGCGCAGGCTGGTTCGAGCGAGTTTCAGATCAACGGCGTTCGTTTCTTCAGCGATTATCCGCTCGTTACGCAAGGCGGGGAAAACCTCGTCTCCGCCATGGACATCTCGAAAATCATCGAGCCGGTCTTGCGACCGAATAAGATCGTCGGCGTGAAAAGAATCGAGACCGTCGTGCTCGATCCCGGCCATGGCGGCGCGGATAGCGGGACTTCCGGCCCGCGCGGCTCGGAGAAAAATTACGCGCTCGACGTTGCGCTGACCGCGCGCGAAGAACTGCTCCGCGCCGGCTACAAGGTGGAGCTGACCCGTTCCGATGACCGGGCCGTTTCGCTCGAGGAGCGGGTCGCGTTTGCCAACCAATTCCCCAACGCGCTCTTCATCAGCATCCATTTCAATTCCGCGGCCGGCGGCTCCGGGGTGGAAAGTTACGCGCTCGCACCGGCCGGCGTGCCTTCGAACGCTTCGACCGAGAATCACCCTTCCGCGGTCGAGACGGATCCATATCCCGGCAACGCGCAGGATCCGGCGAACATCGCGCTCGCCGCAGCCGTCCACGCGGCGATCTTGTCGCGCGTTTCGGTTTACGATCGCGGGGTGCGCCACGCCCGTTTTCACGTCCTGCGTGACATCAAGATACCGGCCGTGCTGGTCGAGGCCGGCTTCCTGAACGACCGGGTGGAAGGCGCGCACATCGCCACCCCGCAATACCGGCAGCAGCTCGGGCAGGCGATCGCGCAAGCGGTCACCAGCTACGATAAGGCGGTCAATTTCGAGTCCTCCGGCGCGACCTTCGCCGCGGCCGCGAGCAATCTCCCGCCGCACGCCCGCTCGATTTCCGAGTCGTTAGGCGCAGCTCCGCCCGCGCTCAGGACGCCGGTGCAGGAACCTTCCGCGGTCATCCGGCCTTCCGATTAGATGAACCAGCGCGTGCCCGAGAAGTTTAACCGGTCCCAGCCGATCGGCGTCTTCGATTCCGGCATCGGCGGGCTCACCGTGGTCCGGGCGCTGCGCGAGCTTTTGCCTAACGAGACGATCTGTTACCTGGGCGACACCGCCCGCGTCCCCTACGGCGGGAAAAGCGCGGCGACGGTCGAGCGTTACAGCCTTCAGCTGACCGAAATGCTACTCGCGCAGGATTGCAAAACCATCGTTGTGGCCTGCAACACCGCCTCCGCGCTCGCGCTCCCCCGGCTCGAGGAAGAAAGTCCGGTGCCCGTGCTCGGCGTGATTCGCCCGGGCGCGGGGGCCGCGCTCAGCGCGACGCGCAACGGCCACATTGGTGTGATCGGCACCCGCGCGACCATCAGAAGTGGCGCCTACGAACGCGCCATCCAGGCGCTCGATCCCGCGGTCCACGTTTCTACGCGAGCCTGTCCGCTGTTCGTTCCATTGATCGAGGAAGGCTGGCTCGAAGGCGAAATCACCGAACGGATCGTGCGGCAATATTTGCAGCCGCTGGTCGAGGACGGGATCGATACGCTCGTGCTCGGTTGCACGCACTATCCGTTACTGCGCGCGACCATCGGGCGAGTGCTCGGAGAGAAGATCCAGTTGGTGGATTCCGCACAAAACTGCGCCGCGGCCGTTTCCCGTTTGCTCGAGGCAGAAGACTTGCGGACCGCGTCCACGACGGGCGGTGGACTTTCCGTGGCGCTGACCGATCCGCCGGACGCGTTTCTCGAGGTGGCACGGAAAGCCTTGCACCTCGACATCGGGACGGTGGAGCTGCGCCAGGTGATCCATCCGGCTGGAGGGACGGGCGCCGTCCCGTCCGCGTCTGGTCGGCCTCTCACTTAGAAACACGGACGCCACGGCGGTCGTCCCTCCACCAACGCTATTTTTTGCGCGGCTTCGGCAGCTTCAAGACGACCAAGTCGTAGGAGTGATCGATCATCCCGCGAAGCTCGGCCACCGGAATTCGGCCGCTCAACTCAACCGTGTTCCAGTGCTTTTTGTTCATGTGATAGCCGGGCTTCACTTCCTCGTAGCGATCGCGCAAATCGAGAGCGCGCTCCGGGTCGCATTTCAAGTTCACGCTCGGCGGCACTTCATCGAGGGAAGCGAGGGCGAACATTTTGCCCGAAACTTTAAAGACAATCGTGTCCGGCCCGAACGGCGTGCCTTCGGTCACGTTCGGTTTCGTTAGACAGTAGTCGCGGAATTCTTCGAGGTTCATTGCGGCAGTGGCCGATGGCGTTTGCGCTCCAAGCCATGAAGTAAAGTCGACCAGCCGGGCATCAACTCGGCAAGCGTTTTCGCTCCCCTGCGCGGATCACGGGCGCAGCCGTTCGTACGTGCATTGCGACGACAATACAATGATTCACTGGCACTTAACCGGGTCCTAGTGGGTAGAATTGTCTTGCCTTCGAAGGTGTAAGCCAGGTTAAAAAACACATCGGTGCCTCTCTCAGACAAGTAGAGAACCAGCAAACCAAGGAGAACAACAAAATGATAAAACTCACGACAACAAACACAGCTGTGGCCCTGGCCGGCGCGGGATTCATGCTCGTTTCGAGCCTGGCGCAGGCCAAGGTGATCGATCTCACCGGGAACAACACGACGGGCAGGGTAAACCACGCCGAGTTCGATTGGACTCCGGAACAACCAACCGGCACTGGCTATATCCAGTCGTTTCTTCGGGTCCAAGCCGACCCGGCGGAGGAGGGATATAATACATCGGGCGGCACACCTCTCGACGACAAAGCCGGTCCGTTCACGCACGACATCCGGGTCTCAGACTTGGAGCCCAGCATCGTAAAGATAGGGAAATTTCTGTATTACAGGCTGTTGCTTGACGTCAACGAGCCGGGAGGCAGCAAGTCGCTTATCTCGTTGGATCGCCTCGAGTTTTACACTTCCGACGTTGGAAGCAAAATCACGACCGACGTTACCTCGCTCGGCATTCTGCGCTGGAGTCTGGACGGCGCGGGCGAGAGTTACATCCTCCTCGATGCGGCGCGCAACCATGGCAGCGGTTCAGGGGACATGTATGCCTATATCCCGGTCGCGAGTTTCGCGGGCGCGCTCTCAACCGATTTCGTTTACATGTATGTGCGCTTTGGCGATCAACCGGGCGCAGCCAGTGGAGGCGGATTCGAAGAGTGGTCGATTGATACGAGCGGCCAATAACTTACGCCAGGCGCGCGGTGCCGGCCGCCGGGAAGGCGCGCCGGTTCGTCAGCGAATTTGCTGAGACAAGCGTTCCAGCAAATCCGCGATCGCGACCCGCTCCTGCTTCATGCTGTCGCGGTGGCGCAAAGTGACGGTATTGAGCAGGGCGGGATCGTGCTCGCCTAACGTCTCGAAGTCGATCGTGATCCCGAACGGCGTCCCGGCTTCATCCTGACGACGATAGCGCCGGCCGATCGCGCCGGTTTCGTCGTAGAAAACGTTCATCAACGGACGGAGGAGCGCCTGCACTTCGCGCGCTTTCTCGACCAGGGCGGCCTGATTTTTCAAGAGCGGAAAGATCCCGACCTTGATCGGCGCGATGCGCGGATGGAAGCGGAGCACGATGCGCGTTTCGTTTTTGCCTTTTTCGTCGGTGACGGTTTCCTCGTCGTAGGCCTCGCAGAGGAGCGCGAGGACGGTGCGATCAACGCCCGCGCTGGGCTCGATCACGTGCGGGATGAAACGCGCCTTGTTTTCCTCGTCGAAATAATCGAGCGACTTGCCGCTCGCCGTCTGGTGCTGGGTCAGGTCATAATCGGTGCGATAGGCCACGCCCTCCAGTTCCTGCACGCCGAACGGAAAGGCATACTCAATATCGTAGGTGCCTTTCGAATAGAAGGCGCGGTCTGCGTCTGGCACGGTGAGGACGTGGAGTTTTTCGCGCGGGATGCCGATGTTTTCGTAAAACTTGAGCCGCTCCTCGAGCCAGTAATCGAGCAGTTCCATCCCCTGCTCCGGCCGGCAGAAATACTCGAGCTCCATCTGCTCGAACTCGCGCGAGCGAAAGATGTAGTTGCGCGGGTTGATCTCGTTCCGGAACGCCTTCCCGATCTGCGCGATGCCGAAAGGTAACTTCTTGCGCGCGGTATCGAGAACGTTCTTGAACTGGACGAAGATGGACTGCGCCGTCTCGGGACGGAGGTAGGCGATCGATTCCGGATCGGCCGACGCGCCCATCTGGGTCGAGAACATGAGGTTGAAGGGACGCGCTTCGGTTAGATCCTTGCCGCCGCAGCTCGGGCATTGCGGAGCGCCATTTTTCTCCGGCAACTGATCGGCGCGCAACCGCGCTTTGCAGGTCCGGCAATCCACCATCGGATCACTGAAAGTGTCTTCGTGCCCGCTCGCCTTGAGGACCGCGCGATGAGTGAGAATGGCGCCGTCCATCCCAACGACGTCGTCGCGTTCGCGCACCATCACGCGCCACCAATAGTCCTTTAGATTGCGCTTCAGCTCTACGCCTAACGGGCCGTAATCCCAGACGCCATTCAGGCCGCCATAGATTTCGCTGCCTTGAAAAATGAAACCGCGCCTTTTGCAAAGGCTGACGATTCTCTCCATCCGTTGCGGATCGGAATTGGCACTCATGAAATGAAGAGGATCTGGAAGCCAGGAGACCAGAAAAGAATCAGGAAAGCAGGAAAAAGCGCTCCTGCTTCGATCCCATTTCCTGTTTCCTGCGTTCCTGATTCATCGGCCTTTTTCCTGGCTTCCTGATTCCAGATTTAAATCCAAAAAGGAAGTCTCTACTTCGCGACCGTGACCTCGGTCTTGACCGAGTTGGCGATGAAACAGTTTTCGTGCGCGAAATGGTGCATCTCCTCGATTTCCTTTTCGGTGGGCTGATTATCTCCAGAGAACTTCAGCTTCGGATGCAGTTCGACGCGGGTCAGGGCCAATTTGCCCTCGGCGTTTTTCTCCATCTGGCCGACGGCTTCGTCGACATATTCCTCGAGCAGGAACTTTTTCTTACAGGCCGCGGCGAGAAAGGTCAGCATGTGACAACTGGAGAGCGAGGCGATGAAAGCTTCTTCCGGATCGACCAGCTTGGGGTTGCCGAGATAGACCGGCGCGGCCGTCGCCTCCATTTCGTGGCCGCCGTCGAAGCTCCACTTGTGGTCGCGATTGTAGGTCTTGTATTCGAAGTCGGGCGTGGTGCGCTGCCAGGTGAGCGTCATTTTGTGTTCGGACATGCCTCTAAGTAAGTGCCGGGCTGCAATTCGCAAGCGAGGCGTATTCCCTCCCTTCGGTGGAACGGTTCTTGCACTTGAAGCACCCACTCGGCACGACGGGGCGGTGAAAATCCGCCCTGGAGCCGGGACCGATTTGCGCACATGACCATTGAAGACCTGGAAGCACTCCTGAACGCCATGCTGGAAAGCGGGGAAGGCGTATCGGACTGCCTTTTTATCCACGGCAAACCGCCGCTGATCGAGCGCTACGGCAAACTGCATGCGCTCCCGATGGAGAATGCCGACGAAACGCTGCAGCCGGCGCACATCGACTCCATGGCCGCGCTGCTCATCGGCGAAAACAAGCGTTTGAGCACGGACCTGGCCACGACCGGCTCGTGCGATACGAGCTTCGCGCTCGGACAGGTGGCGCGCTTCCGGGTCAATATTTATCGGCAGAACGGCCATCATGGAATCGTGATGCGGAAATTGCAGTCTCAGATTCCGACGATCGATTCGTTAGGGTTGCCGCCCATTTTCCAGCAAATGGTGCAGGAAAAATTCGGCATCATTTTCGTCACCGGCAGCACCGGCAGCGGCAAGACCACCACCCTCGCCGCCATGCTCAACGAGCTGAACCAGACCCAGGACGTGCACATCGTCACCCTCGAAGATCCGATTGAATTCCTCCATCCACATGCCCGCGCGGTTTTCAGCCAGCGCGAGTTGGGGAAAGACTTTTTCGATTTCGCGACTGGCCTGCGGGCCGCGCTCCGCCAGGCGCCGAAAGTGATTCTCCTCGGCGAAATTCGTGATCGTGAAACGATGGAAATCGCGCTCTCCGCCTCCGAGACTGGCCACCTCGTCTTCAGCACGCTGCACACGATCAATGCTGGCCAAAGCATCAACCGCATTCTCGGCCTCTTCACCAGTGACGAAGAGAAACAAATCCGGGAACGGCTAGCCGACACTCTCCGCTACGTGGTGAGCCAGCGTCTGGTCAATAAACGGGAAGGTGGCCGTCTGCTCGTCACCGAGATCATGGGCAGCAGTCTGCGCACCCGCGAGACGCTCCTCTACGGTGAAGGCGAGAACCGGACTTTCCAGGAAATCATCGAAGCCGGCAGCACCCTCGGCTGGCACAGCTTCGATCAATCACTCATGCACGCTTTCGAAGACGATCAGATTTCCGAGGAAACCGCGCTCCTCTTCTGCACGCACAAAAACAAAATGCATCGCGACCTCGAAATGGCGAAAAAGCTCCGGGGTGCGGTCTACGACGAGCCTTCGGGTTTGAAAATGGCCTCCATATAGAAAAACAGATGAACACTGAAAACGACGACCGCTTACAACAAGAACTCCGCCTGGCGCAGCTGGAAATAAGGGTCCTGCGCGAGCAGCTGCTCAAATCCGTCCAGGAAGCGCAGCGCGCGAAGGACGAAATGGAAAGTCTGGCTGGCGAGGCCGCGCCGGAAAAGCCGGTCGAGCAGGTGATCATCCAGATGTTACCTAACAAACCATCCGAGAGTAGCGAAGCAGCCCGGCCGCAGGTTACCGGTGAAAGTCATCGCGTCCTCTGCGTCGAGGACAGCGAACCCAATTTTCGTTTGATCGAGAACATCCTGCGTGATCGCCCGGGAATGGATCTGGTCTGGGCCGATACCGGCGAGAAGGGTCTCGAAATGGCCCGCGACCAGCCGCCCCGACTCGTTCTCCTCGATCTTGATTTGCCCGACATTCACGGGAGCAAAGTGCTGGAAGGTTTGCAGGCCCAGCCCGCGACCGCGCAGACGCCAGTCATCGTGATCAGTGCTGATGCCACCCCGAGCCAGATCGAGCGAATGCTCTCCGCGGGAGCGCGCAATTACCTGACCAAGCCGTTCGAGATTCGCCGCTTCCTCTGCATGTTTGACGAAGTGCTGAGCGGGCCGACGGGTCTGGCCCAGGCGACCTGAAGTTGCCGGGATAGCGCAGTGCGCTGATGGTGCGGCTTAGATGGAGTCGCAGTTTGTTCCGGCGAGGATCTTTGCGCAGCTACGCTGGCGGCGCGTGCTGTTCGTCGTCGCCCTTCTCGTGCTTCTCCTCGGCGGAATGGCGTTGCGGCGCTACACCTGGACGGAGACGACGCACCTGCGTTTCCAACGCGATATCGTGAATGGCTTCTTCTGGGGAAGCCAGACACTGGCGGAAGGCCATCACCTTTTGCCCGAGGAAAAGGCGGACTCTTGGCGGGTTCTGGCGCGCGGTTACCTCGGCCTTTACGACCGGGTGGAACGCGAGGCCTACGAGAATAACTATTACCTCGACTATCCGCCTTTGCGGCTCCTCGTCATGTCGATCTGGGCCAAGGAAGTGCGGGTCAAATTCCCCGGCGCGGAGGATGGCACCCCCGAATACGTCGAACCGCTCCTGCTCGTTAACCTGCTCTGCGAGCTGGTGACCGCCGTGGGAATTTTTCTTCTCGTTAGGCTGGGAGTGCGCCGCTCGTCCGGCACAACCAGTTCCGGCCTGCTCCGTCGCCTCCCGCCGGATGAGCGCGGGTGGGTCTGCGGTTTGACCGCCGCCAGCGTGGCCTGGCTCGAACCGTCGCTCATCCTCGACGCGCACGCCTGGCCGCAATGGGACGTCTGGATCCTGCCATTTTTCCTCTTCGCATCCCTGGCTGCAGTGAGCCGTCGCTGGTTTTGGTGTGGCTGCCTCCTGGCCGTGGGAGGGATGCTCAAGGGGCAGCTTCTCTTCGTCGCGCCTTTCTTTGTTTTCTGGCCGCTCTGGCAAAAACGCTGGGCGCGCGCCGGTCGTGTCCTCGCTGGGTTCTCCGCCACGGTGGCCTTCCTCGTTGCTCCCTGGCTCCTGCAAAACGCCTCCGCCTGGGCCACCGTGGCGGCCGTGGTCGTGCTGACGGCGGCTTATTTCCGCTGGCGGCGTTCGCGGCACACCTGGGCGTGGGCCGCGGGCCTGGCCGGCGTCGCAACCTTTTTCGCCGGGGCGTTCTTCGCGGGCAGCTTCGCCTGGTTGAAGATCGGCTTTCTCTACGGCAGCGAACGTTACCCCTACTTGTTCATCAGCTCGTGCTACAACCTCCCCTCGATCTTGTCCGACTGGAATTTATCCCTCAAGACGCCGATCTTTTCCTTCCATCTTGGATCCCTCGCCGTCGCGGTCACCCTGCAATGGATTTTGCGCCTGCTTTATCTCGGCGGGCTCTTGCTCTGCGCGCTCGGGGCTGCGCGTCACGCCCGCCAGCGCGACCCGCGCCTGCTCATCGCGATCGCCGCCCCCTGGCTCGTCATGTTCGCGCTCCTCGCGCAAATGCATGAACGCTATCTGCTCTGGGGCGCGGTCCTTAGTGCAGTCGCGCTCGGCGTGAGCGCGCGTTTAAGCATCCTCCACTTCATCTTCTCGATCATGAGCGCCACCATGATCACCCACGTGCTTTTGCTCGATAAAAAGCTCGGACCGACTCTGCCGACAATCGAGTGGCTCGCCTGGCTGCGACCGTTTGCCTCCTGGCTCTTCCTTGCCTGCGTCGCGATTTATTTCCGCGAAGTCCTCTCCCAGCGCCGGCCGACTCCCAGGCCGCGCCGACGAATCGCGTCGGCGCCCGTCGAGGAAGCTCCGCTCGCCTTCGCGATTGCATCGGAGAAAGCGCGATGATTCTCGCGGTGCGCCCACAGCCGCGCGATCAAAAAAGTTGCCCGGCGCAGGGAGCGCTGTAAATCTACGGTCGCTCGTTTTTTGGCGCGATTAGCTCAGTGGTAGAGCGCTTGCTTCACACGCAAGAAGTCGCAGGTTCGAACCCTGCATCGCGCACCATTTCGCCGCTTATTTGCTGAAGCGGAACTCTGCCTGATAAAGGTGCGGCCGGCCTTCGGCGGCGAGCCGGAGGCGCAACCTCCGGAGCATCGCGAGCCCACGCGGCACCCGCGGAGATTGAGGCCGATTGATCAGGGAACCCGCGAACCGATTTTGCATGCCCATGTTGTTTGTCATGCGAGTAACCTAATTACCCCTATCGGACATCGGCTGTCCGACAGAAAAAATAATTGCATTTTTTTCTCCGGGCAGCGCGCCCACTCCGCCCCGGTCTATAATGCGCGCGTGCCGTCGGCGCAGAAATTCCACCACAGCGTCTATGTCGTTCTCCTCGATTCGAAGGCGCTCCGTCATCGCTCGATCCTGCGCCTCAACCCGAAACGGGATCCGGCGAAGCCCTGCATCTACGTCGGGATGACCGGGCTGCCGGTAGAACACCGCTTGGAAAACCACAAGCACGGTTATAAATCTTCCTGGGTGGTGGAGAAATATTGGGTGCGCCTCCTGCCCGAGCTCTACGAACACTTCAACCCGATGCCGTTCGAGGCCGCCGTGCAGATGGAGATGGAACTCGCGCAAGACCTGCGCGCCGAGGGCTACACGGTGACCGGCGGAAAATAAACGGTCGCCGCCTAACGACGACGGTGCGCGTTATTCAAAGATCTGGCCGTGATTAAAACGCCAGATGCTGAAGACATTTACCACGACCGCGATGCCAGCCAGGATCGCCAAGGTCGGGAGCAACTCAAGCGTGGTGCAATTCGCCCAAAGCACCTTGATGAAACCATCGAGCGACCAATAGACAATCGTCAGTTTGCTCAATTTCTGAATGAACTCCGGCATGAAGCTGGTCGGGAACCAGGCGCCACCGATCGCGCTCATGGTCAGAATGAGGAAGGTGCCCAGCCCGCTGGCCGCGGCGGAGGAAGGCGAGACCGCGGCGAGTAGCATCCCGAAGGAAACACAGGCCATGGAAGCTCCCAGGCAGATGAGAAGCAGGTTGCCAAAGTTGGTCGTGATGTCGATCCCAAACAGGAGGCTGCCGGCGAGGAAAAGCGCGCTCAGTTGCACCATGCCGACGAACATTCCGAAGAGATATTTGCTCCAGAGAATGTGCGTTCGCCGCACCGGAGCCGCGAGGAGACGCTGAAAGAGGCCGGCTTTCTTTTCGTCGAAGAGCGAGGTCGCCGCGCCGGAGAGGGAGAAGAGCAGAAACATGATCGCCCACCCGCCCACGCTGCGTGTCGCCATGCTGCTTTTTACCTGGCGCCCGCCGACCTGCTCGGAGTCGATCTTGATCAGGCTCTCGAAGAGCGAGGGGCCGGCCCCGCCTCCGTCGGCGTCCAGGCCGAAGTCGCCCTTGCCCAGGCTGGCGTAGATCTCGTCGGCGTCCCCGCCGAAACCCTGCGCGACCGCGCTCGCGATCGCGTGGTTGAATTGATCGAAGTTTTCCTGGCCGATGAAATTGGCGCCCTTCTTTTGCAGCGAGAGCAAGAGGGCCTGCGGAGCGGAAGTGTAGATCGTCTTTTGCACGAGCCCGGTGACGGTCTGGGTTTCGATCTCGTTCCGCGGGTTGTGCAGGAATTTCAGCTTTAAACCAAAGCTTTCGTCGCCCTGCGTATCCGGCGGAAAGATAAGCGCAAAGCGGAGCGACCCGGCCTTCATCTTTTCACGCACGCGTGCTTCGGTCAGCGGCACCTCCTTGTCCATCTGCTTTTCCGTGGTCAGGACTTTGAAGGCTTTCTCCTTTTGCAACGCGGCCGTGATCGTCGCCACGACCGGCGCGTCGGTCGCGCTCACGAGTGCGATCGGAATTCCCGTCGGGCCGCCCCCACCCTCGTTGACCCCGAAGACGTGCCCGAAAATGTAAATCAGCACGACCGGCACAAGGAACGTGAGCGAGAGCGCCGTTTTGTCGTGCAAAAAACGGCGCAGTTCGTTGCCGAACAAAATCAAAACGGTGCGCATCGAATTCCTCCTCCTGATAAATCACGCATCTCTCAAAGTCTTCCCGGTGAGATGAAGAAAAACATTTTCCAAGGTCGGGCGGGTCACGGCAATATGGCGGTAGGACAAGCCGAGCCGTTCGGTCGCCGCGAAAAAATCCGAGAGGCGTAGCTCGCTGCGCGGGGTGAGGACGAAAGCTTCCTCCGTCTCCACCATCACCCCAAACTCGCGCAGCGCGCCCAACTGCGCGGTCACCGTTTCGTGGCGCGCGAGCCGGATTTGATCCGAAAAAGGCAGCTGCACGAGAAGTTCATCGAGCGTGCCGAGGGCCAGGAGCTGACCGTGATCGATGATCCCGATGCGGGAGCAGAGGCGGGTCGCTTCCTCCATGTAGTGGGTCGAATAGACAATCGTCATCCCGTCGTCATTGAGCTTCTGCACGAACTCGAAAATGGCGTTGCGCGATTGCGGATCGACTCCCACCGTCGGCTCGTCGCAGAGGAGGAGCTTGGGCCGATGGAGAATGGCTGCGACCACATTGAGTCGGCGCCGCATCCCGCCGGAATACGTTTTCACCTGGTCGCGGCGGCGATCCTGCAACTGCGCCGCGAGCAATCCTTCCTCGACCCGCTCGCGCAAGAGCGCGCCGCGCAATCCGTAAAGCCGGCCAAACAAGCGCAGATTTTCTTCCCCGCTCAGCTCATCGTAGAGCGCAAGGGCCTGCGGGACGAAGCCCAGTTGCAGTCGTTGCTCGACCCGTTCGTGCTGAAATTTTTCGCCCGCTAAAAGAATCTCGCCGCTGTCCGGCGGCCGGATGCCCGCGACGAGCGACATCAAGGTTGTTTTGCCCGCGCCATTCGGGCCGAGCAGGCCGAAAAATTCACCCGGTTCGAGCGCCAGCGAAACGTCCTTCAGCGCGACGGTCGAACCGTAGCGCTTGGAAAGGTTCTTGATCGTGAGCACCACCGGCGAGATTGATCGCTCGAGAGAAGTGGCGCAAGAACTGAAGCTTTCGCGCCTAAAATTTGAGCTTCCAATTCGCAACGCCGCCTGCTAGAAACAACGCAACGAGAGGCACTTTCCTATGTTCTATTTTCGGATCGATCGAGTTCGGTTTCGGGACAATGGCACTGTCAAATCCGGCCTGGGGATTTTCGGCCATGACTCGCCAAGGTGAAGTTTCTCAGCTTCATCACGCCTTCCGACCAGGCAGTGCCGGCACCGGATGATTGGATCCAGACTAACGATGCCGCGAGCAAGAAAGCGGTGCTCGAAGCTCTGATCAACAACGCGGTCAGCACCCGCGAACTGACCGAGATCGACCGGGTTCAGGATAACGTCCCGGTCAATTTCGGCGACACCGGCCTTATCCTTTATGAAGTCGAGGAGATTCCGGAAGCGTTTACCTGGACTTTTCTCGCGGTGCGCTCTTCACGTGAGCTGTGAGGCCGCTCGCGATGTCGATGAATTACTGCGTGAACCCGATCTCAGTTCGTTCACCACCAGCTTGCTCAGTCTCGTAAATGCCGGGTCCGCGGTTGCTAATCCCGCGTATGCCGCAGGCATCGCGATGGGGAAATTTGTCGCGCAGGCCAGTGCCCGCCGGCTCATGAAAAAAGGCGACCGCGAGCTCGGCGCCGTGGTCACGAGCTTCGTTCGTCCGGAACATTACCCGCAAGGCATTCGGGAGAGCCACGAGATCGTCGATATGACGAGCAACATGTTCTACGACTACATCATCTTTGGTCACAAACGCGCCGAAGCCGTCACCGAGAAACTGGCGCCCAAGCCGAAGCGGAAGCGGAAACGCAAACTGTAGGCGAAAGCGTTCGCGACCTGTCCTCGCGTCGGTATTTTTCTGGCGCGATGAAGCGTTTTCTTTACGAGCTGAGCGAGAGCTGGAAGATCGCCGCCGCGCAGATGGCGGCGAACAAGACGCGCTCCATGTTGACCGCGCTCGGCGTCATCATCGGCATCGTCGCCGTGACTTTGATGGGCACCGCGATCAACGGCATCTCGACCGGTTTCGACAACAGCATGGCCGTGATCGGCGACGACGTGCTCTACATTTCGCAGCGGCCCTGGACGCGGATGAACGACTGGTGGAACTACCGCGACCGCAAAAAAATCCGCACTGAATATGCCGAGCGGATCAACAAGGCGATCGCCATCACCCCAAACACGAACCTGATGATTGCCGTGCCAACGATGAGCCTGCTCCGGAGCGTGAAAGCCGGCGACAACACGGTCGAAAACGTCTTCATTCTCGGCACCACGGTCGATTACACCCTTATCTCGACGGTCGACACGAGCGAAGGCCGTTTCTTTAACGACTTGGAATCGCGCGGCGGAGCGGAAGTTTGCGTCGTCGGTTACGACGTGGCGGACGCGCTCTTCGCCGGGCGGAGCGCGCTCGACAAGAAAATCCTGATCAATGGCCACGCCTTTAAAGCGGTCGGCACGTTGACGCGCCAGGGGACTTTTCTCGGCCTCTTTAGTCTCGACTCGATTGTGGTCATCCCGTTGCCCGCTTTCAAAAAATACTTCAGCGCGAAGAGCGAAGCGGATGTGCGGGTGAAGGTCCTCGACAAAACCCGGATGGCCGACGCGCGCGATGAGTTGACCGGCGTGATGCGCCGGCTGCGCTCCCTGCCGCCGGAGAAGAAGGAAGACTTCAGCATCAACGAACAACAAGCGTTCAAAAGCACGCTCGACGGGGTGAAAGCGACGATCGCAATCGCCGGTCTTTTCATCACCGGGCTCTCGCTTTTCGTCGGCGCGATTGGGATCATGAATATCACTTTCGTGAGCGTGAAAGAGCGAACCAAAGAGATCGGGACGCGCAAGGCGCTGGGCGCGCGTCGTCGCACTATTCTGCTCCAGTTCCTGATTGAATCGACCGCGCTCTGCCTGCTCGGCGGGTTGATCGGCCTAACGTTTGCCTACTTGATGTGCTTCGGGTTGGCCGCGGCGTTTCCGTCGTTTCCGATTCGGTTTTCTTTCGGGTTGGTCGTCGCGAGCATGATCGTCTCCGTCCTTACCGGGCTGGTCTCAGGCATTGCGCCAGCCTGGAGCGCGTCGCGTCTCGATCCCGTCACGGCGCTGCGTTATGAGTGAGAAATTTGAGTTTCGGAAAATGTTTCGAACTTCGAGATTCGGATTTTCAGGATGAACTTTGGTGAAATTTTGCGGATGGCCCTGGCCTCGGTCGGGGCGAACAAGTTGCGCTCCGCCCTCACTATGCTCGGCATCACGATCGGCGTCTTTTCCGTCATCTCGGTCATGACCGCGATCGGCGCGATGCAGGCTTCGATCGAGACCGGCCTGACGCTCTTTGGTTCGAATCTTTTTCAGTTCGCGAAGTATCCGGTCAATGTCCGGGCCGGCGGGAGCGGGCAGAAGAAGTATGAAAACCGGCGCAACATTTCCTACGCCGAAGCGCAGCGCTACGAGGAGTTAATGGAGGGCAACGCGCAGGATGTTTGCCTGAAGACTTTCGATAACGGCAAGCAGGCGGTTTACAACGGCGTCAAGACGACCCCCAGCCTAACGATCGTCGGAACGAACAAAAGTTTCCTCGCGGCCAACGCCTACACGCTCGCCTACGGACGCAACCTGACCGACGAAGATGTCGCGCTCAGCCGCCGGGTGCTGGTGGTGGGCCGCGCGATCGAGGAACGGCTTTTTCCGCATGAATCGCCGCTCGGACGGGTCATCAAACTGAGCGGTCACACTTTCACGATCGTCGGTGTGATGGCGGAACGCGGGACGGCTTTCGGGCAAAGCCAGGACGATATCTGCGTGATGCCGATTACCCGCTTGTTTGAAGATTTCGGGTCGGCTAACCGCTCGATCAACATCGCGACGCAATCCTCTTCCCAACTCGATTACAATCGCACCTTCGACCGGGGCGTGGGGGCGATGCGGATCGCGCGCGGCCTGCGCGCGGAAGAGGAGAACGATTTCGAAATTTACACGAACGACTCGCTCAAGAGCGCCTTCGTTTCGATTGCCGGGGTGATCCGCATCGGCGCTTTCGTCATCAGCACGATCGCGCTCCTCGCGGCCGGGATTGGGATCATGAATATTATGCTCGTGAGCGTGACGGAGCGAACCAAGGAGATCGGCATCCGCAAATCGATCGGAGCGCGGAATCGGGACATTTTGCGCCAATTTCTGGCCGAAGCGGTCTTCATCTCGGAGGCCGGCGGGATTCTGGGCATTTTTTTGGGAGTGCTCGGCGGCGATTTGCTGGCGCTCTGGTTGAATGTAAGCCTCATCTTCCCCTTCGGCTGGGCCATCGCCGGGCTGGTGGTCTGTTCGGCTATCGGCATCGGTTTCGGCCTTTACCCGGCCTACCGGGCGGCTTCGCTCGACCCGATCGAGGCGCTCCGCTACGAATAAAAGGCCAGGCGCCGACCTAACAATCCCCCGGGGGGCATGCAACTTGCGAGTGCGTTGCTTTGACATGTCCATCTCATTCCTTATTCTCGGACGCTTTCCGCCTGCCTAACGTGCCCGTAAACGCTCCAACTACCACTTCTACGCCCCCTTCGCGCGGCATTCTTCTGGTCGAAGAATACCCTGCGCTGGGGGTCGCCATTTCGTCGGCTCTGCGCAAATTCGCGCCGCTCCATGGCGTTCAAGTGGCGCACAGTTTCGCCGACGCCGAAACTCTCGCCGAGGCGATGCAGCCGGAATTGTTTCTCCTCGATCTCGATCCCCCGCCCTTCGGCGAAATCGCTTTTCTCGACAAAGTGAAGAAGCGGTTCCCCGAGGCCCGTGTCCTCGTGATCGCGGCCGGCACCTCACCCGAAGTGCATGCCGCCCGGGGCACCGCGGGCGCGATTCAGTTCATCGAAAAACCTTTTGATTTGGCGGAATTCGGCGCCGCCATCCAGGCCCTCGTCGGACCCTGGGCGGGGCCCCCGGCCGGCGGAGTTCGCGGGACGTTGCGCGATCTGAACGTCATCGACGTCGTACAGTTGAAATGTCTCGCCCTCAGCACGGCGATCGTCCGGCTCGAAACCTCGGGGCAGCGCTCCGGCGAAATTCATTTCCTGAAGGGCGAGGTCGCCCATGCTATCACCGAAACCCTCACTGGGCTTGCCGCGCTCGAGGAAATGGACAGCTGGCAGTCGCCGGTGCTTCGGGAGACGGATCCGCTTGAGGAATCGATTACGACGATCCACCTTCCGTGGCCGAAGCTTGTTCTGGACCTCGTCCGCGCGAGGCGTGAACGCGATAGCGACGCCGCCGTGAGCGCGCCCGTCTTGCCGCGAGCCAGGCCCGTCCGCACCGGCAAGAAGATCCTGATCGTCGACGACACCGAGATGTTGCTCATTTTCGTTGCCGATGTGCTCGGGACCGCCGACCAGACTTTCCAGATCATCACTGCGCCCACCGGGGCCGAAGGCATCCGCCTCGCCGCCAGCGCGCGACCAGATCTCGTCCTGCTCGATTACAGCCTCACCGACATGACCGGCGACAAGGTCTGTCGCGCGTTGATTGAAAACGAAACAACGGCTCGCATCCCGATTCTCATGATGTCGGGCCATCTGACCGAACTGGCCCGAACCGCGGAAACCAACCGCAATGTTGTCGCGGCGCTGCCGAAGCCGTTTCTTTCCGGGGCCTTGATCAATGCCGTCGAGAAGGCACTTGCCTCCGGCTTGCTGCCAAAAGCGCCGCCACGTCCGCCCGCCGAATTAAAGCCTCTTGCAACTCCGTCGCCCGTAGTCGCACCTCCGGCGGAAGTACCTCAGCCTAACGGGCATGGCCCCGGGAGCGATGAAATCGCGGTAGAACCTGTCCAACCGCCGCCCCCGCCCGTGTCGCCAGCACCTGTCGCCGTCGCCCCGCCGCTACCTGTCGCCGTCGTCCCATCCGCTCCGCCGCCGCGGCCAACGCCTGTCACTGTCGTCCCGATCGCAGCGCCGCCGCCGATGATGCCGGCGCCCGCCCGGTCGCTGGAAACGGTCGCCGTGTCGCCACACGTTAGGCAAACCGAAGTGAACGTGACGTTCGCGCTTGCCATCGTCTCATTGCAATTATCTTCCGCCCTTCGGATGCAGGCCGCGCAGCTGCAGCCCTACGATCGCGTCGTTAGTCTGGAATTGGGCCCGAGACAGGCGCTCGCGGGTCCCGCTCTCCAAACCGGTTTTCGCCTCGGCCCGATCACTCTTTCGCGCAACGGCCGAATCGAAACCCTGCGACTCATCCCAACCAGGCAGGTAGTTCATCAGCCCGTTTCTGGAAACTCCCTGTCGGTTGGAGCGATCAATTTTCCGTCGCTCGAGAAGGAGCGAAATGTCCAATTTATAGCCGCGCCGGAAGCGGCCATGCGCGTCCGAATGACCGCCCCGTTCGAACTGGTGACGGTCGAGCTCTCCGCCGCTTTTGAGGTGGACGCCGTCGTGCTGCGGGCTCGCGGCACGGAGGTCGTGATCCACAATCGCGACACCGGGCCCGGCGCGCCCTTCGACTTGCAGCAAATTCAGCTCGACCCGGCAGCGGAGCTCACCGCCCTCTTCGCCCGGTCGCTCGCCTAACGATTACTTCCCGGCCCGCTCGGCCAGGAAAGCAGCCAGCTCGTCCGTCCCAAAATCCGCCAGGACGTCGCCGTTCCAGACCAGAGTCGGAGTTTTGGTCTGGCCGGAAACTTCCTTGAGTTTCGCCATCTCGGCTGGTTCGCCGCGGACCTCGACGCTCTGGTAGGCAATCTTTTGCTGGTCGAGATAATTTGTCGCCGCACGGCAATAAGGGCAGCCGCGTTTCACGTAGAGGATCGGAGTTTCCATCAAACTCTAAATCGAGTCTGGTCACGATCTAGGCCGTCGCCCGGGTCCGCGTAACCAAAGATAAAGAAGCGCGGCGAGCAGGCCGGTATCGATCGCGAGATGCCACGCCGGGGTCAGGTTAGCGCCGGCGCTGCCAAAACAACCGCAGGCCAGATCGATCCCTTGGAGACGCGCCCAAACCGTGGCGGCAATAAAAACCACCATCAACCCCGTCGTGAGGGCGAGGGCGCCGGCAAAGAGCCGATGAAAAATGAGCGCGAGACCGCAGAGCACTTCGAGCCAGGGCAAATAGAAGGCCATTCGGACTCCGATCGACCACGGGATGAGGCGGTAATTATTGATCTCGGTCGCAAACTGCACTGGATCGCGCGCCTTCAAGATGCCGGCATAAACGAAAACCGCGCCGACCAAAAAAGCGAGCATTCGCCTAACGATAAGCAGCCAGTCGCGTCCGGCTGGTCGCACTTCCGCGCCGGTCATGGATTCGCTTTCTTCCATTCCTCCCAGCCTCCTTGCAGAACGTAAACGTTCTTTAACTGCGCTTCCTGGCGCAGGCGTTCCGCGACCGCGTGGCTGGCGTTACACGTCACCTGGCTGCAATAGACGACCAGTTTGCGCTCGGGCGACCAGACGGCGAGGACCTCGGGCAGAAGCGTGTTCCAGCGATCTTCATTCAGGAGCATCGCGCCCGGGACGTGGCCGCTGGCATACTGCTCCTCCGGCCGGGCGTCGAGCCAGAGCGCGTTTGCTCCCCAACCCTTGGCCTGCGCCAGACTAACGAGTGCCGAATCGACCGGTGGCTGGTGCCAGGAAGCCGCGTTGCGATAATAAATCGCCTGGCCGATGGCAGGAAGAAAGGCGAGCCCCAAAAGCAAGAGGAGCTGCCGGGCAAACGACAGGCGCACGCGGAATTATTTCGGCGGCAGGGTGGCCCGACTATCGACGCGCAGGTTCACGTAAAACGGTTTCGGCGCGTCCTTTGGAAAGTCCGGCTCGATTTTCAAAGTCCCATTAATCGGCCGGCCGCCTTCGGTCGGCTTCACGATGATGCGAAACCCTTTCTTGTCCGGACCAGGCTGCACTTCCGTCGAGATCGATTTGTCAGTGGAAGTGACATTTAATTTCGTGACTGGGAAATCCGGGCCCACGTCCACCGTGACCGTCTTTGGCTCGAGCACATCGTTGGCCGACCAATAAACGAATACCGGGTTGATGGTCAGGAGTTGCGGGATGGTTGCATTCAAATGCAAGAGCGTGGCCTGCCCGGGTTGGTCGTCGCTCAGGACGGTGATCGTTTTGGCCTGCATGCCGGAGCGGTCGCCGATCGTGAAAGTGGCGGTGATTTCGCCTGATTCGTTAGGCTCGACCACGTCCTTCGCCAGGGCCGCGGTCGTGCAGCCGCAGGAGGCATGCACCGAAGTGATTCGAACCGGTTGGTCCCCGGTGTTCTTGTATTTGAAATGCGCCACCGCCGTCTTGTCCGCGATGGTCGGATGCAGGTTGGCCACGGTCGATTCCCAGACGAGAGCCGCCTGTCCGACAGCGGCGAGGAGAAAGTTCAGACTAACGACAAGAAGAAGAGCGCGCATTGTTTTCATTTGGAAGCTTAGAAAAAGAAGCCGAAACCCACGTTACCACCAGCGGCATCGATGCCAAAGTTCGGTTTTTTGATTTCGGCATTAGAGACATGGCGGTAGACGCCCTCGACCACGACCGACCAGCGGTCGTTCAGCATGATCCGCGTCCCGACCGTGCCCTGGAGATTGAACTCGACCGGCAGGCTGATCAGACCGCGCGATTCCTTTTCCAAAATGTCGGTGTAGACCCCGCCCGCACCGATTTGAAGGTAGGGCAGCACCCGCGCCTGCGGCTGGACGAAATTGTAGCGAAAAAGCAGGGTCGCGCCCGCCATGACGTTGCCCGGGCCCTGAAAAATCCCGCCGCCAAAGATCTCTCCGAGCAGCTCGAAGTTGCCAGCGAGCAGCCCCGAGCTATGCGGATTGCTCAACATAATGCCGAGCCGCGTGCTGTTGAGCGCGAAATCGACCGACGGGCGGTTATTCCGACCGGTGTCGAAGAAAAAGTAGGTCCCGACGACGTTTTGAACTTCGAGCGAACCGCGGGCGAAATGATCTGCAACCGGCGGCACCGCCACTGGCTCCTCCTGGCCGCCGCGCACGGTCACCGCGAGAAAAAACACGAGAGCGAACGAGCCAAAAAGTCTGTTCATTTCAGCGCGCGAGGAAACGCGAGCAGCGCGACAATGTCAAACCGGCCGAGCCCAGCCCGCCCCGGAGCGGCATTGCGCGCGCACATAATCCGCGACTGCGTCACGCCAGGGGCGCGGCGTGCTTCCCATCCAGCGCTCGTATTTTTCCGTCCCGAGCACGGTGTAGACCGGGCGGCGGGCGACGAAGTTTTTCATCTCGCCTAACGATACCGCGCCAACCGTCCGCGCCTTCATCGGAAGGCCGGCGGCGTGACAGCAATCGAGCGCCCATTGCGCATACTCCTGCCAACTGCACTCGCCCCGATTCGCGAGGTGGAGAATTCCGCTGCGCTCCGGGGTGTCGAGCAACGGTCGAAGCAGCGCCGCGATATCAGGCGTGTAGGTCGGGGTGGAAAATTTATCCGCCACCGCGTTCACCTCCTCTTCCTCGCGTGCTTTCTGCAGGATCGCATCGACGAAACTCGGCCGATCAGGCCCGAAGACCCAAGAGACGCGGACAACCAGCGCGCGGTCGTTAGTCTCGAGCACCTCCAGTTCACCGGCCCGCTTCGACTCGCCGTAAACGCTGATCGCTTCCGCGGGATCTTCCTCGGTGTAGGGCGCGCGCTTCTCGCCATCGAAGACGTAGTCCGTGCTGACATGGATGAAGCGCGCGCCTTTCTCCCGGCAAATTTCCGCCAGAACCTGCGGCGCTTCCGCGTTCAGACGTATCGCCTCGTCGCGGTGATCTTCGCAGTAATCCACATTCGTGAGGGCGGCGGCATTGATCAGCACGTCAAAAGGCAACGGCGCAAGGGTCGAGCGCAGGGTTTCGAGCTGCCCGAGATCGAGCTCGGCATGGGTGAAGCCGGTCGCCTCGCCCGCGGCGGCATATTCACGGGTGAGCGCGGCGCCGAGCCGGCCACCGGCTCCGAGCACGACAATTTTCAATTTTTTCTTCATCGTATGGTGGCCGCAGGACCATTCCATCGCACCAACCACCGGGGCAAGTCGCGACTTTCGTTAGTCTTGACGTGGCCCCGGATTAGCTGACGGTTCTACATCATGCGCGCGATCTGGAAGGGCAGCATCAACTTCGGTCTCGTTTATATCCCGGTTTCCGTCTATCCGGCGACGAAGGAAGAGAAGATCAGTTTCCGGCAACTGCGGGCGAGCGACCTCAGTCCGATTCGCTACAAGAAAGTGGCGGAGGTCGACCAAAAAGAGGTCCCGGCCGATCAGATCGTGAAGGGCTTCGAATACGAAAAAGGCAAGTGGATCACGCTGCGCGACGAGGATTTCGAGAAGGTGCAAATCGAATCCACTCACTCGGTCGAGATCACGGATTTTGTCGACCAGACACAGATCAATCCTAAGTTTTTTTACAAACCTTACTTTCTCGAACCGCAGAAGGGCGGCGAGAAAGCCTATGCGCTGCTGCACAAGGCGCTGACCAGTTCGGGGAAAGTCGGGGTCGCAAAAGTGGCGATCCAAAAGCGCGAGTACCTCGCCGCGGTCAAACCGGATGGTCTCTTCTTAATCCTGGAGCTGATGCATTTCGCGCAGGAAGTCCTAGAACCAGCCTCGCTCAATAACGGCGCCGATCGCGACGTCTCATCGCAGGAACTGAAAATGGCGACGGCATTGATCGACGCCATGACGACCGAGTGGGAACCGACCAAATACCAGGACCAATACCAGACTGCGCTCATGCAGATGATCGAAGAGAAAGCCCAGAAGCGCACCCCCGCGCCGAAAGCCGCCGCGCCGCGCGTCCAGCCTAACGTGATCGACATGGTCGCCGTCCTGCAACAGAGCTTGCAGCGAGCGGGCTCGAAGCCGAAGGCGTCGAACGGTCGCAACGTCCCGACCAAGAGCACGTCTGCGATGGTCAAGCGCAAGCGTCGCTCGGTCGCGGCCTAACGGGCGCGCCCACAAGATCGTTAGGCCGCCCCGGAGCGTCGCGCCCTTGACGCCCGTGAAGTAACAAAACCGTTACGAGCTGTTGCTTGCCAACGGGTTGCGACCGGGCCGTATCTTTGAATCGCAATCGAAAGGAACGGGATGCGATTCACCAAATGGTCCGGCATTTTCAGTTTTCGTTCGTGCTTCCGGCGCCAATTGGCGGCTCTAATTTGCGCCTTCCTGGCCAGCGCATCCTTTGCTCTCGCCGCGGACGGCGATCTCGATCCGACTTTCGGTAACGGCGGATTCGTCACAACGGATTTTAACCGCAGCACCGACCTCGCTTTCGCGGTAGCGCGGCAAGCCGATGGCAAGCTCGTGCTCGCGGGAACGAGCTACACGAACAATGACTTTAGTGGCGAGGACTTTGCCCTGTTACGCTACAACGTCGATGGCTCCCTCGACCCCACCTTCGGGGTCAACGGAAAGGTCCGAACGGATTTCCCAGGCCTCGCGGCGCAGATTTCATCGATCGTGATCCAGCCGGATGGCAAAATCCTGGTCGCGGGCGGGGCTTTCCCGCTCTTCACTTTTCTCGGTGACTTCGAGCTGGCCCGCTACAACCCGAATGGTTCTCTCGACGCGACCTTCGGGAGCGGCGGGATTGTGACGACGAGTTTTCCGGGCCAGGGAGGTTACGCCTTCGCCCTGGCCTTGCAGCCTGATGGCAAAATCATCGCGGCGGGGACAGACTTCCTGGCTTTCTCAAACGATGACTCCTCCAACACAGACTTCGGGCTGGTGCGTTACAACCCGGATGGCTCGGCCGACCTGACTTTCGGCAGCGACGGGCAAATCACGACCGACTTCGACGGTTTCAACGACGACGCTTTCGCGATCTTGATCCAGCCGGATGGGAAAATCGTGGCCGTCGGCTCGGCCAAGAATCCCCGCAACTTCTACGATTTTGCCGCTGCCCGTTACCTGGCCAACGGGAGTATCGACCCGACTTTCGGGAACGCCGGAGAAGTGCGGACAGACTTCGGCGCTCGTAGTTTTGACCGGGCGCGCTCTGCCGCACTGCAGCCGGATGGGAAAATTGTCACGGCCGGTTTTGCGATTTCCCAGAACGGCGGCGTCCAGAATTTCGCGGTCGCACGCTACCGCGCGGACGGCACGCTCGACTCGAGCTTTGATGGCGATGGGACGACCGAGATTGATTTCGGCAGTTGTTGCCAGAGCGCTTACAGCGTCCTGCTGCAACCCGACGGCAGGATCATCACGGTGGGCTATCCCAGCAGCGAATCGTCCGACGGGGACTTCCTTCTCGCCCGGCTGACAACCAACGGCGCGCTGGATGCGACCTTCGGAATTGGCGGCAAGGTGCGGACATCGATGGGCGACTTGAACGACGGAGCGAACGGCGCCCTTCTGCAACCGGATGGCAAAATCGTGGCGGTAGGATTTCATCCCACGGCCTCGAACAAGTTCTCCGAGTTCTCAGCCGCTCGTTATCTGAATGGCTCGGGATTTCTTTCCATCACTTCCGCGGTTTCGCGCAAGACCCACGGTGGCGCCGGTGCTTTCGACATCTCTCTCCCTTTGTTCGGCGAGCCGGGGCTGGAAAACCGCAGCACGGGTGGCAGTCACACCTTGGTCTTCACCTTCAGTAGCGAGGTGACCAGCGGGACCGCCACCGTCACCGCGGGCAGCGGAAGCGTTTTCGGCAGCCCGATCTTTGCCGGCAACACGATGACGATCAGCCTAACGGGTGTGCTGGATGTGCAAACCCTAACCGTCACTTTGCTGGGAGTCACGAGCAGCAATGGGCAGGTCCTGCCGGAGACGGCGGTGAGCATGAATCTCCTGGCTGGTGATGCCACGGCGGACAAGACGGTGAACCGACCCGACGTTAGCCTAACGAGAGCTCAGGTTGGATTACCGGTTACCTCCGCCAACTTCCGCGCAGACGTCAACGCGAGCGGCGCGATCAACCGTTCCGACGTTAGGCTGACGCAAACCAATCTTGGACACAGCCTGCCCTGAGCGTTCTTCGTTTGCGAAAAGAGAGTCCCGGCGCGAATTCGAGCCCGCATCTTTCAACATCGTAATCCAATCGTCATGCATACTCTCCGAACAGTGTCAGTCCAGCCGCTCCTCCTACTTGTGCAGTAAGCACAGACCGGAGTAGCGTTTGGCCAGCGCTCTTTGCCCGATGCACATTCTAATTGTCGAAGACGAACAAAAAATTGCCGCCTTTATCCGGCGGGGTTTGATGGAAAACGGTTTCGTGGTCGACGTGGCGGAGGATGGCGAGCAGGGGCTCGAATACGCCTTGGCCCGCAAAGTCGACCTGATCATTCTCGACGTCGTCCTGCCGAAGCGCGATGGCTGGTCGATTATTGCGGAATTGCGGCGCGCGGAAATTCAAACACCGGTGCTCTTCCTCACCGCGCGCGACAGTGTGCCCGACCGAGTGAAAGGCTTTGACTTGGGTGCCGATGACTACCTGATCAAGCCGTTTAATTTTTCCGAGCTCCTGGCCCGGGTCCGCTCGCTTCTGCGCCGGGCGCCGGAGCGGAAAGACGAGACGATGACGATCGGAGACCTGGAAATCGATCCACGCCGGCACAAAGTGACCCGCGCCGGAAACGTCCTCAACCTGACCCCGAAAGAGTTCGCGCTCCTGACCTTTCTCGCCTCGTCCTCCGGGGACATCGTCTCGCGCACCGAGATCGTCGAGCAAGTCTGGGACATCAATTTCGACACCGGGACCAACGTCGTGGACGTGATGATGCGCCGCCTGCGGGCCAAGGTGGACGATCCGTTCGAAAAGAAGATGATCCAGACCATCCGCGGTGTCGGGTATGTCCTTAAAGCCGATTGAGAAACTCCTCTCCCTGGGGAAATCCAAGGTACCGGGGTCGTGGTCGATCGTCTTCCGCCTTGCGCTCCTCTTCACCGTGGCCGCGGGCGGCCTGCTCCTCTTCGCGATGGCGCTGGCCTACTGGGTCGTGGCGCAACATGCCGACCACGACAACGATCGTTACCTGACCGACAAACTAGCCGGGATTCGCGCGGATATGGCGGCCGATGCCGGGCCGGAATCGCTCAACCGCGAGTTGAGCATCATCCGCGCGGCCGACAAGGTGTACGCTGTGCGCGTCCTTGATGGGGCAGGCAATGTCGTGGCCGAAAGTCCCAGGATGCGTCGGACCCTGCCGATCGAAGTTTTTCCGAAAAAACTCTCCGTCCAAGGGCAGCGGCCTTCCCCGTTGATCTACCACACGCCGCGGGGCAAAACCTTCGCCCTCGTCACCTCCCCCGCCGATCTCGGATCGCAACACCTCGTCCTGCAACTCGCGCAGGAACGGACTCGCGATGAAAAATTCCGGACCCGCTACGCCACGCTCCTTGCCGGGATGGTCGGATGCGCCATCCTGACCTGGACGGGCGTGGGCCTGCTCGTCGCGCGCCGCAGTTTGCGGCCATTGAAGAAACTGGCGGAATCGATCGAGCGCACCGGCGCGACCCATCTCGACGAGCGTGTCCCTCTCGCCGGATGGCCGGAGGAATTGCACCCGCTCGCGACCGCGTTCAACAAAATGCTCGCGCGGCTGGAGGATTCCTTTACCCGGCTCTCGCAGTTCTCGGCCGATCTCGCCCATGAATTGCGCACTCCCATCGCCATCTTGCGCGGGGAAGCCGAGGGCGCGCTGACCCAAACGCGGAGCCCGGAGCAGTATCGGGACGTCCTTGCTTCGAGCCTCGAGGAATTTCAGCGCCTCTCCGGGATGATCGACAACCTTCTCTTCCTCGCCCGCGCCGAGACGATCGGCCCGCTGACCCGCGGCCACTTCGATGGACGCGAGGTGATCGACAAGGTCCGCGAGTTCTACGAAGCCGTCGCGCAGGATCAGAATGTGGAGATTCGCTGCCGTGGCGAAGGGGAGATATTCGGCGAAGCCAACCTCTTCCGGCGGGCTTTGATTAATCTCGTGACGAACGCGCTCCGTTTTACACCCTCCGGTGGTCGCATCACCGTTTCTCTCGAGAAAGGGGACGACTCCAGCCACGTTTCGGTCGCCGACACCGGCTGCGGGATTCCCTCACAGCACGTTCCGAAGCTCTTCAATCGCTTCTTCCGCGGAGACGTCCCGCGCAACGCGGACGGGACCGGGCTCGGCCTCCCGATTGTGAAATCCATCATGCAGATCCATCACGGGACCGTTTCGGTGGAAAGCGAGCTGGGCCAGGGCACCGTCGTCACCCTCGCTTTTCCCGACCCGGGAAAGGCGTGAAGCCGGTAGAATCAGCTAGGTGAGCTAGCTAGCGGCTCAGTCTTGGAAATTCCGCTCTTTTCGTGCATAGTGCTGCGCTTTCGCTCCGCAATGAAAACCAGCGCGCTTCTTTGCTCATTCCTTCTTCTCGCATCGCAATCCCTTTTCGGGTTCGCCCTCGAAGGTCAATCGTGGACTCTTAACCGCACCGTCGTGATGCAATTGTCGCTCGGCGGTCCGCGGCCGCTGAGCGACGGATTCGCTTCCTTTAACGAATCGGCCCAGGACGTCCTTAACCTCTGGAATGCTCACCTGGAGCATTTGCAATTCGCAGCCGTCCTCGCCTCCCCCGTCGTCCCAGAGGCCGGGGACGACGAAATGTCCGCTTTTTTTACTCCCGATGTCTATGGCGAGAAGTTTGGCTCCGGGGTGCTCGCGGTGACGCTGCTCACTTTCCGCGGCACCGTGCTGGAGGAATCCGACACTCTTTTTAATGCGACCTACACCTGGGATTCCTACAACGGGGATTTCAGGTCCGGCGTGATTGATTTCCACCGCGTCGCGCTGCACGAATTTGGCCACACGCTCGGTCTGGATCATCCCGACCAAGCCGG
>JBDTVP010000015.1:0-41824 GCA_040007175.1 Spartobacteria bacterium
TTGGGGTGATAGTCGGCGTCGGCGTAACAGTCGGCGTTGGGGTGATAGTCGGCGTCGGCGTAACAGTCGGCGTTGGGGTGATAGTCGGCGTTGGGGTAGCAGTCGGTGTGGGAGTGGGTGTAGCGGTTGGCGTGGGACTCGGTGTCGGGGTCGGGGTGGGTGTCGCATTAGGCTCCACAATTTCAGCGGTTCCGCTGAAAGAAGGAGCGCGAACACCGCCAGCAATCATGATCCGGCCGTCTTGCAGAAGCGTGGCCGAATGGTTCTGTCTCGCTACATTCATATTGCCGAAGAAGCTGAACTGTCCGGTAGCGGGATCGTAAAGCTCGACGGATGGAAGAGCCTGCTCCAACCCGCCAAAAGCGCTGTTACCAATCGTCGCGCCGCCTATGACCAGGACCTTGTTCATCAACGCGCCCCAAGACGGGTTGGATAAAAGAATCGCGACGTGTCTTAACCTTTCTTCCGCAAGGCTGCCTACTTGTGAGAAGCTGTCTATCGAGGGCGCATAGAGGTCGCTTAAATTCTCGACCGTGATACCGCCGGTGACAACGAGATTGCCATCGGGAAGCAGGGTGGCGTCGTGTTCTGTCCGCCCGACATTCATCTCCCTACTGGTAAAAGTGAAGGCACCGCTAATCGGATCATAAATCTCGCAAGTCGGCGTGCCAGAATCGGGGATCGTAGACCCGTTGGAGCCTGGAGCGCCTCCCGAAACGAGGACGGTTCCGTTCGGGAGGAGACTGGCATGGTGACGTTTTCTTTGCAGGTTGAGCGAGCCCGTGGCGGAAAAGGTCTCATTCACAGAATCAAAGATATCCGATGCTTTGGTCGGGGTGGCGCCGTGCCGTCCTCCCACCATGAGCACCGAGCCACTCTGCAGCAAAGTCGCTGTGAAAAGCGAGCGCCCAGTAGTCATATCCGCAATGCGGCGAAAGGTCTGCGTGGCGACATCGTAGATCTCGGCCTGGGCCGAATCATTAGCTTCGGTCTTGCCCCCTGCAACCAGGACACGGTTGAGATCTTGTAGAAGGGTGGCGGTATGACTTTTCCTTGCCTGGCTCAGGCTGCTGCTGAGAGTAGTGAAAGTGTCATTCGACGGATCGAACAATTCTGCCGAGTTGAGATAGGTTGCATCCTGACTCCCTCCCGCTAGGAGCACTTGGCCATTCGGCAGTAGTGTCGCTGTGTGCTGATTTCGCCCGACCGTCATGTCGGGAAGCGGCGTAAAACTCATTGTGGCGGGATCCAGCATTTCCGCCGACTGGAGTGTGATACTCCCGGTTGCCCCGCCGGCGACAAAGATGCTGCCCTCGGGCAAGAGGGTGGCGGTTTCGCCTCCACGATTCTCATTCATCGCGGGAGTATTCGCCCAAGTCAATGCCACCGGATCGTAGACTTCGTTGACCGCCAGAAATCCGCTCTCCAGGGTTACCCCTCCGATTGCGATCACTTTTCCGTCCGGGAGAAGGATGGTTCGGTGACTCGAACGGTGTGAATTCATCGGCTTCGTCGCGCTAAAAGTCTGCGTGGTCGGGTTGTATATATCTGCTTCGTCCTGTGGGCTGGTCCCACTGAAGCCGCCAGTGATGAGGACGCGGCCATCGAGGAGAAGCGTCGCCTGATGATTGGCCCTTGGGATCTTCAATTGACTGGCCAGTTGAGTGAATATCTGGGTGTCTGGGTTGTATATCTCGGCTTTTGCGGAAGCCGCTTGCTCGACGTAGCCGCCGGTGATCAAAACCGTACCATCATTCAGCAGGGTGGCTGCATGATTCGCGCGATTGAGAGGAATGCTCGCGAGAACTGTGAAAGTCTGGCTAACGGGATCACATATTTCCGCATTCTTCCCACCGACGATCAAGACTTTGCCATCATTCAAAAGCGTCGCCGAGTGTTTGCTTCGACCGGTCGCCATGAGTCTAGGGATTTGGGTAAACAGGCTGGTGGTGGGATCGTAGATCTCGGCAGTCCGTAAAACTTGGCCGTTTCTGAGATCTCCTCCCGTGATGAGAATCCGCCCATCTGGCAGTTTGGTCGCGGTATGGTCGCCTCTGGGATTAACGAGTGACCCAGTCGACACCAGTGTGTTGGATGACCTGGTATAGAGAAGCGCATCGCGAAGATCGGCGTTCTCATTGACGCCGCCGACGATCAGAACCTTGCCTGAATCCAACAGCGTGGCGGTATGCGATGCCCGTTCCGGGCTGAGAGCAACGGATACATTGGTCTGGGCGAACGACGTTCCGCACAGCGCGAAGAGAAGTACAAGGAAAGGGACAACTAGTGGTTTCATGGTGAGAGGAGCGGTTGATTCAGGCACGCGAGATCAACTCACCGAGTATGGCAAATCGGCTCCGCGTCGTCAATTGTTTTGAGTCTGGCGGGAAAAATATCCGCGCCTCTAATAAAAGGTCGTTGTTTCGCTTGACTTCATCGCTCAAAAAGTGCAAAAACGATGCCGAAAGCCATCTTATGAAAATTATATCCGTTCCTCGCTTACTCAGTTCAGCCTGCATTATCGCGGGCGCAGCCGCGGTTGCTGTTGCCGCCCCCGAGGGTCCTCAGCCGGCCCCTCAGTCGTCGCGCACCATTTACGATGCGTTTCATTCCTTCGCGCCTAACAAAACAGCGGTCCCTTTGATGCAGGCGCCGATCCTGGTCGCGCCAGCGATTTTCCCGACCGAATTCCGAAGCGTCGATGGATCTGGCAATAATCCCACTAACCTCGGCACCGCCGGCACCACCATCTTGCGCAAAACGCCTAATGGTTACGGCGATGGAATCAGCACGCCGGCCGGCTCAACGCGCAAGGGCACACGCGAGATCAGTAATCTCGTCAACGCGCAAGCTCAGGTCTTCCCAAACTCGGACAACATTTCGAGCTATGTCTGGCAATGGGGCCAGTTCACCGATCACGACCTCAGTATTATCAAGAGCGCGAATCCAGCTGAAATTTTCAATATTCCGGTCCCGCTTGGCGACCCACAATTCGACCCGCAGAGCCGGGGGAACAAGACCCTGCCGTTCCAGCGTTCGAACTGGACCATGGTCGACGGCGTGCGGCAGCAGATCAACGCCAACAGCGCTTTCCTAGATGCCTCGCAAATCTACGGCAACGATAACGCGCGGATGAAAACCATGCGCGCCAACGACGGGACCGGTCGCCTCGCGACAAGCGATGGAAATCTCCTGCCGTTCAACGTCAAGGGCCTGCCCAACCAACCCCAAAGTCAGCCGGGGAAGGTCATTAATCCGGCAGATTTTTTCCTCGCCGGCGATGTCCGCGCCAACGAGACGGCCGGCCTGACCGCGATGCAGACCCTCTTTATGCGGGAGCATAATTTCTGGGCGGATAGCATTAAGGCCGCCAACCCGACCTTCACCGATGACCAAGTATTCTTCCGCGCGCGGGCGATCGTGAACGGAGAAACGCAACTGATCACCTACCGCGATTTCCTGCCGATTGTGCTCGGGCCCAACGCGCTCCCGCCGTATCTCGGCTACAACTCCGCGGTTGATCCGCGGGTCGCAATCGAGTTTTCGACCGCCGGCTTCCGGGTTGGTCATACCTTCCTCCCTCCGGTGTTGATGCGCCTGAACTCCAAGGGCAGGCCGACCCCCGGCGATATCGCTCTGGGTGCGACATTCTTTGAACCCCAATTAACCGTTAATGGTGGAATCGAAACCTTCCTCCGCGGCTTGGCCAAACAAGTTCCCCAGCAAGTGGATGCTTACGTGATCGATGCGGTGCGCAATTTCATATTTCTCGGGACTCAAGGGTTCGATTTGCCGTCGCTGAATATGCAACGGGGACGCGATCACGGCTTGGGTAGCTACAATCAAGTCCGGATCGGTTATGGTTTAGCGCCGAAAGCGACCTTCGCCGAGATGACTTCCAACCTCGATTTCCAGGCACGGCTCGCTTCCGCATACAATTCGCCGGATGATGTGGACCTGTGGGTCGGCGGTTTGACGGAGGATCATGTCAACGGCGGCCAGGTGGGCGAGACCTTCTTCGCCATCATCAAGGATCAATTTGAGCGGCTGCGCGATGGCGATCGCTTTTGGTATGAATCCTATTTGGACGCCGACACTCTCGCCACCGTCCAGCAGCAAACTCTTGGCGCGATTATCAAACGCAACACCACGATCAGTCGCGAAATGCAGGACGAAGTGTTTCATGTGAACTGATTTCGGGAGATTTAAAGAAAAGGCGCGTCCAGTAATGGGCGCGCCTTTTCGGTTTCTAAGCGGACGACTGTCGAATTTCACTCCCGGCGCTTCTGCCTTACGAGCTCGCGGAGGCGGCCGCGATAGCCCGCTCCACAATCAGCGCCGCAAGTCCCTGCGTCGCCTCATCCAAGGCACCATTGGCAGTTTTTAGTCTAGCCACCTCGTGAGTTGCCATCGCCTCGTGCACTTCCCCTGCCAGACGTACGATTTCCCCTCTCTCCTCGACCGCCAGGCCAGCCCCGGCGAGGTGCAAAGCCTTCTCGACCGCCTCCAGCATTTCGTCGGATTTAAGCCGTGTCTCTGTCCAGACACGCTCGCTCATATCTTCGAACGCGTGTTCGAGGGAATCTGCGAGCATTGCCTCAACCGCTTCGTCGGAGACATCGATTGCACTCGTTAGGGAAACGATCTTCTCGACGCCGGTTTTTGTGTCGCGCGCCAGCACTTGGAGAATGCCGTTGGCATCTATTTCAAATTGCACCCCGACTCGGGCCATTCCTTTGGGCGCCGATTCGAACTCGATTTCGAATTCACCCAGTGTCCAATTATCTGCCGCCAGTTCGCGCTCGCCCTGCAACACTTTGATTCTCATCGAGCGCTGCTGGTTAACCGCGGTGGTGAACATCTCGCCGGCCTTCACCGGAATGGTGGAGTTGCGGGGGATGATCACGTTCATTAAGCCGCCAAATGTCTCGATTCCCAGCGATAACGGCGTGACGTCGAGCAGAACGATGTCCCGCACCGCTCCGGAGAGAATGCCGGCCTGAATGGTCGCGCCGAGCGCGACGGCTTCGTCGGGATTTTGCGAGGTGTTTGGTTCGCGCCCGAAAAGCTCGGCGACGAACCGCCTAACGAATGGCATCCGCGTCATCCCGCCGACGAGGATGACTTCGTCGAGCTCGGCGGCGCGGAGTTTGGCGTCGCTCAGCGCGCGCAGGCAATGGGTCCGGGTGCGTTGAATGATGGGACCAGCGACCTTCTCAAGGGCGTCTCGGGTCAGTTCGTAGCTGAGGTTTTTCCCCTCCACAAAAGGCACCTCGATCCGCGCCGACTCCTCGGTGGAAAGGCGGTGTTTCGCCTCGATCACGAGCTCGCGTTTCTGCCAATCGGGCAGCGGCAGTTCGCAGGCGGCAGCGAGGGCCGCGTCCAGGTCGTCGCCGCCGAGATGGGTGTCGCCGCTCGTTGCGAGGACCTGAAAGACGCCGTTATCCAACTCCAAAATCGAAATGTCAAAGGTGCCGCCGCCGAGATCGTAAACCGCGATTTTCACTTTCTCGCCAAGCTTATCGAGGCCGTAGGCGAGCGCGGCGGCAGTCGGCTCGTTGATGATGCGTTCGACGGTAAAACCGGCCGCCTCTCCGGCCGTTTTCGTCGCGTTGCGTTGCGCGTCGTTGAAATAGGCAGGCACCGTGATCACTGCTCGCGTGACCGGCCGGTCGAGCGCGCTTTCGGCGTCGTGCTTTAATTTCTGCAGCACGAGTGCCGAAATATCCTCCGGCGCGAAGTCCTGCTCGCGCACCTTTATCCGGAGCGGCCGGCCACTCGCCCTAACGACTTCATAATCGTTCTTGACTGCCCCGACCTCAGGATCGTTCCCGCGCAGACCGATCAGGCGCTTGGCTGAATAAACCGTGGTCCGCGGCTGCACTGCGCGCATCCGGCTCGCCGTCGCGCCGACCAGCGGCTCGCCCGTCTCCGGAAAGTGAACGACCGACGGCGTGAGCCGCGCTCCGTTTGCGTCTGCGAGGAGAATTGGGAAGCCTGCCTCCATCACTCCGATGAGTGAATTGGTTGTCCCCAGATCGATTCCAACAATTTCGTTTTCCATCAATGCGCCGGCGCAGCCAGCTAGAGAAAAGTTAGGCCGAAACGGGGCCGCCTGCCGCCATTTTTTACGTGATCGGAACCGTTGAAGGCGTCACGGTGCGCCCGGTGTATTCGCCGGATCCAGTTTCACCAGAGACGGAAATGGCTGCCTGCACCGCGGCCGTTGGCCCATTTGCCTGATCGTGATTTACAAAATACCGCGCGCGACAAGATCGCCGCGCACGCCGGCGAGCCGCCGGTTACACCCCTCGGCCCCGAACGAGCTGGAGGATGATGGCGATGACCGCCAGGACCACCAAAATGTGGATTGCCCCGCCGAGCAGGTGCAGACCCAACCAACCCACTAACCAGAGAACCAAGAGGATAACTGCGATTGTCCAAAGCATACTTCCCTTTCGTCAGCGGCTTCGCGCCTGACCGTAAATGTTTTTCGCCCCGCGTTGATTTGCAATCGACGATTGCTCCGGTCGCAAATGGCAATTCCGCATTTTCCGCTCGCGAGACATTCCGCACCGCTCGCTCGATTCTCATTGGAAAAACGGCGATTTCGGCAACCGTATCGCTGCTTTGAAACTCCCGTTCAGCCTTTTCCTCGCTCTTCGTTACCTCAAACCGAAGCGCACTTTTATTTCTATCATCACCCTCGTCTCCGTGCTCGGGGTGACGTTAGGCGTGACTGTGCTCATTCTCGTCATCGCGGTCATGACCGGGTTTGATCGCGAGTTGCGCCAGAAAGTGATCGACTTCGACGCCCACATCCTCGTCACGACCGACGGCGTCCTTTCCAACTGGCGCGATCTCACCGTGCAGATCCGCAACACCCCGGGCGTGGTCGCCACGGCTCCCTACATCCAGGGGCCGGTCATCGTTGAATTCCAGAATCGCCGTCTCGCGCCGATGATCCGCGGAATCGATCCCGCCGAGGAAGAAAAAGTGATTCCGCTGCGCAAATTCATCAAGCTCGGTAAACTCGATCTCGACGGGGATTCGACGGTAATCGGTGTCGAGCTAGCGCAGAAACTCGGCGTCACGGTGGGCGACAAGATCACGGTCTATTCGCCCGGCAACCTCGGTGAGATTCTCGACAAACTGAAAGCGCTCGACCAATTGCAGGGCGAGGAGAAAACCAAAGCGGTCGACAATCTGCGCGAGGTCGTGCTCCCGAAAGAGCTCACCGTCACCGGAATTTTCGAGACCGGGCAATATCTGCACGACTCCGAATTTCTGCTCGTGCCGGTCTTCATCGGGCAGGAACTTTACGGTCTCGGCGACGCGCTCCACGGCATCACAGTCAAGACGGTCGATCCCTACGACGTCGACCGAGTGAAACAGGCGATCGAAAAACATCTCGGTCCAACCCAATACGCGCAGACCTGGATCGAGATGAACAAACAGTATTTCGACGCCGTGCGTTTGGAGCGAACCGTGATGGCGTTCTTGCTTTTCTTCATCGTGATCGTGGCCGCATTCGGAATTATGAACACGCTCATCACCGTCACGGTGCAGAAGCGGCGCGAAATCGGCATCATGAAGGCGGTCGGCGCCACGATCGGGCAGATCATGGGCGTATTTCTTTTTCAGGGAATCGTGGTCGGCGTCTTCGGCACGATGACCGGGCTTGGTTTGGGCATGACGCTGATTCGTTTCCGGAACGAGTTCAGCCAATGGCTTGCCCGCACTCTCCAGATCGAAATTTTCCCGCGCTCGGTCTACCAGTTCTCGCAAATCCCGGCCGAGGTCATCCCGAGCGACGTGGTCAAGATTTGCATCGCGGCCTTTATCATCTGTTCGTTAGCCGCGCTCATCCCCGCCTACTTCGCGGCCCGGGTCGACCCGGTGACCGCGCTCCGCTACGAGTAATGCGCGCATGAAGAGCTGGCTGGCGCGCATCTTTTTCCTTCTCCTTCTCGCGAGCATCGCCCGCGCGGACGATTGGATGACGCTCAGGAATTGCCGTTACCTGCCAAACGCGGCGAACGACGGCGACAGTTTTCATGTCCAGGCGGACGGCAAGGAATACGTCTTTCGGCTCTACTTCGTCGACACTCCGGAAACCGACGTCAGCATTCCGGCCCGGGTCAGTGATCAGGCGAAATATTTTGCTGTCACCGTCCCGCAAACACTCCAGATCGGGACTGAGGCGGAGCGTTTCACGAAACAAAAGCTGGCCCGCCCGTTCACCGTGCGCACCTGCCTGCAGGACGCGCGCGGTCGCAGCCAGTTGCCGCGCTATTTCGCCTTTGTCGAAACCGAAAGCTCGGACCTCGGCGAAGCGCTGGTTGCGAACGGCCTGGCACGCGTTTACGGCGCGGCCTCGGAGGCGCCGAGCATGAACACACCCGAAATGGAGTGGCGGAAATTGCAGGAACTCGAGCGGACCGCGAAAACGCAAAAGGTCGGGGGCTGGGGCATCGGCAGCGGGCGTTTGAACACGCGCAACACCACGCAACCGAGGGCGAGCGCCACTTCGTTCGACGCGTTCTTTCATCCGCACGCCACGCCGGCCGCGCGCGCCGCGAGCACCGGCGGAAAACTCGACGTGAACACTGCCACTCTCGAAGAACTCCAGGCGGTCCCCGGCATCGGGCTTGTCCTCGCGAAAAGGATCATCGCGGCCCGACCTTTCGGGAGCGCGGATGGGTTGCGCCAGGTGAAAGGCGTCGGCACGAAACGCTTCGCCGAGTTGCGCCCTTGCTTCCGCTAACCAGAAGCACGCGACTTCTACGTTTGCCGGATCGTTCCGAAAACGTATAGGCTCCGTTTCTTGCTCCGTTTTTAACGATTCGGATTCCATGCACGATCTCATTCGCGACATCACTTTCAGCATCGCCGCCGCCTGGTTGCTCGGGCTCGTCGCGCAACAATTTCGGCAGCCGATCCTCCTCGCGTATCTCATCGCCGGCTTCGTCCTCGGGCCAGTCGGCTCGGGATTGATCGCTTCCGCGGAAAGCATCTCCGCGATCGCGGAGCTCGGGCTCATTTTCCTCCTCTTCATGATCGGTCTCGAGATCGATCTCAAAAAAATCATCAGCGCCGGCCGCTCCATCACCCTGACCGCGCTCGTCCAGATCTGCGGCGGCGCGATCCTCGGCGTTCTGTTTTTCCGGCT
Source organism: Spartobacteria bacterium (assembly GCA_040007175.1). Lineage (GTDB taxonomy): Bacteria > Verrucomicrobiota > Verrucomicrobiia > Chthoniobacterales > UBA10450 > Palsa-1392. The sequence continues at coordinate 9,173 of JBDTVP010000015.1, forward strand.
CTGCGGATTCGGCCTCGGCGGGGGCGCGTGGGACGCCCTTTATCTCGGCGTGGCCGGCGCGCTCAGCAGCACCGTGATCATCGTCAAGGTGCTCTACGAAAAGCAGGAACTCGATACCCTGACCGGCCGGATCACGCTCGGCGTGCTCGTGCTCCAAGATTTGGCGGCGATTCTTTTTCTCGCCATCCAGCCGAACCTGGAAAATCTCGCGCCCGGCATTCTCCTCCTCTCGCTCGTCCGCGTGGTCCTCCTGGTCGTGGCCACGCTAGTCGTTAGCCGTTATGCGCTTCCTTTCATCTTTCGTCGTATTTCGCGTTCGCCCGAGCTGGTCCAGGTCGGCGCGCTGGCCTGGTGTTTCCTGGTCGGCGAGTTGGGAGAACGGCTCCATCTCTCGCGCGAAATGGGCGCGCTCATCGCCGGCGTCGCGCTCTCCACTTTCCCCTACGCGCTCGACGTCACAGCCAAGGTGACGAGTCTGCGCGACTTTTTCGTTACACTGTTTTTTGTCGGACTCGGAATGCAAATCCCGCTCCCGACTCCGCTCCTCATCGGCTGGGCTTTGGTCTTCGCCTCGTTTGTGCTCGTGAGCCGTTTCGTGACTACGTTCACTCCGCTTTATCTGATGCGGCAGGGTTTGCGGACCAGCATCGTGCCGGCGCTCAACCTTGGACAGGTGAGCGAATTCTCGCTCGTGATTCTCGCGCTCGGCGCGCAAATCCATCATCTCGCCAATCCCGCCACGACCGGCCTGGTCGCGCTCGCCTTTACCTTGCTCGCGGCGGTTTCCACTTTCGCGATGTCAAAATCCGACACGATCGCGCGCCGCTGGATTCCCTGGTTTAAGGCACGTGGCTTGCGCGATCTCGATCACGTGAGCGACGACGCGCACGCGGAAGGTGGGCACGGTCACGGCAAAGCACGCATCGTTTTCCTCGGCTTCTTCCGCACTGCCAGTTCGCTCCTCGAGGAAATGCAAAGACACGCGCCCGACCTGATCGGCGACACCGCGGTCGTCGATTTCAGTCCGGTGGCGCGAGAAGGTCTGCTGGAACGCAAAGTGCGGGTGATTTATGGCGACATCAGCCAGCGCGACACGTTGCTCCATGCCGGGATCGAGCATGCCAAGGTGCTCATCTGCACCGTGCCCGATTCCGTGCTCAAGGGCACGACGAACGAGCGACTCGTTAGGCTATTGCGTAGTCTGAACCCGAAGGCCTGCATTATCGCAACTGCAGAAGAGCTCGCCCTGGTCGATGAGCTGCTCGCGGCGGGCGCGGATTACGTCTCCCTGCCGCGGCTGCGGGAAGCCGACGATTTGCTCGAAGCGGTCCGTGCGGCAACCGAAGGACTGCTCGGGCAGAAACGCACGGCGCTCCAAAGCAAGTTGCGTGGCCGGGTGGAAGTGCTCGGCTAAAGATCGTCCTTCATGAGCAGCCAATCGGAATTCGGAACTATCACTCGTCTCGTGGTCAAACACGCGCGCGATGCCTTCCAGAGCGCAGAGGCCACCGCAGCCGAGTGGGAGGCGCTGAACTTCACTGCCGCGCCCGATTTCGCGCGAGCCGTGGAGCAATACGAAACCTTTCTCGCCCTTCTGCGCAGCGCTGGTTGCGAAATCACGCTCTTGCCAACCGCCGACGGCGTTGGGCTCGACTCGATCTACGTCCGGGATGCGGCGGTGATTTGCGATCGCGGCGTCGTGCTTTGTCGGATGGGCAAGGCGCAACGTGAAGGCGAACCGGCGGTGCAGGAAGCTGCGTTGCGTGCGCTCGGCCTCGGCATCCTCGGCACGATCCAACCGCCCGGCCGCTTGGAAGGCGGCGACGTGGCCTGGCTCGATTCACGCACGCTCGCGGTCGGCCGCGGTTATCGCACGAACGATTCCGGCATCGCGCAGCTCCGCGCTTTTCTTGGCGACAGCATCGATGAATTGATCACCGTGCCCCTGCCGCATGGGCGCGGCCCGGGCGACGTTTTTCATCTCATGTCGATCATCAGCCCGGTCGATCGCGACCTGGCGGTAGTTTATTCGCCGCTCATGCCGGTCCCGTTCCGCGAGCAACTGCTGGCTCGCGGTCTCACCTTGGTCGAAGTGCCTAACGAGGAATTAGAAACCCTCGGTGCCAACGTCCTCGCGCTCGCACCCCGCGCCTGCCTGATGGCAGCCGGCAACCCACTCACTCGCGCCCGACTCGAAGCCGCGGGCGCCAGCGTGCAGGAATACGAGGGCAGCGAGATCAGCCTGAAAGGCGGCGGCGGCCCAACCTGCCTGACCCGACCGTTGGTCCGGCGGGAATAACGCGATTATTTGCTTGCCTGACACCGCTGGTGGCGCGCCATAGTCCGTCTTTGCACGAAGAGGAAATACGATGAGTAATCCAGAGGGCGACATCATTTTCGCCGGCTCGATTCCGAAGCTCTACGAGACATATCTCGTGCCGCTGATTTTTGCGCCGTATGCGGCGGACCTGGTCGATCGCTTAAGGTCACGGCCGCTCACCCGCGTCCTTGAGATCGCCGCCGGCACCGGGATCGTGACCCGTCGACTCGCCTCCGTTTTGCCGGCCAACGTCTCGATCGTGGCGACCGACCTGAATGAAGGAATGGTCGAACACGCCATTTCGCTTGGGAGTTCGCGACCGGTCGAGTGGAGCGCCGCGGATGCGATGGCGCTCCCGTTCCCTGATGGCAAGTTCGACGCGGTGGTCTGCCAATTCGGAGTCATGTTTTTCCCGGATAAGGCGAAGGCATTTGCCGAGGTGCGGCGAGTCCTGCGACCGGGCGGGCTTTTTGTCTTCAGCGTCTGGGATCGGATCGAGGAAAACGAATTTGTCGACACGGTCACGACCGCGCTGGAGTCGCTTTTCCCTAACGACCCGCCGCATTTCCACGCGCGGATTCCGCACGGTTACCATTCGCGGGCGGAGATCGGGAAGGATCTGGCTACGGGCGGGTTCACGGCGGCGCCGGAATTCAGTACGGTGACCGCGCGGAGTGAAGCCGCTTCTTCCCGCGGACCGGCGATCGCTTACTGCCAGGGAACTCCATTGCGGAATGAGATCGAGGAACGCGACGCTTCGTTGCTCGGCGATGCCACGGTGATCGCGAGCAAGGCGCTGACTGAGCGCTTCGGGGCGACCCATCTGAGCGGGAAAATTCAGGCGCACATCGTGACGGTGGAGAAGTGATCGTCGCGGCGGTTTGAAAACCGCCGTCCCCGTCAGACAGAGAGACGACACGGCGGTCGTCCCTCCAGCAGACCGCCGCCTGGGTTACCCGAGGCGGCGGCTGGAAGTTTTGCCTAACGAATAGCTTCACCGGAATGCGGCCGACACGGCAGCCGCTCCATTACCAGATGTTGGCGCGGTCCTTGTCCGAGCGGACCATCGGACTTTTCTCCGGCAGATCGAAGGCTTTTTGGAATTCCGGCATGTTGGAGACCGGGCCGTTGCTCCGGAATTGCCCCGGGGAATGCGGGTCGGTGTTGAGGCGCAACTTGGTCTCTTCATCGCGCTGGTTGGCGCGCCAGATTTGCGCCCAGGCGAGGAAGAAGCGTTGGTCGGGCGTAAAGCCGTCGATCTTCTTGTTCGCTGCCTCGGGATGTTTGCTCTGCGCTTTCTGGAAGGCGGCGTAAGCGATCTTGAGACCACCGATGTCGGCGATGTTTTCCCCCTGAGTTAGCTCTCCGTTAATGTGCTGGCCAGCGAGTGGCTCGTAGGCTGCATATTGATCGATGATGGTTTTCGCGCGCTCGTTGTAAGCTTTCGCGGAGGTCGGCGTCCACCAGTCGCGCAGGTTGCCGGTGGCATCGTACTGCCGTCCCTGATCGTCGAAGCCATGCGTCATCTCGTGGCCGATGACGGCGCCGATTCCACCGTAGTTCACCGCGTCGTCCGCGTCGGGATTGAAGAAAGGCGGCTGGAGGATGCCGGCCGGGAAGACAATCTCGTTCATGTTCGGGTTGTAATAGGCGTTCACCGTCGGCGGGCTCATCCCCCACTCGCTGCGGTCGACCGGTTTGCCGATCTTCTTCATCTCGCGCGCAACTTCGAATTGATCGGCCCGCATGACATTGAGGACGTAAGGGCCGCGATCGATCTTGAGCGCGGAATAATCGCGCCACTTATCGGGGTAACCAATCTTGACCGTGAAGGCGGCGAGTTTCTTGAGCGCTTCTTTTTTGGTCGGCTCGTCCATCCAGTCGTTCGTCTTGATTTTATCAGCGAGCGCTTCCTTCAGGTTGTTGACCATCTCGAGCGCGCGAGTCTTGGCTTCGGGCGGGAAATGATCGGCGACATAAAGTTGGCCGAGGGCTTCGCCGACTTCATTGTCGATCGCGGAGACGACGCGTTTCCAACGCGGCTTGAGTTTCTCCGTCCCGCTCAAGGTTTTGCCGAAGAACGCGAAATTTTCGTCGACGAAATCACTCGAGAGCGTGGGTGCGGCATCGTGCACGAGATGCCAGCGGAGATAAGTTTTCCAGTCGTCGAGCGAGACTGTTTTGAAAACGTCGTTCGCGGCCTTGAAGAAATCGGGCTGCCCGACGTTGATCGCGCCCGGGGCAGCGGCATGCAGTTCCTGGAAATATTGGTTCCACTTGAAATCGGGCATGAGGTTTTGCAGTTCCGCGACCGACATCTTGTTGTAGTTCTTCTGCGGGTCACGCAGCTCGACGCGGGTGCGGGCGGGCTTGGCCAGCGAGGTCTCGATAGACAGGACGGTCTTCGCGTTCGCATCGGCGGCCTCGGTCATGCCGAGCAGGCCAAACATCTTGGCCACGTGAGCAACGTACTGGTCGCGGAGTTTCTTCGAGGCGTCGTCCTCCTTGGTGTAGTAATCGCGGTCGGGCAGACCGAGACCGCCTTGGTAGGCTTGGGCGATGACTTTCGTGCTGTCCTTGTCGTCCTGGCCGGAGGTGAAACCGAAGAGCCCGCTAATCCCCATGCTGTGGAGGTGGCCGATTTCCTTGGCGAGGTCGTCGCTTGTCTTGAGCGAGTCGATTCGCTTCAGCTCTTCCTGCAACGGCTGGATTTTCGCCTGGTTGATCGCCTCTTCGTTCATCCCGCTGGCGTAGAAATCGCCAACCATTTGCGTTGGCGCGGTGCCGCTGCCGGATTTCGCTGCGCCTGCATTTCTCGTCGTGCCGGCGGCCTTTTCCGCGATCTCTTTCAGCGCGTCGTTATTTTTTTCGATCAGTTCGTTGAAGCTGCCCCAGCGCGAATACTCGGGCGGGATCGGATTGTTTTTCAGCCAGGTGCCGTTGGCGTAGCGGTAAAAATCGTCCTGCGGCTTGACCGAGCTGTCGATATTCTTCGGGTCGAGCGCCGGCGGGTTCCGGTTGACCGCGGGCTGTCCCTCGGCAACGGCATCGGTCATCGGAGTGGGCGCGATCGGCGGCGGGCTTTGTTTAGTCGATGGGCGGGCGTCGCCGGCGGCAGGAGATTTTTCCGGCTCCGACTGCGCGGAGAGGGAGGCGGCGCAGAGCAGGCTGAGTGTGGTGCTAAGGACGGTCTTCATCATAATAAGTAGTGAGCAATAGGCGGTGGCGGGCGGGATGGCAAATATTGCCCGCTGCACGGGGCGAGGTTGGCGCGTGATCTCTCTCGCGAATCCGGGGAGTGGATTCCAGACGTCCCGCGCCCGAAATATGAATTCTTGAATACGCTACAAGAAAGACTGTTACGTTATAAGTTATGCAACACTCGGATATTAAAGTCGGCAATTCCGAGATTCACCTACTCCGTTGATGGGCCATTTTTGCGGCGGAACACTGGCGCGAAGGGACCTAAAGTTGCTCGATCTTGTGGCCTCTTTTTTGAAGAAGATCGATGACGCTGTTGGCCCCACCATAGTGTCCGGTCCCGACCACGATCGAAGTCGGCACACCGCTTTTGATCAAACTCTCTATCTTCGGAATCCAACGCAGGTTCCGATAATCCAATAGCCGCATTTCGCACCCGGGGTTGAGATCACGCGCGCGCTTTTCGTCGGCCAGCATCGCCGTCATGTCGCCCTTGGCCCAACCGGAGCGGGTCGCGTTGAAGTCGTCCCGGCGCTTATCTCCCCGCACGAGCGCATCGAGGAGCAGGAGTTCCGCGTCGATGTCGGCCATCCCGCGCAGGACATCGACATGTTCCTCGGGTGTTTCCAGCGCGCCACACGCCTTGCCGGCCCGCCGCGCCTGATAGAAAAAGTAATTGTCGACGCCGTATTCATTCGAGAGATCGCTGTAGCCGTTGATCCCCCAGATGGAAGCGATCGCCCACGGTCTGAGCTCCTGGATGCCGGAAACGTAGTTATCACCGACGTGGAATTGCCTCCCAAGTAGATTGGAATTCCGAAAGCGCTTGGCCAGGAATTCCCACGTCTTGGGATGAATGTGCCGGCGAACATCGTCCCCTTTGGGATAGCACGCGGCGCGGTCGAAACGTTCTCCGAAGTCGCTCTTCGGATGAAGATCGACCTCGAAGAAGAACTGCTGCGATTCATGCAGTGCCTGCATGTAGGGCTTGGGCAGCGGATAATCCCGGCCACTTAAGGAGTGGATCGTGCCCACCAAATAGAACGGCGCGGGGGCATCCGTCACGCGCCAAACACAGGCGGTCGCGGCGCGGGCGGATTGAGTGGAAACAAATGCCGCGAGCAGAGCGCCGCACACAACGAATCCCCGAGGGGAACAATTTCTAAACATGGCGAGGGTTTTACCCATCCCGGGCGAAAGCGTCAATTGTTTGCAGGCAGGCGAGGTCGCGCCATCTTCGACTTGCCATGCCGGCCGTGAATCGACGAACAAATCTGCGCGACGAATCTCTGCCAGCAGGATTGGCCGAAGTGCAGCGCGTCTACGCTGAACTGGCCACGCGCCCGGTCGAACGCCAATGCATCAGGCGGACGGAGTGCTGCCAGTTCAAGCTGACTGGTCTGACTCCCTACCTAACGAAAGGAGAAGCGCTGGTGGCGGCGCGGGCCTGGCGCGCGAGCGGCCGGACCAAACTCCCCTCCCCGGTCGACGGCGCCTGCCCAATGCTCGAGCCGCGCTCCGGACGCTGCCTGATCTATGCCGATCGGCCATTCGGTTGCCGCACCCATTTCTGCGCCGCCGCCGGTGGGCCGCTGGCGCGACGCGAAGTGCTCGACCTGATCCGGCGACTGGAGACAGTCGACTCGCAGCTCGGCGGCGACGGCCCGCACAAATTGCCGGACGCGGTGGCGGCCGCGCTGGCGAATCTCGCCTAACGACCCAGGCGCTTCATCGCGTTCAGAATCGCGACTTCTTCGTGTGCAATTTCGCCGCCTTGCGATCCGCGAAACGATTCAAACGTGCGTCTGACTCAAGCGGCAGCAAGAAGACGGATCAGGCTGCTTTCCGCGCACTCCCCTTTGCCTTTTTACCCGCCCGCTCTTTCCCCCCCTCTGCCTTGGCCAGGCTTTCCTGCAGGATGGCGACCAGGTCGATCACCTTCGACGACGTTTTCTTCGCTTTCGGCTTTTCTTCGATTTCCTCGCCGTCGGATTCCACTTTCTCCTCGATCACTTCCATGAGCGCGTCGCGGTAGTCGTCTTTGTATTTTGTCGGGTCCCACTTTGAGCTCATGCTCTCAACCAACGCCTTCGCCATCTCTAGCTCGCGCTTTCCCGGCTCGGAGGAATTCTTCGGCACATTCAACTTCTCGGCGTCCGATAATTCCTCGGCGAAATGCATCAACTCCAGGACGAGCGCGTGCTTGAGCGGCTTCACTCCGGCGAGGTATTGGCGCGTTTTGATGATGACTTTCGCGATCCCGACCTTGCCCGTTTTCGCAAGGGTGTCGCGGAGGAGCACGTAGGCTTTGTCGCCCCCTTTCTGCGGTTCGAGGAAATACGGTTTGTAGAAAAACATCGGATCAATGTCCTCGACGTCGACGAAATCCTTGATGTCCACCGTCTGGGTGGCTTCGAGATCGACCCGCTGGAAATCTTTTTCGCTCAGGACCACGAACTTGCCTTTCTCGTATTCGAAACCTTTGACGATCTTTTCCCACGGCACTTCCTTGCCGTCTTTCTCCGCGACGCGCTTGTAGTTCACTGGGCTCAGATCCCCGTCGCGCAGGAGGCGAAACTTGAGATCTTCCCGCCGGGTTGCCGGATAAAGAGCGATCGGGATGTTGACGAGACCGAAGCTGATACTTCCTTTCCAAATGGCGCGCATGACATAGGGAATTCGCGTCTGCGCGGGCGATTGCGCGGCTCTGTTCTAAGCGTGCCGTTGCCCGGAGCTCTCCTTCTGTCATCCCGATCCGGCGCAGCGCCGAGAGTTACCCCGCAGTTGCAATCGACGTTTTCCCCTAACGAATAAGCGTAGATTGAAACTGTGAGATCCCTCGCCGTCTGCGCGGCTCGGGATGACAAACGGGAGGACGCCTGTGTCGTTCTGACAGCGGATCGGTCGAACGTCGCCGTCGGTCTGACGGCGGATCGGACGGATGCTTCCGCCGTCGCGATTGAGGAGAAGAGCTGGCGGGATGAGATTGTGCGATGCAGGAACGCTGCGCTCTTTGTGCTCGCGAGGAATTGCTCACCCGTCATCATCTCATCCCGCGCACGCGACATTCGAATAAGAGGAACAAACGGGAGTTTGCGCGGGCGACGGTCCGCGCGGTGATCGGGCTCTGTCGTTCCTGCCATTCACAGATCCATCAACTGCTAACGGAGAAGGAACTGGAGCGCGATTTCAACACGGTCGAAAAACTGCGCGCGCATCCCGAGATCGCGAAGTTCACGGCCTGGATCGCCGGGAAACCGAGCGGCTTCCGCGCCGTCATGCGGAGCACGAAAGCAGTCCGCGCAGCGCGAGCCTAACGAGCGGACGGGGCGAGATTGGAGCCGGAAGCGTGATGTCTTCCGCGCGCGGGCGACGATGTTCGGCCCTCGCGGAGTATGCGAGAAGACAACCGGGGACCGTTCGGTCGCGGGCGGGGAAAAAGTTCGTCGCAGTGAAACACCGCGACCAGCACGCGGAATGCGTGCCCTACCCGGAGGACCTCCCTAAAGATTGGCCGCGGCGTGCAGTTCCTCGACGCCAATACCGCGCAGTTGGAAGAGGCGGATCAGCGTTTCTTCGATCAGGTTGTTAGGGCAGGAAGCGCCGGCCGTAATCCCGACGACCACCGGGTTCGCCGGCAACCATTCCTTGGCCACGACTTCCCGCTTTTCGTGCAGGTTGTAGTGCTGGATTTCCTGGTCGGAGATCAGCCGACTGGCGTTGAGCACAAAGTAGGTCGGTAATTTTTCTTCGCCCATCTCAGCGAGGTGCGAAGTGTTCGAGCTGTTGTAGCCGCCCACGACCAGGAGCAGTTCCATCTTCACGCCGAGCAACTCGCGTAACGCATCCTGGCGTTCCTGGGTCGCGCCGCAGATCGTGTCGAAGAATCGGAAATTTTTCGTGGCCAACTCCGCGCCGTCGCGATCGCTGATCGCTTTCTGGATGCGGCGCTGCACTTCTTCGGTCTCGCCTCGCAACATGGTGGTTTGGTTGGCCACGCCGATCGTGCGCAGGTGAACGTCGGGATCGAAGCCAGCCGAGTATGCGCCTTTGAATTTCTCGAGAAACGCTGCCTTGTCGCCGCCGTTCCGGATGTAATCGCAAACGTGATCCGTGTCGGCGAGCGTGAGCACGACCAAGTAATGCCCATTGCCATCACCGAGCGCGCGTGAGCTGGTCGCCTTGGTTTCTTCGTGCTCGGCTTTGCCGTGGATGATGGAAGTCGCCGACTCGCTCGCGTATTTGCGGACGCGTTTCCAGACGCTCATCACGTCGCCGCAGGTGGTGTCGACGATCTGGCAACCGCGATCCTTGATCTGCTGCAAAATGGAAAGCTCGGTCCCAAAGGCGGGCAGGATGACGACGTCGTCGGGCTGCAGTTCCGAGATGTCGGCCTGCTTATTGTTGCCGGTCAGGTTTTTGATCCCTAACGACGAGATCTGCTCGTTCACTTCGGGGTTGTGAATGATCTCGCCGACAATGAAGAGGCGGCGATCCGCGAAAACTTTCCGCGCCGCATACGCGAGATCGATTGCGCGCTCGACGCCGTAGCAAAAACCGAATTGTTTCGCCAGCCGGACGGTCACGCCGCCGACCGAGATGACGCCGCCGTTGCGCCGGACTTTATCTACGATGTCGCTGCGATAATGCGATTCGACCTGCTCCTGCACCGCGGTCATGACCTCCGGAGTGCGAAGGTTGACTTTGTTGCGCGCGGTCACGCCGCTGGAAATGAGATTGGCGCTCATGGATTTAAACTATGCGGCCGCTGGGCACCTTTTTCCAGTGCGCAGCGACCGGCAGAGTTTTCGGGGCGCTTTTGGGCGGGCGGTTAGCCGTCCTTCAAGAGCGGGCCGGGAGGGTCCTTGAACCAGGACGAGGACATCATCTGCGAGCGAGGCGGATCGGGGTCGCGGCTCTGGTCGAGCTTCATGACCTGGCGAGAATAGAGCAGATCTTCCGGCTGGGCATTGGCAATGTTGACCGGCGTTCCGACTTTGACCAGAGCGAAAAGCCGGGCGGCAGCTTCGCGATGCAAGCGAATGCAGCCATGGGTGCGCGGGACCGGGTGGACGAAGCCTTCATGGAAACCGTAGGCGGGTAGAAACTCGCACCAGTAAGCCATCGGATAACCGGCGTCCGGCTGGCTGACCCGGCGTTTGTTCTTAATCTTGTTCGTGATTCTGAACTTGCCCTTCGGAGTCAGATTGTTTTTGCCGACGTTGCCTTGCACGGCCATGAGGAGGCGGTCGTCTTCCATGACATAGACATTCTGGGTCGCGAGTGAAAGATCGACCCGGACCTTGTCGGGGTTGTGCGGCTTGAGCGCGGTGACCTGATATTTTTGCACGGTCGGTTGCATCGTGGTGCAACTGCTGAGGATGAGCGCACCGGTTGCGCAACCGAGGAATGAGAGGCGGGCAATGAGTCGCATAAGTTTCCAACTGGAGAGCGTATGGCGGACGTTTTGTCAACCGGCCGCCAGCGGGGCGCTTCCTGCCTAACGAACGCGACCGCCACGTTTAGCGAGCACAGGCGTGACCGGTTCCCCGGCCACCAACTGATCGAAACGCGGCACCTTGTGCGCGTAGGAAGGATAAGCCCGGGTCGTGCCCGTGGGCCGGAAACGCCAATACTTGTACATCCAGAGCCAGGGCGAAGGATTTCGCCTAACGACCGGCTCGAACTGGTCCCAGCAGAGCTGCGCGATCTCCTGGTCGGTCGCGCCGGCCGGAATCTCGAGCTTCGGATGAAAGACCACCCGGCAGCGTCCACCCGGCAGCGGCTCCTGGTGCACCGGCACGATCGGCAACCCGGTGCGGCGATGGAGCCAGGCGTGCGCGAAGGTGACCGACATCTTCATCCCGAGAACGTCGATCGCCACCGCCGGCTGCCGCGGATGCAGGGTGAGATCAGCCAGGATCGCCGCCGTCCCACCGCGCCGCAGCGTTTTGTAGAGGCGCACGATCGCCCCCTCGCGCGGTACCATCTGGTGACCCGATTGCTGTCGCAGCCGGCTGAAGATCAGATCCAATTTCGGGTTCTTGAATTCCTGCGAAATGATCGTTGCGACGAGGCCGGCGTACCCGGCGGCGAGGCTGAACCATTCGAAATTTCCGTAGTGACAAGTGGCGATAATACAGGGACCGGTCGGGCCGACGGTACGGGCAAATTCATCCCAACCTTCCAGATCGACCAGATTGCGAAAATTCTTTTTCGTTAGGCGCGGACTCCAGAAGAGATCGATCATCGTCCCGACAAATTGCTGGTAGGATTCACGCGTAATTCGAGCCCGCTCCGCTGCGGAGAACCGATCGCCAAACGCGGCCTCGAGATTGCTCAGCGCGACCCGTCGGCCCGGCCGATCGAGGTAGGCAGCGAGCGTGCCGGCGACTTTTCCAAACTGATAAGCCACTGGCCGCGGCAGCCGCGGAACAAGGAAAGCGAGCAGGCGCAAGCCGAGCGCCTCGGCCCCGTGGCGCATGGATTTCCAGAGCGAACTCATCCTTAAGCGGTCGTTAGGCGAAGGCGGCCCGCGGTCATTGCAGAGGCGTCCGGCCGGTCGATTCGTTGACTTGAAGGCGTTTGATTTTACCTTGGGCGCAGGCCGTCCCGGCCGCGTCCCGCATCATCGTGAAACACGTTCTTTTTGTCTGCACGGGCAATATTTGCCGGAGTCCCATGGCTCTGGGACTCTTCCGCCGTCTGCTCGGCAATCGCAAGGACATCGAGGCTGATGCGGCGGGAGTTCACGCCGTCCGCGGGCAGCCCCCAAGCGTGCACGCGGTCGAAGTTTGTCGGCAGCGCGAAGTCGAGATTTCCGACCTGCGCAGCCAGCCGCTCACCGCCACCATGGTTGACCGCGCGACCCATATTTTTGCCATGACCGGCTCGCACTTGGAGACCATCCACCTCCTCTTCCCGCAGAGCGCGGACAAGACTTTCTTGCTCCGCGAATTTGAAGAGGTTGGCGCAACGCTTTGGCGGGATTTACCCGACCCGATCGGCATGGGCCGCGCGACCTACGAAGAGTGCGCGGGGTGCATTGAAAACGCTTTACCGAGTGTCCTCGCCTTCGTAGAAGAAACCGAAATGGCGGTTCCCCGCCAAGTGCGCGGGGGCTCCACTCCGCATTCCAACATCGGAACTATGCCTCATCAACTCGAATCCGCCGCGGGCGACAGCCCGGTCCCACCATCGTCCGGTCACCCGCTGCGTCAGATCGACCCGGAAATCTTCGAAGCCATCGCTGAGGAGGAAAAACGCCAGCGCGAGAACATCGAGCTGATCGCCTCGGAGAACTTCACCAGCCGCGCGGTGATGGAAGCGCAAGGATCCTGCCTAACGAACAAGTACGCGGAAGGATATCCGGGGAAACGCTGGTATGGCGGTTGTGAAAATGTTGACGTGGTCGAGCAGCTTGCGATCGATCGCGCGCTCAAAATTTTCGGCGCGGAACACGTCAACGTGCAACCGCACAGCGGAGCGCAGGCAAACATGGCGGTTTACTTCGCCGCGATTAAACCGGGCGATCGTATCCTCACGATGAACCTCGCCCACGGCGGTCATCTCACGCACGGGCACCCGGCAAATTTCTCCGGCAAACTCTACGAAGTCTCGCAATACGGTGTGAGCGAAAAGACCGAGCAGATCGACTACGACGCGCTCGCGAAGCAGGCCGAGGAAGTGCGGCCGGCCATGATTACGGCGGGCGCCTCGGCGTATCCGCGGTTTTTGGATTTCCCTCGGCTCCGCCAGATCGCGGATTCCGTTGGCGCGATCCTTTTTATCGACATGGCGCACATCGCGGGCCTTGTCGCCGGCGGCGAACATCCGAGTCCGGTGCCGCACGCGCAGTTTGTCACCACGACGACCCACAAGAGTCTGCGCGGACCGCGCGGCGGGATCGTGCTTTGCCAGGAGCAATTCGCCAAGGCGATCGACTCCTCGGTTTTTCCGGGTGTGCAAGGCGGCCCGCTCATGCACGTCATCGCGGCAAAGGCGGTTTGTTTTCACGAAGCGCTCCAGCCGTCGTTCAAGACCTATCAACACCAGGTCGTGCTCAACGCCAAAGCGCTCGCGGCCGGGGTGGCCAAGCATGGCTACCGGATCGTCTCCGGCGGCACGGACAATCACCTCATGCTCGTCGATCTGCGTCCGAAAGAGATCAACGGCAAGGACGCGCAGAACGTGCTCGACCGCGCCGGGATCACGGTGAACAAGAACGCGATTCCGTTCGATACGTATCCTATCTTCAAGCCGGGCGGCATTCGGTTAGGCACGCCCGCCGTCACGACCCGCGGGATGAAAGAAGAAGAAATGCTCGAGATCGCGGACCTGATCGCGGAAGCCCTCGCCGCGCGCGAAGACGAACGCGCGATCGGAAACGTGCGGCAGCAGGTGCAGCAGTTGAACAGAAAATTTCCGCTGCCGGGCTAAAGCCAGCGTTCGCGCTCCTTTTTTCCTATTGTCATCCCGATCCGGTGAAGCGCGGAGAGGGACCTCGCAGTTGCAATAGTCGCTTGCTCGAAAAGAAACGCGGGGATTGCAGAATGGGAGGTCCCTCGCCGTCTGCGCGGCTCGAGATGACAAGCGCAACTTCCCCGGAACGCCGGCCGCGCCCTAACGAATCGCGTCTCCCGCGGCGACACTTCAAAATTCGCTACAAATCGAACTCCGCTCAGTCCGCGTTGTCGCGATGCGTCCTGCGATCGGCCTCGTTAGTAGTTTTGCGATGGCATTCCGTAAACCCGGTAGCTGGAACAAGGGGGCGAGCGAATCCGAGTTCGGCAATCGTTCCCCGCACCGCAGAAGTTTTCCACGCGATTCGTGTCGATGCGCGTCGAGTGCTCTTTCACAAGTGAAGTGACCCGCGGCGGTTCTGGAAATGCCGTGCTCTTTTTCGGTTACGCGCCATTCGCCAATCTGCGTAAGGTGACCGGAAATCGACATGAGCGAAAAGCTGAACAGCAATCCACTCCGGGAAGGCCTCTCGACCAAGGCGGTGCCGCAACCGTGCGCGGTCGTCATCTTCGGCGCGACCGGCGACCTGACGCATCGCAAACTCGTGCCCGCTCTTTATAACATCGCCGCGGATGGCGAGCTCCCGCCGGCCGTCGCGGTCGTCGGTTTCGCCCGCCGCCCGAAGACCGATGACGAATTCCGCGCGGAGATGGAGGAAGCGACCCGCAAACATTCGCGCCAGACGGTGCGGGACGAAATCTGGAAAGGCTTTGCCGAGTCGCTCTTTTATCACCAAAGCGAATTTGGCGATGAATCCGGCTACAAAAAACTCGCCGAACGCCTCGACAAACTCGACCAGGAAAGCGGCACGCGCGGCAACCGGCTTTTCTACTTCGCCGCCGCGCCCGATCAATTCGAGACGATCGTGCAGAACCTGAAGAAAGCCGGGTTGAACAAAACGAAGGAAGGAAGCTGGGCGCGGGTCATTCTCGAGAAACCTTTCGGGACCGATCTCAAGTCCGCGCGGCACCTGAACCGCGTCGTGCAGAATTCGTTCTCGGAAGACCAGACTTACCGGATCGATCATTTCCTCGGGAAAGAAACCGCGCAGAATATTTTGGTCCTGCGTTTCGCGAACGCGATCTTCGAGCCGCTTTGGAATGCGCGCTACATCGATCACGTTCAGATCACCGCCGCGGAAACGTTAGGCGTGGAGAGCCGGGCCGGGTACTACGAGGGCGCCGGCGCTTTGCGCGACATGGTGCAGAATCATTTGTTGCAGTTGCTTTGCCTGGTCGGGATGGAGCCGCCGACCGATCTCGGTGCGGACAGCATCCGAGACGAGAAAGTGAAAGTGGTGCGCTCGCTGCGGCGGCTGAAAATGGACGAAGTCGGGGCTCGCGTCGTGCGCGGGCAGTATGCGAAAGGTGCGATCAGCGGCGAACCGGTCGTGGCTTACCGAAAAGAGAAAGGGGTCGATCCGAAATCGAAAACCGAGACGTATGTCGCGCTGCGGATCCAGGTGGATAACTGGCGCTGGTCCGATGTGCCGATCTACATCCGGGTCGGGAAGCGGCTGCCGAAATCGGGGACGGAAATTTCGGTGCATTTCAAGAAGGCGCCGCAGGTTTTGTTCAACCGCGAATCGCAAGCGATCGACCAGAACGTGCTCGTCATCCGGATCCAGCCGGATGAAGGAATCTCGCTCCGGATGCAGGCCAAGGTGCCGGGGACGAGCTTCCGGATTGAATCGGTGAAAATGGATTTTCACTATGGAACTTCCTTTGGCAAGGCGAGTCCGGAGGCCTACGAACGGCTGCTGCTCGATGCGATGGCGGGCGACGCGACGCTCTTCGCCCGGCGCGACGAGGTGGAGCAAGCCTGGGCTTTCATCGACACGATCGAGGAAACGTGGGCCGGGAAAGAGGACGTGCCGAAACTGTTCACCTACCCCGCGGGCTCGTGGGGGCCGGAGGAAGCTGATGAATTGATGGCGCGCGATGGCCGGAGCTGGAGGCGACTATGATGAGTCAGCGGCGCATCGTGCTTGCCAACCCGATCGGCGGAAGCGCGGCGAGGGACCGCGCAATTGCAATCGACGGGTTATTGGCCAGCGAGGGCGCGGATTGCAACTGGGAGATCCCTCGCCGTCTGCGCGGCTCGGGATGACAGAATAAAGGTCATGCCTACCGTCGCTGAAAACTTCACAGCCGGTCTCCCGGTCAAGGTCGGGCAGATCCACGGCGAGTTGAAAAAGCTCTGGGACGCGAGCGACGGTTTGCTGACGCGCGCTTCGCTGATCAATTTCGCGATCTACAGCGAGGCGCCCGACTCGTTAGGCAAGAACACCGCGATCATTTCTCAGATTACCGAGAGCCACGCCTGTCGTGCGCTGGTCATCGCGGCCGATCCAAAGGCGAAAAAAGGCGGAGTGGAAGCCTGGATCAGCGCGCATTGCCACGTCAGCCGCGCCGGGAGCAAACAAATCTGCTCCGAACAGCTCTCGTTTTTTCTCCACGGCGATCAGTGCGGTCTGCTCCCGAATATCGTCTTCGCGCAGCTCGACTCCGACCTTCCGCTCTATCTTTGGTGGCAGGAGGAATTTCGCGCCCCGATCGACCCGCACCTCTGGGCCTGGGTCGATCGCGTCCTCTACGACAGCCAGACTTGGGGCGATTTTGGCGCGCAGTTGCAATTGGTCGAGCAGACGCAAAAAGAGGCGCGACACCGCATCGTCCTCTGCGATCTCAACTGGGTGCGCCTGGTTCATTTGCGCCTCGCGCTCGCCCAGTTTTTCGATCACCCGGCGACCCACCATCATCTCGCGGAATTCAAGGCGGTGGAGATCGAGCACGCGCCGGGCTTTCGTTCGACCGCGCTTTTGCTGGTCGGCTGGCTGGCCGGGCAGCTCGAGTGGGAAAGAAAAAGTGCGCGCGGCAATTCGTTAGGCTTCGTTCAGGGCGAAGCGGAGGCCGAGCGGCCGATCAAGATTTCGCTGCTCGAGAAAAAAGGCGAGCCGGTGAGCCGCTGCAAGATTACGACGGCAGGGGCGGAGTTCCGGGTCGAGCACAAGCCGGGCGCGGATTTGCTCGAGGTGTCATTTGTCCGCACCGGCGGCCGGCAAATGCGGCAGGTCTTGCCGGCGGGAAAGAACGATCCGGTCGCGCTGGTTACGGAAGAACTGATGCGCGGCGGCGCTCATCAGGTTTATCTCCGCGCCGTCGATCAGGTGCGCGATCTACTTTAGAATCGTCATCCTGCCCGTTTACGTGGCAGGAACCTGCGCTTCCTTCGCGAGCTCAGGATCGTTCAGACGCGCGTCGTAGACTTCCGACCAAGTCTGCTGGTTCATCGAACACATCGGGACCGCGACCCATTCGCCATCGCGCTTCACCGCGCCTTTGAAAACACACGAATCGAGTCGCGCCTTGACCACTGGATCGTTCTCCGCGTTCGCGACCTGCGCGGCGTCCATGAAGTTGTGCATCCCGACGCCAACGGTGTGCACCTGGCCGCGCAACAACGAGCGCAAGACCTCCGGCGGCGCGTTGCGTGAGGTCATGTAGCGGCCGAGTTGCGCGAGCGCCCGCACCGCCAGCACCGGATGCTGGAGGAGGACGCCAAGGAGACGAAACGGCGGCGTGCCCGCGTCATCGTTCACGAGCGACAAGCCGCCAATCTTGCGCAGCACTTCGCCGAGCAGTTTGTCGAACTTCGGATCATCCGGCAGGAGCGGAAAGATTTTCCCGGAAGGCCGGGCGACGAGGAGCGAAGCCCAACTGTTGCAATCAGGATGACCGAAAATCGAAACGTCGCGGCGCAATGGCAACCCCACGCCATCGCAGATTTTCTCCCAGACGTCCGCGGGCGTAATCGGGCGTTGCGAGAAGATCGTCCGGCCGGTGTCGGCTTCCGGTTGAAAACTGATCATGCGCCAGATGTGGGTGCGCTGCGGATCGGCCAGATACCAGCGCAACACCTCGGGCACATCGTCAATATTCTTGCGCGTGACGGTGAAGCTGAGGGCGTATTCGAGCGGCAATCCCGTCTTGTTCCGGATGCGCAGGGCGAGGTCGGTGAAAGCCTGCCTAACGGGATGCAAATCGGCTTCGCATTTGATCCGGCCGATCGGATAACCGTGCCGCCCGGCCTGGGTCATATCGACGTGCACCGAGACTTGGCGCAAGCCGCCCTCCACGACGAGTTGCTCGAGAAATTGCGGCTGCTCGATCAGCGTCTGACCGTGCGTCATGAGCATCGGGATCGAGCCGACGGAAATGGCATAACGAACGATGTCGACCAGCTCCTGCGGCCGGCCGGCCCGCCAATACGCGTCGGCCACATCGCCGCCAGTGATCTGCAAGCCGCCGCCCGGGCCCTGCAGGCGGCGGTTGGCGTCGATCTGCTCCTTTACCTGGGCCAGCGATGGGATGGGAATTTGGTTAGCGTTTTTCGGGAGGTAACAATGGGTGCAATGAAACGAGCAGTAGCTCGCCCCGAGGGTGAATCCGCAATGCGTCAGGTGCCGGCCGGCGATCTGGTTGTCGGTTTGCAGTTCCTCCGGGAGCGAATCCCAGCGCTCCTTCAGGACGCGCGCTTTTTCTTCCGCGATCGGTCGGCGAAAGGCGTTCCAGCGGGTGCGCCAACGTGACGCCGGTGCCAATTCGGCGGCGGGCGTGGTGGAGTGAGAGCGGGCGGGCGCGTGCAATTATTTCGCCTCGTTCAGCGACCAATCGTATTTCTGGTAGCTGATTTTGGTTTCGTTAGGCAGGGGGGTCTGCCGTCGTTTGTTAATGAACTCCACAGGGCCGCCCATGATTTTGAAGTCGTCCTTGTACCAATCAAAGATCGCGGAAAGTTCCGCCGATTTTTGCCCGGGGTGAAAAGCCACTCCGTTCTCGGAATTGACGAAAGCGGTCGCGAGTTTCTCGAGTTGCGCATCGAGCTGGTCCCCGCGAAACGCTTCCTGGTTCAGCGGCGGGCAACTGCGGCTGGCGCAGTTGAGCGCGAAATGGATGCGCGGCTCGCCAAACTTGGGGCGAATCAGGTCCTTCTCGAGATGATTGAAGCTCATGGACTCGCCCGCGACCTTGATCCGCTGGCCGGTGAAGAAGGTGAAGAGCAGATCTTTCACGCTCTTGGTCGGATATTTGCCGAGCGCTTCGTGCAGGATCCAGGCGTTGTAGGCGTTGAGGTAGAAGGCGAGCTGCGCCTTTTTGTTGCCCGATGGCTTCTCCGCCGCGATGGCGTCGACCACGTCCTGAATGGCTTTCATATCGGCGGCGTTATTTTTCCAAGTGGCATATTTCACCCCGGTGCTGGTCACGTATTTGCCGAGCAAGCCGTTGTAGGTGTCGATCCATTTCGGGGAATTTTCCGCGTGGCAGACCGCGGCGGATGCAAACAGGAGGGCGCAAAGAACGAGCGGGCGTGAGAAAAACGATCGTTTCATAAGAAGACTCTGATCATACGCGAGCGGAGCGGCAAGGTCGAACTGACCTGTAACCGACGGCGGGGTAGCCCAGGACGGGAAATCAGCGGGACGCGCCGATTTCCTGGACGATGGCGGTGAGATTTTGCGCGCTTTTTTCGATCGCGAATAACTCGGCGGCGCGCGTGCGACCGGCTTCGCCTAACGAGCGCGCGAGCGCGCGATCTGCGAGGAGACGGGCAAGTGCGTCGGCCAGGGCGGCCGGTCGATGTTCTGGCACGAGCAAGCCAGTGTGGCCCTCCACCACCATCTCGGGCACGCCGCCGATCGCGGTCGAAACCACCGGCAGGCCGGCGGCCATCGCCTCCATCACGACGGTGGGCAGGTTGTCCATCCCGCCGCCCGTTTCCGCGACGCACGGGAGCGCAAAGATCGCACTGCGCGCGAGCCGACGGATCACTTCCCTTTGCGGCAGGGAACCGGCCAGCGTCACCCGGTTCGTTAGGTCAGCGGCCTTGATTTGCTCGTCGAGCGAAACTTGGAGCGGCCCTTCGCCGATGATCTCGCAGCGAAATTCAATCCCACGTTCCTGCAAGACACCGCAAGCCGCGACCAGATCGCTGAATCCCTTTTTCTCGATCAGCCGGCCGATCGAGAGAATCGCCGGCGGCGCGCTCGTGAAATCCGCCGTTGAAAAGAGCCCGAGGTCGATGCCGTTGTAGACCCGGTGCAGCTTGTTCGCGGCGTCCGGAAATTTTTCGCGGAGGAAGCGAACGCCAAAATCGCTCACCGTCACGACCGCGCGCGCCGACCCGATCAGTTCGTCCAACGAAATCTCAAAGGGCTTGGGAGCGAAGACATCGTTCGCGTGCGCCGTGAAACTGAATCCAATGCCGAAAAACCGCTCGATCCAATAAGCGGTCCGCGCGGCAAGGCCGGCGAAGTGCGCGTGCACGTGCCGCACCCCGAGCGCCTGCAAGCGCGGACCAAGGTAGGCCGCCTGGTAGAGCCGGAGGAAATCAGTCTTCCGGCCCCACTTGGCGATTTCGGTCGCCGCCCGCTCGGGCAGCCGGCCTTTGCGCAGGTCGAGGTCTACTTCGCGCACGAGAGCCTTGTCATCCGGCAGATATTGGACCCGGCGAACGATCGAGGCGTCCCAATCCTGCGCCGGTTCGTCGGTCGGAGTGCGAATCGAAAAAATGGACGGAGACTCGCCCTGGCGATGCAGCTCCCCGATTTCCCGGTAGCAAAACGTTTGGGTGAACGAGGGGAACCGCTCAAAAAGGTAGGCCAGCCCGGGCATCGGAAGAAGGTTTACCGGCGATTCCGCGGGCTTGCAAAGCGGCCCCAAAAAAAATCTTCACCATTCCCCGTAGTTCCCGCACGAGTCTTGCTTTTCTCTAGGGATGGCCCAGCGCGATTTCTTTGCCTTTTGCAGGTCGCTTCAACTCGTGGAGTTGAAGGCGATCGGCTCGCTCTCACGAGTGAAGCATTTCGGCGAGAACGAGATCGTTTACACGGCTGACCAGCCGGGTGACGAGGTTTTCATCATCACCCGCGGCGCAGCCGAGCTGTTCGCCCAAAATTTCCGGACCGGTGGCACGACGCTGCTTTCCCGCGGTGATCTCTTCGGTGAGATGGGCGCGTTGATGGAGTTGCCGCGCGATCATTCCGCCCGGGCCTGCGCCGCGCTCAGCGTGCAATGTTTCCATCGGAAAGACTTTCCGGAAATCATGCAGCGCGTCCCCTCGTTCTTCCTCTACTTGGCCGAGAAGCTGGCTAACCGCCTCTTCCAAGCGCGTGAACTGGCCCGCACATCGCACACCGCGCTCGAGTTGACCGGCAGCCTTTCCAATTTCGACATCGTCACGATTTATCAGACGATCATCCAGTCGATGCAAACCGGACTGCTGACGATCGCTGATGAAGAAGGCGAAACGATTTCGACCTTCTATTTCGAAAAAGGCACGCCGCGCTGGGGCCGCTTCCAGCACCTGAGCGGGGAGGAAGCGTTCTGGCAGCTTTTCCTCCACGAACATCGCTCCGGGACCTTCGCGTTTTCGAATCAAACGCAGGTCGGCGCGGATTGGGGCGAAGGGAGCGCGTTGACCCGCCAGGCGGATGAAATTTTGATTAATGCGATCCAAATGCGCGACCAGTTTGAGGAGTTACGCAAACGGATGCGCGACAGTTCGGCCCAGTTGAAGCGCCAGAAATTAAACCTCGTCTGGGATAAGCCTGAGCTCCAGGGACTCCGCCCCGTGGCGGAAGAAATCTGGCAGCTCGCCTACAACGACGCCCACACTCTGGCCGAGCTGCACGGCCGGAGCGAGTATTGCGATTGGAAAATTTATCAAACCGTCGATCAGATGGTGCGCGCGGGACTTTTCGAATTGAGCGAGGGCAAGGAAGAGAAAGTCCTGGTAAAAAATTAATCGATGAAAAAACTTCACTGTGCCTTGGCTCTCCTCCTTGTGACCTCAATCCTCTGCTCGGGTTGCTCGATGCTGACCACGCAAGGCCGGCAAGAGCGGGCCTACTCGCGCTACGTTAAGAAATCGAGCGCCGGCCGGGTAAAACAGCAGAAGCGGATGCGACCGAAAAAGACGGCGATCCCCGAGTCCGAACCGAGCGAGCCGATGATCGCTTCGGGCGTTTCCGGTCCGGAATCAGTCAGCAGCGGCGAGTAGCAGCCTAACGAGCACTCAATCGCGCTGCACCGGGATCGGTTTGCCTTTCTGATCGACCGCGACATAGGTGAAGACCGCGCGAGTGACCAGCGTTTGCTCCGTGCGCATGTAGCGTTGCACCCACACTTCGACGGGGATTTTCATCGAGGTGCGGCCGACCGATTCGACCCAGGCATAACAGGCGACCGTGTCCCCCACCCTGACCGGCTGGAGGAACGACATGCCGTCGAGGGCCGCGGTCACCACGCGGGTGCGCGCTTTCTTCGATGCCAGGATGCCGCTCCCGAGATCCATTTGCGCCATTAGCCAGCCGCCAAAAATGTCGCCGTTCGGGTTCGTGTCCTTCGGCATGGCAACGGTACGGGTGACGAGTTCGCCGCGTGGCTCGGAAATGTCGGATGGATCCATTCCGCGACGCTAACATAATCGGCGGAACCTCTACAGGATGAGCATGCAGTCCCCGTAGCTGTAGAAACGATAGCGCTCGCACACCGCTTCCGCGTAGGCGCGCAGGATGAAATCCCGGCCCGCGAATGCCGCCGCGAGCATGAGCAAGGTCGAGCGCGGGAGATGGAAGTTGGTCAGTAGCCGATCCACTGCGCGAAACTCGTAAGGCGGATAAATAAAAATATCCGTCGCTCCTTCCTGCGCGAAAAAGCGCCCCTCGCGCTGCGCCGCTGCTTCCAGCACCCGCACCGAGGTCGTCCCGACCGCTAACCGCCGCGTTGCGCCGTTGATCGCGTCGGCCGCTGCTTCCGTCATGGTGAACCGCTCCGCGTGCATCCGATGCTCGGCAATCGTTTCGCTCTGCACGGGCCGGAACGTGCCAGTGCCGACATGCAGCGTGATAAAGGTGTGCGGCAACTGCGCGAGAATTTCCGGGGTAAAATGCAGGCCCGCGGTCGGCGCGGCGACCGCGCCCGGCTTCCGCGCGAAAACGGTCTGGTAACGCGTCGTGTCTTCGGCGTCCGCGGCGCGATTGAGGTAGGGAGGCAAAGGAATATCCCCCGAGCGATAAGGATCGAGGGCGTGTTCGAATCGCACCAGGCGCTCGCCTTCCGGGAAAATTTCCCCCACCCGACCGGTCACGCCATCGAGCTGCACGGTCGCGCCGAGCCGCATCTTGCGCCCTGGTTTGACGAGGCATTTCCAGTCGCGCGCATCCAGTTGTTCGAGAAACAAAAACTCGATCGTGCCGTCATCAGAAAAACGGCGCGCCGCGAGCACACGGGTGTTGTTGAGCACGAGCAGATCATCCGGCCTAACGAACTCGGGCAGATCGGCAAAACGGCGGTGTGCGATTGTTTCCTGGGCGCGGTCGAGCACGAGCATGCGCGCGTCCTGCCGGCGCGGCGGTGGACGTTGCGCGATCAGTTCCTCGGGCAACTCGAAATCGTAATCGCTGACCCGGCCGCTCATCGCGCCACCATCAAAGGGATTGCCGCCGCGCGCAAAACCTTCAAGAGTGGGGCGCGCCCATGGACAAATTTTCCCAAGCCCTCGAGAGCGCGCTCGGCACCCTCGGCCGGCTCCAGCGCGAGAACGATCGCCCGCCGCGCGCCAACCGCGCAGCGCTCGCCCGGTTGCGCGATCTTCCGCCCGTCGTTAGGCAAAGCAAGGCCGAGCGCCTCGCGCCGCTGCGCGACCGTGTCGCCGTCTGCCTGCAATGTCCGCACCTCGCCGCGGCGCGCACCCAGACGGTCTTCGGGGTGGGAAATGTGGATGCGGAATTGATGTTCGTCGGCGAAGCGCCGGGCGCGGATGAAGACCGGCAGGGCGAACCGTTCGTCGGCCGCGCCGGGCAATTGCTGACCAAGATCATCACCGCGATGGGCTTCAGCCGGGACGATGTGTTTATCGCCAACGTCCTGAAATGTCGGCCCGACATGCCGGCGGGTGAACCGGGCAACCGCAAGCCAACCCCAGCGGAAATGGCGACCTGTCTGCCCTATTTGACCGAGCAAATCGAGATCATCGAGCCAAAGGTGATGGTCGCGCTCGGCGCCACGGCGGTCGAAGGCTTGCTTCAGATTCGTGAACCGATGGGCAAGCTGCGCGGGCGCTGGCATGCCTACCGTGAGACGCCGTTGATGATCACTTTTCATCCCTCCTATTTGTTGCGGAACCAGAACAACACCGAGAAGCGCAAGGTTTGGGAAGACATGCTCCTCGTGCTCGAACGCCTCGGGCGCCCGATCACGGAAAAGCAGCGAAATTTCTTTCGTTAGGGGATTGGGCCGACACTCAGTGACGCCTAGCGCGCGATCCAGAGGTTGCACGGGATCACGTCCGTGATCCACGAGATGCGCCCGGGCAATTTTAGCTTCGTCTCGGGCTTCGTCTCCATCGGCACGACAAGCAGATCCGCCTCGACGGATTGGACGAAATTCGATGTGGAAAATCCGGTGTTGCCCTTGATGCAACGCGCTTCGATCGGGACCGGCGTCGCTCCTGCCGCGAGAATGAAATCCTGGAGCGCAATCTCTTCTTCCTCCAGGGTGCGCGCGCTGCTTTTCGCAGTCTTCGAGCGCCGCGCGGCGCGCGCCTTGTCGAAGCTGGTGTAACTGCGAATGACGTAGAGCCGCTCGCATTTCTCCCGCTCGGCCAAGTGCAAAGTGCGGCGCAACGCAGCCTGGGCGTGGTCGGAATACTCGGCGATAAAGACGATGTGACGAAGCGGCTTGGGGACCGCTTCCGGCTTGGTGAAAAGCATGACCGAGCAGGTCGCTTCGCGCACCAACCGCCGCGCCACCCCGCCGAGAAATTGCCGGTGCACCGCTTCTTTTTCCAAGGCACCGGCGACGAGGAGATCGACCTTCAGCTTGCGCGCGGCGGCGAGGATGGCGAGGCCGGGGTCGCCTTCTTCATAGTGCACCACGGAATCGGCCGGCAGGCCTAACGTTTTGATCGCCTCGGCAAATTTGCGCTCGGTCGTGGCGTCGTGTTTGCCGACGTAAATCATGCTCAGGGCCGCGCCGAAGCGCTCGCGGACACGGTTCGCCTCCGCCAGGACCTGGTGAAAGCGAGGGGAAAAACCGGCCGCCACCGCGACGGATCGATACGGGGGCGTGCTTGCCATTTGGTCGATAATCTGGAGTGCGCCCGGCCAAGGGCAACCCATCGTCTCGTCCTGTTCCGTTGAATTTCCGCGTTCCTCTGCGAATTTCCGCCCCATGCGACGCGCGATCTATCCTGGCAGCTTCGACCCGGTGACGAACGGGCATCTCGACGTCATCGACCGGGCGCACAAACTCTTCGATGAAGTGATCGTGGCCGTCGCGCACAACGATCAAAAACAACCGCTCTTCACGCTCGAGGAACGGCTCGCCCTGCTCCATCAGGTCACCGCGGGGATGGAGGGAGTGAAGGTGGCGCCGCTGGATGGATTGCTGGTCGAATTCGCGGTCCAACAAAAAGCCCACGCCGTCGTGCGCGGCCTCCGGGCGGTCTCGGACTTTGAATTCGAATTCCAGATGGCGCTGATGAATCGCAAACTGGAAGCGACCATCGAAACGATCTTTCTTATGCCGAAGGAAGAGTACACTTACCTGAGCTCGAGGATCGTGAAAGAAATCGCGCGGCTCGGCGGCGACGTGACGGAATTTGTTCCCTCGTGTGTGGTGGAGAGTTTTAGGAAGAAGTTGCGGCGATGAATTTCGAAAGGATGCGCGAGTGAAGATTCATTTACGGCAAATCCCGGATGCGGGTTTGCATTTGGAAGGCGAGGAAGATTGCCCCATTCCGCAGCTCGATCCGGGGGAGGTGCAATGCGCGGGGCCGTTGCGTTACGCGCTCGATGCCGGCATTTCCGAAGGCGCGCTCTGGGCCAATGGCGAATTGACGCAGCCGGTGGAACTGCACTGCGTGCGCTGTCTGGAGGCATTCCCCTTCGAGATCGAAGTGAAAGATTTCGCTTTGCACACCGAGTTGACCGGCCCCGAGCTGATCGATCTCACGCCCTACATGCGGGAGGACATCCTGCTTAATCTCCCGCCCTATCCGCATTGCGATCGCGAAGGCGGCCGCGTCTGTCCGGCCGAGGAAACAGGCAAACAAGCGGAAGACAAGAGTGTGCTCGAAGTGCGTCCGCCAGACTGGAGTGCTCTCGACAAGCTCGATCTTTGACCCCCTCTCCTGTTCGAGATCGTGCTCGTACGCGGACACGAGGCGGCACGCTCTCAAGGAGGAACACGAGGGAAGACGACGGTTGCCTTTTGCGAATTTCCTGCTTTCCTACACCGCTCGTATGGGAGTCCCAAAACGCAAAACTTCAAAGATGCGCTTGCGCACACGCAAAGCATCGCACCGCTGGCAGGCGCCGCAGCTCAACAAATGCGCGCAGTGCGGCAGCACGGTGCAGTCGCACACGGCATGCGCGTCCTGCGGTTACTACAAAGGCCGCCAGGTCTTGACGGTAGAAGCTTGAGAGTTGAGCGGTTGAGGAGTTGAGAGGTTGAGTGGACCTTAAACTTCCGCCGCGCATCTCCTCAACCTCTCACCTACTCAACCATTTTTTGGTTTTGCATTCGCCGACTGAAAAACGCAGATTGGCCCCTCGATGAAAATCGCTCTGGACGCCATGGGTGGCGATTTCGGGCCGCCCAATCTGGTCGGCGGCGCCGTCCTTGCCTTGCGCGAGTATTCCCAGATCGACAAACTTTTCCTTGTCGGCGACACGCCCCAGATCGAAGCGGAGCTGAAGAAACAAGACTGCAACGATCGCCGGATCGAGATCGTGCATTCCACCCAGGTCGTCGAGATGTCAGACGGCGCAGTCGAATCCGTTAGGCGGAAAAAAGATTCGTCGGTCAGTCGCGCGGTTGACCTGGTTAAAAAAGGCGATGCGGCGGCGATCGTGAGCGCGGGCCACACCGGCGCGGCGGTTGCATCGACGACGATCAAGTTGCGCACTCTCCCCGGGATCGATCGGCCCGGGATCGCGGCCGTTATTCCTTCCGAGACGAATATTTTTGTCCTGATCGACGCCGGCGCGAACAGCGACGCCCGACCTGAACACCTGCTCCAATACGCGGTCATGGGCTCGGTGTATTCACGCCACGTCCTCGGCTACAAAAATCCTTCGATCGGTTTAATGTCGATCGGCGGCGAGGACGTGAAAGGCACCGACCTGACGAAGGAAGTGTTCAAAATGTTGAAGCGGAGCTCGCTCAACTTCCGTGGCAACGTCGAGGGTCACGATCTTTTTGCTCATCCGGTCGAGGTCGTAGTTTGCGATGGCTTCGTCGGCAATGTCATTCTCAAGACCTGCGAATCAGTCGGCGACGCGATTTTTAAATGGCTCAAGCATGAGCTAACGAAAAACAAATTGCGGATGGCTGGCGCCTATCTCGCGCAGAACGCTTTTCGCGCGATCAAAAAGAAAGTGAACTACGAGGAATACGGCGGTTCGCCACTCCTCGGGTTGAACGGCATCTGCATCATCGCGCATGGCGGGAGCACCCCGCTCGCGATCAAGAATGCTTTGCGGGTTGCGACCGAGTCGATTGAACAGCAGGTCAATCCACATATCGTCGAAGAAATCAGCCGCTATAATGAAACGAACGCCCGCCTCGAGTCCGCGGTCCGCTAAGCCGCTCCGCACTGTCTCGATCGTCGGCACCGGCAGCTACGTGCCGGAGAAAATACTGACGAACGCAGACCTTTCCAAAATCGTCGATACCGATGACGAGTGGATCACCAGCCGCACTGGGATCAGGGAACGTCGGGTCGCCGCGGAAGACGAATACACCAGCGACATGGGCGCGAAAGCCGCCCTCGCCGCGATGGAGCAGGCCGGCATTACCGGGGAAGAAATCGATCTCATTCTGGTCGCGACCGCCACCCCGGACATGGTCTTTCCCGCCACCGCCTGTTTCATTCAAACCAAAATCGGGGCCAAGAAAGCGGCCTGTCTCGACATCTCGGCGGCCTGCGCCGGTTTCCTTTTTGCGATCGAAATCGCGCAGCAATTCATCACCTGCCACACCTACGACACGGTGCTTGTGATCGGCGCGGAAAAGCTGACTAACATCACCGACTGGACCGAGCGCAACACCTGCGTCCTCTTCGGTGACGGCGCCGGCGCAGCCATCCTGCGGCATCGCGACAGCGGCAGCCACGGCCTCATCAGCACGCACATCGCGAGTGATGGCGATTATGCCGATATCCTCTGGATGCCGGGCGGCGGCACCCGCCATCCGATCACGCGCGATAACGTCGACGATCACCTCCAGACAATCAAAATGTCCGGCAAGGAAGTTTACAAACAGGCCGTCACCGCCATGGTCGACGCGGCTAAGAAAGCGCTCGCGAAAGCTGGCCTAACGATCGACGACATTGCCTGCGTCATTCCGCATCAGGCCAATGTCCGGATCATCGAGGCGATCGCCTCCCGGTTGAAGATCCCGGTCGAGAAAATTTTCGTGAATCTCGATCGCTACGGCAATACCTCGGCCGCGGCCGTCGCGATCGCGCTGGACGAAGCAAACCGGAGCGGGCGGATCAAAGCCGGCGACTACGTCCTGATGGTCGTCTTCGGCGGCGGCTTAACCTGGGCCGGCTCGGTCATCGAGTGGTAGCGGCCGCCTTCGTCCGTTTGGAAACTTGCGCGCAAGGCGGAAGCTTGCGCTACCTTCCGCGATGCTGATCGATACTCACGCGCATCTTGACTACCCGGACTTTGCCACGGACTTCGATGCGGTCTTGGCCCGCGCCCAAGAGACGGGCGTCACGCGCATCATCACCATCGGCACCTCGCTCGCGAGCAGTCAGCGCGCGGTCCAGCTGGCCGAAAAACATTCGAATGTCTTTGCCGTCATCGGAGTTCACCCGTCGAGTGCCGAAGACGCTCCCGAGGACGTCATCACGCCGTTGCGCGAACTGGCGAAAAATCCGCGCGTAGCAGCGATCGGCGAGACCGGACTCGATTATCATCGCCTCCCGAGCGCGACGGTGGCCCAGGAACGCAAAACGCAGGTTATTTCCGGCGCGTTGCAAGCCGAGACCGACGACGAAATCGAGGGTGGAATTCACGACGGCGCGCTGAAAAGTAAACAGGCGAGTCTCTTCCAACAGCAGCTCGATCTCGCGGTCGAACTCGGGCTCAACGTGGTCATCCACCAGCGCGATGCGTGGGAAGATACCCTTGAGGTTCTGCGCGAATACGGACGTAAAGTGAGCGGCGTCTTCCACTGTTTTGGCGGGACGAGGGAACAGGCGGAGGAAGTGATCGCGCTCGGGCATCTTGTTTCCTTCACTGGGATTGTGACTTTCAAGAATGGCGCCGCGGTCCGTGACGTCGCGGCCGCGCTTTCGTTAGGCGAGTTCATGGTCGAGACGGATTGCCCGTATCTCGCACCCGAGCCGCACCGGGGGAAACGCTGCGAACCGGCGCATACCCGCCTCGTCGCAGAAAGCATCGCCGCCGCCCGCGGCATGGCGCTCGAGGACCTGGCCCGCGCCACCACCGAAACCGCGGAAGAATTTTTTCGTCTGCGCAGGGTATGAGGATCCGGAGCTTTTTTCGCTTTCTGGCCGCGGCCGCGCTCGTCTCGTTAGGCGCATCCTGCACGACGGTCGACCGGCGGCACCAGGTCATCGTCAGCATCCCGGAGCAACGCATGGCGCTGCTGCAGGATGGAGCGCCTTTGGCCACTTACCCGGTTTCGACTTCCAAGTTCGGAATCGGCGATCTACCGAACACCAGTTGGACTCCACTTGGCCGGCTCGAGATCGCGAAGAAAATCGGCGATGGCGCTCCGAGCGGCGCGGCTTTCAAGGATCGGCGGCCGACCGGCGAGATTGTTCCGCCCGATGCGCCGGGGCGTGACATTATTGTCTCCCGCATCCTCTGGTTACGCGGCGAGGAGCCGCAAAATTCCCGCGCCTATTCCCGTTACATCTACATCCACGGCACGCCCGAAGAGCGGAACATCGGCCTACCCGTGAGCTACGGCTGCGTGCGCATGAGATCGCGCGACGTGATCGAACTTTTCGACATCGTCGGCCAGGGAGCTCGGGTCCAAATTGCTAACCAGCCACTAGCCGCGCTCGTGTCGGGTCTGACCCCGGTGACGGATCGATTTGCCTCAACGCACAACTTCGCCCCGACGCAGATTCGTTAGGGCCGCGGACGTTCGTTAGGGAAGCTGCCCGAGTTGCTCTCGCGCGGTCGGTTCCGACAAAAGCTTCACGTCGGCATCGACCATGATCTCGACCAACTCGCGGAATCGCACCTTCGGTTCCCAGTCGAGAATCCGCTTCGCCTTCGCCGGGTCGCCGATCAAGAGCTCCACTTCTGCCGGGCGCTCATAACGCTCGTCGTGCTTCACGTACTTTTTCCAGTCGAGATCGACCCGCCCGAAAGCGATGTCGAGGAACTCACGAATCGTGTGGGTCTCGTTCGTGGCGAGCACAAAATCATCTCCTTCGTCGTGCTGTAAAATGCGCCACATGCCTTCGACATATTCCGGCGCATAACCCCAATCGCGCTTCGCATCGAGATTGCCGAGGAAGAGTTCGTTTTGCAGGCCGTTCTTGATCGCCGCGACCGCGCGCGTGATCTTGCGCGTGACAAACGTCTCGCCGCGGCGCGGGCTCTCATGGTTAAAGAGAATCCCGTTGCTCGCGCAAAGCCCGTAACTTTCGCGGTAATTGACCGTCGCCCAATAAGCGAAAACCTTCGCCACGCCGTACGGACTGCGCGGCCAGAATGGCGTCGTCTCGGTCTGCGGTACCTCCTGCACTTTGCCAAACATCTCGCTGCTCGAAGCCTGGTAAAAACGAGAACGCACCCCTGCTTCACGGATCGCTTCGAGGATCCGGATGGTGCCGACCCCGGTGACGTCCGCCGTGTATTCCGGGATATCGAAACTGACCCGGACGTGGCTCTGCGCGCCGAGGTGGTAAATTTCATCCGGCTTCAACTCGTAGATTAACTTCACGAGACTGACCGAGTCGCTCAGGTCCCCGTAGTGCAGAAAAAGGCGCACGCCGTTAATGTGCGGATCGGCATAAAGATGGTCGATCCGCGAGGTGTTGAAGGTGCTTGCTCGCCGGATGATTCCGTGAACTTCGTAGCCTTTCTCGAGAAGGAGATCGGCGAGGTAGCTGCCATCCTGTCCGGTGATTCCGGTGATCAATGCTTTCTTCATCGGGAAGCTCCCGCTCTACCGCATGTCGGGGAGCGCGGCAAACACTTTACCCGGCGACGGCTGGCTCGGTCGCGAGCGCGGCACGCTGCGCGAGGACAAGGTCGGCGATGCCTTTTCTGCCTAACGACAACATTTCGTGCAGTTGCTCGTGGGAAAAAGTTGCTTCCTCGCCGGCGCCCTGCACTTCGACCAGTGCGCCGTTTTCCGTCGCGACAAGGTTGAGATCGACGGTGGCAGTTTTGTCTTCCTCGTAATCGAGATCGAGCAACGCAACTTCGTCGCACACCCCGACGCTAACGGCCGCGACCAGATTCTTGATCGGAGATTCCGTGATCTTCTTTTCCGCTACGAGCCGCGCGCAAGCCAGCGAAACGGCCACGCTCGCACCCGTAATCGCCGCGGTGCGCGTTCCCCCATCGGCTTGCAGCACATCACAATCGACCCAGATGGTGCGCGCACCGAGTTTCTCGAGATCGATCACCGCCCGCATCGAGCGGCCGATCAGTCGCTGGATTTCGCTGCTCCGTCCATCGAGCCGGCCCTTCGCGATATCGCGCGGTTTCCGCGTCAGCGTCGAGTAGGGCAACATGGAGTATTCAGCCGTCAGCCAGCCGCCCGTGACGCGCTGCTCTTTCATCCACCGCGGGACCGCTTCCTCGATCATCACCCCGCAAAGGACCCGAGTGTTTCCCATCGAGACCAGGACCGAACCGCTGGCATGCGGAGCGATGCCGAGTTCGAAATTCACCACGCGCAGTTCGTCGGCGCGACGGTCATTATGGCGATTCATGTCGGCCAAACTAGATGAAGACGCCGAGCGCGCTATCGCAAAAAGGGCGCGCTGTTCAAGATTGTGCGGTTTTCGGCGAGGCGACTGCGAAGGAAGCAATAAATTTCCAATTTTTTCGGCGCTCTCATTCGGGAGGTTCCGTTTCCTCTGACCAAAGCCTTTTCCTAGGGTAAAAACGCGGTCGCGTTCCGCCGGAGAAGGCTGCAGAAAACCCGTACGGGACATCGATTGCGAAAGATTTTGCAAAAAAAATCGCTCTTCGCAGTTGACGGGGCAGACGGGCAGGCTATTTTCGCCATCCCGCAGGAAGCGGGGCTTCACCAGTCGAAAGACCGACGAAGCTGGTTCTCGCAAATTTTGGGACTGCAAATTGAACTCAATTTTGTCCCGGCATGATGAACGGCAACGTGAATTATCGTCGGCGCCAGGATTGAGTTTTTTGACGCCCGGAAAATGCAGAACCGCTGGTTCTTTGAAATCTACATACAGGGTAGTAAAAACAACTTTTTAGAGCTGAGTCTGAGAAATACGACCGGAAGGTAAGATGTCCGGTCCGAGAGTTTCAGTTATCAAGTTTGAGCGTCGAATTGGAAACGATTTGGCGT